>JAFQTX010000032.1 GCA_017408825.1 Alistipes sp.
ACAAACCAAGTAAAACAAAGTTCTTTAGGTGGTTATAGCAGTGAGGTTCCACCTCTTCCCATTCCGAACAGAGAAGTTAAGCTCACTAACGCCGATGGTACTGCCTATTTAGGTGGGAGAGTAGGTAGCCGCCTCTTCAAGCCGAATCCGATAAGGGTTCGGCTTTTTTTTTATTTAAGCCGAATCCTTATCATCGGCTTGCAGAGTCGGCTATTATGCCGCCAGCCATATATACAATCCCTCCATACCTCCCTTTGATAAGGGAGGCTTTTTTTTGTGTATATCAGCATATACGCACTCATAGCCAGCTCGCATCTGTGCAGTATGCCTATGGCAGAGTTGTTGGGATCATTAGCGATCAGTCTGAAACCAGGTGGGCAGCTCAATTCTTTTAGGAGCATTAGGACCATTAAGACAATAAGACCGTAAGACAATTAAGACGGTTACGGACAAAGCACCAACGACCAACGGCACCAACGGCCGAAACCACTGTGTGATACCCGATCTCGTAATGTCTTAATGGTCCTAATGGTCTTATATTTACAGTGAGCCCCAATTAGTCAAAATAGTATATATATCGGGGCGGCTTTTGTGGTTCACTGTAAAATTCTGGTGGGGGATTAGAAAAGTTAAGCGGAAATTTTGAATCTTCTCCTTGTTATCTTGAGTGCTAAGCGAAAGATCTCGAGGATATCACTTTCCATATTACACCCCGAGAGATTCTTCCTTGCGTTCCGAATGACACCTGCTATCCCTCATTGTTTTGAGAATGACACACACTTTCTACACGGGTATATAAAAGTATACCCATGTAGCAAGTGGCAACCTTAGGACTTGGAATATCATACATAATTTTCAGACTCAGCCGAAATAAAGACAATGAGACCGTAAGACAATTAAGATGGTTACGGCCAAAGCGCCAGCGGCCGAAACAACAGCTGATACCCAACTTCGTAATCTCTTATTTTCTTAGAATACGAGTCCACCAACCCTAATCAGCGTATATCCCAATATCTTGCCCCATTGATTTCTTGACTAATCCACAGTTGGATAGCAGACCTCCTCCTACGCATGTGAACATTGGTACTATTGGCAAATAATATATCTCAGCGGCATGTGAATATTGGTGTCATCTGCGCATTAATCCTAAATTTTTTATCTTTGATGTCAGAAAATCGCATATTTGGTGTCTTAGGTGTAGATACAGAGTTGCAATGACCAACAGAGAGTTTGAAATATTTGCTGAACGCAGTCGTGGGCAGCTACTCGCTACTGCACGTCGCTATGTTCGCAGCGACCATGTAGCTGAGGATGTCGTCCAGGATGCATTGTTAAAGTTATTCGTGATGCGTGATAGGCTTGACAGCTATCGTAGCGTCGATGCTTTAGCAATAGTGGTTGTTAAACATATGTCATTAAATGTGTTGCGAGGTAGTAGCAGGCATCCGAGTGTTGAACTTAATGAGCGAACAATTAAGGAGCCAACCTCTGATGATAATGCATTTAGCGAGTTGATTGAAATTATTGATACGCTGCCAGCAAAGCAGCAACTCATATTACGGCTAAAGCATATCGAGGGTATGGAGGTCGAAGATATCGCCTCCGTAACACAGATAAGTAGTGATGCAATATACCAAAACCTAAGTCGTGCAAGGCGTGCGATACTTCAAAAATTTAAAACTAAGAGCGATGAATGACCTTAAGCATATAGAAGAGCTAATCGAAAAGTTCCTCGGCGGGCGCACAACTAACGTCGAGGAGCAACAGCTCTACGAGTGGTTTGCCTCGGCTGACGTGCCTGAGGAGTGGGCAGAGCTAAAGGAGATGTTTGCATGGTATGCTGCTGGAATGCCCGAGGGTGTTGTGGATATGTCGTCTGCACCACAAAAGCCTGCACGACGTCGTATAACTCTTAGCCGGCTATTTGTCGCAACAGCCTCAGTAGCCGCTATTGTGGTGGCGGTAGTGATGCTATGGCCCAAGAGTGGCGAGTCAATAAACATTTATGAGGGTAGCTACATAGTCGAAAATGGTGTTCGCTATGATAATGTAGAGCATATCGAGAGCGATATTAAGATGGTTCTGTGTCGTGCCGATGAGCTTGAGGCAAAGGCAGATGAGCTGCTTGCGTGGGCAGACATTTAGGATGACAGCGCTGTTAATAAGTTGAATATAAACACTTTCAAGATGAAAAAGCTATTAATAATTGTAGCACTACTCGTTGCGGGTATTACCCAGAGTAGTGCGCAGCAGAAGATTGATGAGTTGTTGTCTCGTGATATCTCGGGCAATCGCTATGGTATAACCTATCGCTCGGCAGTAAAGCGTGATCCGCAGACTGGCGAGATTATAAAGCGTGTGCAGGAGTTCTCGGCTATCGACAACAAGGCTCTTGTCAAGGAGTTTATCGAGGCCTTCAAGGCAGAGCGTGACAATGCCGATGTATGGGAGTATGATGAGAATGGCTCACTATACACTGTAACGGCTATCTGGACAAAGCCTAAGCGTATCTATAACCTCTCGGTTGGAGGTTCGATGATTACGGTATATGCCCAGACAATTTATCGTGAAGAATAACTCGTCTAACTGTTAAAACATTTGATTATGAAGAAGATATTGGTTGCAGTATTACTCTTTACTGCCTTAGCATATAGCGCTCAGTCGCAGCAAACGGTAGGAATAGTTACCTCTACAAGTGGCTCAGTTACGTTTAGCGCAATTAACGATATTGAGTATAGGAGCATTAATCTAAGCGCTCCTATGCTATGCGAGATAGTATCAAGCCTCCCTGTTGATATAAAGCTCGTTGAAGGTGATGAGGGTAGCATAGAGATTAGCTACCCTAAGCAAGAGGAGGAGTGGCTCGACTGTCGAGTGATGGATGGCATACGGCTTATCATTGCTCCTAAGAAGGATGCTATGCCCAAGAGTACGGTAATCTCGCCTAAGACACCCATCATTGTGAAGCTCTCAACCTCGAAGCTACGCTCTATCATTGCCACAGCAGATATGGATCTTGAGGTGGAGTGCGACAGGTTTCACTCGTGGTTACAGATTATCAGCAATAGCACAATGTCTATTGTGGCTGAGAGTATTTCGGCCGACTCTAAAATCGAAATTCTCAGCAATAGCACCTCTACATACAAAGTAAAGCATTGGAATACCAACAACCTTGTGATTACCAATATGGGATTTTTGCTCCTCGACGGCAGCACTACGGCAAAGAGTATTGAGCACACCAGCTCAGGAATTGATAACATCACCCTTGATGTCAACTGTCATAAACTCGATTTGACATCCGTAGGTTCAGGAACGATATGTTATAGCGGTACGGCCGATGATGTAAACATTGTGTCGATGGGTAAGGCTACGATCCGCACTTCGGAGTTGAATAAATAGGTGCATTAGGTTGCATCGGGGTAAAAAGATTGGAGGAGACGTCTTCACAGATGGTCTCCTCCGTTAGTTAGGTTAATGAGAATTTGAGAACAATGAGTAAAAAAAAATTGGTGTGTCCATGAGAATTATTCGAGATGTGCACCCATTGCCCTCTGTTTGCACTACAAAGTTACAAACATTTTTGTTAAAAACAAATTTTTTAGATATAATTTCGAACAAGTTGCATATTTTGTCCGAATATACGACTATTATTGCATATGTATGCGTGTTAAATTGCCCATATTGCGATGCCGAGAAGGGCATAAAATGCGATCATTGATGCTACGCCCTCGATTCGATTGAATAGTAGTGGGGCCATAATAGATATGCATAAACCGATACACATAAACGATGCGGGGCTTGTCGAGGGGAGTAGCACGAAGCATATTGTGAGTAGCGCTACAAAGAGCTGGAGCATCATCCATATCTGGCGTGATGTGAGCGATAGCGATAGTCGATCGTTATGGAAGATGAGTGATGTACATATCTGCACGAAGAGCACTGCGCCTAACATAATAAGTCGTGGCAGCGTCAGGTAGTTCACGTCGGCAAGGCCCGATGGAGTGATCATTCCGTACCACATATCGAGTGTCACGTCAATAAATCCGAACCCAAGACACCAGTTTATGTAACAGTATGTGAATGTTGGTAGCAGCAGGCCGATGATGGCCACAACAATCTCGCGTGGTTTTTTGTTCGACACAAGGATGATAAGTGGTGCCAGGAGCGCTGGTGCCAGCATCGAGCTATCGAATAGCGGCATAGCACCTAAGGCCATATGTGCAGTGAACATATAGTGTAGCTGGGGCTCAGGACTCACGCAGTAGCATATGCGATTGATGGTCTCGGCAAGAAGGTAGCCTATGGCCAGTGTTGATAGTATATTGCCGTGCAGTCCTATGCCGAGAATTACCACGGCGCTCAGCGACATTGTTGCCAGCGAACCGGTCGAGAACAGCGAGTGAATGATTGTTGTGCGTGTGAGGCGTAGCGACGTGGCCATAATCAGCACTAACGCAATGATTGATGCAATCACGGGGTGCTCGAGCATAAAGTCACGCAGTATGGGTTGCAGTGGTGCCGAGGCTGCTGTCGCTTCAGCAATATTGTCGCCCACGCCCACGAAGCTACACACCACCCCAAGGATGGCGAGCAGGAAGAGGTAGATAAGTCCCTCGTAGAATTTATGTCGTGCAACGTCGAGTATCATCTTACGTGCAAAGATACGCAGATTTCGACAATAACCGAAATTTTAGACCCAGTTTTACGATAATTATACATGATATGATGACGTAATCCTCTTTTGATATCTATCTATGATAGGTGCAGACGATAAAAATTTTGCGTATTATGATTTTTTTTATACCTTTGCACGACTATATGCCTACATACTAATTTAGCGTAGGCTCCGCTCGAAGAGGATAAGTAACAATAAAATAAGATACTGATTATGAACATTACAAGAGAACAGCGTGATGGCGGTGTTTCGCTTTTGAAGATCGTCGTTAATGAGGCTGACTATGGTCAGGCCGTTGAGAGCCAGTTGCGCGAGTACAAGCGCAAGGCAAATGTTCCTGGTTTCCGTCCAGGTATGGTGCCTATGGGCATTGTTAAGAAGATGTATGGCAAGCACGTTGTTGCTGAGCAGTCGTACCACTTGGCTTCAAACTCAGCTTTCGAGTACCTTAAGAAGGAGAATATCGACTACGTAGGTGATATCATCCCATCAGAGGAGCAGGGTGCTTTCGACTTCGACAACAACACAGAGTTTGAGTTCGTATTCGAGTTCGGCGAGGCTCCAAAGATCGACGTTGAGCTCTCGGCTAAGGATAAGGTTACCTACACCAAGATCAAGGTTGATAAGAAGATGCACAACGACTACCGTTCGAACTACTTGCGTCGCTACGGCCGTCTTGTAGAGGTTGATAAGGTAGCTAACGATGAGGCCTTGAACGTAACTTTGGACAATGGCGATATGCGTATCGAGGAGGCTTACGTAGGTCTTATCTCGATGACTGAGGAGGAGCGTAAGGCTTGGAAGAACAAGAAGGTAGGCTACAAGACTAAGGTAAACATCAACGAGCTTTACAAGAAGCCTGAGCAGCGTGCTGCAGTTCTCTCGGTTAAGGAGAACGAGTTGGAGAGCATCAACCCAGAGTTCGAGTTGGAGATCACTAAGATTCGCCGTTTTGCTGATCCTGAGCTTAACGAGGAGTTCTTCAAGATGGCATTCCCCGCAGGTAACGTTACCAACGAGGAGGAGCTCGATAAGTTCTTCGATGAGGAGATTGAGCGCGAGCTTAAGCGTGAGACTGACTTTATGTTCGTAAACACAATCCGCAACTTCATCATCGAGAAGGCTCAGTTGCAGATGCCTGAGGAGTTCTTGAAGAGATGGTTGTATGTCATCAACGAGGGTAAGTTCTCACGTGAGGATATTGAGAAGGACTTTGCGCCATTCCTCAAGATGTTTACTTGGAACTATCTCCAGAAGCACTTCATCACTGAGGGTGACTTGAAGGTGTCGCAGGAGGATGCTAAGGCTGAGGCTATGTCGTTTGCACAGATGCAGTTTGCTCAGTATGGTATGCCATCAGCACCTGCTGACATGCTTGAGAACTTTGCAAAGCAGATCATGGACAACAAGGAGCAGTTGCAGAAGATCTATGAGAAGCTCTACGAGGAGAAGGTTGTTGAGTATATCCGTGGCAAGGTGAAGGTTACCGAGAAGGCTGTTTCGGCTGACGACTTCGCTAAGCTCGCCCAGGAGCTTGCTTAATTAGCACTCTGCACTCCGCTCGGACTAAAGAGCAACCCAATAGACGAATCCTTGCGGCGAGAAGCTCGGGATTCGTCTTTTTTTAGCACTATAATTGCTCCATAGAGAGCACTTTACAATATTGCAAAATGAAAGAATTTGATAAGTTTGCCCGCCTACACTGTGGCATCAACTCAATGACCTTGCACGACTTTCGTGCCCAGGCCACGGGCTATGTGTCGCCAACAATCATCGAGGAGCGACAGCTCAATGTGGCGACCATGGATGTCTTCTCACGTCTTATGATGGATCGTATCATCTTCCTTGGTGCGCCAATCTACGACGATGCGGCCAACATCATTCAGGCACAGCTCTTGTTCCTTGAATCGACCGACTCTGAAAAGGATATTCAGCTATATATCAACTCTCCTGGTGGCTCGGTGTCGGCAGGCTTGGGCATCTACGATACTATGCAGCTCGTGTCGTGCGACGTGGCTACAATATGTACCGGCATGGCGGCATCTATGGGTGCTGTATTGCTTACGGCGGGTGCTGCGGGCAAGCGTTCGGCACTGCCACACTCACGTGTTATGATTCATCAGCCATTGGGTGGTGTTCAGGGTCAGGCATCGGATATCGAGATTACTGCACGTGAGATTGCTAAGACCAAGCGTGAGCTCTATGATATTTTGTCGGCACACTCTGGCGTGGGTGTCGAGAAGATTGAGGCCGATGCCGATCGTGACTATTGGCTCACGGCAGCTGAGGCTAAGGAGTACGGCCTCATCGACAATGTGCTCACGAAGCGTAAGTAAGGAAACGAAAACCGAAAGTTAGATGACACAGAAATCACGAAAGGGTGGTGAGCGAATGGGTGGAGTATGCTCATTTTGTGGTACTCCTGCGGATCAGGCACCCCTAATGTTCAACGGCGTCGATGGCTCGATGATATGCAGCAGCTGTATCGAGCACGGCTATCAGTTGCTTCTCGATCACGACATTGTTGCTCAGCCTAACAAGGGCAAGAAGGGTGGCAAGAGCCGCTTTAAGCCTCTAACGAAGGAGGATGTTATGCGCCCTGCTCAGATTAAGAGCTTCTTAGATCAGTATGTTATTGGCCAGGATGCCGCCAAGAGGTATATGTCCGTAGCGGTGTATAACCACTATAAGCGTCTGCTATCTAAGGGTAAGAGTACTGATGTAGAGCTTGATAAGTCGAATATCGTTCTTGTAGGCCCTACGGGTACGGGAAAGACGCTTATGGCACGCACCATAGCACGTCTGCTCAATGTGCCTTTCACTATTGTGGACGCTACGGCACTCACCCAGGCGGGATATGTTGGCGAGGATGTAGAGAGCATTCTCTCACGTCTGCTTCAGGCCGCCGACTACGATGTGGAGGCTGCCGAGCGAGGTATCATCTTTATCGATGAGGTTGATAAGATTGCTCGCAAGGGAGATAATCCATCAATCACTCGTGATGTTTCGGGCGAGGGTGTGCAGCAGGCGTTGCTTAAGATTCTTGAGGGCTCTGTTGTTAATGTACCACCTCAGGGTGGCCGTAAGCACCCCGATCAGCAGTATATCCAGGTTAATACCACCAATATCTTGTTTATCTGCGGTGGAGCGTTCGATGGCATTGAGAAGAAGATTGCGCAGCGTATGAATACCAAGGCTATCGGCTATGGCTCGACACTGCGCCAGAGGGTCGATGAGAAGAACCTTATGAAGTATATCCTGCCTCAGGATATCCGCTCGTATGGTCTTATCCCTGAGCTTGTGGGTCGTCTGCCGGTGCTCACCTATATGGAGCCATTGGGGCGTGAGGCGTTGCGCTCGATACTCACCGAGCCACGTAACTCTATCATCCGCCAGTATGAGACGTTGATGTCGCTCGATGGCATAGAGCTCAAGTTTGACGATGATGTGTTGGACTATATCGTTGATAAGGCTTTGGAGTATAAGCTCGGTGCTCGTGGCTTGCGCTCTATCTGCGAGGCTATCATGATGGATGTGATGTTCGATATGCCTGAGGGCGAGAGTAAGGAGCTACGCATCACGTTGGACTATGCTAAGGATAAGGTAGAGAAAGGTACTAATTTCTTGTGATAAGGGGTCGATTGCGGCCCCTAACAAAAAATGCCACCAATGGGACGTACGCCAAGTACTACCCATCGGTGGCATTTTTGCCGAGTGTAGCACTCGGCACCCTTCTGACAAGAAATTTATTCTTTCTTGTGATAGTGGCGCTCCTTCGCCACCTCAATCATTGGGCTGAATGGAAAATACACACAAGTATGTCCCATCCAGCCCAATCTCTTAATCGGCAGCAAATTAGCACCACTCTGACAAGAAATTTGTTCTTCCTTGTGATGGTGGCACTACTGCGGCACTTCAGTCAAAAGCCCGAATGGGAAATACGTCAAGTATGTCCCATCCAGCCCAATTTCTCTGATTAAAGAGTCCATTGCTAAATAATAAAGGGTCGTTCCGTAATGAACGACCCTTTATTGGTTTTATGACCTTGTGACGGTTGATTACTCAACGTACTCGTAAGCCTTAGACTTATCCTCAAGTGAGCAATATGCTGAGTTAACAACATCCCAGCGGTTGTTAGAATCCTTAGCAGATACGATTACAAGAACGCCCATATTCTCCCAAGTCCACTTTGAAGATA
Organism: Alistipes sp.; assembly: GCA_017408825.1. GTDB lineage: Bacteria > Bacteroidota > Bacteroidia > Bacteroidales > Rikenellaceae > Alistipes. The sequence goes on from JAFQTX010000032.1 coordinate 8,874, forward strand.
CGATAGGAAGAGTGAATGCGCAGTCGTAAGTCTGACCCTCCTCAAGAACGCCGATAGACTCACCGGCAACATTAACCTTAGAGTACTCGCCAGAGATGTTACGTAGTGCGAAGTTGTAGATTCTGTGGTAGTCCTGAGTAGCACTACTTTGGTTAGGAGAGTAGATGTTGCTCTCGAGCAACCATGCTACAACCTTGTACTCCTTAGACTCCTTAGCCTTAACCTGAGCTGCGCAGTAGATGTTTGTGTTGTCGCCCTCTACAGCCATTGCGATACCAACATCAGCGCCATCCTTATTAACTTTCTCCTGCAATACAGCCTGCATAGCAGTTGCGCTGCAACCATTTGACTTAGTGTAGAAGTTGAAGCAGATTACAGGCTTTGCGCCAGCGTGTAGACTATTCTGGAACTGATTGAGAGCATTTGCAGCAGCTGAGTTAGCAGGGTCACCACCAGAGAATGTTCCTGCGTGGCAAGTTACCTCGTTGTAGTGCTTGTGCCACTCAGTCTTTGCTAAATTTCTAAGCTGATCTGTAGCCGCAGGACAGTAGCCGCAGCCAACGCCAGTGTGGTCGATAAGAACGACTCTGTGGTTGAATGCGAGGTTCTCTGGCTCTGGGTCAGCAGGAACGCCAGGCATCTGAGCCATAACGGTGATAGTCAAAGTGTTTGATGTGTACTTACCCTTAGTAGCAGTTACGTTGATTGCACCACTTGTTGTTGGGGTAAATGGGTTAGAGAGCTTGTTAAGGTCTGCATCGTAGAGAGTAACATCCTTAGTTACGTCTACCATCTGACCAGTTGTCTCATCCTTCTGCTCTACTGTGAAGTTTACAGTACCACCAAGCTCGATAACTGTCTTGTCAGCTGAGAGAACAAGGTCACCAGTAGCGTTGCCGCCCTGATCTGTGCCATCATCAGTAGTCTCGCAACCTACAAAAGCAAGTGCTGCGCAAGCAAGCATTGCAAAAAACTTTGTTAGTTTCATAGTGTTTTTAAGGTTTTAATTGGTTTAACTTTAATTTATTGAATAATTCTCTTCTATTTGTAGTCGTAGGCTACGCTGCCGCCAACAGGGCAGATAGCGACGTTCACAACCTCAAACTTACCCTTGTCGTTCTTTGCCGAGGCAATAACCATAACCTTGAAGTTGTCACGATTCCACTTTGAGCCTAAAATCTCGAGCGACATTGCAAGTGAAGCCTTCTCGCCAGCCTTGATAGTGCCAAGCTCCTTGCCTGAGATAGGATTGGTTGTTACAGCCTGACGGATAGCGTTGTCGTGGATGTTCATCCACGCCTCATTGCCGTTAGTCTGTTTAGCCTCGATACCATCCTCCAACAACCAAGCGGTGATGCGGTAGTCGTTCTCAACAGCTGCCTTGACCTCGGCATTCACCACTACAGAGTTTGTGGCAAGGCTTGCCGATGCTGCGATACCTGCATCTGCTGACTCCTTCCACAGTGCATCGATCTGCTGCTTGATATGCTCGGCATTGTAGCTCGATGAGGTAGAGTAAGCAAAGTTGTAGGTAAGCGTTGGGTAGTTCTTAACGCTAAAGTAGCTCGAGATAGAGTTTGCAGCTGGAGATGTAGCAGGGTCGCTCGGTGCGTAGCTGTGAGACATAGCCTCGTAGTACTTTGAGTGGTAGTCGCCAGTCTCCGAGACCTCCTTAAGAGCAAGCATCATCTGAGGGCAGTAGCCACAGGTATTGCCCGTATGGTCTACGAGCAAGATACGGTGCTTAAACTCAGTGCTTGACTGGTTTGCATCCTCGGGAAGTGCAGGGATTGATGGCAGTACCATTACCTCAATTGCAGCGGTAATGATATTACCTGATACGGCATAAAACTCATACTTGCCATCTTCGGTAGGGGTAAATGGATTAGACACCTCTACAAAGTCGTGAGTCTTGTCGTAGATGGTAGACTCTGCTGTAATGTCTGTGCCATCATCGGCAATAACCTTAAATGCAATTGGGTTGTTAACCTCCAAGGATTGCACATGAGCCTTGAGTGTTGCGCCTCCTGTTGCTGGGTTATCACCATCATTACCGTCGCCACCACAACCCACTGCAAGGGTTGCGGCTGCGGCGATAAATGCTAAAAACTTAGTAATTCTCATACTCTTTTATTACTATTATTGCTTAGAATGAGAGGGTTATCGAGAGGTTGGCTCCTGTGTATGCAGGCTGGTATCTGCAACTACCTCCTGAGCAAACATATCCCGCACGGTTACGTCCATATGACAATATAGCACGGAGACTTTTGTGTGTGAAGCTTGCACCCACCTGGTAGTAGTGCAAGAGTAGATTCTCTCCTGGCACGTCATCCCAGTTCTCTAAATCAAAGTAGTTGTCGTAGTCGGCATCGTGATTTGGATCACCCATAGCCTCACAGTTCCACATATCACTTACGAAGAAACTCCACTTTGGTGCGAAGTTATACTCGATAGTTCCTGCCACCCAATCGCCTTGATAATCCTCTGATGAGAGGTATTGAGCCTCAACACGTATAGAGTGTCTTTTGTTAATCTTGTATGTTACATCACCTACGAAAATATGTGATGTGCAATAATGCTCATTTGGGTCATCTGACTTAGCAAGAGCCTGATCCCAGCGTTGGAATGCATACAAGAAGGTGGTTTTAAGCTGTTTATTCCACTGTCTCTCAACGTCTACATTAAATTCTATCCAGGCATTGCGACCCTTGATCTCCATAGTTGGCTCCCAAGTAAAGATGTCATACTTATAATGATCCAATGTGTTGAACATTGAGAAGTTTGCGTGGAAGTTCCAATACTTGCTACGTACCTTAGGATTGCGTAATGAGTAGTACACATCAATCTGTCCACCAATTTCTCCACCTACATGTGATGTACAACTTGTGTATGGGTTAAGATTGGCAAGAGAATATGTGTGCTGGCGGGTGAGTATAGGTATGTATACAAATGTGTTGCCACCACCTATTGCTGGGTCAGTTAACATGATATTTGTGTTCATATTTTCCTGACGACGGAAGGTTGCTGATGCTGAGAAGCGCTTGTAGTTATAGCCGAGGTCGATAACCACAGCAGAGCCTTTTGAATTTGGGAATGATGCATGGAATATATCCTCGTTGAGTTTTGCTGCGTACTCACCTCGGAATGAGAAACCCTTGTACTCGAAGTTCGCACGGCCCGAAACCATATTTAGTAACGTTGATTCAAAACCATCACGAGGAGATTTTGTATTGAGGTAGCGACCAACGTAGCTACCCTCGATAGATATCATACCATCGTACCAACCTGCCATATCAGAGATTGAGAGCGAGAGGTCAGCACCCCAAACAGGGTTATTGACACGGATATCGTAGAGACGTGGAAGACCAGCCAACACCTTGACATTAACCATATTGTTGAAGTTGTAGTAGGCACGAGCACCGGCCAACGAGTTGTTAAAGCCGAGGTTGCGATCCTCATAAGTACGGAAGATAAGACCACTACCGAACTGCTCGTATATATCGCCAAGGCGTACACCCCAATTCTGATCCTCCCACTGAACATACTTGGTGATGAAGGCTGAGAGCTTTGAATCACGCTGCTGGAAGGTATAGAGGTCATAACCATAGAGGCCAGGAAGGTAGCCATCAACCTGAACACCTGCCGAGAAACGACCGAGACGATAGTCTACCTTGAGGTAGTCATTAGAACCAAAGTCGCCACGAACACGCTCCTCTGGCTTGATAAGACCAACATCCTCAAGTGTCTTATCCTTTGCGTAGTATGTGTTGTTGCTCTCCAATGCTACTGAGATCTGACCCTTGCCCACCTGAATCTGTGCTGAGGCCTCGTTAGTAGCTAATGTAGCGGCAACCAAAACGCCGATAAAGAGTAAAAATTTCTTCATATATGAAAGTTTATATTCTGTCACAAGGGGAGCCACGATGAGGTGACTCCCTTTGTTAAGAGTTGTTTCGTAAAAATTACTTAAGCGCCTTAATCTCCTCGAAGAGCTTCTGCTCGCTACCTGGAGTGTAGCCAGAGTGTGATGCTACGATATTGCCATTGCCATCAACAACGAAGGTGTGTGGTGTGAGGCTCACGTTCATAGCACGCTTCAAATCCTGGTTCTTGTCGAAAAGACAAGTGTAGCCATCCCAGTTAGCAACCATACCACGTGCGCGGCTTACTGAACGAGCATCATCAACAGATACTGCTACTACCTTGAAGTCTGCCTCCTCCAACCACTCGTCGAGGTTAGAGTAGATAGCGTTAAGCTCCATGATACATGGCTTGCATGTTGTAGACCAGAAAGAGATGATCATAGGGGTGCCATCAACAATCTCCTTGATAGATACTACCTTGCCCTCCTGATTCTCAACCTTAACATCTGGAAGTGATTGTGCCGATGCTGTGAAGCCCATGACAAGGGCCATCATCAAAAACATAAACTTTTTCATGGTTCAATAATGTGTTTTAGTTAATAATTATTCTCAGTCCTAAATCTTCGTTGTGGTTAGGCCTGCGACCTAAACATCTAACGCCCCAAAAATAGATATTGGTATTCAACAACTTACATTTTGATTGTTGCCCCCTTGTTACTTTATCTATTTTATTTGTGCGCAAGATAGTGATTTTATCTCAATTCTCAGCAAATTTTTTCTAAAAAATTACGGTTCTCGGAGCAAAAAAGGTAAAATTCTGCGTTTTGAACTGAACCATAACGCATTAAGTTGAAGACCTCGGAAATAGTAACAATGGCAATTTAGCAAAGAAACGCAAGGTTATGAAATAGAACGGTTGCCAAGTCATTACCCGATAATGCAGTAAAGTTTTTCTTTGTGTCGTCACGTTTCATCGTTCTGCGTTAGTTTGCATATCAATGTATAACTCGCTGATAACTAATTTTGTAACCAAAAAAGATTAGATTATGC
>JAFQTX010000033.1 GCA_017408825.1 Alistipes sp.
TATAATAATATTGGATTGGTATATAATAGAAAAGGCGAATACGATAATGCTTTGGCGTATCATAACAAGGCTCGAGAGATAAGGGAGGAAGTATTAGATCAACAGCATCCCGATTTAGCTGCGACATATAATAATATTGGAGGGGTATATTATAGTAAATCTCAATACGATACTGCCTTAGAGTATTTCAATAAGGCTAAAGAGATATACGAAAAGATATTGCCCAATGATAGTATAGATTTGGCATGGCAATATCTTTATGTGGCTGTATCCTATGGGGGAACTCAAGATTTTGGCAATGCACTAATCTATCTTGAGAAATCGCTTGTGGGTCTTGAAAAGCACGACAAGGCGTTTGCAGAAGAGATTAAACCAATTATCGAGCAACTAAAAGCAATAGTGCAGCAAGAGTAGCACAAGAGCGGGTGGCATAGAATCACGAGAGTTGAAAATCGAAATAATTTCCTATATTTGGCGTCATAATGACGCTCCTACTACAACTTCCTCCTACATCAAAGTAGGTCTCACGTGGTGAAAAGTCATAACTTTTTACTATATTTGTAGGGTTATAACTATAATATTGACATATGAAATATTTTGGAGCACACGTAAGCGCATCGGGCGGTGTTGAGAACGCCGTGAGCAATGCGCAAAGCATAGGGGCAACAGCATTTGCGCTATTTACTAAAAATCAGCGCCAATGGGTAGCACCAGCCCTCACACCACAGCAGATTGACACTTTCCGCAAGGCTATGGAGCGTGCCGGCTATGGCGCACATCAGGTTTTGCCCCACGACAGCTATCTTATCAACCTCGGACACCCCGACGAAGATGGACTCGAGAAGTCACGTGAGTCGTTCTTCGAGGAGATGCGCCGCTGCGAACTTCTCGGCCTCGACCGCCTTAACTTCCACCCCGGAAGCCACCTCAAGCGCATCGATGAGGAGGGGTCGCTACGCCGTATCGCCGAGTCGATAAATATGGCCTTAGAGCGCACAAATGGCGTTACAGCAGTCTTGGAAAATACCGCAGGACAGGGCTCAAACCTCGGCTTTAAGTTCGAGCATTTGGCATACATCATTGACCGCATCGAGGATAAGAGCCGTGTGGGCGTATGTCTCGACACGTGCCACTCGTTTGCTGCGGGATACGACCTGCGCACACGTGAGGCGTGCGATGCCACATTCGCCGAGTTTGAGCGTGTGGTAGGTTTCAAATACCTGCGTGGTATGCACCTCAACGACGCTATGCGCCCCTTAGGTAGCCGCATAGACCGCCACTCACCACTGGGCGAGGGCGAGATTGGCTGGGAGTGCTTCCGCTACATAGCCTCAGACCCACGATTTGATAATATTCCTCTGGTATTGGAGACCCCCGACGAGAGCCGCTGGGCCGAGGAGATTGCTCAACTCAAGAGTATTGCTGGAGTATAATCATCGATACCACACGTACATCGAGAGGTGATTGTGGTATATGGCACAGCCCACGATATAGTGCAGACGGGGGAGGCTCTTCTATGCCGAGCAAGCTCTTCGACGATAAGGGCGCTACAACACCAGCTCTTGATGACTACAATAGATAATATATGGGAATTGTTGAGATGATACTTTTGGGCTTTGGACTGGCTATGGATGCTACGGCAGTGGCCATAGGCAAGGGCCTTACGCTCAAGGAGATAAAGCCACGACACGCAATAGCTACGGGAAGTTGGTTTGGGGCCTTTCAGGCGCTTATGCCCATCATCGGCTATGGTCTTGGCATATCGTTTTCCGATATAGTTGTATCCATCGACCACTGGATATGTTTCGGCCTGCTGCTACTCATAGGCCTTAACATGATACGTGAGGCCATCTGGGGCGATGAGGAGAACCACAACGACAACTTCTCGCCACGCATTATGGCTCTTATGGCAGTGGCAACAAGCATCGACGCACTGGTGGTGGGCATAACACTCGCCTTTGTTAATGCCAACATATGGGTTGCCGCCGCAGTAATCGGCATTGTAACCTTCCTGCTCTCGGCCTCAGGACTATATCTCGGCCGTGTCATAGGCTCAAAGTTAGGCTCTAAGGCTGGCATACTGGGTGGCGTGGTGCTTATCGCCATAGGCATCAAAACCCTCATAGAGCACCTCGCAGAATAACATAACACCGTGTAGATAAAAGCATTGGGAGGTTAGTCGCCTCCCAATATCTTTTTAACAAACCCTGCCACCTGCCGATAGAGTATCTCTACTGTAAGGCTCACGTCGTAGACCGTATCAAGCCGACGTTGCCACTGACGTAGCGTGGAGTGTATGGCCACAAAGTAGAGCACAGCAGCAATCACCACGTAGACCACACCTACGACAACGATGGCAACAACAAGGCTTCCAAACATCTCAGCCAGCCACGTGGCACACGCAGCACTCAGCATCAGAAGGCCCATAAGGGCCGCGAGAATAAAGAGCATTAACGGCATAGTAGCATCACAGATAGAGAGTTAGCACTACTTGTCGCAGTCGCACACTGCACCGTCCTTCGTTGAGCACATACGCTCACGAGCATCGTCGATAGCCTCACGAATCTTACCACGTAGCTCCTTACCCGACTGAGGGGTGACAAGCATCGCTACCATAGCCCCGACAAGAGCACCGCCCAATGCCGAGAGCAAACATAATGATGAGTGTTTCATAACTAAATGTGTTAAACGTTGTACACCCATCATCGGAGCAAAGTCTACGCCAAAAAATCAAAGTAACAAAAATTTCACTATCTTTGTACTATGACTCACACCCACACACCACGCACCATCGCCTTCACGGGCCATCGCAGCTATAACCGCACGCACGACGCCACAGTGCTTGACTGCGTGGAGAGCCTTGTAGCCGAAGGGGCACGCATCTTCAGAGCGGGTATGGCTGAGGGCTTCGACATCGCTGCCGCACTTGTCATACTCGGCCTAAAGTCTAAATGCGAGGATATACGTCTTGAGCTCTACATCCCCTACCCCAGTTTTTCGCTACATATGAGTGACACAGATCGTAGACTCTACAACGAGATATTAAATCGTGCCGACTACGTGGAGTACATCGCCAAAGAGTACTACACGGGCGTATATCAGGATCGCAACAAACGCCTTGTCGAGGGGGCCGATATGGTCGTCGCCTGGTGGAATGGCAAGCCCAGTGGTACAGGCTATACGGTGAGCTATGCCCGAGCTCTCGGCTGCCCCGTAAAGAACCTCTATGATTATCAACAACTTGAGCTGGAACTATAAACAGCAGATGAGAGCACTCGCAAGTGCTCTCATCTACTGTTTAGATTATAAGATTGCAACTATTTGGCTGACTCAGCCACTGGAGCGTTCTCATCTGTTGCAACCTCCTGGTTCTCCAACTTCTCAAACTCTACCACCTCAACATCTGTCTCGGCAGCTGCTGGCTCAACAGGTATTGTGAGTGCATTTGTCTGGGGCGCAGCGGCCTCAACCTTTGGCTCTGCAGCCTTAGCCTCGGTAGGCCATACGGCAGGCTTAACAACACCGAACATAAGCCAAGCGATAAGGAACGTAACACAGATGTTAAATGTCTGAGCACCAAGGAACGCCCACAAAGCGTTGCGGTTTTCGCGCGAGATAATATCCTTAAGGCGTGTATCCATACCGATACATACGAACGAGAGCGAGAAGAAGAACGTAGAGAAGTTCTTAGCCATTGATGTCTCGACGATCTTACCCTTAGCGTTGAGCGTGAGTAGATCCTCAGCCTGAAGAATACTGAACACTGCCGAAGCAATCACGAAACCAAGGATAAACTTAGGGAACTTCTCCCATACGATACCCAGTGATGGACGGCTCGACTTCTTACCCTCGCCCGAACGTGTTGAGAGGTACAAAGCGATGAAGAATGCCACAACGCCGATAAGCACATTCTGCGTAGCCTTAACCACGATAGCGGTCTTCTGCGCCACCTCGCCAGCCATCTCCGACGATGCACCTACACCCGACGTAGTGTCGATAGTACCACCAATCCACGCACCGATAATCTCGTTCTGGATAGCTGGGTCATCGACAACCATAGGCACTACGAGCTTAGCCAACCAAGGCATAAGATAAATCATAGGCACTACGATGATAAGCACAACAGAGATGATATACGATAGCTGCTTCTTATCTGTTCCTGCAACACCTGCTGCGGTGATACAAGCCGATACACCACATATCGAACAACCACTTGCCAAGGTCATCGCCGTGGCACGCTCCACCTTAAGTTTGCGAGCAAGCCAGTAGCCGAAGAACCATACGATACCAACGACCAACACAGCCTGGATAAGACCTGCTGCACCCGACTTCATAACGTCTGAGAACAAGACAGTAGCACCGAGGCATACAACACCGATCTTGATAAAGAACTCGCCCTGAATAGCTGGTTTTAACCACTCAGGAATGTGGAACACATTGCGGATGATAAGGCCAAAGATTACCGAGAAGAAGACAGCCTCGAAGCCGTAGTACTTCACGGCATCAATCTTTGCAATCCACTGTGCGAAGAGTGCGATGGCAAATACCACCACGAACGATGGGATAAGGCCCTTAAGAGGGCGACCGAGTAGCTTATTACCAATCCACAGCAGGAGGAGTGCGATAACGAAGAATGCTGCGATATCGCCCCAAGCCTTAAGCTCTGTAAGATCTGCCGACACCGAGATACCGTTGTTTGGAAGAAACGATGCGCAGGCAGCGAAGATAAGCAGGGGAATGCTTAGAAAGGTGACTACCCAATCTTCGGTTAGAAACTTTTTCATAATATCTCTAATTTGGTTATAATATGCGACTTAGAATATTGCCGATACCATGAGATTACCACCAAACGTATTTTTCTTGTTGAGGGCATTCATCTCATATGTTGCGTTGAGCTGAAGGCGCAAGAACTTGTATGGCTTGTACACGCCACCAAGAGTGATACGCTGATGATCGAGCGTGTGAAGCTCATCGTTGATAAACTCATAGCGAGCCGCTACGGTCCAAGGCTTCTCGAAGTGGTAGCCCGCAAGTGCATAGAAGGCATTTGTGATATTACCGCCGAAGTTAGCCTGAGCAAACTCCGTACGGGCAATCCAGTGGCGCACGTCGTAGATAGCACCTACCGACCAGCGTGGAGCCTTCATATACTTATCTAGCTCTACGTTAGTCTCAGAGTACATATACGATCCTGAGATCGAGAGACCCTTGATAGGCTTGATGATAAGGCGAGCAACAACATCCTTAGAGCGGTTGTTATCCTTGTTGTTGATACCACTGCCATTGAATACACCTAGATTATAGTTGATGATGCTGTAGCCATTACGCTCGATGAAGCCACCATAGAGCTGAAGACCCATATCACGACCAGTAGCCTTGATGCCATCAAACTTACCATCATTGCGTACGAGGTAAGTTGTCAGGTATGAGTACTCGATAAACTCAAACTTTGTTGGGCCATATAGTTCATTCTCGAGCGAGAATGGGAGCTTATACTGACCAAGCTGCACGTTAAGCTCGTTGAGAGGCTTGTAACGGAAGTAGAGGTCGCAGATCTTTGGAGAACCTGCCATATCCACCTGAAGACGATAGTCGAACTTCTCCTGTGCGAAGTCGCCGGTGAGGCTTACACGCGCACGTCGTAGATAGAATGTAGAGCCTGCGTCGCTATCCCACGAGAAGCCACCCTGCAAGTAGCCCGAAAGTTTCATATGCTTATCAGCAAACGACTTAACCTTTTCAGCGGTTGTCTGAGCCTCGGCCGTTGCTGAGAACACAACAGCAACAAGAAGTAGAAGTAGATTTCTAAATTTCATACTGAAGATATTTAAAATTTCCGATGCAAAGATAGACCTTTTTGCCTCAGTAGAAGGTAGTACAAATACCTAAAAAGGCCATATACAAGCCAGATAATATGTTCTTAAAAGCTCAAAATTGGCTCAATATGCGAAATGTAAACATTTATAGAGCTTAGTTGGTGGCATACCCCTTTCGTCGAGATTACGTCGAGTGATGAGAGTAGCAAATAGCACAAGTCGTTATTTACCATTTCATCCAAATATCTTCTATTTTCACCCAGCGTTAATCGCCATATCAACCACACTGGCAAGCATCTTTTTGCTGAATAAATTTGCAGAATAGATAATATTTATTATCTTTGCGTAGTGTAGTTGCACGAGTGTGGGTATTACAGTGAGGTCGAATGGTTAAAAAATCATTTTCCAGAACGACAAACATTTACCCATATACGGCTCGAGGATGTGCGTAGAGCGTTTTTACCCCGAATAGCATCCCTCAGTCAAACATTACAACAACTACCAACAACTATTTCGGCTTTCCCCCACGCACTGGTGCGTGTAGCCGAACGAGGCCCATTTAACATTTTAACATACAGGTTCAATATCGAAAGACCACTTTTTGCTGTTTTTGCAAAAAGCGAGTGGTGTTTTAGGTATTATGTTTGTAGCATACGCCCCGTTTATTGCTTATGGCAGTGAGCGTGGCTATGCAGGCAAATACCAATATGTGATGTAGCAAATTATCTATGACCGCTCATACAACGATTGAGTGTAACAATGATATAAAAAAGCGATAAAACGAAAACCACACAACTCCCCAGGTGGAAGATAAGTGTTAAACCATAAAACATATTTTACAAACATTTTTATTAACTAAATTCCCATTTTTATGAAAGCAAGATTTTTAGCTTTAGCGGCATTGGTACTCGGCGTGGTATCGTGCCAGACAGAGCCTGAGGGTCTCGACGTGAATGTTGGTGGCGAGCAGCTCGTTACCATCAACGTTGCAGTTCCTGAGGCGGAGACACGTGCTGGTGGCAACAACAGCGCACTCGGCGTGTTCGACAATGGCGTGCTCGGCATGAAGGACGACAACACCACTATGCGTTACATCCTTCAGGTCTACTACAAGACCATGGAGAATGGTGAGGCTAAGTACACCGCATCGAAAGAGCGCCTCGTGGAGTATAGCGACGACAAGAGCGTAGCTTTCGAGGTACGCCTTGTTCCTGAGCGAGACTATCAGTTTGTGGTTTGGGCTGACGTGGTTACAAACGGTAAGAGTGACATCGACAACCACTACAACACTGAGGACCTCGCAAATATCAAGCTCAACAACACGTGGGTGGCTATGGACGAGAGCCGTGATGCATTTACCGCTACCGAGCTTATCGAGGACTACAGCGGTGCAAGCAATATCAACATCACCCTGAAGCGTCCTTTCGCTAAGGTACGTGTCGTGACTACCGATGTGAAGGCTCTTAACAACCTCGGCATCGTGCCTACAAAGGCTACTGTTGAGTATAAGGTTCAGCACTACAACGCATTCAATGCGCTGTTTGACAAGGCTATCGGCGACTCTAAGAACCGTGACATCAAGCACGAGAACTATGCTATCGCTTCATATGGTGAGAATACCGCTGCGGGTGCCGATATGACCCTATTCAGCGACTACTTCTTCGCCGAGAACGATGCTGTTCAGTTCGAGCTCAAGGTTTATGACCAGAATGGCGACCTTATCAAGGAGAATGCATTCAACACTGATATCTACGCTAAGCGCAACTACCTAACAACAATCAAGGGTAACATCTTGACTGACGGCAAGGGCTTCGACGTTACTATCGACGATGCTTTCGCTGGCGAGAGCGGCAAGGAGGATGGCAAGACATTCGCTAACGTAGACACCGCTGAGGAGCTCCTCGATGCTATCAACAAGGGCATTGAGAATATCACCGTAGAGGACAACATTGACCTTAACGACCTCCTTACTGCTGGCACATTGGCTACACGTGCCACAACTGATCCATCACTTGCAATTAAAGCTGGAGAAAAGATAAATATCGACCTTGGAGGCTTTACGCTCTCAGCAACCTCTTCTCAGACAGGCAAGAACTACGATATGATTGATGTTCGCGGTACTTTGAGCATAAAGAATGGTGCTATCGAGTGCAAGCATGAGGGTAACAATATGGAGTGGAACAACTCTACCAATGTATTTAATGTAACTGCTGGTGGCGTTCTTAACCTTGATAGCGTTACTGCTAAGAACTTGGGTGGCTCGGATATGGCTTTTGTTGCTCACCTCAACAACTGGGGCGAGGTAACTTTGAACGTAGATAACTCTACTTTGGAGTCTACATACATTGCTGTACGTGTATTCAACTCGGGTCCCGATATGAACAATGTTACCATCAAAAACTCTACATTGAAGGGTGGCAAATATGCTTTCTGGGTACACAACTACACATTGGCCGATTTTGGCAACAACGCTGATAAGACTGCTGCACAGAAGGCATTGCTTAACCTCAACATCTACAATCAGAATAACACATTCATTCCAGATGTAGATGGTATTATCTATGGCTTCACTAACACTATAAAGAGCGACTCTTATGGTATCACTAAGAGCGTAAGCGAGGATGGCACAGAGGTCACTTTGGGCTCTCTGTTTGAGAATGGTATTATCCGTCGAAATGTTGCAGGTGCAGAGGAAAACAACACCATTAAGGAGGTTGTTATTGAGGAGGGCGTAGGCGTATTGTACGACCGTACATTCCGCCGCTTCTATGCACTTGAGAGCGTTACATTGCCAAGTACACTTACAACTATTGGTGCTACTGGCACAGGTGTATTCCAGACATGCTCTGCACTTAAGAATATCAATATTCCTGCATCTGTAACAACTATTGGTATGGGCACATTCTATGGCTGTCGTGCACTTGAGTCAATTGAGATCCCAGCTGGTGTTACTCGTATCGAGGCAGACTGCTTGCGCGAAACAGGCTTGAAGAAGGTGGTGTTCCACGAGGGTGTAACCTACTTTGGCAAGCAGGCATTTCGCGATTGTGAGGATCTGGAGGAGATCTATATCAACGCTCCATCGTTCACTATTGAGTCTAACACATTCCTCAATGCTGCAGCGCCTTATCCTAACTTCACTATCTACGTGGTAAACACCGAGATGAAGGATTACCTTGAGAGCGTGTTTGATGCTCACACCAAGACCTTCATTACAGTTAAGGGCCCAGAGGTTGTAGCTGACAAGGAGGAGATTAAAGAGGCTTTGGACTCAGCCCTTGCAGATGGTGAGACTAATGTTGTTATCGACGCTAACGGTGCAAACATCGGCGACCTTGATTATGGTCTATCAGCAAGTAAGATCCCTGCAGGTACAACTGTTACTATCCGAAACGCTGAAGTATCAGGCTCAAGCTATGGTAATGGTGTTGATGGTACTGTTATCTTCGAGGGTTGTACATTCAACAACGAGGGTGGCGCATACTCAATCCATTTCGACAGTGGTTCGGGTGATGTTATCTTCAAGAATTGCCACCTATATGGCTGGAACTCTTTCGGTTCTTCACTTAACTCGGTAACTTTTGAGAATTGTTCATTGCATGGTAACGGCAAGTATGCGTTGATTCGCTCATATGTAGATTTGACCCTTACAGATTGCACAATCGACGTATCAAATGCCAACCATGACGATGTCTATAACGAGGGTGTTCAGGCTGTAAACGATGCTACATTGACTATGACAAACACTAAGTATGAGGCATCTAATACTAATGGTTTGAATTACGCATTGGCTGCTGGCGCAAATAAGGTCACTCTCCTTGCTGGTAACTACGAGCTTTCTGGCTTAAACTTCGTAGCTAACGATGTTACTTTGAAAGGTGTAGACAAGGCTAATGTAGTTTTGAACCTTGAGAATAGCATCTATCTTCAGGACAAGAGCGTAACTCTCGAGAACTTGACTTACAACCTCAATGCAGGTAAGGGTTACACTGAGCAGGAATTTGCATTTGTTCACCACGCTACTGCTTTCAACCTTAAGAACTGTAATGTAAACCGTCTTCGTCTCAACGTTTACGAGGCAAACATCGAGGATTGTACATTCACTCTTAACACTTCAAGCGGTTTCGATGGCTACTGCATCTACTACTATGGTAATGATAACTCAACTGTAAATGTTAAGAACTCTACTTTTGCTACTGCTGGTAAGGGTATCTGCATCTACAGCGAGTCTGCAAAGGCTTACAACCTCAATGTTAACAAGTGTTCATTCACTTCATCAGATTCTGCAACTGATAAGGCAGCTATCCAGATGCACACCGAGCTTGGTATCTCTGGTAATGTTAAGATTACTGAGACAACAGCTACTGGTTTTGCTGATATCAACGGCGGTCTTTGGAATGAGCTTAACAACAACACCAAGGTTGCAACAGACAAGTTCGACATTTGGGTTGATGGCACTCAGGTTCACTAATAGAACATCCTTAAACATTTTGCGCTCGGCTTCGGCCGGGCGCTTTTTTTTGCATATAAGAGTAGTGAAAAGAGTAGTTCGTGCCTGTCGGCACTAAAGAGTAGTGCGCCCGCCATAGGCGAGCTAAAGGGTAGATCGCAAGCTATCGCTTGTTAAAGAGTAGTGCGCCCGCCACGGCGGGCTAAAGGGGAAACCGCACTAA
>JAFQTX010000034.1 GCA_017408825.1 Alistipes sp.
AATACAATAAGTTCTATTTCGCTAAGGGCATATTAGATAACAAGTCTAATGCGGAGGAGTATGAATTGATTTATACAAAAAGTTAAAAGAACTGATAACTATGAAAATACAATTTGCATCTGATATACATTTGGAGTTGTCAGATAATTCGAGATTTATAAAGAGCGAGCCGTTTGAGGTTGCGGGTGATGTGTTGGTCTTTGCAGGCGATACTGGTTACCTGCGCGATAGGACATTGCCAAATCTGAGATTCTGGAAGTGGGCATCAGCAAATTATCGTGAGGTGTTGTTGGTGCCCGGCAACCACGAGTTTTATGGTAATGGCAATGTATTAGCCTATGGCGACAGTTGGAGCCGTAAGATATTGCCGAATGTACATTACCACCAGAACAAGGTTGTGAGGATTGATAATGTCGATTTCATTCTCTCGACCCTTTGGTCGCACATTCGCCCCGAGGACGAATATTTTGTGCATCGCGGCATGAACGACTTTCGGCAGATTCTGTACAATGGTCGCCACTTTACACCTACCGACTTTAATACCGAGCACGAGAAATGTCTGGACTTTATCAAGCAGAGCGTTGCGGAGAGCACCGCCGAGCGTATCGTGGTAGTAACCCATCATCTGCCATCGTTGGCAGTCTTAGCTCCTCAGCATAAAGGTAGCCTACTTAATAGTGCCTTCGCAACGGAGTTAGGCGACTTCATAGCAGATAGTCGTATTGATGTGTGGATTCTCGGACACTCGCACGCCAACATAGATGCAACAATCGGCAATACTCGCATTGTCTGCAACCAGCTCGGTTATGTTTACTACTGAGAGAACCTCGGTGGCTTCGATGGCAAGAAGTTTATTGAGGTGTAGAATAAAAAGAGACTCTGCTAAAGTTATATTCAAACCTTAGCAGAGTCTTTTCGCGTTTACAGGAAATCCTCTTTTATTTTGCAAAATACTCAGTCTTCAACCAATAGGCGTAGATAGGATCTTGGAATGAGATCTCGCCAGCCTTGTTATCCAATACATCATTCTTGATAAGAGCTGCCTTTGAGCGAGCCACAGATGTCGGCGACGATATCTGGTAGCGGTGCATCACATCGGTTGAACTAATAGCCTTTTCACCTGCAATAAGGGCTTTAAGGTAGTTCAGTTGTTGTGTTGTCAAAGTCTCGGTAATCGTTACAAACAATAGGCTTAACTGCTCTACCAATGCGGCGTGTGCCTCGTGCACTATCTCAACCGTACAGATATCCTTTGTTCGCAACCACGACTGCTGTGCAAGTTGCTGTGCGTAATAAGGATGGTTGTCTACAAGTTCTGCGATTAAGTGGGCTGCATCCTCATTAATACTCTTGCCCGTATCCTCAAATCGGCTATTGAAGCACTCCACAAGGTATGGCGTTTCGATCTTGTCAAGGAACATCAGGTTGCCAAACTTATAGAATGGTTTAGACGAGTGAGTGAACACCTCCAACATCATATGGCGCTTGCTACCATAAAGGCAATATGCAACGCACTGATGCTGCTGCCAATGCGAGCGCAACTTCTTCTGGAAATAGTCAGGATCTGCAAACTCTGCAATATTCTGGAACTCATCAACGCAAATCACAATTTTGAGTCCCTTCTTCTGTGCAATTTTCTCGGCAAGGTCAAGCACCTCGTCTGGATTGCGCTTTACATCCTCCCAGTCGAAATCGATTGACACCTCATTTGTCGGGTCAGTACCAATAGAAATCTTTGGCACAAGGTGCGAGAAAAAACTCTTCGCATTCTCGACAGCCTCCTCCCACTTGGTTGATGTCGCAGCAATAACCTTCTGCGCAAGCAAAGAATAGAAGTGCTCCTCATTGCGCACATTGAAAAGGTCGATATGACAGATACGCAATTTGCTATCCTGCTCCATCGCTAACTTTGCAGCTTTGTTTACAAGCGAGCTCTTGCCCCAACCACGGGGCGAGATAATGATTGTATTGCTAAGCGACACGAAATTCCAAACCAAGTTGGTTGTTTCCACCTTTCTGTCTATGAAATTCTCATCGGTTGCTATTCTGCCATAGATAAAAGGAGCCTCCATAATCAGCTTTTGTATGTTTTTGCAATATAGTACAAAATATGTAATTACACAAATTGTTATTACAAAAAGTGTAAATACAAATAATGTACTATGGAAATGTGGAGAGAATGACGGTTGTTATTAATGAGGTGTAAAATACACCTCAGCTTGGTATAGGTGTATTAAATTTTACACCTTCGCCGGATGTTTTTCGTTATTCATAATCACAGAGCTTGTCGTACTCTTCAATATTCAGTTTATTGAGTGTATCATCTGCAATTAATGGCTTGACATTGTATCGAAAACAACATTGTCCGAAGATGCTTAACCGATTCTCGCAGCAGAGTTTGATTTCGTTTTCAGCAACTTTTGTAAGTTCAGCAGCGGAGCGGATAGACCTCGCAATTGCCACTAACTCTCTCTCGGCGTTGAAGATTAGTATTTGTGGTTGTTTCTCTGACATATTGAGTTGTTTTTAATTCTCCCACAAAGTTAGTGATATTTTCCCCAAGTGAGTCTCGTGGCGACCACTAAAATTAAATGTCCACCTCGCAGACTTGGAAAAATACCGAAGAATAGCGAGATGAGCGAAGGACAATAGAGTGGGCATTTATTTTGCGCATCGTCGCAACCGACTAATGCTTTGATAGTTGCCGTTATTAGTTCATTTCCTTGTGGGAGGTGACAATCTTCTCCCTCTGCCTATCCCTTGCCCTCTGACGAATATGTGCCATCTTCCGTGTTGAGATATACTTTCGTTTGATGCCACACAAATCGTCATACTCTTTCAGTGTCAGATTGTCCAAATCATCCATCTCCAATAGGATATCAGGGTGCAGTTGGCGGTAATAATATGCTCCCGAACGGACCGATTTGCCTGTGCAACAATTGTGTATTGCCGATTTGTTTTCGTGCGTCAATTCAGCGGCACAATGCAATGACCGAACAATCGCCACTAACACCCTTGCGCCATTGAATATAAGCACCTTGCACGGCCTTCTAAATTTACTCCTTCTCATTTGCTTGCTGTTTAATAGTTAGACTATTATTAGAGTAGGAGTATTTTCGGCTTTTGGTTGGATGTTTATGTAGTTATATACCCACCTCTCACCAACACAAATCCGTGAAGCAATAATAAGATGATGTAATTACTAATTATTATCCATAATTATTCATTGCTATCTCCACCCCAGCGCTCAATGCTTTGATAGCCGATGGTAAATGGATATTATCATTACCAGCCTTTTCCGATGACGCGAGCACATCAGCTTGTCCGTTTTCCGAGAAGTGCTCATATTGAGAGAAATACTTGTAATAGTGGTACAATCGTGTTACCACCTTTCTAAGCTCTGGAATACTAATCAAGAAGTCTACAATATCTTTGGTCTTAACGCCCTTTGCCCTTGAAAAACCTTCATCTTTCAATTGTTGTTTTGATCGCTTTATTACAGTCAACTTTTCCTGATCGTCGTCAAGTGTCAGCAGTCCCAAGAAATTGTCCTCCATTGTTAACTCCCACAAATGGTCTATAAAGGCATCATCACATATAATTCCCGTACTTTTTATTTGATCTCTATATACCTCTTTGCGCTCTAACATCGAGTTGGCATACTCTATTGTTCTTAGATCCAGTTCCTCGTAAACCTGTTTCTTATTAGCACGCTGTATGTATATGGCAAACAAGCAATCGGTAAAGCAACAACGCAACAACAATCCTATCGGTAACTGAAATAATGAAATCTTTCCTGTTTTCAAGACATGAGCAGTCAACAGCAGTGATGAATACAGGTTTGAGTAGATACGGTATAACAAGAGTAGCTTAACCTTCTCAACCCGTTCCAGTTTACCATGCGAACGCTCTTTACCGTATTCTTGAATCTTCTTCAGCAAGGTTAACTCTTCCGCAAACAGTTGTTTTATCTCAGTCATTATTATGATTCTTTTCAAATTGTATCGGAGGTAAATATTTCATCCAGTCCATCATGTTGGCTAAATTGCGTATTCTTTCGTCTATATTGGCTATTTCTATTCTTCTGTTGGGAAGATACCGTGCATGTTCCAACGAGTCACTCAAAGCCCATGCACGGTTTGCCAAAAAGGCTTCATCTCCGGCATGCTGCTCTAAGTCATCAATCAATAAAAATATATTATGCTCAAAGGACGCTCTTGAATTAGGTGGCGGCATACCGTATTTACTCTTCTCTTTCATGAATTTGATTAAATATGTCTGATGCTATCATATGAAAACTTGATCTTACAAATTCATCAACTGTTCCAAGATTTAACCTCCCGTTGGGCAGAACTCTCACACGCATAATAGAATCCGTAGTTTGACTAGCAACACTTATAGAAAAATGAATGCGGTCATTCTCTAAACACTCTCTCAAAAGATTGGCACCTCTTTCAAAGTACTTCTCTCTGGATATGATGAATACAGGTCTTTTGCCATACTAAAAATCATTGATTGCGTAATACACGTACCCAGCCCTTGCGTTATCCACTTTGCTATAGAGAATTTTGTCAAACAAGTTCTCCATTATCCGACTGTATCTTCCTTTAGGTGAATAATCCAAATAAAAACTCCTCTGGATGTATACGTCTGACCGAATCAGCATCCTAATAGACCCATTCTTAGCCATAGCATGTACTTCATCAAGATACTGCGTTGCGAAATCTCTACCAGTAACATTCAGGTTATTGAGCTTATCAATCTTATGTTCTACAAACATCTTATCTTCAAAGTCAATCCATACATCTCCCTTATCTGGTAATGATTCGGGAATCACTGACTTCAATTCATTTAACAGGTCGGCATAGCCACATTTCTCAGCAAATATTTTAGCCATCTCATAGAGATTCCTGGAAACAGAAAAAAGAGGAATATGTAGTAATTGCGCCTCATTATCTTTCATCTTCGTATGAGCCAATACCTTATCAGGATTATCCTTTGCCATTTCAAGTAATACAGCAGATGCTTGCGTAGCTAGTCCAATCTCTGACGGGCTCACGACCTCATCAATCAAGCAATCAATTACTCTCTCATCAAATTTGACAAGCCAACAAATCGATTCAAAGGCTCTAGACGAAATAGTTCTGTCGGGGTGTAAAAAGAACCAGATTAACAAATGAATCATTTGTTCGTCTTTATCACTCTCCTCCAGTTTTCCTACAAACCAATTAAACTTCTCAAATTGTTCCGCGGATGGCCTAACATTGATATCATAATGTCCTGTCACCACCTCAAATAGCTCATTGAAACTAAAATCCGTTTTTCTGACAAGTGGACTTATGATTTCACTCAGCGAATACCAATAGCTACCTAATGGTGAGACTATATCTTTCCTACATTTCTCAAGAATAGCTTGGCTAGTAGGCAAGTCTGAGAGCTTCTCAATGTGTTCCTCCTCTATCACATCATTTTTTCTATTCTTGGAGGCCCTTATCCATTTATAGCCCAACTCTTCTAACTTGCCTTCCAACTCATTAAGGATTGCTGTCGGAATCTTCAAACGTTCCAGTTCATTTAGATAATCACCTTTTCTATCGTGGTTATACTCATCAATAAAGTATTCTGCCATTCTGGGCAACAAATCTTCCTGCACCTTATTTTCTCCCAAGACAGTGAAAATACCTGCATGAAGCTCAGCATATTGGTAATCGTTATGCATCTTGTCCCAGTTATCCCAGAACAATTCACTTATTGAATACCGAATATACGGCGATACTTCTTTACATTCCTCTAATAGTTGGCAAATTGCACTTGCTTCTATCAGATGGTTGCATCCAAGTTCATAACCTTCACCGACCTTCGGCATATCCACCTTCCACTCCTCTGCATTTTTCACAATTCGGTCCGCAGCAGGAAGTGTCTCAAACTTATAATATGCTATTGCGTCTTTTAACGATGACGTTTTTGCAATTGTTGCAACAAAAGTATTCTTTTGTTGCCTAACGTATCGTTGGAAGGTCATTTCACCTGATGCTTCCTCGAAAATAGCCGCCAAGTGGGCAATCTGTTTTTTATCAAAAGCTACATCTAAACTTTTGAAGCGGTTGATAAACTCTAATTGTGCCTCTTTATACCATTCCGGCCCCATGGAACTACGCATCACTTCGTGATAAACGACAGTTGCCTTATCATTCTCTCCCATTAAGGCATATTCACGGCATATCTGCAGTAAATAACCGCAACGCTCGCTGCGATTCTGTACAGCATATTCAATATATTTTACGGCCTCGTCTGCTAAATACAATGCTATGCCACGCGTTTGCTCACTTGGAGCAAATATAACAGTCAGTCTGATTAATATGGCACAATAGCCCTCTCTATATAAGGATAGTTGGTCAGACATCCTATTTTGCAAATGCACCATAAAGTCATTGATCTTGTCCACAAAAAACTCTTTGTATATCTCAGCCAGTTTGTCATATACAAATGGGATTAACTCTTCAGGCAACAAGTAGCTCCGCTTCCATCTCACACGCTGTTCAAAGGAAAAATCCATGAAGTCAATAATCTCCTTGACTGGAGCATACATTTCTTGATAATCCTCGCCAGCCGCTCTTTTCCTGTAGAGGACTCCATTGACGTATGCAGTCCGAGCCACTAAGGCCTCAATATATCTTGCCCAACTGATGTCACCATGATAGTTGCGGTTCAGTGCCGGGCAAGTCAGTTCTTCATCGAGATATGCCAAATACAGACTCTCTTGATAGAAATGATTCAGCGAATCGGCATCAACATCAACACCGTTATCCTTCCTGAATACAAAAGATCCGGGATTGGGTCCATAATCCTTCAGTATCTTTTGAACGATATCCGTACGGATTATTTTATCAATCAAACCACTAGGTAACATCTTCAGTTCATCTTCACAAAACTTAAAGGTGTGGCTTAACATGGCTTCCTCAACCTGTCTCAGACAGTCATTGAAGGCTTCATTGTGACCAATGGCATGTAACCCAGCATCTGTATGATCATATAACGCTATGACCTTGACGAAGAACATAAGAAACTCTTCATCCCAGTCAATTTCATATTTTTTCAAATGCTGCCCTATGTCAATCTTTTTGCCGGATCGCAGTTCATTTGAAATCTGATAGGCTAAAATCATCTCGCGAATCATCGATTTCATTTTGATGGTCCCTTCGTCTTTTCCTTCTATCAGACGATTGAGAAAACTGAGGTAGTGTGGCAAATGGGCAGGATCTTCATATCCCGCCAGGATTCCTTCCACCATCAATTGACCTTTGAGCACAAATACATATGGGCTGGATTTTTTTCCAATGTTTTTGTTTATTTCCTTCCTGATGGCTGCCTCTATAGCACACGATAAGGAGTACGCCTCATCCTCATACCCTAATTCAAACAAACAGCGCAAATAGGAAATCGCCGTATCAATGCCCACTAAGAGACTATTGTCCCTTACCAGATACTTCAGTGCCACTGCAGGTTTCCCCATAAGTATCTTTATATCCGCCACCTCTTTTGCATTATCCACCATGATTGAGTCACAACGCATTTCTATACGTTGCGCTAGCAGCATCAGCCTTACGACCTCAATTGGAAGATTGTTGTCCACAGCCAGCGACAGGCATTCTTTGATGTCATGCATTACCAGGTCTGGCGACACGTCGTTTATGGCACATTGGTCCGCCCAATTCTGATTACACATAGCTAGACCTTTCCTCACATCGCTGCCATTAACTACGTGATGCAAGTGATTTTCTATAGAATATATTTGTTCTTTATGAGCGTCACAATAGGCCGCTATCTGGTCATTGGTATAATTAATAATAGTTGAAAGATTCCCCGTGATGAAAAGCCGGAATGAGCTATGATATATTTCATATACTTCGGAGTCTTTCTCTTTTAACAAATGCCAGAACTCCTTGGTAACCGACTTGAATTCAAAGGGGTTTGGACTTTTCATCATACCTATCAAATGCTCCTCTTCGATAGGTCCTCTTGTTTGAGACAACAAAGCCAGTACTTCGAATACGACACCTTTAGGATCCGCCTTCTTCCAGACGGCTTCATAATAAGAGCGGATATCTCCATTAATAGTAGGCAAACTCATCAGCCAGTCATTCAGTTCGCATTCTTTGGTAGTCTCATTAAAGGTTTCATAAATATAGCGACAGAGATAGTTCATATATAGGGGATGACCCTCTGTCTTAACAGCAACAGCTTGTATAAACGAGTAAGGCTTAGACCACTCGCCGCTGTTTTCTTGTATGAACGATTCGCAAGCAGCCATTTTCAATGGCGTAACTTCAATATAGTCGTCCGCAGCAATTCTCCCGATTACACTGGCAGGCAGTATCTCTTTTGTAATGCAAGACAACACTATGCTGATATTATCAGGCAGCGTGTCGGGAATTAGCGAAAGGAAATCATCTACGCGGTTGGCATTTTCTGTTGACAATTCATCCAGTCCGTCAATAAAGATTACACCACGTTTACCTTCGTTTAATAATACACGGCTGATTACCCTTAGCCATCCTGCTATCCCATTACGTTTATCCTCAAATGAGGACTTTACAAGTTCAGCGCCTGTACGATTTGCATAAATGGTCTCTAACCAGTTAACAAAGAACCCTTGAGAGCAGCGTTCTGCTCGACTACGCGTATCATTAGGCACCTTAAAGAAGAACCGACCTAATACTTCCAAATTCTCGTATCCCGACTCAAAGTAAGCGGTCAATGTGGTCTTGCCACAGCCTGGTGATCCATACAACAAAACCCACTTGCTACTTCTTTCTGTAAGACGCTCATCCAAAGCTTTAATGACTTCAAAATTCGGTTGTGAAGCCTCAACATCTTGCGCTATTGACGCTGGTATTGTTGTCACCCCCTGCTCTGTTTCTATTGGCAGATACCCTTCTTCTTGAATATCATTCAATTTTTGGACACTCACAAGGTTTATGCTGTTCCCTATTTGTTCTATGACAACACCCACAACATTGTCGCCCTGAAAAACAGGAGCGCCCGACATGCCGCTATAGTTAAGACAGTCTCCCGTGTCATCAGTCAGAAGATTATAATCTGCAGTCGAATCTAATACTTTCTGATTGATTTTGCCGTTAATCCTCCGTCCTTTCAGTTTGGCTGTATCAGGATATCCAAACGTAATGCAACTTTCTCCAATTCTTATATGATGAGATAGCAGAGGCAAATACTCTTCTGATGTTTTTCCCTGCACCTTCAACACTGCGACATCTGCATTCTCATATATTTTATCTACCACAAACTTCAAATCGCCCCCAACAGCCTTCACCACGTTATTTCCATCATTTTTGAATGATTCTACAGTGTGCCATGCTGTTAATAATAGATCAGGAGCCACATAGAATGCAGTTCCTATTTCCTTGTCACAGATAACTTGTACTATCAGCTTCTCATACATATCATATCTCGATTTGGATGCCGCTCTCTCCTTCAGGAGTTATGATTTCAAAGTCAAAATCTTTGTGGTATAATCCATCACTTAGCTCCTTGCAGATTGGTAAGTCATAATTGAAATATATCTTCATACCTTTACCCTTAGTAATGATATGTGCTAGCGCAGGCATATCGGGGTGGTTATACTTATCTCCATTCGTGGAAACCAACCATTTGTCTGAAACTATCAATTTAAATAACTCTGGCGAATTATTGTTATAGCTACCATGGTGAGACAGTTTCACCACATCAAATATATATGGCGCTTTCTCTTCACCGTAAAGAGCCCTCAGAGAAGCCGCCACAGTTTCCGCATGTGAATCTCCTAAAAACAGTAATCTCTTCCCTTTAGTCTCAAGCACGAATGAAATGGAACTGCCGTTGCTTGCTGAACCATCTGGTTCGTAAACTTCCTTACACAACTTAAGCAGATCGTAACTCTTAGATACCTTTTTCTCATGGAAATGAAATCCTGGCATATCTTTGCTAAGACTAAACTCATAAGCATCATCCCAGTACTCTTCGCTGTGAGCCTTTTTAAGCAATCCATCTTTAATCAGCCTTTTCTTCCAAAAACTTTCAAGAACTCCCATGTCCTCATTATTGGGAGAAAGGACGTGAATGATAGCATCTCCTAAAGTAAAGGACATTGGTGCCATAATGGCGTTACCCTTCCCCGGTATATTCCAAGGAATCCCGTTTCGTGCTATAAGTGCAGACAAGGTACACCCCTGTTTAGCACTAATTGGTTTGCATTCTTCTGATTGACTCTCCTTGCAGATACTTCTATGAGCAAACGTTTCTTTTTCTTCCGTGGTGACAGCCACTGACTGAATATGTCTGTAACCGTTATACCATATTTCTCCTATCCCGATTGGCATATCTTCCAACAACCTGATGATGCCAGAGATATGGTCACTGTCTATATGGGTCACAACCACCACATCAAGTTTACATCCTTGCGCTTCAATTTCTTTTAAAGTAGGTAAAAGATAGTTCTCGTATGTATCCACATATCCTCCATCAATAAGGATATAATGGGAAGTCTGGAATTCCACCAGAATACAATCTCCATTGAGTGCCGGAAGATTGATAATTCTCATAAATTCTTTCAATTATATTGGTTCACACGCTTATATTTCTCTCCTAATATTTGTTTTAAAAAGTTACTATTAAAAAAACAAATCAAACATTTTAAACAACAATAATTACCATTGCATTTAAAAACTACTTTTACTGCGTCATAAACACTCTCCAGCTACCGTCGTTTTCACCTCGCTCAACATACTTCTTTTGAATCAATTGGTCGAGTAGCTTCTGAATGGCAGCAATGCTGATACCCGTTATCTCTTTCATGTCTGCAAGAGTCAATGTAGGTTCAGTACGCATAGCGTTTAATATTTTGGTGTAGTTAGGTGTGCGGAATGCTATTCGCTCACCATCGTACCACCATACATTCTCATTCTTCTCGCTCACAAACAGCACATCGTTATACACCTCCGTAGCGACCAACTCATTGAAGTATTTCATAAATGGACGGATGTCTTTGATATCTGCATGAGCGCCATCACTAGGCACTGGCCCAACCTCGAGGTCTGCCTGATGCAAAGCCTCCAAGTATTCGCTCTTCTTTCGGCTACGAACAACAATCATCGGATAGTCGTGGCGAGTCAGAATAAAATTCACCATTAGTCGAGCAATACGACCATTTCCATCCTCAAACGGGTGAATGCGAATGTAGCGATAGTGGAACAACGCGGCCAACTCTACCGGTGACAATTTGCCCTCCTGCTCTGCCCTATTGTACCAATCTACTAGATCTGCCATCAAACCTGGGGTTTCCTCTGGAGAAGCATACTCAAACCTATCTCCGTATCGCGTAATCACACTATTGGGGCGTATCTTATATTGACCAGCGTGTATCACATAGCTAGTTTGAACGCCACCAGGCAAATTGCGATGCACCGTATAATCCTCTCGAAGCAGAGTCTTATGCAATGTTCTGATAAAGTTCTGCGTCAATGGAGTCTCTTTTACTTTGGCCTCCTCGGTCATCATGCGGAGTCCGACATTGCTTGCGGCCATCTCTTGCACATCACGCACATCAGCCTCGCCAATCACCTTACCGAAGAGCAACAATATCTCAGTCTGACCATAGGTCAATGTGTTACCCTCGATGTGGTTGCTATTGTAGTTAAAATCGACCGTAAAACGACGACTAAGCCTATCTCTGTCCTTCTCAGACAATGGCTGTAACTCCTGCCAAGCGGCCAACGCTTTCTTGATATTTAGGTATTTCATACGACTAAACATTTATCATCTAGTGCAAATATATAAAAAAAGTTTTTAATATGGTTGTATATCTACAACCTTTTCCGCTGTTTATGCAATATTTTAACCAAAATAGCGAATCTGTGGTGGATTTTATCATAGGCTATCATCATTTATCACTGTTTATCAAATATTTGGGCCGTATTTGAGCCTCAAATTTGTAAGGCTCTTATTATCAATAACTTTAACTTTCTGCATCGGCAAGTAAATTTGCATACCAATGATAAACGATGATAAAACATTTTATCACAAAGCGCTCGTTTGGAGTGTTTTTTTGTTCTTGGTGATAAAACCACTTGTTACTGTTTATCATCGTTACGCAATATTTCTTCGCCCTATTTCACCCTCAACCGAAATTTCGGAGCTGCAAGCCGGAATAAATTATTACTGCATAATAGTTGCAAATTAAACTATTATGACCCTATTTGTTCCATAATAGTTTTAAATAGAACTTTTATGAGCATCTTGCAGTCCAAGACAAATCGCAGCAATTCGGATTTTTCTTTTATAAAAAAAGCATACGACCCGTAAGTGGACTATCCTCTTTGGGAAAAGTACAGTACAAACATTTGTAACACTCGACACATCAACACGATACACAAATTAAAGTGAAACGATTTTACGAACAAAACCGGTTATCACTTTTCTGAACAGAAATTCAGGTAAAAACCGAAGACAAAAGCTGAATCGAGAATCATTAAGGGCAATAGAAATAAACTAAATTTAAGTATGGTTTATCCCTGAAATCGGGCTTAACATATAACATAGTTTAGTTTATTTCCCACCCCAAGCAGAGGCAACTCCTCTGCTTTTTTTGTGTCGTTGTCCGAGCCTTCTGGCGGATATTTCTATACTTACAACGAATTAACGACACGCCTTCACATAGCGATTAAGCACAGAAAATTTAATATGTAAAGTGGGCATATGTGATATAAATAACATGCAATCATAACAGCAAACCGTTAAATATACTATTAAAAACTTGATATTATTTGGAAATTTGGCATATGTATTGTATATTTGCCGTTAGAATTTAACGGATAGCACTATGATACTAAGATTAATTGTTGAGAATATCGCATCATTTAAGAATGCGGTTGAGTTTAACACATTCCCTTCAAGTAAGAGTCAATCTCACAACAATCATAAGGTGAAATGCGGGCATGCAACAGCGTTGAGATTAGGAGCCATTTATGGCGCAAATGGAGCTGGCAAGAGTAATTTGTTAGCTGCCATTGCATTGCTGAAGCAGATGATTATGCAGGAGAGCCTCCAAAAGGTTGCTATTGGAGAAAATATCTCTTTCAAATTTGACAATGCCTGCATCAACGCACCTTCGGGAATAGCGGTGGAATACTATTACAACAAGAATATATATTATTATCATATTGAGTTTGATAGAGAGTGTGTGAGCCTGGAGGAGTTATATATCAGTAAAACAAATAAGGATGAGCTTGTATTTAAGCGAGATGGAGAGAACTTTCAGATTAGTAAAAACTATTTCCAAAATGGATATAACGAGCAATTTGCCGAAGGTTTGCAAAGACTTGTCCGCTCAGATATGATAGCACTCCCATTTGTTGGAAAATTGTACGCACAAGAGTTTCCGGTTATAGCAAGTGCATATTCATGGTTCGCAGAAAAATTACAAGTAGTAGCGCCTGATGCCACTACTGGATTCATTCCTCATTTCTTGGATACAGATAAGGAGTTTGAGGCTCTTGTTAATTCTACTATCCAAGAGATGAATACGGGCATATCTCAACTCAAAGTAAATAGGGAACTTGTAGAGGAAGATAAAATCATTCCGGGATCGATGTTATATGCAGCTGTTAATGCCGCAAAACAATATCCAGGTGTGCCTCAACCTCTATTTGGAAATAGAAGTGGGGAGGTTTCAAATATAATCTATGATCAGGGACAGGTTGTACTTAAAACTCTTGTTGCTATTCATACTGACAACAATGGAGATATTACAGAGATGCCTATTACAAGAGAGTCCGACGGAACTCGCCGTATCATCGAATATATGCCATTGCTGTACGCCATTACAAGGCAGAATGCAGTCTATATTGTTGATGAGATAGAGCGAAGCATCCACCCAATACTGATAAAAGAGATCATCAGAAAACTATCACATGGGGACGGTGCTAAAGGACAGTTAATTTTTACAACACACGAGTCTGCATTGCTGGATCAAGACATATTTAGACCAGATGAGATTTGGTTCGCCCAAAAGGATACAGATCAGGCCACTCAACTCTATCCATTGAGTGACTTCAATATTCATAAGACAGCGAACATTGAAAACGGATACCTAAACGGAAGGTATGGCGGCATACCTTTCTTGTCTAACCTCAAAGATCTTCATTGGTAGTATGATTGAGAGAAGAAGGGATTATGAGAAAAAAGAACCTTGCAGAGATTCACATAAAATATATGTAATCTGCGAAGGTTCTTCTACTGAACCAGATTACTTCAAATTTTTCCAAGGCTTATCAAGCAACTTGGAAATAATCACTATACCTTCCGTTGATGGTAAGACGGATCCGGTAAAACTAAAAGAACAGGCAGAGTTCAAGTTCTTAAACGAAATGTGCGAATATGAACTTGATTACAGACAGGGTGATGTCGTTTGGTTTGTAATAGACACTGACAGATGGGAAGAAAAAGATAAAATCAAAATTCTACGGAGTTTCTGCGAAGAACAGAATGACAATATTAGTTGGACGGATCTTAAAACCGCTAAATATTCGGCGTGGAAGGTAGCCCAAAGCAATCCAAGTTTTGAGATATGGCTGTATTATCACGCATTTAAGAATAAGCCTACAGATGAAGCCGTTCGTAAGTATGCTTCTTTTAAAGAGTTTGTAGGGCAAGCTTTCGCAGGAGGTTTTGATTTCGAATCGGATCCAGTTAGAATATCAGAAGCTATCAGAAACTCTGAACATAATTTTGCAAAATATGCAGATTCTATTACCAAGTATAGTTCAGAGATGCATTTTTTGGGATGCGAAATATACAACTTTGTAAAGGGTGATATTCGTAGATTGCGTAACAAATTAAAAAAAGGGTAGAAAATGAATGAAGTAATAGACCTTGCTTTCATTGCCGCAAAAGTTGCAGCGATGAAGGATGAAAAGGCAAGGATGATTGTTGGAGGAGTATCGTTGGTACACAATGTTTCGCAGATAGCCCGCTTTAAGGCGATGATTGTTGAGTTTTCTCAACTATGCAACTACATTGTTTGCGTTGCTAGATTTAGAGGATATTGCACACAAGAAGAATACAATATAGTTATAGAGTGCCAGCAGCACATTGAAGATTGTAATCATCAAATCGCAAAGCATGGCACTATGACAATTATAGATGGTATATCGCTACTTATCGACGGTCTAAGTAGTCTTAATAGGAGATAATAAGGATATCTAATCCCACCACAAGCAGAGGCGACCCCTCTGCTTTTTTGTGTTGTTGTCCAACCTTTTCGGTTGGATGTCACTATCCTTTTTATGAGGCGACCCAAATCGCACAGATATAAACTTATGTTAAACCAATAAAACCAAGAACCATGGAAGTATTAACAATCGAACACAGTGCTTTTCAGCAGTTGATTAGCAAAATTGAGGCTATGGACGAGTACATCCGCAAAGCCAAGTTAGAGCAGCAAAGCTCCCTCGACGATGATTGGGTCGATGGGCAGGCGGTATGCGAATATCTCTGCATCTGCGACAAGACCTTGCAACGCCTACGCAGTGCCGGCAAAATCACTTACAGCACCATCGGCAACAAGTATTATTACCAGATTGCGGAGATTAAGCGATGCTTGCGAGCTCACACAATCAAAAGCAGCGAGGAGATGCTACAAAACCTAATCGCCCATAAGCGTAATAGCAAAGCGAAGGCGAGTGCTAATGTCCAGTAAACCGTAGAGAGGTGGCTACAAATAGAGGCCATCTCTCTTCGATTTTGTTAATTCAAAAATTATTCGTAAATTTGTCGTAAGCAACTGTAGTTCTGAAGTTTGCATGGCAAAAGTCGGACCTGAAAACGACACCTTGAAACCTCCCAAGTGTCCCTCGAATTGGGAGTATAGTACTGGGCAAAGGCAATTGCTTGATATACAGAGTGGGGAGCAGATGGACAGACTCTCGTTTTCCGCTCAACGCACGAAGGATAGCAAAAAGCTATCCTTTTTTTTGTGCGTTTCGCGGAAGAGTCCGCGACCATATAGACAATCCCTCCAAACCTCCCTTTGATAAGGGAGGCTTCGCTTGGAGGCAGAAAACGAGATTCGCCACGAGCGATCCCAAGTTGCCCCCCCCCTTTCAGGGGTTGGGGGTGTAAATATATTTCGGGGCACCCGAAAAAAGGTGGGGTTAAGCATAAAGTTTAGCTAATCTAAAGAAGAAGAATTTTACAGTGAGCCAAAATGACTCTCTGTAAATTTCCGGTGGAGCATTAAAAAAGTTATGTGCAAATTTTGAATCTTCTCATTGTCATCTTAATCGCTAAGCGAAAGATCTCAAGAAAAGCACGTTCCGTCTTACTCACCGAGAGATTCTTCACTGCGTTCAGAATGACACCTGCTATCACTCATTGTTTTTAGAATGGCACACACTACCACACGGGTATATAAAAGTATACCCACGACTTTCATTAGCCCTTGCAGCCCAAAGACACCTCACATCACACGGGTATATAAAAGTATACCCATGTGGCAAGTGGGAACTTTAGGACTTGGAATATTCTACATAATTTTCAGGCTCTGCCGAAATAAAGACAATGAGACCGTAAGACAATTAAGATGGTTACGGCCAAAGCGCCAACGGCCAACAGCGCTAACGGCCGAAACAACAGCTGATACCCGACCTCGTAATGGTCTTATTGTCTTAATGGTCCCAATGGTCTTAAAAAATAAAGACACTAAGACAATTAAGACTGTTGCGGCCAAAGCACCAGCGGCCGAAACAACAGCTGATACCCGACCTCGTAATGTCCTATTGTCCTAATGGTCCTAAATGAATTGAGCTGCCCACGGGGTTTTCGGACTGATCCCGAAAAATGGTTCGCAAAAATTTGGGGGTGTTGCTCTGACAGGCTATTTTAGCGTTTTGTTACCGATATCATAAAGGTTACAGCGACAATGGCAATGCCTATGCCGACAACTATGTTGGTGGTAAGTGGTTCGCCGAACATCAGTGTGCCGACAAGGATGGCGGTAATCGGCTCAAATACGCCAAGCACTGAAGCCTTCGTAGCTCCGATATTGCGCGTTGCTATGGCAAGCGTAGCGGTCGAGACAATTGTAGGCAGCAGCGCCAACCCCACCAAGTTCAGCCAGTCGCCGCCCGTAGTTATGCCCGCTGTTATTTCGGTATTAGAAAAGGCGATTTTACCCAGGAAGATGACTGCTCCAACTGTTAGGGCATAGAACGTGAGCAGTGTATTCGATATCGTGGCGATGGCCTTGCTGCGGTTGATAATGACAATAAAGAGCGCATATACCAATGCCGAGCCGAGCGACAACAGAACGCCAATCGGATTTATCGCATCGCCGCCACTGCCCTGTGTCATAATTATCACGCCACCAAATGTCGCAGCAATGGCAAGCCACACGGGCCACGAGGGCACGACACGCAAAAAGACCATAATAATCGCCACCAGCACGGGATATAGAAATATCAGCGTGGTTGCCAAGCCCGATGCGATGTAGTTGTAGGCCTCAAATAGAAATAGGCTGCTCGATGTGTATAGCAGACCAAGCGCAAGCAATACGCCCGCCTGCCGTGCCGTAATCTTGAAACTCTGTTTGGTGAGCAGAAGGAACGCACCAAGCAGAACGACGGCAAATGAGTATCGAAAGAAGAGTATCGACTCGATAGTAGCCCCCTTATTCATCAGGGGCACGGCAAACAGCGGATTGAGTCCATATGTGATGCCGGTAATAATGCCGGCAGGGTAGCCTACAATGGCGTTTTTACTCAGTGTTTTCATTGGAGTTTCAGCTTTCGGACTACAAAGATATATACAAAAGCCGTACTATGGTGCTCTGGCAACAGATTATTCTGTGTCTAATTATTGGTCCTTATCATCGGCATTTATCGTTTATCACTGTATATCAGATCAATTTCATTATCTTTGTAGACTTAGAGTCCCGATATTGAGTGTGGTGATATAGATGTTAAATACCTCCACGCCTTGCCAAGCAACGTTCGTATCGAAAAAATGCGTAACTTTGGCTGGGGAAAACACGACTAACAATATGCAGCGACTGATTGGCTTGCTTTTACTTATTTTTGTACCACTGGCAACTATGGCTCAAACAGACTATCTTATACACGACGATTTTCGTGCAGCGTGTCGCATCACCGCACCTCTCGGGCGTGGGGTGCTTGGCATAGGCAACGCCTTTCTTGCGGCGATGCCAAAGGGTATGACTTCTAATAAAGAGCTTACAATCAACAAAATAAGGATTATATCAACGGCCGATGGCGAGAAGTTCGGTGCGTGGGTGATTACGCCCAAAGGTAGCAGTGCTCCACGCCCAGCGATACTCTTTTTGCACGGTGGAGGCTTTGTGTTCAAGGGTGCGCCATACCACTACGACCTTGCCAAGGAGTATGCTCGGCGTACGGGGTCGGTGGTAGTGATGGTCGATTACCGCACGGCACACAACAACGCATACGGCATCCCGCTCGGCGATTGCGTGGATGCGTGGCGGTGGATGACAGCGGAGGCTCAGATGCTCCGTATTGACACCTCGAGAACTGCCATTGTTGGCGACTCGGCAGGTGGTTTTCTTGCCATAAAGACGGTACTTGGCAGCGACGTGCCTCCTGCGAAATTGATGCTTATTTACCCCGTTGTCGATTGCTCGATGCGCACCGAGAGTATGGCAAAGTTTAGTGATACTCCTGTGTGGAACAGCAAGTTAAATAAGAAGATGTGGGAGTATTATCTGCAAGGTGTAGCGGAGAAATCGTTGCTTGATCTTGCCCCGAACGAACTGCAAAAGATGCCCGCAATATATATCGAAACCGCAGAGTTCGACTGTCTTCGTGACGAGGGCAACGAGTTTGCGAAAAGGTTGCAAAATGCAGGCGTGGCTACCACCCACTCCCAAACCAAAGGCACAATGCACGGCTTCGATATGTCACAGCGTAGCGAAATCACCCAACGCCAAATCTCGGAGCGTTGCAAGTGGCTCGGGGAGTGGTAGAATAATTTACACAAAAAGATTTTCAGGATGACGGAGAAGCAGAAGATG
Organism: Alistipes sp.; assembly: GCA_017408825.1. Lineage (GTDB taxonomy): Bacteria > Bacteroidota > Bacteroidia > Bacteroidales > Rikenellaceae > Alistipes. The sequence continues at coordinate 19,097 of JAFQTX010000034.1, forward strand.
TTGCGTCAGATGCTATATGATGCAAACAACGATACGGAGCTTATCGAGGAGCGTAAGGTGGCCAAAGAGCTGTGCTACGACTTCAACCATCTGCGGCCATCGGATACCGCTGGGCAGCAGCAGATTATGCGTCGGCTGTTGGGAAAGACTGCAGGTGATAGTTTCTCGATTGTCGCCCCTTTCTGGTGCGACTATGGCTACAATATTGAGATTGGCGAGAACTTCTTTGCCAACCACAATACAGTGATTTTGGATGGTGCAAAGGTCAAGTTCGGCAGTAATGTCTTTGTCGCCCCCAACTGCGGCTTTCACACTGCAGGACACCCTATTGATGCCGAGCGCAGAAATCAAGGATTGGAGTATGCCTACCCCATTACTGTTGGCGACAATGTATGGATTGGTGCTGGCGTGCAGGTTATGCCGGGTGTTACTATCGGCTCGAATGTCGTGATTGGTGGCGGCTCGGTGGTGGTCAAGGATATCCCCTCGAATGTGATTGCAGTGGGTAATCCATGCCGTGTCGTGCGACCAATTACTGACGAGGACAAGCAGAAATCGTGGGATAGAGAGTAAATATAACTCTAATTAGTTTTGTCTATTTTGCCACTGTTTGCGAATGTATTTGGGAAGGTCGCTATACTTCATTCCAACCATCCATACAAGCGTGCGTTGCATTGCCACAAAGCAAGCAATCATAATCACAACACCCAAGACATAATCGGTTGCCGATGCGAGGTTGTTCTGCTCCAACCACACAATCAACGCCACACTCACCAGAAGCTCCAACTCGGCAGTTACCATTCCTGGCGAATAGAACTTTGGCAAGCGGAAGACCCTAATTGCCATCATATGCACGACGCCCTCGAAGATGCCAAGTGTCGCCGTTACCAAGATAGGAATTACGCAGTCGTCCCAGAAGAATGGAACAAAGGTAAAGGCAATAAGCAGAATGCCCGTAGGGATGCGGCTTGCACGCTTGGTCTCAACAGGCACATCCTTGCCAATCATACCCGAAATGAGATCGATAAAGCCACCAGGATAGTGTCCCTCCTCCCACTCGTGGAGGATAAAGAGCAGATTAAATACCATTACAAACTTCTGGATTACCGAGAGGTCATCCATCAATGCACCTGCAAGTAGCAGGCCAAGTGAAATCACGGTGTAAATTTCAAGGGCGTAGTTTTTGATAAACTTTTTCATATCTAACTTTTTTTGAGTTATCGACGAAGTTTTGCTATACCATTTTTAATTGAGAAGGCTGATGCCTCATACTCGGCAAAGCCGTAGCGTGTATCACGGTTTTTGAAAATAAGCACGGGCGAGAGAATCATCACAACCGCCACCAGTGGGAATACCGCCAAAGGTGCCCACCAATAGTAGGTTGGAATGTTGAAATGCTCGGCAATGTAGTAAAGGTAGTAAATGCCAAATGGAACCATCGCAAATAGTGCCGAAGCGCAACCTGGGCTATACCAAGTGTGCAGCTTACGGTTTATCACAATGCAATGTATAAACACTTGTGCCATAGTAAAATAAGCGATAAAGATACCGAGCCACAGCACATCGTGGAAGATAATACCGCAGATGTAGAGAGGATAAGCCAAAACCACATTTACGATAAAGGCACTCAACTCGTTAAGCGGGTATTTGCCGAAATCCTTCTTCTCGCCCATCAGTCCGATATTCATCGCAGCAGGGAAGCCACCTGGCAATACGTACTCCTCGAACTCGTGGAGTAGGAGCAACATAAAAAATACCGACATCAGTCGCTGTGTTGGTGCGAGCAAGTCGCCGAATGTTCCCAATAAGATTGCCACAACAGCGAAGATAACGCCTCCGACTGCGGGCCAATAACGCATATAACTTCTTAACATAGCTGAACAGTTTTTTGTCTATGCAAAGTTCGGAATTTTTGTAGCGTTGCTTATTATCCTACATAGGTTGTTTATTATCCTTTCAATACTTATTTGTGATTTTGCGGCATATTACCCCATTTTATATTATCTTTGCAATATGACACAGATAAACAAGATAGCAATAGAGGCTCTTGCGGAGTTCAAGGATGCGACACTTATTTCGCACCCCGATTTTGCCATTAATCGAGGTGTTGAGGTCGCTACTGCCATTGGTAAAGTGATGAAAACGTGCGAGCCTTATCGCTTTATGGAGAATCGTATCGTAAGGGTTTTGCGAGGGTTTATTCGTATCTCTATTAACCTCCGTGAGTATCGAGTTTCGGAGGGTGAGGCACTCTATATAGGACAAAACTCCGTGGCGGAGATTCTCGACTATGATGCCAACTCGGTTGTCGATTTATTGGGCTTTACGCTCTCTGCCGAGAATGAAAATATCAAGGAGGAGTACCTCGTTGGTAGTGAAAATGAGCAGTGGATGGAGGAGTATTTTCGACTGATATACACCATTTCGGCTACACAACCATTCGATAGGCGGAGCGTTGAACACCTACTACTGTCGCTACACTATCGCATTGTGGATAGTATTGGGTGTAGTCGCCGTACTATGGGGCGTAAGGAGGTGTTGTTTCGCCTGTTTATCGAGCATCTCAACACACATCGTGGTAAGCACGACCTCGCATTCTATGCCGAACAGATGAATATATCGCCTCAATACCTCAGCCGTTTGGTCTTTGAGACAAGTGGCACTGCGGCGAGTGATTGGATAAATCGTGCTGTAACACTGCAAGCAAAACTGCTTCTGCGCAGTTCGGGGCTTACCATCGAGCAGATTGCCGAGGAACTTAATTTCTCAACAACGCCCTATTTTTGTCGTTTCTTCAAACGTGAAGTCGGCATAACCCCAACCGAGTATCGAAAAAATGTGTAACTTTGATGTGGCATACGTCTTGAACGATTCGAAGTAAAAACAGAGTGATATGAAAAAGATTGTGATTGTGGATGGTGGTCCACGAAAGGATATGAACACAGCGCAGCTGTTGCAGCGAGTTGCCGAGGGTGCAAAGTCGGTTGGCGAGGATGTTGAGGTTAAGATCGTGCGGCTTTACGACATTGATTATAAGGGGTGTATGTCGTGTATGGCTTGCAAGCTCAAAGGCAAGGCGTCGAACATCTGCCGCTTTCGGGATGCGCTCTCGCCCCTCTTGGACGATATTGCCGAGGCTGACGGCTTAGTATTAGGCTCGCCCATCTACTTCGGTGAGGTGACAGGCAAGATGCGTGCATTCTTGGAGCGTCTGGCATTCCCGTGGCTCTCGTACAACGATTACAGCCTGACCGCACCGAAGCGTATGCCTGTGCTACTTGTCGAGACGATGAACGGCACGCCTGAGCGCAACAACAGCAACCATTTCGGCACGATGGAGTGGTGCCTCACAACGGCACTCGGTGAGATAGAACGCATCATCGGCTACAACACTTGTCAGGTGGCGAAATACGACAATTACGAACTCGGCAGCTTCTCCGAGGAGGCAAAGCACGCCTGGCGTGATGCCCACTGGGAGGAGGACTTGCAGCGAGCCTACGATGCCGGTCGCAAGATGGCGGAGCAATAAGGGGCTGCGATTGTGGAACAGAGAGAAAAAGTTTCGGCTTTTTCTCTTTTTTATTGCCAATTGTCAGAAGTTGTCAAAAACTTGGGGTTACTTTGTCGCAAAGTAACCCTTAATTGCTTGGGAAGCGGTTGAGATTTTTCTCACGAGCCGACCAAGAAACTACTAAAACTTGTTTGGGAATCTATGTTTAATTTTATTTCGAGATTATTTGTGAGCTATTTTCGAGTGGATTTTTGTTTGTTTTATGCAGGGAATAGCGGGCTATTTTCAAATAGCACAGACAAAAATATGCCGAAAAGAGCCACAAAGAGTCCGAAACGAGTTTTGGCAGCAACGGAATAACACATTTAATAAAATTAAAAATAGATTCAAATGTCACTTTGGGATTGGCTGCTTGCAGCATGGATTTATGAGGAGCTGTTCGATGACGACTCGGACAACACCTCGCACGACAACACTCACGACTCTGATTCGTCATACGACTACGATGATTACGAGGAGGATTTCTGATGTGCGGCAGTGTAAGTTTTCTCAGCAACACAACCTTCGTATAGAAATAATTGCTTAACTTTGTAAGTGATTAGATTATGTGCTTGTGGTGATACTATTTATTTGCATAGCTGTCCTGCTTATCGTTTGGAGGGTTTGGCTCTCCAAACCCGAAAATATTGGCAAGATGGGAGAAAGGCGTGTGGCTCGAAAACTTAATTGGTTATCGAACGAGTACATCACGCTTAATGATGTGTTGTTGCCTACACGCTATGGAACTACGCAAATTGACCATATTGTAGTGTCTCCCTATGCGATTTTCGTTATCGAAACCAAGAATTATAAAGGTTGGATATTTGGACATCAAGACTCGGAAGAGTGGAAACAAAGTTTGCTTGGCAAGAAAACCCTTTGGGGATGGTCGAGTGAACAACACAAATTCAGAAATCCCATTCGCCAAAACTTGGCACATTTTAGAGCGGTTAGAGATATTCTAAAAGATGTTGGCGAGTTTACAATTATCCCTATTGTAGCGTTTTCGGATAGCGCAGATTTGAATATAACCACACCTAATCACACTGTGATAAATTGGTGCAATTTGCGTTCTGTGATAAAGTCGTATAGAACGCCGACTATATCCCCTGACAACATAGAATGGATTGTAACAAAACTCTCAACTGCAAACATTACCACAGAGGGAAGCAGAGAACTTCATACACGCCAAGTTCAGACAATACAGCAAAATATAGATTTAGCCATAGCAAATCGACGATGTCCTAAATGCGGAGGTAATCTTGTTGAGAGACGAGGGAAATATGGAAATTTTTGGGGTTGCTCAAATTATCCAAATTGCAGATTTACACATAAAGATTAGAATGACTTATGCTCGCCTACACCTACATATCCCCTGGCAAGTTCGAGTTAATCGACAAGTCGAAGCCAGAGTTGTAGGCTTGTCGAATTTGCATAATAAGAGAAAAAGTTTCGGCTTTTTCTCTTTTTTGTTTGGAGATTATGAGTAACTTTGTGTGAGAACTAACTACGAGAACTATGACACCGCAAGAGTTTATACTAAAGTTTCGTGAGGCGTTTGGCGAGGCTGCGCCGCTGCCTATCGCCTTTTGGTATGGTCACACAGCCCTAAATCCCGAGAGTCGTGTGCCCCGTTGTATGATTGGTGCAATTCGCAAGGTGTGTGTGGGTGAGGCGCTGACGCTAACTGCCGAAAATGTGCAGTGCGGAGGAGGCGGACTCTACACGGCATTCCGACCAATGATGGAGCGAGTACCGCTATTTGTATCAGAAACAGAGCATTATAAGCAGACGCCAGAGCAGGTGCGAAAGTATGTCGATAGCCTCGATATAGAGATTACCGACAAGCCCTATCTTAACTTTCAGCGTGTCGATAGGCTCACGAGCTGGGAGGGCGTTGAGGCTGTTGTGTTCTTCGCTACGCCCGATATCTTGTCGGGACTTTGCACTTGGGCGTTCTACGACAACGATGCCGATGATGCTGTTGTAACTAAGTTTGCATCGGGCTGTGCTGCGGTCATCACATTTGCCACGGTGGAGAACCGCAAGGGTGGTCGTCGTACGTTCCTTGGGATGTTTGACCCATCGGCACGACCCCTTGTTCCGAAGAATGAATTGACCTTTGCCGTGCCGATGAGCCGCTTTAGCCAGATGCTCCAGACAATGTCAGACTCAGCACTCAATCAGAGGGCTTTTTCAGTTGTTAAACGCAGGATAAATGGTGAGATAGGATGAAGAAGATAAGAGTTACCGTGATGCGTATTACGCAGTATGCAGACCTTATGGCGCAATACGAAAACCCTATTGAGCATACTTGCGATATGCGTCTTGGGCAGACCTTTGTCGTGGAGAATTGTACGAAGCCAGAGGGTATGTGCGATAGTGCTTGGGATACGCTGTTGCCATTTGTGAGCGAGTTGGCTACGGGCGGGGGAAACTTCTTTGATGGTTGGATGCAGAACCCTCATTCGGCTATGCTCTCGTGCAACGATGGCTTTCGACCAGTCAGTTTTTATGTTGAGGTAGTTGAGTAGATGCCAATTACTTGATACACAAAGGTAAATCATAGGTTATTATGAAGATAACAACCCTCTATTTTAGTGCCACTTATACCACAAAGCGTGTGGTTGAGGCGGTGGCTGCCAACCTTTCAAACGAGGTTACGACCTACGACATAACTAACGATGCCCCAACCGAAGAGGTCGCAATTCCTGCCGACGAGTTTGTAGTTGTCGGCGTGCCCGTATATGCGGGTCGTGTGCCGGCTATGGCTGTTGAGCGACTGCGCCGTTTCAGGGGCGACAATACCCCTGCTGTGGTCGTGGCGGTGTATGGCAATCGCCACTACGATGATGCAGTGTTGGAGCTTCACGATATTATGACCGAGTGCGGCTTTCGCACCGTTGCGGCAGGTGCTTTCATCGCCCAGCACTCCATCTTTCCCAAGGTTGGTGCAGCACGTCCCGATGCCGAGGATATGGCTGATATTAAGACCTTTGCTGCGAAGAGCGCCGAATTGGTCGCAAACGGATTTGGAGAGATTGCGCTCCCAGGCAACCGACCATATAAAGTGCCTGGCGGAATACCTATTTGGCCTACGGCGTCGAAAAAATGTAGTGCTTGCGGAGCGTGTGCACGCCTATGTCCTACGGGGGCTATAGACCCTTCAGCACCAAAGGGTGTAGACAAGACAAAGTGCATCAAGTGTGGCCGTTGCATTGTGGTATGCCCCACGAAGGCACGCCGCTTCTACGGCATAAAATACTCACTTGCCGCCGCCCGCTTTAACTCAGCCTTTGCCACACGCCGAGCCAACGAAACATGGTTTGCCGAGGAGCATCATGGCAAAAATTTTGAATATTAACACATAGACTCAAAAAGGAAAATTATGCGAAAGAGCTTTGGTGCTAAGAGCTGGCTATACCCTATGCCGGTGTTGATTGTGGCGGCATATGATGCCGATGGTAGGCCTAATGCGATGAATGCTGCTTGGGGCGGAATATTTACCGATGACCATATAGGTATCTGCATCTCGGAGGGGCATAAGACCACGAAGAATATCCTCGCCACAAAGGCTTTTACCGTAAGTATGGCTACCGTTGAGCAACTCACTGCGTGCGACTATGTGGGCATCGTGTCGGGGAATAAAGAGGCAGATAAGTTTGCTAAGGCGGGATTTACGGCCATACGCTCTGATGTGGTTAATGCTCCTATTATTAACGAGTTACCATTTACCTTAGAGTGCGAGATGGTCTCCTACGACGAGGATAGCAACCACCTTGTGGGTCGCATTGTGAATATCAGTGCAGATGAGCGCATACTCACCGACGGCAAGATCGACTACCGCAAGCTGCGCCCCGTAACCTACGACCCTATAAACCATCACTACATTGAGCTTGGCGAGGTTGTGGGCAACGCCTTCTCGGATGGTAATAGGCTGAAATAAGAAGAGGCTGAATAAAAAGTGTATTTTGTCGTTAAGCTCGCCCTCAAAATGCTCATTTACGCATAGTAAACTCCGCTTTTTCGGGCTTCGCAGGCCTAAAACTACATCTTTTTATTCAACCTCATAACAAAAATGGAGGTGGCTAATTAACTTTTAGTCACCTCCATCTTTTATCGCTTTGTTGATGCTTTAAGTCCCTCGATGACACTCGGCGTAAAGCCGGCTGCCTCCATGGCGTTAAGACCCTTGATCGTGAGCCCTCCAGGTGTAGTGACACGATCTATCTCGGCCTCAGGGTGGCTACCATTTGCAGCAAGTATATCGGCAGCACCACGCAGTGTCTGCATCACGATGCGCTTGGCATCATCGGCCCTAAAGCCAAGCTCCACGCCACCCTCCATAGCGGCACGTATGTAGCGTAGGGCATAGGCAATGCCACACGATGCCAACGACGTGCCTGCAGGGATAAGGTCCTCATCTACGAGCATAGCCTCGCCAAGCTCGTTGAACACCTCAAGCAAGAACCTATCTTGAGCCTCGGTAGAGCGTGCCGAGGCGATAAATGTCATGCTGCTCATAGTGGAAATAGCCGTATTGGGGATTACGAGGTATGTGGCGGGAAGCGCCCCGTCGCCCTTGTCGAGCCACTTGCTAAGTTGCTCTATGCCAAGACCTCCGACCATCGAGGCAACGCCACAGTGTGAGTAGTCCACGCATGGCTTAATCTCCTCTACGACCTCCTCCACTTTCCAAGGCTTTACGGCAAGAACAACCAGATCGGCAGCCTTTACAGCCTCGCAATTATTGGTTGTTGTGTTGAGTTCGGAGAACTCTCGTTTAAGAGTCTCGAGCTTCTGCGTCGAGGGGTTTGAGACATAGATGTCCGAGGTGGGGATTATTGTTCCCTTGGCAAGGCCTCGTGCCAAAGCACCACCCATATTACCTGCTCCAATAATTGCTATCTTCATACTCTGTGCGGTTTTAATTTTAGACAAAGATAGTAAGTTTTATTCACTCGAGATAGCTGTCAGGTAGATTTTTCTCTTTTATAGGTAATCAAGTGGTCGATAATTCGATTATAGTTCGTAACTTTACCTACAAAAGTAAACTACTACCACCGTGAGAACTGCTATAACCTCGAAAAATATACTCTACCAGCTGATTATGCTTGCGCTCGCTATGGTTGTTGGATGCACGCCGCAACCACCTGAGCCTATGGGCGTTGTGCCTGCAAAACGACAGATTGCATGGCACCAGATGGAGCAGTATGCCTTTGTGCATTTTACAATCAACACCTTTACCGATAAGGAGTGGGGCTATGGTGATGAGTCGCCTGAGTGGTTTGCGCCTACGGACTTTGATGCCGACGCTCTTGTGAGGGTTGTCAAGGATGCAGGGCTTACTGGGTTGATACTTACGGCCAAGCACCACGACGGCTTCTGCCTATGGCCAAGCCGCTATACCGAACACTCGGTTAAGAACTCACCATATAAGGGTGGTAAGGGCGATATCGTGGGCGAGGTTGCCGAGGCCTGTCGCCGTCATGGTATCAAGTTTGGCTTCTACCTCTCGCCCTGGGACCGTAACCATGCAGGCTATGGTAGCGAGGAGTACTTGATCTACTACCGCAATCAGCTGCGTGAGCTTCTTACGGACTATGGCCCTGTATTCGAGATGTGGTTTGATGGTGCTAATGGTGGTGATGGCTACTATGGCGGTAGGAACGAGACTCGCCGAGTAGAGTTGGGATACCTATACTACGATTGGCCCAAGGTTGTGGATATTATTCGTGAGCTATCGCCCGAAACGGTGGTGTGGAGCTCGTCGCTGCCCGATGCCCGCTGGTGTAGCAACGAGCGTGGTGTTATAGATGAGCATTGCTGGGCTATGGCCTCGCCTGAGGATATGTACCCAGGAGGTCGTGATAGCCTCGCTGTGTTGCGTTACGGCCAGGAGGATGGCTCACGCTGGGCCCCTGCCGAGGCCGATGTGTCGATACGCCCAGGGTGGTTCTACCACGCTGATGAGAGGCCTAAGAGTGCCGAGGAGTTGTTCGATATATACCTTACGTCGGTAGGTCGTGGTGGCACATTGCTTCTTAACCTTGCCCCCGACCGTCGTGGCCGCATCCCCGAGGAGGATATTGAGGCACTCATGGCGTGGCGCAAGATGATTGACCAGGCGTTTAGTAGGGACTTGGCCGCTGATGCCGAGTTCTCGGTGTCGTCGTCACGTGGTCGTGGCTATGGTGCTGAGTGTATGCAGGGCGAGGATCTGGCCTATTGGGCTACGGAGGATAACGTAAAGAGTGGCGAGGTATGCCTAACATGGGCTGAGGCAAAGAGCATAAAGTATGTCGTGGTGCAGGAGCATATCGCTTTAGGCCAGCGTGTTAGAGAGTTTGTAGTTGAAAGCTACGATGGTCATAAGTGGCAACAAGTGGCCATAGGTACTACCATAGGCTACAAGCGCATACTTTCACTTGGGAATGGTATTACCACCACCGCCCTACGTATCCGCTTCCTCGACTCCCGAGGCCCACTTACAATAGATAGAGTTGCAGTATACTAACCGTAAAACATAGCGTGAAGAGATGAAAAGAGAGCTACTAATGGCAGCTGTTGCCATCGTGATTCTTGGTTGCACAGCGCAGAGCGAGTATATACCGGAGTTTGAAGAGGCTGACGACCCTGTGGCACTAAGTGCCGAGCAGGAGGCGGCGTGGAACGCTGTTTCGGAGGGCCTAAACGCTGCGTGGGCATCTGCTGATGTGCGTTATTCACGCAGCATAGTCCCCGACTGCGACAATATTGACACACTGCATCTTACCGCTTGGCGTGGTGAGCGTGCCTCGGCACAGCTTCTTGTGTGGAGTAGTGACGGCCTTGAGGATGTGAGCTGTGAGGTCGGAAAGTTCTATTCCGAGAGCGCTACTCTTCCTGCAACGATAGCTCAGAGTCGTTTTGTGCGCTACACGCTTGCCGATAGTACACGTGTGGGTGGCGAGGCGATGCTCTCGGCCGATATGCTCGACCCTGTGAAGAGTCTACGCATAGTGTCACGCAGCGTGCGACCAGTATGGCTTACGATAGCTGTCCCTGAAGATGCCAAAGCGGGGGTATACACTGCCGAAGTGGTTGTAAGCCACGGAGGTAAGGGTGAGGCACGCCTGCCGCTAACGTTTGAGGTACAGCCACATACGCTTGCTCATTCCAGCAAGTGGAGCTATCATCTCGACCTATGGCAGCACCCAGCAGCCGTAGTACGTGCCGAGGGCTTGGAGCTATGGAGTGATGCCCACTTTGAGGCTCTGCGTCGTGATATGATGCCGCTGGCCAATGCTGGCCAGAAGGTGGTTACGGCAACGCTAAATAAAGATCCGTGGAACCACCAGTGCTACGATGGCTACGAGCCAATGATCCGATGGATGCTACATTCAAATGGCGAGTGGAGCTACGACTACACAATATTTGACCGCTGGGTGGAGCTGCAGTTTGACCTCGGCATACGCAAGATGATTAACTGCTACTCTATGGTGCCTTGGAACTGCGAACTTGAGTACTACGACGAGGCTCGGGACGAGGTTATTACTGTCAAGGCAGAGCCCGGCACAGAGCTTTTTGCGCAGATGTGGACACCCTTCCTGCGTGACTTCAAGCGCCATCTTGGTGATAAGGGGTGGCTCGAGATAACAAATATAGCTATGGATGAGCGTGAACCCGAGGCTATGGATGCTGCTGTGAAGCTCTTGGAGGAGTGCGCTCCCGAGATGGGCTTCGCCATTGCCGATATGCACCACTCCTATCGTCGCTACCTGAATATGCGTGATGTGTGCGTGGCGCAGCAGCAGCCTGCCGACCATGATGACATCGTGTCACGTCGCAAGCAGGGCTACAACACCCCATTCTACATCTGCTGCAATCCCCCTTTCCCAAACACCTTTACTCGCTCTGAGCCCTTCGAGGCCGAGTTGTTGGGATGGTATGGCCTCGCCTCAGACTACGATGGTATGCTTCGCTGGGCCTATAACTCGTGGCCCGAGGATCCTCAGCGTGATTCGAGGTTTGGCAATTGGACATCTGGTGACACCTACCTCGTCTACCCCTATGCCCGCTCGTCGATACGTTTCGAGCGCCTCATAGATGGTATAGAGGTTGCTGAGAAGGTACGTATGCTGCGTGCTAAAGGTGTAGATACCAGCGAGGTAGAGCGCATCTTGGAACGTATACGACAGATGAACATAAACGACCCCACGCTGCCCTGGTTACAAACCCTTGCCGAGGCTCGTGAGGCGCTTAATGCCGTTTCTCGCAAGTAAAAAAATCAACGACCGCCTTAGAGAGGTCGTTGATTTTTTAGATAAAAACAAAAGGAAAGGGCCTGCAATCACGAATTATCGCATCAGCGTTTATTGGTTGTTCTTGAGCCACTCTAAGCGGCGCTGGTCAGCGAGGTGCTTGATGCTGAAATGCTCGAACTTCGCTTTGAAACCATTGCCATCGGGACAGGCGGCCATCATACCAACCATCACAGGGGTGTTGTCCTCCAACCAGCAGTTGCGCATCATGGTATAGTGCTTGTCGTCGAACGAGTAGAATATCTCCACGGCATCGAGCCTGCGCACGGCCTTAATCCACACATAATCAACGGGCTTATCAAGTTTTATAACACTCCAGTCGCTGGTGTGGTGGGTCACCACGCAGCTGAGGTTATACTTGCCATCGACATACTCGATGCCCGCCTTTATGTAGTTCTCCTTGTCGATGCGGAGCATAAGTCCCGCCTGGTCGAAGCGCACCTTATACTCGCCCGAGATCTTCACTTTGACCTCAAATTCGCCACCACGTGTGGTATAGAGGAAAGGGGCATCATCCACGGTAAAGCCGTAGTGTGAGATACGCCAATAGTCGCTCTGTGGCGTAACATCCATCGTCAGGGTCTTGTCGTTGATAGCCCAGCTCTCTGGCTCGTTGAACCACTGCATACGCTCAAGCGTCTGCGCCGATAGCGTTGTGGCCACCAATAGTAGGATAAGTGTTGTGATATAGCGTTTCATACATTTGGGGTTTTATACTGCCACAAAGGTACGCAAAAAAATCTCTTCGCTACCAAACAATGTGGCAAACAACAGAGACATATCAAAAAAAATGAGTAACTTTGTAAGACAAAGTGAGTAATACTAACGAATAACACAATAGATTATGAAACACGTAAAACTACTACTATCTACCATTATGCTCGCCTCCGTGTCTCTATCACTCTCGGCTCAGGAAGTCGCACCAGCAATCCCTCGTGATAGCAAGATCGAGCGCAGGGTAGAGAAGATACTCAAGGGTATGACCCTCGAGCAGAAGGTTGGACAGATGGCCGAGCTGGGCATCGATATGTTTGGCAATAGCGTAACGGGCGTTGCCGATGACAAACAGTTTGTTCTCAAGGAGCAAGTGCTCGACGAGGTAGCCAAAAGATATATGTTTGGCTCGGTGCTTAATGCTCCGGGCAAGGCTCTTAGGGCTGAGGAGTGGAACACGCTTATCGAGAAGATAAATGCTGTGTCGCTGAAGTATACGGGACTTCCTACGCTATATGGCATCGATGCTATTCACGGTGCTACCTACACATGGGCATCGCCGCTCTTTCCTCAGGAGGTGAATGCTGCGGCGTCGTTCAACCGTGCTATGGTGCGCCAGATGGCTGAAATGACAGCCTATGAGGTGCGTGCAAGCAATATTGCCTGGACCTACTCACCTACGCTCGACCTTGGTCGCAAGGCGTCGTGGCCACGCCAGTGGGAGAGCTTCTCGGAGGATGCCTATCTGACTGCCGAGTTAGCTCGTGAGATGGTGCTCGGCTACCAGGGTGACGATCCCAATCATATCGACCGCTACCATATCGCATCGTGTCCAAAGCACTATATGGCCTACGGAATGACCAACTCGGGGCAGGATCGTACGCCAGCATATGTCTCTATCGCCGAGCTTCGTGAGAAGCACTTTGCGCCATTCAAGGCTGCTATTGAGGCAGGTGCGCTGTCGATTATGGTGAACTCGGCATCGGTAAACGGCATTCCCACACACGCCGACTATGAGCTGCTCACCGTATGGCTTAAGGAGGGACTTAACTGGGATGGTATGATTGTTACCGACTGGGCCGACATCACCAACCTATATACTCGAGAGAAGATTGCGGTGGACTATAAGGATGCTATACGTCTGGCTATCAACGCAGGTGTCGATATGTCGATGATTCCCTACGACGTAAACTTCTGCCCACTGCTCATCGAGCTTGTAAACGAGGGTAAGGTGTCGATGGAGCGTATCGACGATGCTGTACGCCGCATCATTCGTATGAAGATCCGTCTTGGTCTGCTCGACACCCCTAATACCTACCTCAAGGACTACCCAAAGTTCCAGGGTGAGGAGATCCGTCAGGCGTGCTACGAGGCTGCAACAGAGTCTATTACGCTGCTAAAGAACGAGGATGACATCCTTCCGCTCAAGGCCGATACACGTGTTCTTGTTGCGGGTCCTAATGCCGATCGTATGCGCCCGCTGTGTGGTGGTTGGAGCTACTCTTGGCAGGGTGATATCGTGGATAAGGTGCTCCCCGATGGCGTTACCTTTGTCGATGCTATACGAGCCATCGGTGGCGATAACGTAACATATGTTGCGGGTGTCGAGTATGCTTCGGAGGGTCACTTTGCTGAGGAGTGCAATATAGATATTGAGGTTGCAAAGGAGGCTGCCAAGGATGTAGACGTGGTGGTGCTCTGTATCGGTGAGAACTCATACTGCGAGACTCCAGGCAATATCAACGAGATGGCCCTCTCGGAGAACCAGCAGCAGCTGGCCAAGGAGCTTATCGCCACTGGCAAGCCTGTGGTCGTTGTGCTCAATGAGGGCCGTGGTCGTCTCATCTCGTCGTTTGTCGATGACACTGCTGCTGTTGTTCATACCTATCTCCCAGGTACAGAGGGTGCTCGAGCTCTTGCCGACATCCTATACGGCAAGGTTAATCCTTCGGGTAAGTTGCCATATACCTACCAGAAGTACTCTAACGCTATGACAACCTACGACCATAAGGTGTCGGAGAGCGTAGGTACTATGGAGGGTGCTTACGACTACAATGCCGTGGTATCTGTGCAGTGGGCCTTTGGCTATGGTCTATCCTACACCGAGTATGAGTATAGCAACCTACGCATTGTTGAGGGTAAGGAGTTTAAGGCGGGTGACAGCATCCGTATAGCTGTGGATGTTAAGAATGTCGGCAAGCGTGATGGCAAGGAGAGCGTACTACTCTTTATCAACGACGATGTAGCCTCGATAGTCCCCGACGCACGCCGTCTGCGTGACTTTGACAAGGTGGCCATCGCTGCGGGTGAGAGCGTAACAGTAGAGTTTGAGGTTAGAGCCGAGGAGTTGGCTATGGCGGCAAACGATGGTAAGTGGCATCTGGAGGAGGGTACGTTCACTGTGCAGTGTGGCAACCTTGTTGAGAGTATCACCTGTACCGAGACTGCACACCTCGGCTATAATATACGATACGAGAAGTAGTAGATCATAGACACTATAACGACTTATAGGCATGGAGATAGTAAATCTTTTGCAGTGCCGCCACCGTTCAGAGCTTCGTCGCTGGTTCGAGACAAACCACGCCACTGTGCGTGAGTGTTGGGTGATTATGTCGCGTGCGAAGCACCCCGAGGATGGAGTATTACCATATCTTGATGTGGTTGAGGAGGCGTTGTGCTTTGGGTGGATCGACTCCACGCTGAAACGCTTGGATGATGGCCGCTTGGCGCAGAGACTATCGCCACGGCGTCGTGGTAGCCATTGGACAGAGCTTAACAAGCAACGTTGTGAGGACCTTGAGCGTCGAGGTCTTATGACCAACGCTGGCAGAGAGGCCCTTGCAAGGGCAAAATAGCAAGAGAGAGGAGATTGTATAGGTATGGATAGCTTAGATATAGCAGTGCGTGAAGCACGTAGTGAGGATGCAGGGTTGATTGCCGAGGCGGTGTGTATGGCCGTGGGTTACGACTCAGCACATCCGTTATACACCGTGTTTAAGACTCTTGCCCAGCGTGAGGAGTCGCAATACAGCTATCGTAATACACTTGTTGCCGAGGTTGATGGAAGAGCTGTTGCGGCACTTGTGGGCTATGACGGAGCACTTCTCAAGCAGCTGCGTGAGCCAATCTTCCCGCTACTCGAGGAGCATCTTGGCCAGGTACCTACAATCGAGGATGAGACACAAGAGGGGGAGTTCTACCTTGACTCGCTGGGAGTATTACCCGAGTATCGAGGGTATGGTATTGGACGGAGGTTGATCGAGACTATGACGCAGAGAGCCTTTGAGCGTGGTCACGAGCACGTGGGTCTTATTGTGGACTTCGATAACCCCGATGCTGAGCGACTATACACCTCGTTAGGCTTTAGGCGTGTAGGAGTCAAACCCTTCCTGGGCCACCAGATGTGGCATATGCAGCGATCAATAGAGTAGCTATGGGCGATATACGTGATAAAGTGTTACACTCTACGGCTATAACCGAGTTTCAGCGGCGGGTCTACATAGCTCTGCTCGATATTCCGCGTGGCACGACAATCACCTATGGCGAGCTGGCACGCCGCATCGGATGTCGCAGTGCTCAGGCCGTAGGTCAGGCACTACGGCGTAACCCCTTTGCTCCCGAGGTGCCGTGTCATCGTGTGGTGGCTGCGGATGGCTCGCTGGGAGGATATAACGGAGGACGTAGTGGCGAGCAGCTCGATATCAAGCGCCGACTGCTCGACGAAGAGCGTAGATAGATAAACATCTGATTTAGGGTGCGATGAAACGACTTAGTGCAAGGGATATTGTTGGTGCTGTGGCAATTATCGTTGTCGTAGTGCTCCTCGTGGCGGTGTTGTGGCGTGCCGAGCCTCGTGTTGAGGCCGATGCCGATAGTGATGTAGTGATTGAGATGGCGGATAGCACTCCGTGCGATAGTGTACACCTTGCTCCGTTCGACCCTAATACTGTGGAGTATGAGCAGTTGCGTGCCATAGGTATGAGCCGTCAGGAGGCTGTGTCGTTGCTTAAGTTTCGTGCCTCGGGCAAGGTGTTTCGTATTGTGGAGGATGTTGCGCTATGTTATGCCATTAGCGACTCGGCATTCAGTGTGTTGAAACCCTATATCACCATTGGTGAGGAGTATCGCATAAAACCTCGTACGGAGTATAGCCACTCTGGCGGTGGGAGCTACTCGAAGAAGACGCCAACGACAGGCCGTGTTAAGAGCGTGGAGCTTAGTCGTTTCCGTATAGACACCGTTACTGTGAAATATTTGCGTGCCACGGGTCTTTTCACTAAGCGTCAGGCCGAGGCTGTAGTTCGTTGGCGTGATCGCAGTGGCTTCCGAGATATGGAGGAGCTGCGTGCTTGCTACGTCGTTGACGACTCGGTGGCTACGGCACTTGAGCCATATGTAATCTTCCCTGAGCCCGATGCTGCGGATGTCGTCTGCCCTGTTGAGATTAACAGTGCCGATTCGGCGGCGCTACGTGGCGTTGTGGGTATTGGCGAGAGGAGTGTTGTGGCGATAATCGAGTATCGTGAGCTTCTTGGTGGCTTCATCTCGGTGGAGCAGCTCGCCGAGATACGTGTCATCACCCGAGATAACTACCTACGCATAGCTTCGCAGGTGTTGTGCGATGCGAACCGTGTTCGTAGGATGAATATCAATACCGTGTCGGCCGATAGGCTGCGTCTGCACCCATATGTATCGCAATCTATGCTTCGTAACCTGCTGAAACATAGGTCTAAGGGTCGCACGTGGAAGAGTATCGCCGAGCTTCTTGCCGATGGTGTTGTCAGTGAGGAGGAGGCACAACGCCTTGCTCCCTATCTCGAATTTTAGCTCTGCCTCGTCGCTGTGCTATCTGTTACTTGGCGAGCGAGCGGCTTATTAGCGTCTGCTCCTCGTAGCTCAATGTTTCGAGCCAAGCGTTGGTCTGGGCGCTGATGCTCTCGGCACTCTCCACATCACCACTCTCCATAGCCTTGCGCATCATCTCGTGGCGGTGCTTAAACGTAGCCACAATATCGTTGTCGATAAGCTCTACGGAGTGTTGCTTTCTCTTCTCCGAGGCAGGTTGCTCGGCGCAGCTGATGCCAAAAACAATTAGTGTGGCGAGTAGTAGTAGTCTGATATTCATATGTTTATGCTTTGTTCGTTACATGATAAACTGGTAGATGACAATCCCCCCGATGCCCGATAACACGATAAGCAGTATGGGGTTTACCTTGAGGTAGGAGGCGACAAGCGTGGCGGCAAATATTACCCAGCTCCAGCCATCTATGAAGCTCGGAGCGTCGTCGCCCTCGGCGGGGAACATAAGTAGGAGTGCTGCCGAGCCAATCATACCCACCACGACAGGGCGCATACCGCCTATAATCCCCTTTACGTAGCGGTTATCTCTGAGGCGCAGGAAGAATATCGTGATGAGCATCATCAGCGTGAGTGCTGGTAGCGATACGGCGATGGTGGCCACCACTGAGCCCCACACGCCAGCGACCTCATAGCCGATATATGTTGCTGAGTTAATGGCTATTGGGCCGGGTGTCATCTGCGATATAGCCACGATGTCCGAGAACTCGCTACTCGTTAGCCACTCTCGACCCACCACCACCTCGTTATATATCAGCGAGAGCATAGCATATCCACCGCCGAAGCCGAAGAAGCCTATCTTTAAGTAGCTTACGAAGAGTTGTATCAACGTACTCATCGCTCCACCCCCTTTCCACGTGCGGCCCATAGCAAGCCTAATAGAGCCCCCGCCACCAACAGCCATACTGGCGATATGGCGAAGAGCCACACGGCAAGAGCTGTGGCAGAGGCCACAGCGATGAGTGTCCGGTGCATACCCCGTGTAAGGCCAAGTATAGGTGCTACGATGAGTGCCACAACAGCGGGGCGCATACCACGAAGGGCAGCATCAACCCACTCATTATCACGAATTTCGGAGAAGAATATGGCAACCCCTAATATTACGATAAACGAGGGGAGTATCACGCCTAATATTGCCATTAGAGCCCCGAGGAAGCCACGACATTTGTAGCCCACGAATACCGCCGTGTTGAGCGATATAGGTCCTGGGGCGGTCTGCGCCAGGGTGAGCAGATCTATAAACTCTTGCTCGGCAATCCATCCACGGCGTGTTATCACCTCGTGTTGTATTACGGGTATCATAGCGTAGCCGCCACCAAAGGTGAATGCGCCAATCTTCAGGAACGATAGTAGTATGTCGCCGAGGCGTGCCATATTTTAGCGTCTAAAGCGGTAGTATGTGCCAAAAGGTATTGCTTTGAGTGCGCTATCCTCGAAGTAGAGCTCGCCGAGTTGTTCGCTGCGAGGTGCTCCGAAGGCCTGATGCACAGCCGTGCGGGCAACTATCGACGATAGTCCCATAGAGTATAGGTTGAGTACGAGCATGGCGTTCTCGTTTTCGAGAAGCTCGGCGCAGCACTCGAGCATACGGCATATATGCTCTTCGAGAATCCACTTTTCGCCATTAGCCCCACGACCATAGGCTGGGGGGTCGAGTATTATGGCATTGTAGCGGTTGCCACGGCGCACCTCACGCTCGACAAACTTCATGGCATCCTCCACAATCCAGCGCACGCCATCCAGTCCCGAGGACTCCATATTCTCACGTGCCCACGTCACCACCTGCTTTACCGAGTCTACGTGTGTAACATCGCCACCAGCGGCACGTGCTGCCAACGTAGCACCTCCCGTATATGCGAAGAGGTTAAGCACCTTGGGGCGCTCTATGCCTGCGGAGCGCAGCTCGGTGATGGTGTCGTAGATAAACTCCCAGTTTGCCGCCTGCTCGGGGAATACTCCCACGTGCTTGAACGATGTGAGTGCCAGACGCAGGCGCAGGTGCATATCCTTATAGTCGAAACTTATCATCCAGCGTGATGGCATCTCGGGCTTTAGTCGCCACTCGCCACGCTCCTCGCTCTTTGTGTCACGCAGGAATGAGGCATCGGCCTTTAGCCACTCCTTGTCGCCGAGGCTCTTGCGCCATACGGCCTGCGGCTCGGGGCGGCGTACTACGTAGCGGCCGAAGCGCTCGAGTTTCTCGCCCTCGCCAGTGTCGAGGAGTTCGTAGTCGGGGATATTTGGTGTTAGCTGCTTAGTCATCGTTGTGTGTTGTGTTATCGGTTTTCGGAACAATCTATGAGCGACATACGGCACTTCTGGCAGTCAAACTCAAGGCGGTAGCGGTGGCGGCCATGCTCAAGATATAGCCTATCACGCAGTTTTGCCCCTTGCTTAAGACACTCGCCCATCTCTCGGCGTATGCAGTAGCTCGACTCCATTACCCTCTCGCCACATGTCGTGCGCCACGTGTCGAGACCCTCGACAATATGCTCCACGCCGTGACGTGTGTAGAATTTGCGAGCGAGCGAGTTTACCACGTTATGCTGTGGCGAGAGCCTACGCTCGGGATAGCGTGCTGTGCCATCATCAGTGCGTATGTCGTGCTCCAAGCGACGTTCGGCACGTTGCGAGGCGAGCAATGATAGTGCCTCACGACGCATCTCGGCAAGAAGTTTTGCCGTGGCAAACCACTCGGCACCCTCCACCGTAACGCTTGTTATGCGGAATATGCTGTCGCCACTCTTTGCCATCTGCTCTTGGGCTACCGAGCGCATCTTCTCTTCGCTCTTGGAGCGCTCTAAGCTCACGCTGCGACGTACCGTAACACTCAGCATCTCGACATCGGTATATTGTGCCACGATGCCATCCTCGCTCAGCACCACACGACACTCGGTATCTATGGCACGACGTATGCGGCTACGCTCCACCGACTGTGTGAATTGGTGGTCGTAGTTGCGATACACTTCCATTCCTGGCCTTATGCCATCTATGCGGTTAGGCTCTATGCTGTTACCTTCGGTGCGGTTTATGTTGCTGCCTATTATGCCGTCGTGCGATATGAAGCATAGACCATCGCCAGCGTTTAGCTGCGTGCGACTTGCAAGGCGGAAGCTGCGGCGGTCTACGGTTGCCACACACCCCACATACTCGCCTACGGCCTTTGGCGTGAGCCACGATGCCACACCCGCTCGCTTGCCGAGGAACATATACTCGCCACCATCACGTGAGAAGCTCTTGCGGGGGTCTGGCGTAAACTCTATCTCGCTACGTCCCACCGAGGCACGTCGGCAGTCGGGGCGTAGGCTTAGCGCCTCATCAATCTTGCGGCGGTAGTAGCTCACCACATTCTTTATGTAGTTGTCATCCTTGAGCCTACCCTCAATCTTGAACGACATCACGCCCGCATCTATAAGCTCGCCGATATGTTCCGATAGGTCGAAGTCCTTTACCGAGAGCAGATGTCGGTTTTTTATCAGCTTCTCGCCACGCTCTGTTGTTAGGTCGTATGTTAGGCGGCAGGGCTGCGAACACTCACCTCGATTTCCTGAGCGTGTCGATTGTGAGCGTGATAGGTAGCACCTTCCGCTATGTCCTACGCATATTGCACCGTGTATGAAACACTCGAGGTCTACGGTTGTTGCCCGACGTATGGCACGTATCTCGTCGAGCGAGAGGGCACGCTCCAAGATTACACGTGTGAAGCCGCTATCCTCTAAGAATTTAGCACCCTCGGGTGTCATATTGCACACCTGTGTTGAGGCGTGTAACTCTGTGGGCAGGTTCATCTCACGATAGGCCATATCCTGCACTATGAGACCATCCACGCCACACTCTATGAGCCTCAGTGCAAGACGCTCTGCATCACGCAGTTCGCTCTCGTAGAGTATTGTGTTTAGCGTCACGTATACCCTCACGCCGAAGAGGTGGGCGTATGCCACCACACGTGCAATATCCTCCGTAGAGTTTGTCGCCCCACGACGTGCGCCGAAGCTGCTTGCGCCGATATATAGCGCATCAGCACCGCAGTCTATTGCTGCTACCGCAGCGTTGTAGTCACGTGCGGGACATAGAAGCTCGATAATTCGTTTTTTGTCGCTCATAGCACAAAGATACTTCTAATTTCTCATTTCTAAAAAAGAGGCTGAATAAAAAGTCTATTTTGTCGTTACGCTCGCCCTCAAAATGCTCATTTACGCTTAGTAAACTCCGCTTTTTCGGGCTTCGCAGGCCTAAAACTACATCTTTTTATTCAACCTCATAACAAAACGGAGGTGACTAAAAAGTCACCTCCTGATTATATACCTCCTAATTACCAAGTCTACTCTTCGTAGCCAGTGATTATGTTGGCGAGGTCGCTCCAGTAGGTTGCTGCCTTATAATCATCAACCACAGCCATAGGAACGTAGATCACAGGATTAATACCCAAGCCAAAGAACGTATCTTCAGCTATTGTTGGAGGAGTGGTTGCCTTACACTTGATATTCTCGAGTGCATAGCAGTAGCGGAATGCTGCAGCATTGATTTTCGTGATACCTGTGCCAATCTCCACACTCTCAAGTCCCCTACATAGCTCAAAAGCATTTTCATCAATCGTTGTGACATTATCAGGGATAACTACGCTGATAAGCGATGTGCAATTCTTAAAGTTCCATTTGCCAATAGTTTTCACTCCACTACCAATCGATACCTCCGACAATGCGCTGCAACCGCTGAACGCCGAGTTGCCAATTGAAGTTACGCTATTAGGTATATATATATTTATTAGGCTTGTACAGCCAATAAATGTAGAATTACTTATTGACGTTAAGTTCTCGGAAAGTGTTACACTCTCTAACTTCTTGCAATATTCGAACGCTTCTTGGCCAATTGATGTTACGCTATCAGGAATAGTAATGCTTGTTAGAGATGAACAACCTGAGAACGCAGCTCCGCCAATTGATGTTACGCTATCAGGAATAGTAATGCTTGTTAGCGATGAACAACCTACGAATGTGCTCGAGCTTATGCTTGTAAGACCATTGCCAAGAGTAACAGTTGTTAGAGACTTGCAGCCATAGAAAGTTCCATAATAAGAAAAAGGGTAGCCATATATCGCTGTTACGCTATCAGGAATAGTAATGCTTGTTAGAGATGAACAACTTGCGAACGCACCATAATCAATAGATTCTACACCATCTGGGATATTAATGCTCTTTAGGGCATAACATTCACAAAATGCAAATGTATCAATCTTTTCTACATCATCAGGTAATACTATCTCGGTGATTTTATTTTTGCCATTAAAAGCTCTTTGACCAATAATAGTCACTGGGCGGTCAAAGCTTAATACGCCGACACCATTCTCGTAGGTGTTGGTGAGCAGAACAGCGCCAAATACATTAACATCATTTGGCACAACGATAGAGCCATCGGTCGAGGTGTAGAAGATCTCGTGAGTAGCAGGGGTGCCGAGGATGCTGCCGTCGTCATCGACATCGGGGGTGCTCGACGATGATGCGGCGGCCTGAGTGATGGTATACTCGATAGAGAGTGCGCCATCGAGCGACTGCACCTTAACCTTGGCGCTACGGCGATCACCACCATTCTGCGCAACACGTAGCTTGATAGAGTCATAGTTCAGCGCACGTGTGTCGTCGAGGCTAAGCCAGCTAACATCCTCGGGGATAACAGCCTCGCACGCCACATTGGTCATAAACGCAAGGGTGATAACACCGCCAGAGGCCAAGGCACTCTTGGTAGCACCATTATAGATGTAGAGCTGTGCCGACTCCTCGGCAGCCTTAACATATACAGCAATGGTCTTCATAATAACCTTGTCGCCATTTGACACAAGCACAATAACCTTGCTGGCAGCATCGTGGCGGCTACCTGTGCGGATGAGGATATGGCCACTCTTGCGGCTACTGTCGTAGGCAACAACCTCGGCAGTAAGATCCTCGGTGGGAACAACCTCGATATCAACGCTCTCGCTGGCACTCGCAACGGCGAAAGGAACTTCGACCTCGGTGTTGATAGTGACCTCGCCAACAGCCGAGAGGTCGAACTCGATAGATAGCTCAACACTCTTCGCAATGGTGATAACGCTGTTGTCCGAAAGTGTGAAATATACGTAGTTATCGTCCTGAGTCACGCTCTTAAATAGCGAGCTGCCACCCTGGCCACCCTGACCATCCTGGCCATCCTCGCCCTTGGCCTTGCCAAGCTCGGTCCACGATGCGCCATTGTCGTATGATATATACCAGTAGTCGTTCTCGATCTTAAGCTCAGGGGTGATGCCGTCCTCGCCATCAGCGCCATCCTCGCCATCCTCGCCATCCTCGCCAACAGCCTTGACCTTGTTGCCATTGTCGTCGAGTAGCCACTCGCCATCGAGAGTCCAATAGTAAGCACCATCTGTGTCCTGCTTAATGCCAATCTGAGGTGCTGCGCCACCGCCTGTGCCATTAGCACCATCCTTGCCATCTTCGCCATCCTTGCCATCCTTGCCGTGGTAGATGGTGATAGGATCGCCCTCGGCAAATGAGATGGTGTAGCCTACAACCACGCCATTCTCCTCGATAGGCTCAACCTTGGTGATGTAGTTACCACCCTCCATAGCCTCGATAAGTGCCCGTAGAGCCTCGATATTAGAGTTCATCTCGGTGCACTGCTCCTCGAGAGCCGTGATGCGATCTTCGTGGTCATTGACCATGTCCCATAGTGGGGTATCGTCGTAGCTGCCGCACGACGACATACTAAGCGCTGAGATCATCAGAACTATAGCAAATAATCGTTTCATTGTTTGTGTGTTTTGCTATATCACCAACCCCCAATGATATAACCTATACGTAACAGAAAGTGTGGAGTTGATTTTCGCTTATCACTATGAAGGTTGTGGAAAGACCCAGACTGAAATAAACGATACAATGCCCCACACTCGGATAGTATGGGGTATATGCACTGTATGTGCATAGCCACATAGCTATACAAGGAATGAGTGTTGCTCGGCTATCCCTCAGTCTTGAAAACTTCCACATTTTCATAGTAGGATTTACGAAAAACACTTTCTAAAATATGTTATCGCACAACGCAACTGCCGTACGATAACACAAAGATATAAAAAAAATTAGAAATAAGGAATTATTTTCTAAGACATTGAGACATTAAGAGATTACGAGGTCGTATATCGGAGGTTATCCGCAACCATCTTAATAGTCTTATTGTCTCTTTGTCCACAGGTGGTGGCGCTGCTTGCGCTGTTAAAGGGGAGTAGAAAGGGTTGTTCGCCCGCTTTTGCGGGCTAAAGGGTAGTTGAGGGGTGTTGTCCCTTTAGCTGCTTTAGCAGCGCTCCACCCTTTAGCCAGCCAACAACAAAAAACAAATCAGGGTTGTCGCAATCCGAAGATTGGACAACCCCGATATGTGATAGAGATAATCTATCTGAAGGCCGAATTAAGCCTCAGGAGCGATAGCCTCTGAAGGGCAAACGCCTGCACATGTACCGCAGTCGATGCACTTGCTTGGATCGATTACATAGATATCACCTTCTGAAATAGCCTCAACTGGGCACTCGCCGATACATGTACCACATGCAACGCAAGAATCTGAAATTTTGTAAGCCATATTACTTAGTTTTTAATGAGTGTATTCCTATTTTCTAATGCAAATATACGAATTATTTTATAAAATCAAAGCCTGTGTAAGGAATTAATACATCTGGAATGCGAATTCCCTCCTCGGTTTGGTTGTTTTCGAGCAGTGCAGCCACTATTCGTGGTAGTGCAAGAGACGAGCCATTCAGCGTGTGGGCAAGCTGTGTCTTGCGGTTATCATCGCGATAGCGGAGCTTTAGACGGTTGGCCTGGAACGACTCGAAGTTAGATACCGACGACACCTCCAACCAACGCTTCTGTGCCTCAGAGTAGACCTCAAAGTCGTAGGTGAGAGCCGAGGTAAACGACATATCACCACCACACAGACGCAAGATACGGTATGGCAGACCGAGCGATGCTACGATGCTCTCCACATGCTCTACCATCTTGTCGAGTGCCTCATACGACTTGTCGGGGTGTGCCACCTGCACGATCTCCACCTTGTCGAACTGGTGTAGGCGGTTGAGGCCACGTACATCCTTGCCATAAGAGCCTGCCTCACGACGGAAGCATGGGGTGTAGGCGGTCATCTTTACAGGAAGCTCGCTCTGCTCAAGAATAACATCACGGAAGATGTTTGTTACGGGCACCTCTGCCGTAGGCACAAGGTAGTAGCCATCGGCTGTTGCGTGGTACATCTGGCCCTCCTTGTCGGGGAGCTGTCCTGTGCCGAAGCCCGATGCCTCGTTTACCATGATTGGAGGCTCTACCTCCTGATAGCCAGCACGTGTGTTGCAGTCGAGGAAGTAGTTTATCAAGGCACGTTGTAGACGTGCGCCCTTGCCCTTATATACGGGGAAGCCTGCGCCTGTGAGCTTCACGCCAAGGTCGAAGTCTATGATGTCGTACTTCTTGGCAAGCTCCCAGTGGGGTAGTGCCTCGCCAGGAATCTCGGTGTAGTTCTCCACAAGTTTAACCACGATATTCTCCTCAGCCGTAAGACCCTCAGGGACAATCTCTGCGGGGAAGTTAGGGAGCTTGACAATCTCTGTCTGAAGCTCCTCCTGAACTCTCTCGGACTGCTCCTTAAGCTCTACCGAGCGGCTCTTGAGCTGTGCTACCTCCTGCTTCTTGGCCTCGGCCTCCTCCTTGAGTCCCTTGCCCATAAGTGCGCCAATCTGCTTGGCCGCAACGTTCTGCTGCGCAAGGCAGTCGTCAAGCTCAGCCTGGAGTGCCTTGCGGCTATCATCCAAAGTCTCGATGCGGGTGATGATCTCCGCAGCATCGACACCCTTCTTGCGTAGGCGGCGAATAGCCTCCTCCTTATTTTCGCGTATTTGCTTTAGTGTAAGCATACAATTTTCGTTTGATTAACTTTCCAACTCACAAAGATACAACTTTATTAATAATGTTGTACGAACGAAGGGCAAAAATTTAGCAATTGGTAATCCTTGAACAACAAGAGGCTGAATAAAAAGTGTATTTTGTCGTTCTTTGCCGTGATAAGTGATTATCTACGTCCGCTAACGAATTATCCATAGCAATGAGCAGTACGTTTTAGTACAGCCCATCGCTATGCAATTCGCCGAGCGTTGTATCTAATGCCTTCTGACGGCAAAATATGCTCGCCCTCAAAATGCTCATTTACGCTTAGTA
>JAFQTX010000035.1 GCA_017408825.1 Alistipes sp.
ATTTTATTTCGAGATTATTTGAGAGCTAATTTCGTGTAAATTTTCATTTGGGGTATGCAGGTAATAGTGGACTATTTCCAATTATCACAAATGAAAAGTTGCCGAAAAGAGCCTCAAA
This sequence comes from Alistipes sp., assembly GCA_017408825.1. Taxonomy (GTDB): domain Bacteria; phylum Bacteroidota; class Bacteroidia; order Bacteroidales; family Rikenellaceae; genus Alistipes. The sequence continues at coordinate 119 of JAFQTX010000035.1, forward strand.
GAAGCCGAAACTATCTTTTGTAGTAACGAACAAACTCTTTCAATAAAATTCAAAACAGCTTCTGAGTACGCCACCCCTACCAGCAGCGTACCCCACGTTATTTTACTTTGCAAGAAGCATAAAGCCCCACGCTGGAAGCTCCACTACATCACCTGCCTCGAGTCTCTTCTCCTCGCCACAAGCGCAAGTGTACTCACCAGCAATAGCCTTAGTTACAGTAACCTTAACAGGCTCTGCCGAGAAGTTAAACACGCAGAGAACAGTGTTATCCTCCTTTACTCGTGTAAATGCCAATACACGCTCCGATACGCCCTCAACAAACTCTACTGGAGCGACATTAGCACCAGCTGCCAAAGCCTTATTAGCGTGACGGAACGAGCATAGTGTGCGGTAGAACTCACGATACTCCTTGCCATACTCCAAATCAACAAGCTCCCTTACAGGGTCCTTCTCGAAGAACTGCAAACGGCGGTTGAGAGCGATCTCCTGGCCAGTGTAGATGAGTGGCTGCGACTTAGGCATAACGAACGTGAGAGCTGCGAAGGCCATATGTGCATCGCCCATACGCTCAAACTCGGTACCTGCCCACGAGTTCTCATCGTGGTTCGAGGTGAACATAAGACGCATAGCGGGTGCTGGATACTTAACATCGTCACGTGTCATATACTCCTTAAGGTCCTTAACACCCTTAGCATCAGTGCGAATAGTACCATCGCCAGCTACGTTCTTAGTCTCGCTGCCACCCTTAGCCATAGCGTTGAAGATGTGGTGGAGCTCCCAAGCGTATGTAGCCTCGAAGCCACACTCGTGCAACCACGCATCCTCGCCCTCGGCCAACAGATATACATCGGGGTTGATCTTACGAACCTCCTCCCAAGCTCCCTTCCAGAAGTCGGCAGGCACGTTCATAGCAACGTCGCAACGGTAACCATCAACACCGAGCTTAATCCAGAACTTCAAGGCATCGAGCATCGCAGCACGCATCTTCTGGTTTTTGTAGTTGAGCTTTGCGATATCTGTCCAGTCGTACTCTACAATAGGAAGGCCTGTCTTCTCGTCGATAACATACCAATCCTTCTTACCCTGCTTCCACCACTTAGCATCACGTGATGTGTGGTTAGCCACCCAGTCGATAATAACCTTAAGGCCGAGGTCGTGAGCCGTAGCCAAGAAGTGCTTGAAGTCCTTCATTGTACCAAACTCAGGGTTGATAGCCTTATAGTCGATAATCGAGTAGTATGAGCCGAGCGTACCCTTACGGCCATCAACGCCAATAGGGCTAATAGGCATAAGCCATACGATGTCTACACCCATAGCCTTAAGCTCGGGGAGATACTTCTCGGCAGCTGCAAATGTACCCTCCTCGGTAGCCTGACGGATATTGAGCTCGTAGACTACTGAGTTAAACTTATCAAACGATTGAGCGGTCTGAGCCGAAGCGCCACCCATCAAGGTTGCAACCAAAGCAACCAAAGCGATTAATCTCTTCATAATATTTAATGTGTTAAATTACTTGCTTACAATCATATAGCCATATGCAGGGATATTGAGCGATATCTTACCATCGACCATCTTAGCCTCGGCACCCTCAGCGCCAACGGCTACACGAGCAGCCTCAGCCTTGATGAACTCGGGGAGTACGACCTCACTCTGGCGAGCCTCGCCACGGACGTTGAATGCCACAACAACCCACTCACCCATATAGTGACGCACGAATACCCAAACCTCATCATCGACATATAGCGTGCGAATATCGCCATACATAAGCGGCATAGACGAGCGACGATACTTGAACAGAGCCTTGGTAGCTTCAACCTCCTTGGTCTGGTAGTCGTTGTAGCCATCAAAGGTCATCATATCACGGTTATCGGGGTCGTTAGCACCAGGAACACCGAACTCATCACCCTGATATACGCAAGGCACACCTGGCACTGTCGAGATTATAGCCTTAAGCAGCTTAAGGCGTGCGTAGCCCTTATCGTTATCACCTACGCCAACCTCACGATGCCAACCCTCAGCCTTATCATCTGGACACCACAACGACATATCGCCACCGGCCAACGATAGGAAGCGAGGTTTGTCGTGGTTACCTGTGATGTTACCCATAGTGTGGTGCGAGCCATAGGCAGCCTCCGACTGCTCTACCGTAGAGGCGATATCACGCATCGAGCGACTCTCATCGACGATAACGTCACGTGATGTGTGGTAGAGGTTGAAGTCGAACTGAGCGTCGATCATACCCGTCTTTACGTATGAGCCGATAAGCTCCACATCGCCATAGGTCTCGCCAATCTGCCAAAGCTGACGATCGGGCATCGACGACTTCATCTTATGTGTGAGCATACGCCAGTAGTTCAGCGGAATATGCTTACAAGCATCGTGGCGGTAGCCATCGAAATCAAAGTTACGCACCCAGTAGAGCGCTGTGTCGGTCATAGGGTCACACACCTCCTCACGACGAGTGTCGAGCGTAGGGATGTGCTCATCAAACCACGTAGTTAGACGTGTATCGCCATCCCACAAGCCGATATTCTTGCGGCCATCGGGCAACTCAAGCTCGGTAGTCCAATCGGGATGCTCCTTAAGCACTGGCGAGTTGATATGAAGGTGGTTGGCAACATAGTCGAGGATAACGTTCATCTGGCTATCGTGAGCCTTGTCGAGCATTGTGCGAAGCTCCTCGTCGGTACCAAAGCGGTAGTCCACCTTGGTGTTGTAGATAGGCCAGTAGCCGTGATAACCCGAGAACTTGGTATCGGGATTGCGGTTCTGTCCCCAAGCGTCATCAGGATTCTGGGTGATAGGCGAGATCCATATTGTGGTAATGCCGAGGTCGGTGAAGAAGCCATCCTCAATCTTTGCAGTGATACCTGCGATGTCGCCACCCTGGTAGTCTACCTTATCGAGCACCTCGGGAGAGTTAATCTTCCAGTCGTTGGCCGTGTTACCGTTGTTGAAACGGTCGATCATCAACGAGTAGAGAATCTGCGAGTGGAAATCCTTGCGACGTATGAGCTTAGCATCGGTGACCACCTCGCCACGCTCCAAAGGGAGCAGGATGTCGTTAAAGCGGCCCTCGGCAGATGTTGCATATAGACGAATTGCCGTACGCTCGAAGTTCTTAGCCTCAGCAGGGATTGTCACACTGATGCTTCTGCCCTCGGTCTTAACATCGTCGATTACGTTGTTCTGCCACAAGGCAACAACCTCCTTAACGGGCTTGGTAGCCTCCACAGCGATAGTGGTGCGGTCGGCCGATACCGACGACATATAGCTCTCCGTGTCACGCTTGCCGCCGAGCACCACGATCGAGAGCTTCTCGTCGCCGTGCCATACCTCGATGGTCGTAGCGATAACATCGGCCTCGGTCTCGATATCAAACTCCGACCAGTTATCTGCCCTCTTGTTCAGCTTTAGACGCTCATCGTCGCAGGTGATGTTGTTAGCACCATCCCACTGAGGATAGTAGTCCGTAAGAAAGTGTGCGGTAGTACCCTGCTTAATGGTCATAGGGATTACCGTAGCATTGTCGCCGAGCTTGAGTTGAGGCTCTGCGCACTGCACAAATAGCATCGACACGAGCGAGAGGATCGCTGCCGACACGATAAACGAAAGTGATTTAATCCTCATATTAGTTTGTGTATTAGTTAATCCAAGTTGGGCAAATAGCAACACAACCGTTGCTGCTGTTTTATAGGGGTCGGGCAGCCGATCAAGGCCACCCGACCAAGGGTAATATCGTGTGCGCGCACGCACACGATATTATTTGAAGGTATGATTACTTCTTAGTGATCTTGAAAGTCTCATTCTCACCATCGATAGTAAATGCTACCTCGTACTCACCAGCCTCAGCAACCACGATGTTAGAACCATTGTAAGTAGCAGGGAACTCAGTACCATTAACTGGAGCAGTAGCCATCTCCTCGGTAGCAGCGAAACCGTAGCTGTGATCCCAGCCACCATCTGCACGTACCTTGAACTCAGCATTAGCATCAACAGTGATAGTAGCAGTAGCTGTGTTGCCGCTGATAGTCATAGCAACATCTGCACCCCAGCTGTTGAATGAGCCAATAACACCCCAAGTGTGGTCGCCCAAAACCATAACTGGCTCCTCAACTGGCTTCTCCTCTGGTATCTCTACCTCAGCACCGTTAATAGATGCCAACCACTTGCCATCAGCCTCGTTCTTTGATACGAGCTTAACGAAAACGCCATCAGCAGAGTTAGGAGTAATCTTAAGGTCTACAGTCTGCTCAGTACCATTGTTAGCAATGAAACCGATCTCCTGGCCATCAACCTTAGCTGGAGCAGTCCATACGTAGTAAGTAACACCGTCGATTACCTCAGTAGTCTCAAGTGCGAGACCTGGCCATGTAGCACTCTCACCACCAGTGTAGTTCTCACCACCATCGGTCCAAGCCCAAGCGTTGCAGTTCTCCCAGCCAGTAGCTGTAACATCAACATAGACCTTTGAATCCTCCTGTGTGAAGTCACCAGGACCTACAGGTCTTTTACCGTTGTCGTCAGACTCGCAAGCTGCCAATGTAGCTACGGCAGCCAAAGCAAAAAATAGCTTTTTCATAATTGTTTAATTTTTAATTAGTTAATAAATGGGTTTATAAAAGTTATCTAAGTCTTTTGCACAATTAATTTGCATACTTAAGCTTGAAGGTAGCATAATCAGAGTACAAAACAGTACCTGTTGAGCCCACCTTAGAGCTCAGACGTAGCTTAACATCTGTTGCTGTGTCGGCTGCGATACCAAGACCACCTTCGTTTACGCCCTTAGAGGCGAGGCTCTTAATTGCGCTATATACTATCTCATAAGAGGTGACATTCTTATCCAAGCCTGTAACGATTGCCACCTCGGCATCATTGCACGATAGAAGAATATCTGTAGTGAAGAGGATAGACTCGCCAAAATCAGCAGCATCCCACTCAACAACGAACTTCGACGATGTAGTATCAGAGGTAATATCCACCTCCGAGACTGCAAGGCTGTGGAGCACAGGGGCTACAACCTTATCCTCGGGCAAGGTCTGAATCTTCTCCAAATCCGACTCACACGCCGACATAAAACCGGCAGCCGCAACAAGGAGCATAAAATATTTCATTAATTTCATAATCGTAAAGTTTTATTTAGTTAGCACTAACTACTCCTCAGTCTCCTGACCGTAGCCCTCAGGGTTGTACAAGTCGGGGTTAGCCTCAATCTGCGATGCAGGGATAGCAAACAACTCCTTATACTCAGGGAATGACTGACCTGAAGCACTCTCACCACCCTTATAAGGCCATAGATACTCATCACCAGAGTAGAGACCGTAGCGGATAAGGTCGGTACGACGGCACGACTCCCAAAGAAGCTCACGTGCACGCTCTGCTACGAACATATCACGAGCTGCATTGTCCCATGATGCAGGTAGGCTAAGAGCAGGAACACCTGTACGTACTGCCAACTCATCCATCTTGCTCTGTGCAGTAGCACCCTGACCAAGACGTACACATGCCTCGGCATAGGTCAAGTAGATCTCACCCAAGCGGATTACTGGATAGTCGATATTTGAGAATGTCTTAACCTGCTTAGTGAATTTATCCCAAGTGGTATCGTGTGGAACATCGCTAAACTTGTGGCAGCTCCAGCCATACTCAAAATTATAGATCTCATTCTTGGTAGGTATATCACCATTACCCTTGTGGCCCTTGATGAAGAACATCTTACCACGGTTATCATCGCAAGTATACTCACCAGTCTCGAAGTCTACGTCGCGAACATTGAAATACTTTGTAACATAGTGGCCTGAGATGCGGATACCGCCCCAACCATCCTTGTTACCGTTTAACATACCGCAATTAGTGATATCATTAGATGAGATAGCGGCGCAGGTAAGGAAGGTGGTACCACCATAAGACTGCTGCTTCAAAGTATCGAATGGAACAGCCATAATAAACTCACCCTTAGCATCTGGATTCTCGCCGTTATCGCCACGGAACAACTCAGCATAGTCGTCAGCGAGCTTATAACCGAGCGCAAAGATACGCTCACAAGTCTGCTTACACTTCTCCCACTCAGGCTCACCCTTATAGGTCTCAGCATTGAGGTAGAGACGGCTCAAAAGGCCAAGAGCTGCACCCTTATCTACACGTGGGTAGTTAGACTGTGCTGCAGGAAGAGCTGAGTCGTCTGATGCGAGCTCCTCCAACTCAGCAACGATGTAGTCGTAGATCTCTGCTCGTGGAGCCTGTGCAGGTGCCTCAGTACCCACAGCATCCTTCTCCGTTGTAAATGGCACATCACCAAAGACATCAATAGCCATCCAGTAGTACCAAGCACGGATAACACGTGCCTCAGCACGGAACTCCTTAACACGTGCCTTAACGTCGGCAGGAACATCACGAGAAGCAAGCTTGTCGTCGGTAGTCTGACGCAAGAACTCGTTACAGTATGAAATTGCCTGGATAGAACGGAAGAATATACCAAACACAGCATCGTTCTCCTCGTCTGTCCATGTGTTAGTATTCATAGCACGGCACCATGCATCGTCACCCCAAGCGATCTTACAAGCATCGGTAGTAATCTCCTGGCATGCGAAGAAGGCACGAAGAACCTGGCTTGCGCCCTCGTCCTTTACGGTAACGTATGCTACGCTGTGCGAACTCATTGTATTGTAGAGCTTTGCAAGACCCTTAAGGTATGACTCCTCGGTGTTGTCATAGACTGTCTCAGCAACCTTATCCTGCTCGTTAATAGGATACGATTCGAGGTCATTAACACACGCAGTGAGTGTAAGCAGCGCTCCAACAACAGCGACAATAATATATTTTGTTGTTTTCATTGTTATTGCGTTTTAGTTATTAGAAATTAAGATTAAGGCGCAAAGAGTATGTGCGTGGACGTGGCCAAATAGTACCATCGATACCAAGATCGCTGCTAACCTCTGGGTCAAGACCGCTATACTTCGTGATAACAAAGACATTCTGAACACCTACTGCTATACGCATCTTAAGACCTGTGTTACCAAGCTTATCGAATGTGTAACCGAGGTTGATATCATCCAAACGGAAGAATGATGCATCCTCCAAGAAGAGGTCTGATGCCCACTGCTCCTGTGAGTTTGCACCTGTCCAACCTGTAGCATTCTTACCTGTGAGCTTAAGGTAGTTGCCAATAGTACCAGAGTTAATGTTGATATTCGATGTAGAGTTGGTAGACCAAATATCGTTGAATGCATAGTTACCAATAGAACCGTGACCATTGAAGCCGAAGTCCCAATTTCTATAGTTGAGCTTGAGGTTTAGACCGAAGAAGAAGTCTGGAAGTGGGCTCTTACCTGTGTTATAACGGTCGTCCTGACCAAGGATGCCATCACCATTCTTATCCCACAAAGCATTCTGGATAGGCTTGCCGTTAGAGTCGTAAACCTGACGGAATGTGTAGAATGTGTAAGGCTTGCAACCCTCCTTATGCATAACCATACCAGCACCACCAGTACCACGTGATGGACCACCCATATATATTGCATAGTCCGAGCTACCGGTGTTGTTATCCAACTGTACAAACTCTGTATCCTGGAATGTACCGTTGAAACCGAAGCGCAAGCTCCAATCCTGAGTACGAACAGGGTTGAAATCCAATGAGAACTCAACACCCTGGTTACGCATAGTACCGATGTTGGTCATAATGGTATCACCGAAGTTAGCACCAAGAGGTGTGATAACGCTGTTCAACAGATCCTTAGTGTCGCGGCGGTAAACATCGATGCTACCGTTAATCATACCATCCAAGAAGCCAAAATCAACACCGATGTTATAGGTAACGGTTGTCTCCCACTTGATGTTAGGATCGTAGGCCTTAGGAGTGTAGTAATAGTAGTAACCATTGCTACCCATATATGCCATATTATAATTATCGGTAGACTCGCTATAACCAGCAAGATACATATAGTTGCCAATCTCCTGCTGACCAGTCTCACCGTAGCTCAAACGGAGCTTCAAGGCTGACACTGCATCAACATCCTCTAAGAATGACTCGTTCTTAGCATTCCAAGCGAAAGCTGCTGATGGGAAGTAACCCCAACGATTATCCTTTGCGAACTTAGATGAACCATCGGCACGGAGTGAGAAGGTGAAGAGGTAGCGTGAGTCGAACGAGTAATTTACACGTCCGAAGAATGATACAATAAAGCTCTCCTCTGCTCTAAACGTTGTATCGTGCTGAGGGATAGCCTCACCAGTCTTATTGAAGTAACCGTATGAGTTGCCGCCACCATAAACGTGCTGCCATGAGTAACCGAGAGTTGCATCAAGAGTGTGCTTACCCCATGTCTCATTGAAGTTACCGATGAACTCCAAAAGGTTGTTGTAGTTCTTACCGAAGCCCTCTGAGTAGCGACCCCAACCGATAGCCTCTGAGTCATTCCAAGCATCACGTGAGCCTGGCATGGTCATATTCTTCGAGTTAGACTTAACATAGTCGGTACCGAGGTTAAGGTTGAATCGCAATGCCTCAAAACCATGAACCTTATAGTCGATCTGAGCATTACCCAAGAAACGGTATGCGTTCTTCGTATTCTCGTTGTCGTAGAGAGTAGAGAGTGGGTTGTTGGGCGACTGTGATGTAGGGATGAAGAGACCTGAACCAGTCCACGAACCATACTGGAAGTAACCATTGGTTTTGAGGTAGTCAATCTCGCCATTCTTATCATAGTTGTATGCAGGCATTGTTGGATTGAAGAAGGCTGCCTCGCTCACAGCACCACTCGATGCGTTGCGCTCGTGGCTGTAAACACCCTTACCCGATACAGATACGGTGAGGTGGTTGTCCAAGAACTTAGGAGCAAGGTTAAAGTCCAATGTCACACGGTCATACTTAGCTGTGTGCAAAGTACCCTGCTGACCAGTATAACCAAGCGATACACGGTAGGGAAGCTCTACGACACCCTTCTCATCGCGATAGTTGCCATAGAGGCTGGCATTATGGTCGTGAGAGAGCGCTGTGCGGAAGATAAGACTCTGCCAATCGGTATTATGCTCACCAAGATGTTGTGATAGCTCATCGCCATAGACATCCTTGATGTAACCACGGAACTCGTCTGCCGACATCACTGGAAGAGTAGCTGAGTTCTGCTGCACGCTGAACGAACCATTGTACGACACATTAATCTTGTTACCCTTACCCTTCTTTGTGGTGATGATGATGACACCATTAGAGGCACGTGAACCGTAGATAGCTGCCGCAGATGCATCCTTCAACACAGAGAACGACTCGATATCGTTAGGATTAACCAGTGACAATGGGTTTGTCATACCGCCACCCATATCTGATGCGATGGGCACACCGTCGATAACAACCAATGGGTTCTGATTGGCATTGAGCGACGAAATACCACGGATACGCATCTTTGGAGCTGAGTTAGGACCACCGTCACCAGGGATAACCTGCAAACCAGGAACCTTACCCTGCATCATATCCTGTGTAGATACGACTGCACCACGGTTAAGATCATCTGCCTTAACAGCAACAACTGAACCTGTAAGGTCATCCTTCTTAGCAACACCATAACCGATAACAACAACGTCGTCGATCATCTCAGAGTCCTCCTCCAAAACAACGTTGCTAAGTAGGTTAGATGAAGCTACGAGCGACTGAGTCTTGTAACCAATAAAGCTGATTACAACTACTGACTCAGAGCTGCTAACACGCAGTACATACTGACCGTTAACATCGGTGGTAACACCGTTTGTCGTGCCCTGCTCAATAACAGATGCTCCGATAACCGGCGTTCCGGTAGTATCAACTACCACACCTTTAACCTCGTATTTGCTTTGGGCAAACACTTGGGCGGGAATTGCCATTGCGAGAATGGCCAGACCCAAACACATAGTTAAGAATTTTCTCATAGTGTTTTAGTGTTAGTTAATAATTGTTAGTAAAATTTGTTTGTATATTGTATATCGATTTTTTCGATTCTATGACCCTACTTTGCCCTCTTTGTCGAGATGCAGAATACCGAGATTGCACCGAGAATGAGGGCAATACCTGCAACCGCCAACATAGTAATCTGGCCAGTCTGTATGCCATTGATCTTCTCGCCACCTACCAACGATAGTAGCAAGCCGCCAACCAACGAAGCGACAATCTGTGGAAGACATATTGTGCAGTTAAACAGACCCATATACGAGCCGAGCGACTTACCCGTAAGAGCATTAGTAAGCAATGCAAATGGGAGTGCCAACATTGCAGCCCAAGCACAGCCGATAAGCAAGAACGACACGAACAACATATACTGGTCGTGGATGAAGTATGTCGAGATAAAACCAGCGGCACCAAGCAACAGACTCACCGAGTATGCCACCTTGGCGTTACGGAACATAGGGATGACCACAGCCCAGAGGATTGAGCCTACGGCCTGCACAGCAAACAACACACCGGTCCAGTCGCCAGCCTCCTGATACTCCTTGGTGTTAGGATCGACAACACCCCAGACATTCTCGGCAATACCTCCCGTGGTATATGTCCACATAAACAAGAAGGCAAACCACGAGAAGAACTGAACAAGGCCAATCTGCCAGAACTCCTTTGGAGCATGAATAAGAAGGCTGACAAGGTTTGTCTTCTCACCCTCTTGCTCCTTGGTGATATTGTTATACTTTGCATAATCCTCTGGATTCCACTCCTTAACAGTAGCACCCGTATAGAGAACGCAGAGGATAAGGATAGCAGCGCCGATATAGAACGACCAAGTCACCGAATCGGGAATCTGACCCTCGGGGGCTACACTCTGAACACCAATCCAAGTAAAGAAATATGGGAACAAGTAGCCCACCAACGAGCCTGCATTGCACAACAGACTCTGGATTGAGTATGCCTTGGTCTTCTGCTCCTCATTGACCATATCACCCACCATCATCTTGAATGGCTGCATAGCCATATTAATCGAGGTGTCGAGCAACATAAGCATAATAGCACCGAATGCCAACGCTGCCTTGACGGTCATATCGAAGCTACCCGAATTAGGCAGAAGCGCCATAACGATAACAGCAACGATAGCACCTACGTAGAGGTAGGGCTTTCGGCGGCCCCACTTACACCAGGTCTTATCGCTCATCGAACCTACGATAGGCTGCACGATCATACCCATCAATGGAGGTAACACCCAGAAGAAGCTCAACGAATGGGGATCAGCACCCAACGTCGCAAAGATACGGCTGATGTTGGCACTCTGCAGAGCATAGGCGATCTGCACGCCGAAGAATCCGAAGCTAAGATTCCACATCTGGCCAAAAGAGAGATTTGGTTTTTGAATCATTAGTATTGCAGTTTTTTAAGTTACTTCATTTGTGTAGTGTCCTCGTCGCAAAAATAAGTGTTATTAAATTATTTTAATATCTACACAATCACGACATTACAAATTTTGCAAAAAAAATTGAAACAGCCAAAACAAAAATACCCAAAGGGTATAAAATTTGGACGAATTGTATGATTTCACCGCCGAATGGTAATATTAGATTTTTACTCCAAAAAGTGAGCACTTCGGAAAATACGAGAAAATAGCACTAAATCGGCCGAAGCCAATAAGCGTAATATGGTTATTTTGCAGACTATTCTGCTCATCGTGCCACAATTACACACATTTATGACAAACGGGCTAAACAGAGACGAATTTGCTGATTAACTCTTTTTTTAGTACCTTTGTGCTAATAACCCAATCGCAGCAATGAAACAACTGAGAATTGATAATATCACAATCGTCATACTCTTCGCCCTGCTCCACTTTGGCGTAGCGGTGCTTAGTCGTGCGCTGAACTACCACGACGACATACTCCTTACGGTGCTGACGATCACAATGGTGATTATCGTGGCTATGCGCAACAGCACACGAGTAGATATTATGGCTATTCTCACCCTTGTGGCCACGCTCACGGGCTACATCATCGGCTCGTGGCTCTGGCGGCCACTAAGCGAGATAATCTCCAACCAGGCCATAGCTCCAGGTGTATCTACACTCCTCATCACCCTCACATTAGGCATTTGCATAGACATACTCACCAAACGCTCAAAGCGCCTCAAAGAGCCTCGCCACGCATGGTCTACATCGGCACGCAACATCGCAGCCGTAGCACTCTCAATACTTGTGTTGCGATTGGCATACTTTGTGCTCTTTAGCTCGAAATTCGTACCCGAGGGGGTACTACTCAACAACGTGATGGATGTTATTAGCAACACTTGGGCACTACTCACACTGCTGGTGGGAAATATCATTCTCACACTGCGAATGCCTCTACCTCAGCAGAATAGCAACCAGAAACGACACCCGATACTGGCTAACATCATAGTCTCTATAATAATCATCCCAACGATTGCAACAGTTCTCACCTACTATAACATTCCCGACTTCACAAACACTGAGTTCGACACTCTCGAGTTTGTGCGCAGCTACTCGGCAGCTCTACTTATCGACATACTCATCGTCACCATCTGCATCATCGTGCGACTCTCGACAATCACACGTCAGGAGCTGCGTGAAGAGCGAGAGCTGAAGCATCGTTCGGAGTATCAATACGAGCGCCTCAAGCAGCAGATAAACCCCCACTTTCTATTCAACTCTCTGGGCATCCTCGACTACCTTGTCCAGGAGCAGGAGACCGAGCGTGCAAGCAGCTTCATACATAAGCTCGCATCTATCTACCGCTATATGCTTAGCAACGACCAAAAACCTCTCGTAAAGCTCAGCGAGGAGTTAGAGTTCACACACCAATATATCGACCTTATCAAGGAGCGTTTTATCGAGGGTCTCAACATCGCCATCGACATTTCGGACGAGGCAAGCGAGCAGATGGTCGTTCCCTGTGCACTCCAACTTTTGGTCGAAAATGCCACCAAGCACAATATCGTTTCGGCAGAACTTCCGCTTGAGATTTCGATCTCTATTGAGGGCAACAAACTCGTGGTTCGCAACACCCTACAACAACGCACTCACGGCCAGCCATCGACACGTCTGGGACTGGAGAATATCCGCCAGCAATATCTCGATATCACAGGCCATAACATAAGCGTTGAAAAGACTGATAATGAATTTATTGTAAAACTCCCATTAGTATGATAAACGTACTCATTATTGAGGACGAGATCCCTGCTCAGGTAAACCTCAAAAAGCTTATCGACAAGTGTTGTCCCGACAGCCAAATTGTGATGACCCTCACGTCAGTTCGCCAGAGCGTAAAATGGCTCGAAGAGAACCCCGAAGGCGCCGATGTAATTTTTATGGATGTTGAGCTCTCTGATGGCATCTGTTTCGAGATCTTCGAGCGTGTGAACATCACCCAGCACGTGATTATCACCACGGCCTACGACAACTACGCCATCAACGCCTTTCGTGCCGGAAGCATAGACTACCTTCTTAAGCCTATCGCCGAGGAGGAGATGCGCCGTGCGTGGAGCCGCTGCGTAGAGCGTCTCAACAGCCGCACAACCCCCGAGATTGAGCGACTAATGGATATGGTGACACGTGCAAGCAGCAACATAAACAGAGAGTATCGCAAGCGCTTCACCGTAAAGACAGGCGAGAAGATCGTAATCATCCCAGTCGAGGAGATCGCCTACTGCTACTCAAAGGATAAGAGCACCTACACCGTAAACCGTAATGGCACACAGCGCCTATTGGACTATTCGCTCGACACGGTACAGGAGATGCTCGACCCAAAGATCTTCTTCCGTATATCACGAAGCTACATAATCTCGATAAACTCTATCGAGAACATTTCGAAATATCTGGGCACACGACTGAAGCTGCAACTTACGCCACATACCGACGACGAGGTGGTGGTAAGTCGCAGTCGCACGTCTGACTTCTTGGAGTGGCTCGACAACAACTAACCACACAGAGTATTCGCAAACAACCAAAGAGAGCTTTTTACGGCTCTCTTTTTGTGTTTTTACCATTTTTTATTATATTTGCACGATTTATGCGCAAGTGCGCGACGCAAACGGGTGTGCATATGCCGCATACGCATATAGGCGAAGAGTGTAGAATCAATTAAAACAGATTATAAATGAGGTGCTTAAAGCTATTTATTGTTGTTGCCACCCTACTGTTGGGTGCGTGCAATGCTCAGCAGCGAGTGTTATATCTTCAGGATGTGGAGAGTGGTAGCGAGATTACCCTACCCGAGAACTATCAAATACGTATCAAGCCTCTCGATCAGCTGACAATCGTGGTAAACAGCAAGGACCCTATGTTGGCATTGCCATTCAACTCGTCGTCGAGCTATGGTTCGATAACAACAAACGGCAATATGGGTAACGCCACAGAGAATAGCTTGCAGGTGTTCACCGTCGATAACAAGGGGTATATCACAATGCCCATCATCGGCGAGATTAAGTGCGGTGGTCTAACACGTATGGAGCTTGCAACATTGATCGAGAACAAGATCAAGGAGAGCAAATACATATCGGACCCGTTGGTGAACGTTCGCTTTGCAAACCTTTCTGTATCGATCATTGGCGAGGTATCTAAACCAGGACGCTACGACATCAAGCGTGACAAGATAACAATCCTCGAGGCGCTGGCACTCGCTGGCGATATGACCATCTTCGGTAGCCGTGAGGATGTTGCCGTAATTCGTGAGATTGACGGTAAGAATGTGGTGACCAAGCTCGACCTACGCTCGGGTGAGATGTTCAACTCACCATGCTACTACCTCGAGCAGAACGACGTTGTGGTGGTGAGCCCTAACAAGTATAAGGCAGCAACTGCCGAGATCAATCAGAACCGTTCTTTCTGGATCTCACTCGCCTCGACAGGCATATCGTTAGCAACGCTGCTAATCACCATCATAAGAGCATCAAAGTAGATACCCGAAATAGTAAACTAAACTACGCTATCAACAAAAATGGCTGAGAATATAGAAAAAGAGGTCGAAACTAAGGGCGTGCGCTTTACGCTCAACGACATACTCCATCTCACTCTATCCAACTGGTACTGGTTTATCATCTCAATGATAATATGTGCTATGGTGGCGTGGCTCTATCTGCGTCGCACAGAGCCAGTATACCAACGTACCGCAACAGTTCTTGTTAAGGACTCGCGTAAGGGTTCGAGTGCCGAGGTTACTGCCTTCAGCGACATCGTGGGCGGTATTGGCCGTCGCTCGGTGGACAACGAGGTATACATCTTCCAGTCACGCAGACTTATGGAGCAGGTGGTCAAGAAGCACGACCTAATGACAAGATACCTTACCAAGGGTCGTATTCGCACTACGGATATGTATGGCCGCACTCCTATGATCGTTAAGTTTGTGGATAACAACCCAAGCACAAAGGGCGAATTTAAGCTCAAACTTGAGGAGGGCAACAAAGTGCGTCTGAGTGAGTTTACGGATAGTTCGTTCAGCACAGTAGCATCGCTCGGCGATACCGTTATAACACCTCTGGGTAAGATTGTTGTTAAGACCACGCCATATGTCGAGAGGTATGGCCACCGTGAGGTGTATGTGCAGCGTAACACGCTGAACAACACCGTAGAGGCATACCGCAAGCAGCTCAAGTGCGAGATAATAAACAAGCAGGCATCCGTAATCACGCTTACGATGGCCGACGTGGTCTATAAGCGTGCCGAAGATGTCATCAACGGCATCATCGACGCCTACAACGCCGATGCCATCGAGGATAAGCGTGCTATATCAGACCTCACGAAACAGTTTATCGACGAGCGACTGATACTCCTTAGCGAGGAGCTTAACATTGCCGACAGCGACATTGCCACATTCAAGAAGCAGAATCAGCTATACAGCCCTGCCAACCAGGCGCTGCTTGGTGCTCAGGAGATTCAGGATCTCAAGAAGCAGGAGCTATCCCTTGAGGCAAACCTCGAGATGGCTGAGTATATCCTCAACTTCACGCTCACAAGCGACGAGCTAAGCCTCATCCCCGCATCGACAGTAGCTATGAGTGGCGCTTCGCCAACACTCGCATCTCAGATCGACAACTACAACCGTAACCTCTTGGAGTACAAGCGACTTGTCAAGGAGTCATCGGAGAGTAACCCCTCGATCATAGAGCTACGCACACAGATTGCTGCCGTTCGTGACATCATCATCAGCTCACTACACTCACACATCGAGGGTCTTGAGCTTCAGATCAAGAACGTAAATCGTGAGCATCGACTCGCCGACGCACGCCTACAACAGACTCCCGCCAAGGAGAAGGAGCTGGTGTCGAAGACACGCCAGCAGAAGGTTAAGGAGGAGCTGTACATCTACCTGCTCACCAAGCTCGAGGAGAATGCACTCACAGGTGCTACGGCAGAGAGCAATGCACGTGTGATAGACTTTGCATATGGCGCAGACAAGCCAATAAGCCCACGCCGCCCGATCGTATATCTCTTCGCACTGATGATGGGTTGCTTCATCCCGTTTGCAATCCTCTATCTACGTGAGATACTCAACAATACCGTACGCTCACGCCGTGACATTGACGAGGTTATCACCGCCCCATTCCTCGGCGATATCCCTATGGCCGAGAAGAAGAACGCAGAGCCTATTCAGGTTAAGGAGGATGGCCGTGATATGCTGTCGGAGTCGTTCCGTATGCTGCGTACCAACCTTAGCTTTATGTCGGTAAACAACCAGGTGAATGTCATTATGCTCACCTCGTCAATACCCCATAGCGGCAAGACATTCGTGTCGATGAACCTCGCAGCAATGCTCGCAGCATCATCACAGCGAGTGCTACTCATTGATATGGACCTCCGCCGCCGCACGATGAGCAAGATCCTTGGCCACCGCAACGACCGTCGTGGCCTCACCGCATACCTCAGCGGCAAGATCAACGACCTCAACGACATTATCAACACCTCGGATATCGACCCACGCCTCGATATTATCTATGCTGGCCCTCAGCCACCTAACCCCGCCGAGATGCTTATGTCGCAGCGCCTCGAGGAGCTTATGGCAGAGTTGCGCACACACTACGACTATATCATCATCGACAGCGTTCCTGCAATGGCTGTTGCCGATGCTATAATAACCGATCGTCTTGTAGACCTTACCATATATGTTATCCGCCAGGGCAACCTCGACCGTCGTCAGCTGCCCGACATTGAGCGTCTGCACCAGTCTAAGAAGTTCCACAATATGAGCATCGTACTCAACGGCGTGACATACTCGAAGCATAGCTACGGCTATGGTTATGGCTATGGCTACGGCTATGGTTACCTCTCTGACGAGGAGTCATCACCTTGGAAACGAAGAATTAAGCGACTATTCAAAAAACACAACTAACAGTGGCTAAGCGAGATCCATATATCATTGCCATTGACTTTGACGGCACCTGCGTAGAGCACGAATACCCAAACATCGGCCTCGATGTCGAGGGGGCTGTTACCACCCTCAGAGATCTTGTTGGTGCTGGTCATCGACTCATCCTCTACACTATGCGCTCGGGAGAGAAGCTGGAGAGGGCTGTCAAGTGGTTCAAGGAGCGCAAGATTGAGCTATGGAGCGTGAACTGCAACCCAGAGCAGAGCGAGTGGACATCGTCACCCAAGGTGCACGCCGACCTATATATCGACGACTCAGCGTTAGGCTGCCCCATTATGTTTATCGACGGCGTACGACGCCCAGTGGTAAATTGGACTAAGGTACGCTCACAACTCGAATACGACGGTATACTATAAGGGGGGGGGTAAGTAGTGCAACAACCCTCCACAAGGGGTGGGGAGATTGGAGTACGACAACACCACAAATGGAGCTCACGGCTTAAGTGTAGCAACATACCATATATTATGGCTCACTGTAAAACTCCTGTGAAGTATTAAAACAGTTATTCGAAAATTTTTGAATCTTCTCTTTGTCATCTTAAGCATTTAGCGAAAGATCTCTGGAATAGCACTTTCCCTCCTACACCCCGAGAGATTCTTCACTACGTTCATAATGACACACACTTTCTACACGGGTATATAAAAGTATACCCATGACTTTCATTCAATCTTTTAGCTCGAGAACAACTCTACCACATGGGTATATAAAAGTATACCCACGACTTTCACTGGACCTCGCAGCTCGGGAAACACTCTCACCACACGGGTATATAAAAGTATACCCACGACATACACAGCACCTTGCAACTCGAAAGATACCTCTCATCACACGGGTATATAAAAGTATACCCACGATTTAGACAGCACCCTGAAACTCGAAAGATACCTCGTATCACACGGGTATATAAAAGTATACCTGCGATTTTCACAGCACTTTGGACATGAAAGATACCTCATATCACACGGGTATATAAAAGTATACCCACGATTACACTGCACCTTTCAACTCGGGAAACACTCTCACCATACGGGTATATAAAAGTATACCCACGATTTAGACAACACCTTGCAACTCGAAAGATACCTCTCATCACACGGGTATATAAAAGTATACCCGTGTGGCAAGTGGCAACCTTAGGACTTGGAATATTCTACATAATTTTCAGACTCAGCCGAAATAAAGACAATGAGACCGTAAGACCTTTAAGACAATTAAGACAGTTACGGCCAAAGCACCAACGGCCAACAGCGCAAGCGGCCGAAACAGCAGCGTGATACCCTACCTCGTAATGGTCCTATGGTCTTAATGGTCCTAACGGTCCTAAAAAAAAGACAATTAAGACCTTTAAGACAATTGAGATGGTTGCGGCCGGCAGCACAAACAACCACAACACCAACCGCCAACGCCACAACGGCCGAAACAACAGCGTGATACCCGACCTCGTAATGGTCCTATGGTCTTATGGTCCTAATGGTCTTAAACAAAAGACAATTAAGACCTTTAAGACAATTAAGATGGTTACTGCCAAAGCACCAATGGCCAACAGCGCCAGCGGCCGAAACAACAGCTGATACCCTACCTCGTAATGGTCCTAATGGTCTTAATGGTCCTATCGGCCCTATAATAATTGAGCTATCCACCGGTTTTGCGGACTGATCCTATATTATATACAGAGGTATGATCAGCACATTGGAGTGGCCACAATATTATCTACTCATAGACACAAAAAGTCCGAGCAGAGAGTTCTGCTCGGACTTTTTTGTGGCAACTCACCACCCTATAACCTACCACGCAATCTCGCAGTAGTGGGCATATTGACTCATTGCCAGATCAACGAAATGAAGCGTCTCCTTGCTGCCAGCAAAGCGTCCAGCCTTGCACTCCTTACGAGTATAATAGGCAGGCGTGGCCTTAAGCTTAAGATACTTGCTTACGACAGCCCACGAGTTGGGATTTGCTCCATCAGCCTTAGCTAAGCGACGTGCATCCTGAACGTGACCCAAGCCGGCATTATAGCTGGCAAGGATGATGCTCAGACGGTCGTTCTCGGGTGTAGATTCGGGAATCTCGAGCTGCGACTCTGTCTCGGCAAGAAGGCGGCAAGCCAAGCGCACGTTTGTCTCAGTGTTGTGGAGATGGCTCTGTGGAACATTGAAATGACGGGCAACGATAGGCATAATCTGCATAAGGCCCGTAGCACCACGCTTTGAGACAAGACCCTCCTTGAAGCGTGACTCGCAATAGGCAATAGCGCTCACAAAGCGCCAGTCGTAGCCCATCTCGCCACCGACCTTTCGCATCAGAGGATCGAACTTTGAAATCTTCTGTGACACCTTAACCGTCTCGGCTATCGGCTCACTCTCTACCGTAGGCTCAACAGCTATCGTGTCGGCCTCAACCTCTGCTGGCTGCTCTACAACGACATCACGTGTAGGCTCATCAGCATCTAACACATGGGCAGAAGTGATACTGCCCTTCGATGACTCAAGACCCACTATTGCAATAAGTGGAAGAGCCATAAAAAGAACTTTTTTTAACATTGTTTGTTGTTTTGCGGGCTGCTTATCCCGGCACAAAACACGCCACTAGTCGTAGAACGACCAAGAGATACCCATCTTAAACATTCGGGGATTCATCGGATAGAGAGCCGTCTGGAAGTACTCGCCATTGCCGAAGAGATCCTGGTTTACGTGTTGATACTTAAGAAGGATACGCATACGCTTCCACTTAGCTGCCACAAACACATCGAGATATGGGTAGTTGCCCACCTTGACTTCTCGCTGGTTGTAGAATACCGAGAGCGCAGGATTATAACCTGGAGCGTGGTACGACGTATGGAAACGTCCATCGACACCTACCTGCACTCGGAGCACATCGCGCTTAACCCAGAACTCGTAGTAGTACGAGAGGAAGGCGCTGAATGTGGGGACGGGAAGCACACTCTCATTGGAGGTGATTTGAACCAATGCCCTATGGTCCAGATGGAATCCCGCAATGCGGAAATCCTTGCGAGCATACAAACTCGTGAGGCTGACTGCTTCGGAGTGCTGTTGAGGACGACAATCTGCTCCATAGTAGATCATATTGCTCATAACACCCTGCCAGGCACCCACCTCAAGGGCGATACTTGGCACCGAGAGATTAACCTCGAAACGAGTTTCAGACTCCTTATCAAAGGAGTTAAACCACACATAGTGGTTTGAGAATAGATTCTCCTGCCAATAACCTGGCGAGCGTAGCTCCTGACGGAACCGACCGCTGAGAATCAAGGGACGTTCATTGATGAAGGCTCTGAGGGTGATGTTTGCACCCACCGAGAGATCACCACCACGATAGCCCGAGGGGTAATACTTGACATCAGCACCCCAGTCGGCATATCGTTTAATCATACCGCCCGTCGAGCCATAAACATACCACGACGTGCGTTTGTCACGTGTCATTCGTCCTGCTACATAATCCTTAAGACGAAGATATGAGTAGGTGTGTAGATCTACACCAACACCACCATCGATGGTCGAAATCACACCATTACGGTCCCAAGGCTGCACCTGCACGAATACTCTATTCGAGAGTACCGACTCAGCAATCGAGTCGCGCGTAGCCGTAGGATCGATAAACCAATCCTCATAGTAGCTATGCGTGGTAGGGATATAGTTACCCTCGCCATCGTGATCACCACGCTCGTTGGTATACGTAGCACGAGTGTCGGAGTAGGCCTTGGTCCAGCGGTTATACTCTATCTGGTGGCCGATATATACTGCCGAGAGGTCGGCCAACGAGAAGTCGTACTCCGTGACACGCTGCAACGGGATGGCATAGGCCTGCTTGACAAAGAAGCCCACGTTACGGTACATATTCTCGGCCTTAGACGATGCCAAGCGCATAGGCACACCCGAAGGCATCTCGAAGGTGGTATCGGCCACAGCCCACTTACCCACAGCACCACCATTCTCACGTGCCGAGATTGTGTTGTGCATAAATGCGGCGTGTATCGAGTAGCGCTTGCCCGTATGTGCCACACCCACCGAGAGTGCGTGGTTTTTAGTACGCTGCCACTCGTATTGTCCCATCGTACTGCGGGCCTTGTAGCTGAGGTTTGCCGAGGTTGAAGGGGTGATATTCTGCGAGTGGACAAGCTCGAAGTGCTCCTCACGATAGCGTTTCTGTCCCGACTCAAGATAGGTCGCATTGGTTATCGGACGCTTAGCGTTGTAGAAGGGGACATTCTCCAGACGAGCCGTATAGGCATCGTAGCTACGTGCAAAGGTGAAATCCTTATCCTGACGGCGGTCGAACCAGTTGATAGGCTGCGACGACTGTCCCAGACCACCGAGCGCCATATCGCCAACACCCTTGCGATAGAACACGTAGTCGATACGCCAGTCGGCAAGCGTAGTATCGAGAGGCTCGATCTTAACACGGTTATAGTCTCGATCTACGTGCCACTTCCAGTTGTAGAGCGCACGCACCGTGTCGTTAAAGTAGTAAGACTCAAGAGCTCGCTTAGGGCGTTTTCTCTTTGTCTCGGTAGAGTCGGCCTGCTCACCCTCGGCACCCTCCTCGCCATCGACGCCCTCGGTACCCTCCATACCTGGGATTGTCGCACCGACACCCACATTCTGACCCTCACGCTGAGCACGCGCAATGCTTGCTGCGTCGAGCTGTGCAAAGCTCAGAGCGGGCAGTAGCAGAGCCACCACCAAGCCAGCAACAAAGCATATATAGCGCATCTTAGTCATCTTCAAGCCTAAAGTTTAGTTCTCCTCCCTACGCAGAAACAACCAGCGCAGTGTCGAGAGGACAATATAGAGAACGATAATTGCAAGGACAGAGTATGTAGGAACGAAAATTATCAGTGCCACAGCGGCAAGGATAAAGCCGTAACGGAGCTTGTTGTCGGCGAGGCGAAGGCTCTTGAACTTCAGCGAGAACATTCGTATGGGGCTAACGAGCAGAAGTGATGCGGCCACAGCAATTACGAGGATATGCTCCTGGTAGAGCTGCACATCGCCATTGGCATATAGCACCGCTAACGACAATAGCATAAGCGCATTGGCAGGCGTGGGTAGACCCACAAACTCGCTACTTTGCGTGGTGTCTATATTGAACTTCGCAAGGCGTAGCGCCGAGAACGCAGCTATGATGAATACGACGTAGCCAAGTGGTTGCATCCACTGCTCCGAGAGCGAATAATAGCTTGTCGAATGGGTATAGATCTCGTACATAACCATCGCTGGGGCGAGGCCAAACGAGATGTCGTCGGCCAACGAGTCCAGCTCCACGCCAAGGGGTGACTGCTGCTTGAGCAGACGAGCTACCATGCCATCGAAGAAATCGAACACCGCAGCAGCGATGATCAGCCAGAAGGCTGTCTCATAGGCTTGATACTTGAGCGTAGCGACTATGGCAATAGCTCCGGCAACGAGATTTGCCAGCGTGAGAGCATTAGGCAATGTGAAGAGTCTTATTTTCTGCGTGTTACTCATAATCTTGCAATCGTTTGCGGGCCTACAAAACCCAAAAATTGAGGCCTAACATTTTGCAAAGATACAAAAAAAATTTATCTTTGTGTAAATTTGTAAAATTTAACCAGCAAAAATGGTAATGGACAATAGCAAATTTTGTATAATTATGGCAGGCGGTGTGGGTCGTCGTTTCTGGCCGATGAGCCGACAGGCCACACCCAAGCAGTTTTTAGACATACTCGGCACGGGGCGTTCGTTCATTCGTCATACATACGAGCGATTTGCCAAAATTATTCCAAACGAGAACTTTATCGTCGTAACAAATCGACGCTATAAGCAGCAGGTGTTGGAGCATATTCCCGAGATTAGCGAGGAGCAGATTTTGTGCGAGCCAATAGGTCGCAACACTGCCCCTTGTATCGCCTATGCCGCCTACACTCTACGACGTAAAAATCCCGATGCCACGATGATCGTAACACCATCGGACCACTTGATACTCAACGAAGAAGAGTTCCGACGCATAGTTGCAAATTGTATCGATTTCGTTGCCGACCACAACGCCCTAATGACCATAGGCATCGAGCCAAGCCGCCCAGAGACGGGATACGGATATATTCAGCGCTCGGGCGACGAGGACATCAGCAAGGTGAAGTGTTTTACGGAGAAACCAAACGTCGAAATGGCACAAGCCTTTTTGGAGTGTGGCGAATTTTTATGGAACTCGGGAATCTTCATCTGGAAGCTGAGCGATATTATCGCCGCATTCGAGGAGCACCTACCTGAACATAGCACCCTCTTTGCCTCAATCGAGCACCTGTTGGGTACCGCCGAGGAGAAAGCGGCCATCGAACAGGTCTTCTCGGAGTGCAAGTCCATATCTATCGACTACGGCATCATGGAGTGTGCCGACAACGTGTATGTACATAGAGGCGACTTTGGCTGGAGCGACGTGGGAACATGGGGCTCAGCACATCAGCACTCACGCAAAGATAGATATGCTAACGCTCTAAACAGCAAGCTTATACACACATACAATACTCGCAATTCACTAATCTTCGTACCCGAGAACAAGGCCACAATCGTAAGCGGACTCAAGGACTATATCGTCGTAGACACCAACGATGTGCTAATGATATGCCCTCGCAGCGAGGAGCAAAACATCAACAGCTTCGTCGAGGACATCAAATTCTCGACGGGAGACAAACATATTTAGAAGCTGTTTGAATTTTATTTCGAGAAGTCGAAACAATCTTTTGCAGCAACGAACAAACTCTTTCAATAAAATTCAAAACAGCTTCTTAGGCTCTCTTGTCAATAAATTGTTATTAATCGGTGGCTCGGGCACAATTATTTCTATGAAATATGCGTTAATTTTGTCGCATAATTTATAGAGATGACTATGAGTAAGAAAAAAGATATTGAGATTGACGATTTAGGATTAGTGCCAGAGCTCTTTGATGGCAAGCATCAGGTGATACCCATTATCTCGGGTGGCGAGGAGAAGATCGAGGATGTGCAACTCCCCGAGACCCTTCCCATACTCACACTACGCAGCTCGGTGATATTCCCTGGCTCGGTTACGCCCATCACAGTGGGTCGTGCCAAGTCGATAGCATTGGTGCGTGATGTAGAGGCTGGCGATGGCATACTCGGCGCTGTGCTTCAGATAGATAGCGAGATCGAAGACCCCAAGCCCGACGATATGCACAAGGTGGGCACAGCGGCACGAATACTCAAAATCCTCGAGATGCCAAATGGCAACCTAACGGTAATTCTCGCTGGACTGGAGAAGATCGAAGTTAAGGAGTATATCGCCGTAAAGCCATACTTCCGAGCAACCGTAACACCTATTCAGGATAGCACCCCAGATAGCAAGAATGTGGAGTTCACCGCCCTCGTAGAGTCTATTCGCGAGGTGGCGCTGAGCATCATCAACATATCGCCATCGATGCCTAAGGAGGCGGCATTTGCCATCAAAAACCTCGACTCGGATCGTGCGATAGTGAACTTCATATGCTCGAATATGGATCTCACCGACGACGACCGTCAGCATCTGCTCGAGGCCCCTGGCCTCTTGGCACGCTCACGCCGCCTGCTCGAGATACTTATTCGTGAGCAACAGCTCGCCGAGCTTAAAAACGACATACAGAACAAGGTTAAGGTCGAGATCGACAAGCAGCAGCGAGACTACTACCTACAACAGCAGGTGCGCGTAATTCAGGAGGAGCTTGGCGACAATGTCGATGCCGACATCGACAAGCTACGTGAGGCAGCCAAAAACAAGAAGTGGTCGGAGGCCACCGAGCAACTATTCAATAAGGAGGTGGCTCGCTTGGAGCGTCTTAACCCATCTATTGCTGAGTACTCCGTGCAGCTCAACTACCTACAACTTATGCTCGACCTACCCTGGGAGGAGGTGACTGAAGATAGACTCGACCTCAAGGCTGTACGTGAGCAGTTAGACAAGGATCACTTTGGCCTCGAGGAGGTTAAGGAGCGATTGTTGGAGCACCTCGCTGTGATCAAACTCAAGGGCGACCTTAAGTCCCCAATCCTCTGTCTCTATGGCCCTCCGGGAGTAGGTAAGACATCGTTAGGTAAATCCGTAGCCGAGGCTATGGGCCGCAAGTTCGGTCGCATATCGCTCGGTGGTCTGCACGACGAGTCGGAGATACGTGGCCACCGCCGCACATATATCGGTGCTATGCCTGGCCGCATCATCGAGACTATAAAGCGCTGCGGAGCATCTAACCCTGTGATCATCCTCGACGAGATTGACAAGGTGTCGAAGTCGAACCACGGCGACCCTTCGAGTGCTCTTCTCGAGGTACTTGACCCCGAGCAGAACACCACGTTCCACGACAACTATCTCGACACCGAGTACGACCTATCGAAGGTATTGTTCATCGCCACGGCAAACAACATATCAAACATATCATCGGCCCTACGTGACCGTATGGAGATGATCAACATCCCGGGATATATCCTTGAGGATAAGCTACATATTGCCAACGATCACCTCATCAAGAAGCAGCGTGAAGCACACGGCATCGACGAGGATAAACTCTCGATATCGAATCAGGCGCTGGTACGCATCATCGAGGATTACACCCGTGAGTCGGGCGTGCGCAGCCTCGACAAGAACATCGCAAAGATTGCTCGCAACCGTGCCAAGGCTATCGCCTTCGAGGAGGAGTTTAACGCTGAGATAAGCGCTGAGGATGTGGAGAAGATCCTCGGAAAGCCTAAGTTCCGCAACGACCGCTACGACATTGCAGGTATGCGTGGCGTGGTGACAGGATTGGCCTGGACCGAGGTGGGCGGCGACATCCTATACATCGAGTCGATACTAACACCTGGCAAGGGCAAGCTAAGTCTTACGGGTAACCTCGGCGATGTGATGAAGGAGTCGGCAACCATCGCCCACGAGTGGGTGATGGCACACCACGAGGAGCTCGGCATCGACCGCAAGATGTTCGAGGAGTGGGATATCAACATCCACGTGCCTGAGGGTGCTGTGCCCAAGGATGGCCCATCGGCAGGTATTACGATGGTGACATCTATCGCCTCAACATACACTGGCCGAGAGGTCAAGGAGCGCATAGCGATGACTGGCGAGACAACACTGCGTGGTCGTGTGACAGCCGTAGGTGGCATACGTGAGAAGATCCTCGCAGCCAAGCGTGCTGGCATCACCGAGCTGATACTCTCAGAGGAGAACCGCAAGGATATCGAGGAGATCAAGCCAGAGTATGTCGAGGGGCTCACGTTCCACTACGTGAACACCAACGAGGAGGTACTACGCCTCGCACTGAAGTAATCATCACAACCAGCTACCACTATGCGACTACGGGAGTATATTAAGAGGTTAGAGGAGGCGGGCGAGTTGCAACGCATAACAGCACGTGTAGACACCCACCTCGAGATGGCCGAGATTACTGACCGAGTATCGAAGAGCGAGGGAGGAGGCAAGGCGTTGCTGTTTGAGAATAATGGCACGGACTACCCTGTGCTGATGAATATGATGGGCTCGGACCGCCGCATAGCTATGGCCCTTGGCGTAGAGTCACTCGACGAGATTGCCGAGCGCATCAACCGCCTGATAAAGAGCGTCACAGCACCGAAGAGTGGAGTAATGGATAAGCTACGTATGCTACCACTACTCAGCGACGTAGCTAAGTGGTTTCCACGCAAAATATCGGGACGTGGCGAGTGCCAAGAGTGCGTATATATGGGCGAGGAGGTAGACCTACACAAACTACCAATACTTCGCTCGTGGCCCCACGATGGCGGAGAGTTCATCACCCTGCCTATGGTATGCACCGTAGACCCCGAAACGGGAATACCCAACATGGGTATGTACAGAATGCAGATCTTCGATAGGCGCACAACAGGTATGCACTGGCATCGTCATAAGACGGGTGCACGCCACTACGAGGCGTACAAGCGGCTCGGCAAGCGTATGAGCCTATCGGTAGCCCTTGGTGGCGACCCTGCATACACCTATGCGGCAACAGCACCTATGCCCGATAATATGGATGAGATGCTACTGGCTGGCATGCTGCGCCAGAAACCCGTGAAGATGGTAAAGTGCCTCACTAACGACATATGGGTGCCTGCCGACTGCGATATCATACTTGAGGGGTATGTCGATACCACCGAGGAGCTCGCCATCGAAGGACCCTTCGGCGACCACACAGGATTCTACTCCCTAAGCGACCTTTACCCCCGCTTCCACATCGAAGCCATAACCACACGTCGTGATGCCATCTACCCCGCAACGATCGTCGGAGTGCCACCAATGGAGGATGCCTACATAGCCAAGGCTACGGAGCGTATATTCCTTGCTCCCATACGTTTAGCCATTCAGCCCGAGGTGCGCGACCTATATATGCCTATGGAGGGCACAGCGCACAACCTCGCCATCGTAAGCATCGCCAAGCGCTACTTGGGACAGCCACAGAAGGTGGCTCAAGGACTCTGGGGCGCAGGACAGATGATGTTCAATAAGTATCTAATCATAACCTCCGAGGAGTGCAACATACGCTCACGTGACGAGCTATTCGCCCTACTACGCCACTTTGACCCTGAGCGCTGCATGATACACTCGGAGGGGGTGCTCGACGTGCTCGACCACACTTCACCCACTACGGGCTATGGAGCAAAGCTCGCCATAGACCTTACCGACATAGACCCCACTACCCCACCACGCCAACTAAAGATACCAAAAACGGCAACACCCACTGAAGGTGTGGAGCTCTTCGACACCTCGCTATTCGACGAATTAGGCCTACTAATACTATACGCCGAGCGTGAGTGGCGGGAGCGCATTGACGTCGCCAAGTATCTAGATGACAATGGCATAGAGGCTCGCTTCGTGGCGCTATTCGACCGTGGCGCTGCTGGCTGGCTGCAACACAGCGACCTGCTATGGCTGGCTGCGGCAAACGTAGACCCACAACGTGACATCACGCTACACAACGGAGCTGTAATCCTCGATGCTCGCTCCAAGCGACCAGGATATGGCACAAACCCTAAGCGCTTCCCCAATGCAGTGACATCATCGACCGACACTATACATCTTGTCGATGAGCGCTGGGAGGAGTATGGCCTTGGTGAGATGATCGAATCGCCATCACGACGCTACCGCAAGCTATGGCTATCGGAGAGCGCCGAGTGGAGATAGCCCACATACAAGGAGAAAGCATCTGCAAATCACCACTTTTTCAATATTTTTCGCACATTTTCGCATCGAACGTGCTGAAAATAAAAAATAAGTGTTAAATTTGCGACCTCAAATGGGCAAAACTGCAGGCTAAACAGCGAATACAGCAACAGCCCACAAACATTAATAAGCGGAAACGCGCATCGAAAGGAGGTTGTAGCACTTTAAGGAAGAGACGACAAAACAAGGGGCCAAAAAATAAGGGGCCGAAAACAAGGGCCGAAAACAAGGTATCGTATGGGTACTACAGGTTTAGAGGCGACATTATGTATGCGCCGCTCTTCCGATTAGCACAACATCTAAGTAGATTAACACCCACAGCCTGAGTCCAACAAGGTTGGCTAAGGCACAAATAAGAGGGGGGGGGTAGCCCTGGTCCACGATAGACCGAAATACCACATAACAACAAACAGAATATTAAAACTAAAAAAAGTATAAGATTATGATTATCATGCCAGTTAAGGAGGGTGAGAACATCGAGCGCGCCCTTAAGAAGTTTAAGCGTAAGTATGAGCGTACAGGTGTATTGAAGGAGCTTCGTCGTCGTCAGTACTTCACAAAGCCTTCAATCATCAAGCGTGAGGCTATGCAGCACGCTATCTACGTTGAGCACACCTACCGTCAGGAGGAGTAATACGCTCAGAGCGCTTTAGGCCACGGCTATCCTTCGGGGTAGCCGTTTTTTTTGTAACAATACGAACAACAAAACGGGGATGGCCAATTTACTTGTAGCCATCCCCGCACCATGAAGTGGTTAGTAACTCAACTACATACCCTTAGGATTAGGGCCATACTGGTTATAACCTGGCTGCGAGTCGATGCAGTAAACAAGCACGAAGAACCATATCCAGCCGATAACAGGAACAAGTGCGATGAAATACCACCAGCCGCTACGGCCAGTATCGTGAAGACGGCGTACCGCAACAGCAATACCTGGAATAAGTGCCCAGAGACTAAAAATAGAGGCTATAGCATATCCAATATATGGGATAAATGCAACGAACGAAATGATAACGTTGAAGAGCCAGAACATCCAAATCTCCTCACGACGAGCACGACCATCGAAATTAGCAAAATTCTTGGTCAAACAATTCCACCAGTAATTCATAATGTAAGTTTTTAGTAGTTAATATTTGGTTAATAGATCTGCATCTGCCAAAGAAACAACCCTCATAGAGCATAAAACTATTCCAAAATTAAACAATATTTCCTACATATGCAACAATTTGAACCAAAAAATGCGCCAAAATGCTTCGGGAGTTGTGGCGTTGGCGGTTGGTAGTGTCTTAGTGTCTTTTTTTAGGACCGTTAGGACCATTAAGACCATAGGACCATTACGAGGTAGGGTATCATGCTGTTGTTGCGGACGGTGGCTGTTGGTGCTTTGTCCGCAACCATCTTAATTGTCTTAAAGGTCTTAATTGTCTTGATTTTTTTAAGACCGTTAGGACTATTAAGACCATAGGACCATTACGAGGTTGGGTATCACGTTGTGGTTTCGAACATTGATCGTCCCCTACCCTTCTACTGCTCCCGATAAAACAAAAGTAGCGTAACTTTCGTTACGCTACCTGCTCAAATGGTCGGGATGACAAGATTCGAACTTGCGACAACACGCCCCCCAGACGTGTACTCTAACCGGGCTGAGCTACATCCCGATATTGGTTTTGCAGCGCAAAGGTAATAATATTTTTTTGATTTGTGCAAATTAAACGTAAAAAAAATGTAACTTTGTCGTATGAACCGAACTATACACATATACCTACTAATACTAACTCTTTGTATAAGTGTTAGTTGCAACGGCATAAATAGCCCTCAGGACAGTCGTTTTGAGCACGTTTCATACGCTCCAAAGCACGCCTCAGGCTTCGTGATAAACGAGGATCTTGAGGGTAATAAACTACTGCGTGTGACACGCCCTTGGCAGGGTGAGAATGTTGCCGAGCAGCGCCTCGCAATATTTGGTTCGGAGCAGCAGGCCGAGGGCTACGAGGGCGAATATATAGTGGGTGCCGTGGAGCGTGTGATATGTATGTCCACAAGCCACGTTGCGATGCTCGAGGAACTTGGACTTACGCATAAGATTGTCGGGGTATCGGGCAAGCAATATATCGTAAACGAGGCTGTACGCTCGAGCAAGGATATATGCGATGTGGGCTACGACACCAACCTCGACTTTGAGGCGATACTCCTCTCTGGCGCCGACCTTGTGATCCTCTACGGCGTATCGGCCGAGGATAGTGCTCTCACAGCGAAGCTACGTGAGATAGGTGTGCCGTACATCTACTTTGGCGACTACACCGAGCTTACGCCTCTGGGTAAGGCCGAGTGGCTTGTGGCTATGGCCGAGATCATGGGATGCAGGGAGCGTGGTATAGAGCTATTTAGCGCTATTGCAACACGTTACAACGAGGTACGTGAACAAGCTACACCTCTTAAGCAACCTTGCCGAGTGATGCTCAACCTACCATATCAAGACGTATGGTATATGCCATCGGACGACAGCTATCTTGTATGCCTTATCGAGGATGCCGGTGGCGAGTATATATATAAAGGTAAAAATCCACACTCGGGATCTAAGGGCATAAGCCTCGAGCAGGCGGTGGAGCTTGTAGCCAAGGCCGACTTATGGCTCAACGTGGGACAGTGCACAACGCTCGACGAGGTATCTGCTCAGGCGCCGCTATTTGCCAATATGGAGGTAGTTCGCCGTGGCGAGGTCTACAACAACAACCGCCGCAGATCGGAGGGTGGTGGCAGCGACTTTTGGGAGTCGGCCATAGTGCGCCCCGACGTGGTGCTCAACGACTTAGTGCGCATCCTACGTGGCAAGAGCGATAGCCTATACTATCACCAACGACTTAAGTGATGATGACACAACGACGACTACATACAACACTCTTCACAGTGCTTACTCTATGTCTCGTAGCGGCGGCCTTTGGCGACCTGCTGCTGGGCACTACGCACATACCGATAGACGAGGTGTGGGCCTCTCTCGTGGGCAAGTCGTCGAACGCCAACTATACAAAGATTATCAACGAGTTACGTCTACCAAAGATCATCGTGGCACTCATCGCCGGTGTGGCACTTGCCGTGAGTGGCTTGCAGATGCAGACAATGTTCCGTAACCCGTTGGCTGGCCCCTACGTGTTGGGTATCAACTCAGGAGCAAGCCTCGGCGTGGCGCTATTCACCCTCGCACAGCCCATCATTGGCATAGCATCGGGGGGTGTGCTTGCCCGCTTTGGCATCACGGGCATGGCGTGGATAGGCTCTGCGGCGATACTACTCGTGGTGATGATGCTCTCACGTAAGATAAAGAGTGTGAGCGTGATACTCATCATCGGCATGATGCTCAGCTCGGCCATCTCTGCCATTGTTGGTGTACTTCAATATATGGGTAGCGAGGAGTCGCTCAAGAGCTTCGTGGTATGGACTATGGGCTCGCTATCTACCGTAACACGTGACGATTTGGTGGTATTTGCCACAGCTGTTTTTGTGGGCGTCGCACTATCGGTGATGGCTATCAAGCCGCTCAATATGCTACTACTCGGCGAGAGTAATGCTCGCACTATGGGCCTTAACATACGTCGCTCACGCATCATTATCTTCCTCTCGACAACACTTCTGGCAGGTACTGTCACGGCCTACTGCGGGCCTATCGGCTTTATCGGCCTTGCGATGCCCCACCTCGCACGCTTCACATTCCGCACGGCAGACCACCGAGTGTTGCTTCCAGCGACGATGCTATGGGGAGGATTCTCCATGGTGCTCTGCTCGCTTATCGCCGACATTGTGGCACGTGGCAGCGTGGTGCTTCCAGTGAATACCATAACGGCACTTCTTGGCGTGCCAATCATCATATTTGTCGTCATACGCAACCGTAACCGCCAATGATAGAGCTACGTAACATAACCTTGCAGTTTGGCCGTCGAGTCCTCGTTGAGGGTATCTCGACACGCTTCCGCCGTGGCGAGATTACGGCGCTATTGGGTCGTAACGGCACGGGTAAGAGCACACTACTACGCACCATTGCTAACCTACTACCTGCCGCCTCGGGCGAGGTGCTTATCGACGGCAGGGATGTGCGTAGCATTAGTGCTCAGCAGCTGGCACGTAGGCTGGCATTTGTGAATACCGAGCGTGTGGATGCCGACCTACTTAGCGTTCACGACCTTGTGGCCATAGGGCGCTCGCCATATACCGACTGGATGGGGCGTCTAACATCTGAGGATGAGGCGATTATACAACACGCTATGAGCACTGCCAATGTCGAGATGCTTGCCCATCGCTCGGTAGACACGCTGTCGGACGGCGAGTGTCAGAGGGTGATGATTGCTCGTGCTCTGGCGCAGTCTACCGACGTGATACTCCTCGACGAGCCTACGTCGTTTCTCGATCTACCCAACCGCTATGAGCTATGCCGACTACTTGGCGAGTTGGCACATCGTGAGAATAAGTGCATTATATTCTCCACGCACGAGCTCGACATAGCGCTGTCGCTTGCCGATAGTGTTGCTCTGGTTGATACGCCACACCTGCGCCATCTGCCTACTGCTGAGATGATTGCCTCGGGAAATATCGAGCGATTGTTCGATAACGACTATATAAAGTTTGATTCCACGATTGGCGCTATACGCCTAAAATAGTGCGACGTAACATTGCGAATAACAATATTTTGCATTTTTTTTGACAAACATTTTGCCGAATAGAAAATTTTGCGTACCTTCGCACCGCTAAACTGCTCACATAGTTGGCGTGTGGCTTTGCGCACGTGTCTAATATGATGACTGTTAGTGGATTGGCCCGTTCGTCTATCGGTTAGGACGCAAGATTTTCATTCTTGAAAGAGGAGTTCGACTCTCCTACGGGCTGCACTTGGTGCGTAGCGTTTAGGCGCTGTGCATGCGGCGAAAATAGTTTAGGAGCGGGTCACAAGACCTATCCGACAGCGGCTACGGCCGTCTTAATGAAGTTGCCGTCCGGCAGGGCAGAGTTCGTGATTGCGCAAGATGCGAGTAGTTGAGTCAATGAGAGGACCTTTGTAACGCACAGCAAAAGCGAAAAGCCGGAAAAATTTTGAAACATAAAAAGTAAAAAATAAAAAGATTTAGAACTATGGCAAATCACAAGTCATCGCAGAAGAGAATTCGTCAGACCGCTACAAAGCGCGCACACAACCGTCTTTATCACAAGACCGCTCGTAACGCTGTAAAGGCATTGCGTAACACTACTGAGCGTAGCGCTGCTGAGGCATTGCTTCCAAAGGTAAGCTCAATGTTGGACAAGTTGGCTAAGACTAACATCATCCACAAGAACAAGGCTGCTAACCTTAAGAGCTCACTTGCATTGCACGTTAACGCATTGTAATCTTAGCGGTAAGATAGGCTTGAGGCTATTTCCACACGGAAGTAGCCTCTTTTCTTTATCCCTGAAAAGCACTAATCCTCAACAAACCTCGGGACACCCAAAAGATCTCTCGGGGTGTAAGATAGTCGTGCTAATCCCGAGATTATTGGTTATTTTTAAGACCATTAGGACCATTAGGACCATTAAGACAATAAGACCATTACGAGGTTGAGTATCACGCTGTTGTTTCGGCAGCTGGCGCTGTTGGCCGTTGGCGCTGCCTTGCCACAAGCCTCCCTTATCAAAGGGAGGTTTGGAGGGATTGTATATATGAGCCGGAGGCCGACCCCCGCTACAAAAAAAAGGAGAAACCGTTAAGTTTCTCCTTTTAAGTAGCGGGGGGAGGACTCGAACCTCCGACCTCCGGGTTATGAGCCCGACGAGCTGCCAACTGCTCTACCCCGCGATGTATCGTTAATAGTCTTGCGACCTATTTCCCTTATTGCGAGTGCAAAGATAATACAAATTTTCGTAAGGTGCAAATAATTATTAAAAAAATTTACTTTATTTATCTTTGTGATTTTATTAATTAGTTATATATCAGCACTTTAACACACACAACATTTAAGCCAAAAAATTGCGTCAAAGACTGGGGATGTGAACTCTCCTCGGCGTGTAAAAATGGGGGTTGGCCGTAGCTTGATAATTGACACATCACAAAAAAGATATACAATGCTTGTATATCTGCCGAGAAACACATATATTTGCATATTAATGTTATGCATAATAAAACTTTACGACGACACACATCTAATATGAGACACACACAATACTTAGTCTGCACACTGCTTATCCTCGCATCGGCGCTCATCATCGGCTGTCAGAAGGAGGATGACTCGACGCCTACGACCTGCTACATCAGTTTTGACGCAGAGGAGTACATCTTTGGGGTTATGGACTCCGAGGAGTGGTTCGAGATCCCCATCAATATCACGGCCAGCGCAGGTTACGACCGCAATATCGGCGTTGAGATCGTTGCCTCGGAGAGTAGCGCCATCCAAGGCAGAGACTTCACATTGGAGTCTACAACACTACCTATTCCCGAGGGCAAAACCTCTACCTATGTGCGCCTTCAGGGTAATCCCGAGGCTATTGCAACGGGCGAGAGGCGCACACTTAAGCTACGCCTTGTGCTCGACGATAGGAGTATCAACGAGGAGAGCATCACCGAGTGTAGTATCACTCTTCAGCACTGCTGTCCTTTTGACATCAATGACTTCGAGGGCTATGCCGTGCTCACCTCAACATGGTGTATGCAGTATATGAACTGCGACTCACTTCTTGTGCACACCTACGTCGAGGCCGACGAGAATATTGTTGTTATTGAAGATATGTTCTACGAGGGTCACGACATACGTGTGAAGCTCGATAGCAGCGATCGTCTTAACCCAATAGCAACGCTCTGCGGTGTGCAGACCTTAGCCACTACGGGCGAGGCGTTTGGCACGATCTACGGCGATGGTAAGTTGCTCATCTGCGAGGCCAGGGAGTATACTTCGACCTCTGCCGACCTCTCGGGCTACGTATCGTTTTACAGCACGTGCGAGGAGTTTATGATGCTCTACGCAGTGATGTATGTCGAAGGCGTAGGCGAGGTGGGAATGTTTGGCAACATCGTAGAGTGGATCTCGGATGACGAGGCGGAGCGAATTATGCGCGAGGGATTATAACAGACACTTTTGATAAATAAATTGATATAGATATGAAGAGAGTGCTTTTTTCAATGTTGGGTTTGGTGCTTGTTGCATCATCCCTAATGCTCACCACAACATCGTGTGAGAAGGAGGCTGGGCCAATACCCAATGCAATAGAGAAGGAGTGCAGGGCGGGTGATCGTCCCACAATCACCTTCACAACAGGTGGCGACTGGCAACTATCGTCGGATGCCCTGTGGTGTAAGTTTATAACCTCTGCTGGTGAGCTCCAAAATATGTCGGGTCCTGCGGGCACGCATACCGTCACACTGAAGATTACCGACGAGGATAATGGCAATAGCTGGAGTAAGGCGAACATAACTATGAAGATGGGCGGACAGAGCGGTATCATAGCTGTCATCAAGCGCCACCCCAGCGTGCTATATATGAAGCTATACGACATCACCGACACCCCAGCAAAGAGTATTAAACTCGGCTATGTAGACTGGATTCCTTTCCGCATAGAGGCCAACTTCCGCTTCTCGGCTATCGACTTTCCAGAGTGGATGGATATAGGCCTGTCGCCCGATCAGAGCTACAGCAACATCGAGTCTGTAGACTATCTCACGGGTGTTCCTGGAGAGCAGACCGAGGCCTATGCACGTATCAAGCCCGATGGCGAGCGTGAGAGTAAGAAGATTACCGAAGAGGATGGCTACAAGATAATCTTCTCGGATGAGAGTGGCGAGCACACCTTTGAGTTCCCAATCACCTATGATGGCATGGGCACTGACAACCTGACATTCGTAGGCCCTACGGAGAGCTACTACGGCTGGGAGGTATCGCTCGATGGCAAGACACTCCGTTATACGGACACTACAAATGGCACCGTGACCACGTTCAACGACGAGTTGGAGTATAGCATCACAGCGCAGGATAACGACTACCAGATACTATACTTCGAGAAGAGGATTGAGCGTGGCATACCCACCTATGAGTACTTCGATGAGACCAGCAGCAATACGTGGATGCACTTCAACAAGGAGAGTATGACGCTCACTATCGACGAGCATAGTGGCACACCTCGCCACGGTATGGTGATGGCACTACCACGTAAGACATTCAACACCATCCGCACATCGATCATCGAGAGTATCTTTGAGAGTGATGCCTCGTCGGGCATCGCCCTACCTGTGGTCAAAAACGAATATGCAAAATATATCCTCATAGAGTTCACCCAATGTGACCTCTCGGAGCAGGGTAAATATGATGGTATGTATATCTACCACTCGCTGACAACACTCGAGATCTCCGCAGTGAAGATTGAGGATAATAGCCTCGCCGAGAAGTATGGCACCGAGGAGATATACAGCTGCGACTTCGTAAACCCTGTGCCTGACAAGCGTCCCGGAATCATCATCGACCCACGCATTGAGCATTGGACCACAGAGAACTACGAGGGAGGCAACGCAACGGCAGAGGTATGGTACAACGACGAGAAGCTAAAAATCTCGGAGGATGAGTACTACATCGGCGAGAACAACGATGAGGTACTTGCCGTTCACCTATGGGGGCCTAAAGAGGAGTTTATCGATAATGTATACGTAGTATTTAAGTACGGCTCAGAGGCTAAGAAGCTACTTGTTGTAACACCTCCAACAAAATAGCACACACCAATTATGACACACAACACATTCAGACACACACTACTACTATGCCTTGGTCTTGTGCTACTGGTCTTAGGTTGCGAGCGTGAGAGTAGCGACCCGACAGCGGAGTATGGCTATGTGCAGTTCCGCCTTGTGAAGGCTACGCACGTAGAGTCATCGACACGTGCCACAGATGCTCTTGACTGGCTCTCGGATGCCCACAAGATAGAGATTGTGATGCAGCGTGATGGGGCTACCATCGCTCAGTCAATGCCCGTGGCAAGTTTCGATGCGGAGAGTGCCGAGTGGGGACTATATACCGAGAAGCTAAAGCTGCTCACAGGCAGGTATAACATTATCGGCTACTACATCTACGACAATCTTGACAACAAGATTTTGGTGGGCGGTAACGCTGGAGAGTTCAAGGTGATAACGGGCGGCCTCACGCAGAAAGATATAGGTGTTAGCACCCAGGAGCGTGGCAAAATCTCGTTCTCTCTACACAAGGATCTCGCCACACGTAGCGAGGCAGAGGGTAACTACCCCTTTGAGAGTATTCGCTCGGTGGATATAAGCCTACGTAACAACTTCACCAAGAAGACAATAACGTTCAAGGCGCTGCCCACGACATACCACGAGGATTTCGTCGAGGGCGCAGTGGATGAGGAGCTATACGACCGCAACGCTATGACCTCGTATATGACATGTGGTGGTGAGCACTGGATCGAGGCGGGAGAGTATACTCTGACCTCGTACACCACCTACTCAGATGCTAATGGTCGCAACCGCCTTGAGACGGCATCAGTCGCTGAGAAGAAGTTGCAACTTACAGTCGAGGATAACAAGCATATCACCATTGACGTGCCTATCTTCCTCTCGACAACAGCCGAGTATATCAAGGACTATGAGGCTCTGAAGGAGATATGGCTGGCTCTGGATGGTCCTAACTGGACATTCCACGGCGAGGAGTATGTGGCACGCACCAACTGGGACTTTAACCGTGATATTGATATGTGGGGTGACCAGCCTGGCGTGACCCTTGGTGGCGATGGCCGTATTGTGGGCCTCAACATCTCAGGCTTTGGCGCTAAGGGCGTTGTCCCCGATGCAATAGGTCAGCTTACCGAACTTCAGATGCTCTATCTTGGCAACCACAACGAGCTTATCGGCGGCTACGACAGCTCTACCTCGGCACGTCTTAGTGCCATGGACTACCACGACAAGTTTGTAATGTGTGATGGCCGTGAGATGCTAAGCCCTGAGCTAAAGGATGTTATCAATGCCGATGGCCAACTAC
This sequence comes from Alistipes sp., assembly GCA_017408825.1. Classification (GTDB taxonomy): domain Bacteria; phylum Bacteroidota; class Bacteroidia; order Bacteroidales; family Rikenellaceae; genus Alistipes. Next base: position 38,614 of record JAFQTX010000035.1, read on the forward strand.
GCCCCATCACTCAAGCAAAGCCCGTACGCCAAGATGTCGCCTTTGGCAACCTCACAAATGGTATTACAGGTATCTCACGAGCAATGATGCGCCTAACCAAGCTCGAGCAGTTCTTCATTGCCAATGCACCTATTGATGGGGAGTTCTTTGTGGATGTAAAGGAGAGTTCGGAGTTATATGCCGAGCGTGAGGAGTGGAACTGGGCAAAACTCGAGAGCCTTACCGACGTGGAGATCTACAACTGCTCGAAGCTCACACAGCTACCCGTCGAGCTGCTTTGCGGCGCACCAAACATTCAGTCGCTCAACCTATCAATGAACCAAGGCATCTCGGGCGAGCAGCTCTTAGCAGATTGGAAGGCTATCATCGATGGTGAGTCGGGTGAAGATGTTCAGATCCTCTATTTCAATAGTTGCAACCTTGAGGCTACCCCCGAGCACGACTACCTAAAGCGTATGACCAAGCTCGGACTACTCGACCTCACGAGCAACAAACTCAAGGAGATACACCCCTTCGGCAAGGATATATACCCTACCACACTCTACTACGACAACAACCGCATCACGCACGTTGAGCCTGCCGAGGATGGATACTTCTGCGGTCTTGGTCAGCTTGAGACATTCTCTTGCTCGAACAACCTCCTTACCGAGCTTCCAGACATCTTTAGCGCCAGCTCAGTACACTCTATGATTACGGCAAACTTCTCGGGTAACAAGATCTCGGCATTGGCCAATGGCGACGGGTGGCGAGGCCTTAACTGTGAGACACTCAACCTCGCAGATAACCACCTCGCGGAGCTTCCCGCACGCCTCATAGGTAGTGGCTCACGCATCGAGACATTGATGCTCGGCAGCAATGGCATACGAGAGATTAAGGAGGGTGCACTCACAGGCCCTTATAGCTACTATCTCTCAACGATAGACCTTAGCTACAACCGTCTTAAGGCGATCCCAGAGGGTGATTTCAGCGCCGCAAACATACCATACCTCTACGGTATCGACCTCTCGAACAACGCCTTAGAGTCATTCCCAAAAGCGCCTCTCGGAGTTGAGTCGCTTACCGTTATCAGCGTACGTTGCCAGCGTGACGACAATGGCAACCGCTCGCTCAAGGAGTGGCCCGTAGGCATTGGCAACTGCCCAAAGCTTGCAGCGCTATACATCGGGTCGAACGACATTGGCAAGGTCGAGGACACCATCTCGCCCTACATCCTTATCTTCGAGATTAAGGATAACCCCAACATCGACATAACACTAAGCCAGGAGATATGCGACCTTATCAAGAAGGAGTACTACCTGCTTGTCTACGACTCTACACAGAACATCAAGGGGTGCGATGCACTAATCCTTGAATAACGATGATAGCTACTATGAAGAGGATATACACACTATTAACCATCATTGCTCTTGGTTTTGCCTCGTGCCAGGAGGAGCTCGAACCTACGTTCGAGGGCTTCGAGGTGGATAACTCGCAGATAGAGGCGGCAGCACATGGTGGCAAATACCAAATCACCGTGCGCTCCGAAGATGAGTGGAGCGTACAGTCACCAGAACCTTGGATAATGCTCTCGCCAGCAAATGGCCGTGGCGAGGTGGAGTGCACCATACATATCGACTCTACGCTTACACACCACGAGCGTAAGGCCGAGATACGCTTTATGTCAGCAGGCAACATTCTTAACAAGGTGGATGTTACGCAAAAGGGCTTCGAGCCAAGCATCGACCCTCAAAATAGCAGCGTAGCCATCGACGCCTACAAGAAGCGTGACGAGAGATGGGTGGAGGTAGAGATTAAGAGCAACGTGGAGTTTACCGCCTCGACCGATGCCCAGTGGCTTAGTGTCAATGACCACACACTGACGCTCGACCGTGGCGCTCGTCCACGTACTACACGCCTACGCCTCGACTGGAAGATGAACTCCGACCCACAGGCTCGTGAGGCGACAATAACACTACGTCCCGACTCTCTTGGTGAGTCTACGACAATCGTCGTACGTCAGCAGGCAGGACCTCTTATCGAGGATAATCGTGCGGGCGACTCGTTGGCAGTCGTCACCATATACAACAAGATGGAGTGCTGGGCAGAGGACGTGATCTCGGATAAGAGCCCTATGACACAATGGGAGTGTATGCGTCTATGGCAGGCAAGCGACGAGTCGCTGCCATGCCCCGAGGCAGTAGGTCGTGTACGTGACCTCGACCTAAGCTACTTTAACACCGATGACGACATCCCTGTTGAGATCAAGCACCTCAAATATCTCGAGACACTGTCGCTATTTGGCAACGTAAATACAATGCTTAAGGAGATAAATCTATGTCCCGAGATTGCCTCGCTCAACTACCTCAAGGCACTACGCATCGGCGCTATGGGTCTTGTGTCGCTCCCCGACAACTTTGCAGAGCTTGGCGACACCCTCGAAGAGCTCGACCTCAACTCCAACAACTTCAACACCATACCAAAGGTGATAAATAGGGAGAATTTTCCACACCTCAAGTCGCTGATATTCATAGCAAACCGCCGCTCGACGGTAAGCGATCTACGTAGCGCTTCGGGTATGGGTCTTCAGTTGGAGAGCGATGCACTACGCCGCCTATTCCTCTGGGAGGAGCTTGAGGAGTTAGCCCTGTCGTACAACTATATAGAGGGCTCACTGCCAAACTTCAGTGTTGGCCGTGATGGTGTGAGAGCATACACTGCGGAGGATGTCAAGGAGCTTGGCGACACACTAAACTACGCTGTGGCAAATCAACTTCCTCGCATCCTGCCTAACATGCGCAGCTTGCGACTAAATCTCAACTTCTTCACAGGCAAGCTACCCGACTGGTTGCTCTACCACCCACACCTTATGGAGTGGGGCGCCGAGACACTTGTCTACCAACAGCAGGAGAAGGGCATAGATAGCGATGGTAATGCCGTGGGCTTTGAGAATGTCCCCACATCCAGTGAGTACTACTTCGAGGCATACCCACTGCTACGCAACCGCTACGAGTATAATGACACAATCGGAGAGTAAGATGAAGAGATACGCTATAATATTTGCAGCACTACTCGTTTGTGGTGCCTGCACAAAGGATATCGAGCAGATAGCACCCGACACCACAATGCCTACGGTGATAATCCCCGAGGGCAGCACCGAGGGCGAGATAATCATCAAGTTCCGCCCAGAGATGGAGGCTATACTCGACCAGACACTCACACGCTCAGGCGGCGAGGCCACACGCTCAGGAATACCATCCACGGATGAGGTCTTAGATATTCTCGGTGCATACTCCTTCGAGCGAGTGTTCCCCGTAGACCCACGCTGTGAGGAGCGTACACGTGAAGCGGGACTACACCTATGGTATATCGTGCGTTTCGACCCGGGTGAGGACCTCACCACGGCCTACGAGCGCCTTGCTCAACTTGGCGAGGTGGATAAGTTGCAGTGTAACCGCCCTATCGCACGAGCATACAACCCTACGGCCGAGCCACACTTCATAAGTTGTGCTGAGGCCGACTACAACGCCACAACACGCACTACACAGTGGCCTTTCAACGACCCAGAGATCTATCGTCAGTGGTGCTACATCAACGATGGCACGGCAGACTTTAATCAGGAGTGGGCAGGCGTTATTGCGGGGTGCGATGCGGGATGCGACGAGGCGTGGAAGCTATGCACAGGCGACGAGGATATCATCGTAGCGGTATTTGACGAGGCTGTGATGTGGAGCCACCCCGACCTTAAGGATAACATCTGGATTAACGAGGGCGAGGAGCTGCACGCTGGCGTAGATGCCGATGGCAACGGATATGTAGATGATAAGTATGGCTATAACTTTGTGCGTAACACCGCCATAACATCGTGGACATCGAATGGCAGCACGGGTCACGGTACTCATGTTGCAGGAACTATCGCTGCCGTGAACGACAATGGCATAGGCTGTGCGGGCATCGCTGGCGGCGGCAAGGGCTCGAAGGGTGTTAAGATTATGACCTGTCAGCTGTTCGACGGTATGAACTCAGCATCGTTGGCTGCCGAGGCACGTGCTATGAAGTATGCTGCCGACAATGGAGCAGTCATTATGCAGTGTTCGTGGGGTTACCACTCGGCAAAGTCTAACCCGATAATGGGATATGTCGTAGGCCCAGCCACCGAGGAGGAGTGGGCGGCAATCTACCCTCTTGAGAAGGAGGCTATCGACTACTTCATACACTCGGCAGGCTCGCCTAATGGCGTTATAGATGGTGGTCTTGTGATATTTGCATCTGGCAACGAGTATGCTGCGCAGTCATCGTTCCCCGCTGCCTACTCGAAGTGTATCTCTGTGGCTGCCGTGGCTGCCGACTACACCCCCGCATCCTACTCAAACTACGGCTCGGAGGTATGGCTATCGGCACCTGGTGGCGATATGGAGTACTACGGAGCACCCGGCGAGGAGGATGATGCCTACGACGAAAATGGTGTACTCAAGCAGCAGGGTTCAATATTCTCGACACTCGTTATCAATGGTGTGGCGGGATATGGCTACTACGAGGGTACGTCGATGGCATGTCCTCATGTTTCGGGAGTGGCGGCACTCGGACTATCGTATGCCAAGCAGCTAAAGCGCCACTTTACGGCCGAAGAGTTCAAGCAGCTGATGTATGACTCGGCACGTGACATAAACTCATACTTTAGTGGCGAGAAGCTCTTCTATATGCACCACACATCGCCTGGTGCTACCCCCATAAAGATGAACTTGACAGATTATAGGGGTAAGATGGGTCGTCTGGTAGATGCTGGAGCTCTGCTTAAGGCTATTGATGGTAGCGGCCGTGATATGCGCATACCTAATATATATATAGCACCAGGGGCAATCACCACTCTCGATCTCGACGACTATCTACCCTCGAGGGCTAAGGCCGCAACAGTAGGCAATCAGAATATAGCCTCGGTGACACTAAGTGGTAGCACTCTCACCATAAAGGCAATATCAGCAGGGCAGACATCGCTAAGCATTGAGTGTGAGGATGGTAGCAACCACTACGCAACAATTACTGTGCGCGTGGGGGCTAACGACAATGGTTGGTTGTAGGCGATGCTTAAGATTAGATGCATAGCGACATTTGTCGTAAGCCTGATGTGTGTGACGGGGGCTTTTGCACAAGTTCGCACGCTACCAACACGTGAGCAGATCGACCAAATTGTGCATCCCACTCTCTCGACAACAGCTCATGAGGGCGTACGTGGCGAGGATGTAGTGCTTGGAGAGGTTGATGGCTCACAAACAATCAGCGTAGAGCTTACGATACGCAACTATACAAACTCCCGAGTGGCGATAACCGAGCTACGCACAGGGTGCAACTGCCTACGTGTCGTCGCCACGCCGAAGAGTCTGCAACCCAACGAGAGTATGACGCTTAAGGCTCTGTTTAACCCTATGGGGCGTGTGGGCGAGTTTGAGCACGAGATATACATCTACACCTCGCTCGATGCACACCATCCCACCTCAAGCCTAAAGCTAAGCGGCATAGTGACCACCTCAGATAGGTTTACGCACCTTAGGGAGCATATGGGACAGTTGCGCCTGAGTCGTAAGTCGGTGACACTCGATGGTTTGCTAGTAGGCACTACACGTAGCGAGCGCATAGTGGTAGCCAACAGCGGCGATAGCGACATAACGCCGACTGCACGCCACAGAATCGAGGGTCTGCAATTTAGCCTCCACCCCACGACTCTACACCCTGGCGAGGAGGGCGAGATAGTCATAAGCTACACGCCTAAGAGGCTTCCAGAGCAGGAGATTGAGACTATTATAATGGTCGAGGGTTGCGAAGCACAACCCACGGAACGAATGATTAAGATAACGATAAAGAGATAGATATGAGACTATTTAGACTTAGACTTTTGGCAGTAATGGCACTCACAGCGACGACTCTTCTCTCGTGCGAGAAGCCAGTGCCTATTGATGACGATACGCAGCCCGAGATAGAGGTAAACGACGAGGTAATAGAGGGCTGCTGGCAGCTCACACACCTCAACGGCGCAGAGACACACTCTGGCGCAGAGCTATATATCGAGTTTGATGTCAAGAAGCATCGCTACGAGATGTGGGATAATATCGGTTCGATGTATCTACGCCAAACAACAGGCGGATATAGCATCACTGAGGAGGAGGATGGCACCTACACCCTCTCGGGGACCTACGACAATGGCGTCGGGGACTGGAACGAAGAGTATCGCATTGTGATGCTCCCAGGTGAGCGTATGCAGTGGTGGTCACGCACGACGAGCACATCTCTACAGTTTGTATATGCGATGGAAATACCCGAAGAATTTTACAAATAATACATTAATATTATGAGACTAAGACAATTAGCTGCTGCCCTCGTGGTAGCTATCGTTGCACTTACTTCGGTAGGTTGCGACAAGGAGCCCACAGAGACTCCCGTAAACAAGCCTACGATTGGCATTATGACTCCAGAGTTCGATGCAGAGTCGATGGCCGTCAAGGTGATGATTGCCCCTTCGACCGACGCTACGGCATGGTACTGGAGAGTTGATGGCGGCTCGGATGCTCTCGACGAGGCATTCACAAAGGTGGAGGGCTCTGCAGCCCAAGAGATTGAGTTTACGGCCGAGTATGGCGTGGAGTACACCATCAAGGCCTATGCCGAGAATAAGGCCGGCCAGAGTGCCATAGCGGAGAAGAGATTCGTTGCAATGCCCGAGGGCAAGGTATCTATCACCATTGGCGAGGTTACACTCAACGCCGATGACACAGTGCAGGTGACAATCTACCCCTCAAAGGATGTCACAGCATGGTATTGGAGTGCCTACAACAAGGATGACAAGAGCGGCGAGTACACCAAGGTTGAGGGCAACACAGAGTCTACCATCACCCTACCCTATGAGTGGAATATGACATACGAGCTTTCGGTATATGCCGAGTGCGGTGCGCTTAAGAGCGAGGTGACAACTAAGGAGTACTGCTTTGAGCTTGCGATTCCTACCATCAGCATATCTAAGCCACAGTTCGACGAGGCAAAGATGGAGGTTAGCTTCGATGTAACACCCTCGGAGGATACTCACCACTGGGCTTGGAGGGTTAATAACGGAGAGTGGAATAGCTATGAGGGCGCAGAGCCTCAGTGCATTACCCACAAGGTGGAGTACGACGTAGCATATAACTTTGAGTTTGTAGCCTCAAACAAGGCAGATGCCTCTAACAGCCCTACGGTTGTTGAGTTTCAGGTTATCAGCTCCGTAGCAGAGATTGCCATTGAGAACCTTACTGCCTATACACTTGATGCTGTGATAACAAAGAAGGAGCACTGCGTGCGCTATGTGGCAGGCGCTGTTCACACCTCGGCATTTGACCGTAACACCTTCATCGAGCAGGCGCAGTCGTCGCTTAATCCCGACCCAAGCTACCCATTTATGGTCTTCAACTCAGCCACCGAGAGCCGCACATTCTCGGAGCAGGATCTGCTGCGCAACTCACGTAGCGACAGCAATGAGAATGCCGGCATCATACTCACTTCTGGAACATCATATACCATCGCAGTATATGGCGAGGATGAGAATGGCAACTATAATGTAGCAACTAAGGAGGTAGTAATCCCAGCACCAGAGATTAATGGCAACGTCGGTATCACCATCGAGTTAGACGAGGTTACCGAGACTGCAGCATATGCTACCGTAACCGCCGAGCAACCTTGCAAGGTACTTATCGGCCTTGTGGACCCAGCTATCATCAATGAAGACCCCGACAACCCATTTACGTTTGAGGGTGCTACGGATGAGGCTATCAAGAACTTCCTTACAACAGCCGTACAAGCCGTACCTACGGTTTATACAGAGCCTATCACACGCATGCTCAACGACCGCCTTGAGATTGGCCACGAGTACTACGCCTATGCCATAGCCATCAAGGATGGCAAGATTGGCGATGTGGCTTATAGCTCGTTCACCACTAAGCGTCCTTCGCTCACAGGCGTAGCAAAGATTACAGCGGCAGAGATCGAGGCTCAGACATCGCACGAGACACTTACCGTAAAGCTAACGCCCGATAGCAATGCTAAAAAGGTACGTGTATACGCAGCACCTACTGCTGACCATGCGGCATATACCGACAACCTTGAGTATGTGATGGATGCTGATGGCTATCAGAACTATCGTGAGGAGTACGAGATTGTTGATGGCGTGGCTACTGCCGTCATAGATATCTATCACCCTGGCGACAACTACTATATATATGCCTCGGCGGTAGACTCTACAGGGCGTGCTGGCGAGATGGTATGCGTGGCACGTATGGCAGGATATGATACCGACTACTACACAACTATCACAGAGATTGTTGAAGAGGGCACCCTCAGCTATAATGGTACGGGCACTGCTATACTCACGGCATCGGATATCAGCGAAGTAGACGAACGTGTCAGCGTGACACTCACAGCTACAACGTTCAGCGCAAATGTGGATAAGGTGTGGTTTATGCGTCTGGCAAGCTGCAAGATTGATGAGATTGAGAGCCGTGTTAAGGACAACCTCAAGGAGTATGCCGAGACAGGTAAAGTTGGTGGCTCGGTGAAGAGTGTCACGGAGGGCTGGGCTTATAAGTATGTCGATGACCTTCAGAACTCGTTCAACCCTAAGTATGAGGCACTCTTGAAGTATGACGACTCGTATGGCGGCGATATCGTGGTTATGGTTATCCTCGATACCGCAGGCAAGGTCAATATCCATAGCTACTTTGCTGGTGGCAAGGGTGTTGTTGAGATGTAGTATGCGCAACGCTGTAACATAGAGCGAGGGCCATTGGTTCTCGCTCTTTGTTTTGGGGATTAAGGGTAGTGAAAAGACGATTAGGACAATTAAGACCTTTGAGACCTTTAAGACAATTAAGATGGCTGCGGACAACGCAGTGATGCCCGACCTCGCAATGGTTCTAATGGTCCTAAAAAAATTAAGACAATTTAGACCTTTAAGACCTTTAAGACAATTAAGATGGTTGCGGACAACGCAGTGATGCCCGACCTCGTAATGGTCTTAATGGTCCTAATGGTCCTAACGGTCTTAAAAAAATCCCACAACCCAATTTGTTGTCAGAGTGGTGCTAATTTGCCGCCGATTAAGAGATTGGGCTGGATGGGACATACTTGACGTATTTCCCATTCAGCCCAATGATTGAGGTGGCGAAGTAGCGCCACTATCACGAGAAATAAATTTGTTGTCAGAGTGGCGTAGTAGTGGCGCTGACACGAGAAAGGGCGGATGGGACATACTTGACGTATTTCCCATTCGGGGCAATGATTGAGGTGGCGAAGTAGCGCCACTATCACAACAAATTATCGTCGGGATTGATACTGCTTAACAACACCTCGCTTCGAGCTACGAATAAACTCGATAAGCTTATTACGCTCAGCACTCTCTGCAACATCGGCCTCAGCCTTGTCGCAACCAGCCAAATAGTTAAGCTCGCTCTGGAACAATATTCGGCAGGTGTTGTGGATAGACTGAATCTGCTCCTCGCTAAAGCCACGACGTGACAGGCCAATCTTGTTGATGCCTGCGTAGTGAGCCTCACCATTTGTCACGATGATGAATGGAGGGACATCCTGCGTAAGGAGTGCGCCACCCTGAATCATTGCGTGGTCGCCGATGCGAATCCACTGGTGGAGTGCTGCGTGGCCACCGATAACTACCCAGTCGCCAATCTCCACCTCGCCAGCCAACGATACTCTGTTGGCAATGACACAGTGGCTGCCCACAACATCGTCGTGAGCCACGTGGACATAGGCCATAAGTAGGTTGTGGTCACCCACGATAGTAGTGCCACGTGAGGCTGTGCCACGTGCGATGGTTACACACTCGCGAATATCGTTATAGTCGCCGATAACGGCTGTAGTCTCTTCACCTGCGAACTTAAGGTCTTGAGGCAGACAGGCGATACAAGCGCCTGGGTGTACCTTATTACCCTTGCCCAGACGAGCACCGTTGTATATAATGGCGTGAGGACCGATCCAACAATCATCACCGATGACTACATCACCCTCGATGTATGCAAAGGGCTCGATGGTAACATTCTTACCAATCTTGGCATCGGGATGTACATATGCTAAATTGCTAATCATAATAACACGTATTAAGTTAGGATTAATTTTTCAATTAACGATTCTTCACAATCTGCGCCGTGAGCACAGCTTCACAAGCAAGCTGACCGCCCACAAAGGCCTTACACTCCGCTGTGCATATACCACGACGGAAATCGGCAATATGGCACTCCAATTGAAGCGTATCGCCAGGGACAACCTTACGCTTCCACTTCACGCCGTCGGCCTTAAGGAAGTATGTAGAGTAGTGCTCAGGGTCATCTACCTTGCTAAGCACAAGGATGCCGCAGCACTGCGCCAAAGCCTCAATGATAAGCACACCAGGCATCACAGGCTCCTCGGGGAAGTGTCCCACGAAGAATGGCTCGTTCATCGACACCTGCTTGATACCGCCAATAGCGTTCTCCTCGATGTGGAACACACGATCTACGAGCAAGAATGGAGGGCGGTGAGGCAGACGTGATCTGATCTGGTTGATATCCAGAAGTGGCTGCTCCTTAGAGCTATACTTGAACGAAGGCTTCTCGCCACTGCGACGTATCGTGCGGCTGAGGTCCTTCATAAACTCCGTGTTGGCAAAGTGTCCTGGACGTGTAGCCCATACACGGCCCTTGATACGCATACCGAGGAGTGCGAAGTCGCCAAGAAGGTCGAGGAGCTTGTGGCGTGCAAGCTCGTTATTGGCACGTAGCTGCTGGTTGTTGAGATAACCACCCGTGATGCGTATATCCTCCTTACCAAAGATCTTCTTGAGGTGGTCGAGCTGCTCATCGGAAACAGGGTTTTCAACCACGACGATAGCGTTGTCGAGGTCACCACCCTTGATAAGGTTCATCTTCATAAGAGGCTCGAGCTCGTGCAAGAACACAAATGTACGGCACACGGCAATCTTCTCAGCATAATTGTCCGAAGGGTTGTATACCGAGTACTGGTTGCCCACAACCTTAGAGTTGTAGTCTACGTGAACCGACACCGAGAACTCGTCATCGGGATATAGCACTATGGCCACACCCTTCTCTGGGAGCGTGTAGACCTGCTTCTCGGTCACCTCATAGTATTTACGCTCGGCCGACTGCTCTATGGTGCCCACCTCGGTGATGCGTGCAGCATACTCTCGTGCTGAGCCATCCATAATAGGGGTTTCTGGGGCATTGATCTCAACAATAGCGTTATCTACATCGAGAGTCCATAGTGCCGACATAATATGCTCGATGGTGCTCACCTTAGCAGCGCCACGCTCAATGGTCGTACCACGTGAGGTATCGGTAACAAACTCACACAAGGCGGGGACCTCGGGGCAGCCCTCCAAATCTACACGACGAAAGACAATGCCAGTGTTATCCTCAGCCGGACAAACTCTCATATTTACCTGCAATCCTGTATGCAGACCCTTACCCTCGAAAGATATTGGAGCGGCAAGAGTACGTTGTTTAATAGCCATTACGATAAATTTTTGTTATATCTCTGGCAAAGATACAAATTTTCTCAAAAAAAATTACTATTTTTGCTCGGAATATTACGTGATTATGAGTATCAAAGAGCCAAAAAGCGAAATAAATAGGTCTGCGCGTCGCAAAAACGCACCACGACGCCACGCACGTATCGATCTGGGCGACACACGCTCGGAGGGATTCGGCGAGTGGTTGTTCAACCATCGAGTGGGTATCTTGGTGGTGTTTGCCGTATTCGTGCTCTCTGGAACGGTGCTTGCCACAGCGCGCTACAACGTGGAGCGCATCGAGCGAGAGTATCTCATCGAGATAGTACCCGAGATCTTCGAGGAGCAGGAGCAACCTCAAGTGAAACCCACGCCCACACTCGAAGAGTTGGAGCAGCGTATGCAGAATGTGCGTAACGTAGCCTCAAACGAGGCAGCACAGGAGGAGGAGTCGTCTGGAAGCTCTGATGTCGAGGAGGAGGTCAAAGAGTTTATCGAGGAGCTCGAGGAGGGCTTTGACGCCAATAACACAAACCTTGAGCAGGGGCAGAACTCCACAAAGGGCGAAGGTAAGAGTGGCGAAGGTGGTGGCGACAACAAGGGCGATGCTAAGGAGGAGAACAACGATGCTAAGGGTAAGTATCAGGGCACTTGCACCGTGAGCTACCTATTCGAAGATCCTGTGCGCAGCCATCGCAACCTCTACATTCCGGCCTATACGGCACGTGGTGGTGGCGTGGTGGTCGTAGATGTTAAGCTCGATCGTAATGGCGCTGTTACCTCGGCAAGTATAGCGTCATCGACAAATACGGGCCTCAACGCCATAGCGCTCAACGCTGCACGTAACAATAGAACACGATTTAACATCGATAGCGAAGCTCCATCGCCGCAAAAGGGAACGATAACATACACATTTATAGCTCAGTAGATCGATGATTAAGCTCAGTAAAATATGGCGTATAACGCTTGCTGTGGCAGTTGCTCTCATCAGTAGCGCAACCAGCGACATCGCGGCAATGCCAATCGTTGAGCTATGTACGCTTCAAAATAGCACCGAAACTGAGCATAATAGTGAGCCTGAGCAGCCTACGTTCGAGTTCAAGCGTCCAAGACTTGCTCTAACAACCATCAACGATATACCCCACGGCATACCCCCCGCTGTACGCACCCTGCCTCGCACCATCAGCCACACGCCACACACTCAGCATAGTTCGGCGGCAGTGCGCTCGATAGACTCGACAACATCGGCTACAAGATACGGATTGTATAACCATAAAATATTGTTCTATGCTCATCCTCGCCACTACTACCTCAATGGCTTGGTGAGACTCATTATTTAGTTGCGATTACTTTCATAGTGTTTTTATAAAGTAACTTACAATCAACTAAATAACATAGAACAAGAGGATGAATACAGAGAATATCTGCAAGGCGTTGTATGCCTTGCCCGGAGGTGTTGTAGCACCTCGTAAAGAGAGTGTTACGACCCCAATAGTTTTGGCCATTATTGGCGTTACTTTTTTGATTATTAACAGCACCGTGCTTAGCGATACGGCCGATGCTCTATCAATGACGTTGCTATGTGCTGGCATAGCACTCATCATCTACGGCATCATTGCTGTGATGATGCGCCTAAACAGCTCACGACGTGTGCCCTACGACAACGAGGCACGTAGCTATATGAGATATCGTGAGCGCTACTACGACCGAGAACTCGTAGCGGCACTGCGCCGTGCCATTGCCGATGGCGATATTGAGGCTATCGACTCGATGCCAACAACAAACATCGCTGCCGTTACACTCATTGAGTATCGTTCGTCGCATCGCAGGGCCTATGGGCTCTATGAGTATGGCGAGGCAGAGTATCGTCCACTGAGTGAGCCTAAGATTATAAACAAGTAACTTTAAGACCCTTAGACCGCATATATGTTATCCGAAAACATCCTCCTCGTCGGAGCAATGTTGCTCTTTGCTGCCGTCTTTGCCGGCAAGGCTGCCCATAAGCTGGGGGCCCCTGCGCTGCTACTATTCTTGGGCGTGGGTATGCTCTTTGGCTACCTCGACATTGTAGAGTTTGACTCTCCAGAGTTTGCCGAGTTTATAGGTATGGTAGCAATGTGTATCATTCTCTTCTCGGGAGGTATGGATACTAAGTTCTCGGAGATCAAACCCATTATGGCATCTGGCATCACGATGGCTACGGCTGGTGTTATGCTCACCGCAGGTATCGTCGGTGGATTTATATACCTCATAGCGCCATATCTCGGCGTACACGGCATCACGCTGAGTATGGCGCTACTTATTGCCGCAACGATGTCATCAACCGACTCAGCATCGGTATTCTCGATACTTCGCTCTAAGAAGCAGGGACTACAACAGAATCTACGCCCACTGCTCGAGCTCGAGAGCGGTAGTAACGACCCTATGGCCTATATCCTCACGGTGATGCTCGTGGGCATTGTATCCGACGGAGCATCTATCGACTGGTGGGACGCTGTGCGCACCTTCATCGTGCAGATGGCCGTGGGTGGCGTACTCGGCTACGGCTTTGGACGTATCTCGGTGTGGATTATGAACCGCATAAACATCCGCAGCATACCATCGCTCTACTCGATACTGCTGCTTGCCTGCGCCTTCTTCACCTTCTCGTTCACCTCGTCGGTGCAGGGCAACGGATACCTTGCAGTCTACATCGCTGGTTTGGTTGTGGGTAACTACCGCATAGCCTACCGCAATATGCTCGGCACCTTCTTCGATAGTTTCACGTGGTTGTTGCAGATCATACTATTCATCATCCTCGGACTATTCGTAAACGTTGAGGACCTACTCAAGCCCGACGTACTCATCATGGGTGGTGCTGTAGGTCTGTTTATGATCTTCGTAGCACGCCCTGTGGCGACGTTCACCTGTATGCTCCCCTTCCGCACGTTCACGAGTAAGGCACGAACATACATCTCGTGGGTGGGTCTGCGTGGCGCTGTGCCCATTATCTTCGCCCTCTACCCCATCACCAATGGCATCGAGGGTGCAGACTACATCTTCAACGTGGTATTCTTAGTAACCATAATATCGCTTGTGGTGCAGGGAACCACCGTGAGTGGTATGGCCAACTGGCTGAGCCTATCATACGAGGAGCCCGAGAGCACCTTTAAGCTCACCATGCCAGACCATATACGTAGCGAGTTCTCGGAGATTGGTGTTACCGCATCGATGCTACATCGTGGTGACACGCTCAAGGATATTCAACTTCCGGGTCATACCCTTGTAGTTATGGTATACCGTGCAGATAAGTACTTTGTACCCAAGGGCTTTACGCAGCTTAAGCCTGGCGACAAACTGCTCGTGGTGTCGGACGACAACGAGAAACTACTACAACAGGTCGAGGACCTCGGCATCAAACACGTGATGAAGGTGTAAGAGAGGCAGAGAGAAAATAGAGAGTTTAGGGAATTTAGGGAGTTTAGGGATGAACACTAAGTTCCCTAAATTCATTAGACTCCCTAACGATAACATTGATTAGCGCCACAACTAAATTTCTTGTCAGAGTGGTGCTAATTTGCCGCCGATTAAGAGTTGGGCTGGATGGGACATACTCGACGTATTTCCCATTCAGCCTAATGATTGAGGTGGCGAAGTAGTGCCGCTATCACAAGGAAGAACAAATTTCTTGTCAGAAGGGTGCCGAGTGCTACACTCGGCAAAAATGCCACCGATGGGTAGTACTTAGTGTATTTCCCATTCAGCCCAATGATTGAGGTGGCGAAGTAGCGCCGCTATCACAACCAAATTTCTTGTCAGAAGGGGTTATATGTGGTCTCGATTAAGAGAAAGCCCGGATGGGACATACTTAGTGTATTTCCCATTCGGGCTTTAGATTGAGAGGCCGCAGATGACCCCTTATCACAAGAAATTATAGTGAGCGGATAGATGGAAACAGCATATACAACTGATTCATCAGGTTTGTCATATCGAAACCCTCACGCAGTACCAATAGTATGGTGTTGTCACCAGCAATTGTGCCTAATATCTCGGCAATACCCTTATTGTCGATAGGCACCGATATAGCGCTTGCATAGCCAGGCTTGGTGGTTATCACACAGAGATTCCCCGAGAAGGCTATGTCCGTAATGTTATCGGTGATGTTTGTCGAGATAGAGTGGTCGTTTCGATTGTTGTTTGGCAGCACATATATGTAGCCCTTCTCCTTGTGTGGCACCTTTGCCACGTGCATAAACTTTAGGTCACGCGAGAGTGTTGATTGCGTAATCTTCACGCCACACTCCTCCAAACGAGCGATAAGCTCCTCCTGCGAAGATATAAACTCCGAGCGGATGATTTTTCGTATAAACGAAAGACGTTGTGTTTTTTGATTCATAGTTTACCCCCTTTAGAATATTTACAACTCAACGCAACGTAGTGCGTCGATATTGCTATATTGTATTACAAATATATCAATTTTATACGAACCACACAACACTGCGACGCACATTTTTAACACCGCACCGATTTTTCGCAAAAAAATTGTTGCTTTTCGCAATAATATCGCTATATTTGTGCGATTTTCAGTAACTGTGCTTTGGTGTGTACTGAAGAGAAGAATGGACAAAAGACGAAATTATTAATACTAACTTAAAAAAACATTAAAAATTAGACCATGAGAAAGCTATTTTCACTACTTTGCGTGGCGTTTGTAGCACTGTTTGCTGCTTGCCAACAAGAGGGGGACGAGCCAACAACGTCGGGTGTGACGTTCAAGTTCCAGGATGCAAAGACAACTGCAACAACTGCTGAGGTTCAGGTAATCCCTTCAGATGCTGCAGTAAACTACGTAGCAGCAATCGTTGAGAGCGCCACTATCGCTGATAAGGACGACGCAACGATCATCGCTGATATGCTTGGCGCTGACAATCTTAAGTTTAGAAAGGGTCCACAATACCTTACTGCAAATGGTCTCAAGGCAGGCACTGAGTATACTGCCGTAGCCTTTGCCGTTACCGAGACTAAGAGTGTCGCTCGCCACACCCTCACGACCGAGGCTGCGAGCGAGCCTATACCTGCCGATGAGTTCGAGATCGAGATTGAGATCAAGGATATTAAGGCCACGTCGGCTACAGCCATCGCCAAGCCTAACAGCTCGGCAAACCGCTACTACTTCCGAGTGATCACCAAGATGGAGCTCGACGCCTTTGGCATCTACAACGATGACTACCAGATTTTTGAGTATATCATTGAGAACCCCAACTCTGGCGACTGGATTACACAGGGCGAGACCACACTTAACTGCCGTCTTGCTGCAGAGACCGACTATCTTGCCGTAGCCTTCAACTTTGAGAACTGGGAGGATATGCACAACCAGGCAGCTGAGATGAAGCTCTTCCGCAAGGCATTTACAACACCTGAGGGCGAGCCAGTAGATCCAAACTCATTGTTCATGACCGACAATTTGGCAACTACTCACACCAACTTCTCGTTGGATGTAACCCCAGCTCTTGGCGAGGATGCACACTGGACATACTACATCTGGACAAAGAGTTCATATGAGCAGACCCTGGCTACCGAGGCTAA
Organism: Alistipes sp.; assembly: GCA_017408825.1. GTDB lineage: Bacteria > Bacteroidota > Bacteroidia > Bacteroidales > Rikenellaceae > Alistipes. Next base: position 55,691 of record JAFQTX010000035.1, read on the forward strand.
GGCAAACATCGTTATGCGTAGCTACTTCGGCCTTAACAATATCGCCGTAGAGCAGGGCTATGGTTTTGGCAACATCATCCAGACAGATAAGCTTGGCAAGAAGGGTTCAAACACCATTACAGCCTACGAGCCTCTTAACAACAATACTGAGTATGTTGTGGTACTATTCTACATAGACCCAACCATCACCGACCCAACAGAGGTTTACGACTACAACTACGTAGCTGTTGAGTTCAAGACTCTGGCTCCATCGGCAGATGCCGTAGCTACACTTGAGGTATCAGAGCCTATTATCGTAAAGGATGGCTTCAAATACAACGTAAACTTTGTAGTTAAGACCAACGAATATGCTACTGACCTGCTTGCTGGCGCACAGCTCTGGAACAACTACGAGTTTGAGAAGTACTGGGATCCTAACGACTGGTCACAGATTCAGGCATTCTTCATGTACCGCAAGCCTGTTGGCGAGGAGAGCTTGGCAGCAGCAAAGAGTACTGAGGGTACTACAATCTCGTTCACTGGCTTCGACAAGGAGGACTACGTATTCTTCTTCGAGGTGCTCAACGCTGAGAACACTGCAACACAGTTTGCTGTTCGTGTGACCCCAGATAAATTTGATAACGCTCAGTAATCCTACAACTATAATCAACTATAGATAATGAGAAAACTATTTAGCATATTCGCTCTCCTCTCACTTGCCACAGGTTTTGTGGCTTGTGAGACCACAGAGCAAACAGAGGATAATAAGGAGTACAACGTAGAGCTCACGGCCGACAAGACAGCGATCGTGGCTGACGGCAGTGATGCTGCCACGTTCACCGTAAAGGTAGATGGTAAGGCTACAACCGATGATGTGATGATCATCTGCCTCAACGACAACTCGGTGCTCGAGGGCAACACCTTCACCACGACTACTGGTGGCGAGTACCGTTTCAAGGCATCGTACAAGGGCTTTACATCGGATACTTTGGCAATAACAGCCACACCCACTGAGTCCCCAGTACCAACAGTAGAGCTTAGCGTAGACAAGGGCGAGATTGTGGCCGACAACACCGACACTGCAACCTTCACCGTAAAGGTTGATGGCGAGGATAAGAGCTCGGAGGCGAAGATCACAGTCATCAACTATAACTCGGAGCTCGAGTCTAATAGCTTTGCTACAGATGTCGCCGGCGAGTTTGTCTTTGTGGCTAACTGGGATGGTGTTAAATCTAACGAGGTTAAGGTCGTAGCTACGGCTGTAGAGACCCCTGTGCAGAAGAGTCTCAAGATTCAGTCTGACGTAAACCGCATCAAGGCTGATGGTACAGAGAAGGCAACATTTACCGTACTCTATGGCGAGGATGATGTAACAGCTGATGCAGAGATTTACTGTACTAACCACGAGAACGTAACCGTCGAGGGCAACACCTTCTCAAGCACAACAGTAGGCTCATACTCTTTCCGCGCACGCTATGCTGGTCAGACCACAGGCACTGCCGTAAGCATCGATGTATACGACCCTGAGTTGGTTGGCAAATATGAGATTGGCGCTATCTACGAGGTAAATGGCGTTAAGGGTGTAATCTTCGCCATTAAGTCAGACAACAACGGCAACACCTACTGCTATATCTTCTCACTCGACGAGGAGGACTTGCAGTGGTCAACAAAGTATGAGTTCTGCAACTGTATGTCACAGCGTGGAGATTACAATACTAACGATCCATTCGACTACTTCGGCATGAACATCGACGACTACCCTGCATTCAAGTGGTGCAAGGAGCACGGCGAGGGCTGGTTCCTACCATCATCTACCGAGATGCACTGGATGTGGGAGATGCTCACCGAGGGTCAGCGAGACTTCGATGCTCCAAGTGTAGCAAAGTACAACGCATTTATCGTGGAGAATGGTGGCGAGCCATTCTGCCAGACCTACTACTGGTCGTCTAACGAGACATCGGAGGATTTGGTAGAGGTTATCGCCTTCATGGACGATAGCGTCGTATGTCTTGATCCTAAGAAGGATAACGTATACACTGCACGTGCTGCATACCGCTTCAAGGTGGAGTAAGCATAGTTAGCATTTAGTAACGAGGAGTGAGGATTGTGGTCTTCACTCCTTTTTGTGTGTGGGGAGGGGTAATAGGGGTACGGTAGGTTAAAATGGGTTATAATGTGTTAAGATGATAGCTGCGACAGCGAAACCCACTTCCGATTACTAATTTCTAATTCCTATTCGCCCATTTATAATTTATAAGTTGTATCTTTGTGGTATGAAAAAGTCTGAATTTTCGTTTATTGGCGACATTGCCACAATGTTTGGTTCGCTACCCCACCACGGTTTTGAGCCTATTGGCGACGACTGCACGGTGCTCGATATGGGCGATGATGCCCTGGTAATGACCACCGATATGCTTGTCGAGGATGTCCATTTCTTGCGTGGCGCATCATCGGCCGCAGAGATTGCGCACAAGAGTCTTATGGTAAACCTCTCGGACGTTGCGGCAATGGGTGCCAAGCCCATAGCCACACTCCTAAGCCTCTCGCTGCCTGAGTCGGCACAGGGCGTGTGGAGTGAGGAGTTTATGCGTGGATACTACGAGGTGAGCAAGCGTGAGGGCGTAGCTCTCGTAGGTGGCGACACCACAGCATCACGTGACCGCATAACGATAAACGTGGTGGCCATAGGCCGTGTGGCAAAGGAGAATATAAAGCGTCGCTCCGACGCACGCATAGGCGACATCGTAGCCGTTACAGGCAAGCTCGGAGCATCATCAAAGGGGTTGGTAGATATAATGTTTGGCGACCTCGATACCGAGGCAGCACGTGCGCACCGCTTAGCGCAGGCACGCATCGCCGAGGGAGTATTTCTTGGCACTCGCCATGAGGTGCACGCCATGATGGACCTCTCGGATGGCATAGCCTCGGACATACGCCACATTATGGAGCTATCCGACGTAGGTGCCGACATAGAGCTATCGGCAATACCCACCGACTACGACATACGCTATGCCACAACAGGCGGCGAGGACTTCGAACTACTCCTCACGCTCGACTCTGAGTGCTTCGACGCCGTTGCCACAGCACTCCACGCTGCCACGGGCACAACGCTTACGGCAGTAGGACGCATTACAGATTCTGGCGAGTTACGTTGGTTGCAGGATGGCACACCCCAAGAGCTGGAACTCAAGGGCTTTACTCACTTTTAGCCGAAGCATCACACCCCTATAAACAACACAGGAGGTGACTAAACGTTAATTTAGCCATCTCCAGTGGGCTAACGGTAGACGATCTGAAGCTCGAGCTGTGAGTAGGGAATGAGACCTGCACCTCTAAACTCTGTAACCTCAACCAAATTAGCCTCCGAGTCGTATCGAGAAATGCTCTTACCCTCCAGCATATTTCTTGCATTAAACTCTTGATCTTCAACAATATTCCCATGAGAGTTGAGCTTATATACGTGTTTATAGCGCAACGATCCATCCGAGTAGTAGCGACACTCCTCAACGACGTTACCATCCGAATCATATTTATACACACTCTTCCCATCAAACTCACCCGCCGAATCATACTCGATACTCTCGATGTTGTTGCCAGCAGAGTCGTACTTATTCACAATCTTATCAATTAGGTCGCCCTCATCGCCATAGAAGGCAATCTCGACAACGTGATCTCCGTCGTACTTATATATATACTTACTATCTAACTCGCCATACGAGTCGTACTCGCTATTCTCGATAATTCGCTTCGCCGAGTCGTAAACATAGATACGCCTCCAGCGCAGCTCACCATCGTCATCGTAGTGCTCTCTCGACATACAATCACCCTCAGAGTTATACTTATACACCGTCTTATCACTCAACGAGCCATTTGTACGGTAGTTGCTCTCGTCAATAATGCGACCCTCGGCATCGTAGGTATATATCTCCTTATAGTCGAGATCGCTGTCAGAGTAATAGGCACTCTTCTCGCTGACGTGGCCAAGCTCGTTAAACTTATATATTCGTCTACTCCTAACATCATCACGCACCAACTCACCAAACTTCTGAGCCAGATCGTACTTTGTCACCGTCACCGACTCAACGTTGCCATTGAGCCTAACATTCATATCCCAGCCATGGCGCTCAGGTGTCTCCGAGCCACACGCCACAGTGGCGACAATCGCCAAAAGTAAAAATAGTCGCTTCATAACTCAACAATTTATTGCTCGTTTCTAACGGTAGGTAATCTTGTACTCGATAAGCGATTGTGGCACCATAGCCTCACCCGTATACGTTATACACTCCACAAGATTATGCTTGTCGTCGTACTTGTAGACATATTTCTCAGTCATCATACCGTTAGCGTTATATGCTATATCCTCGACAAGGTCGCCATTCGAGTCATATACACATTTAGTCTTACGCTCCAACATACCATTGCCTCCGTAGGTCATATCCTCGATAACACGATTATCAGAGTCGTACTTGTAGACAAATTTATACTCTATAGCGCCGTGTGAGTAGTAGCGCACCTCCTCCAGCTTATTGCCGTGCGAGTCGTAGGCGTAGGTACTCCTACGCCTAAGCGAGCCATTAGAGTAATACTCGCTACGCTCTACGAGGTTGTCGTCCGAGTCGTACTTATAGACAATCTTACTATTTAACGACCCATAGGTGCTATATTCAGCCTCCTCGGTCATTCGGCCATTGGCATCGTAGAGATATACATCCTTGAAGAGCAACGAGCCATGAGAGTCGTATCGAGACTCCTCGATGAGCTTCGCCTGAGAGTCGTACTTGCAAATAGACTTATACCTCAACGAGCCACCAGATCCGTAGCACTGATCCTCGATAGGACAACGCTCCGAATCGTAGGTATATACATGTTTTTCATCCAGTGAGCCATCACTATAGTAGACCGCAAACTCAGTGGCATCGCCAGCCTCATTAAACATAGCGACGTTGCGGAATCTGACCTCCTCACGGCAGATCTCACCAAACCTCAACGATAGGCCATACTCAGTAAGAGTTATCGACTCCACATCGCCGTAAAGAGGCATAGACTCGTTATTCCAGTTTTGACGCTCTGTCAGAGCTGAATCGCACGCCACAGCAGCAACTACTGTGAAAAGTAAAAATAGACGTTTCATAGTATTGTATTATTATGTTATTTACCTGTTTATAAGCCCCTTAAATAGCGCTACCCCCTCCTTAAAGGCTCGCAGGCGGAATATCGCCGCAAGCGTAACGTAGAGCACGACAGCCACCACAACATCTACGGCAAGTCGCAGAGCCACGTGCAACTCAGCAATATATGGGCGTAGTAGGTAGAGCACAGCGAACATCACCACCGAGAGTAGCAACGCAGGGAGCAGTGCTCCGAGCAACCCTCTCCACGACACGTGCACATAGCGCATTGCCGAGTGCGCATTTAGCAGAAACTCGATACCCGCCATAGCTGTCATACCCCACGCCACAGACTCAACACCTCGAGGGATGGTATAGGCCAGCACCGCAGTCATAATCACACGCTTGATGATCTCAAGGCGCAGTATCACCCTACCATCGCTCTTGGTCTTAAGCACGTTATACGACACCACAGCGAGGGGATATGCCAGGCCCGAGAGTGACAATATCTCAAAGTATGGCACCGTGGGCATCCACCTCTCGCCGAGCAGCAACAGGAACATATCCGAGGCGATAGCCACAAAGCCGAGCATCACAGGGAAGAGCGCAAAGCCCAGCAGACGCATAATGCGCAGGTAGCCCTCGGCAAACTTCTCTTCGTCATCGGCAATCTTCGATAGCGCAGGATAGGTGACACCCTGCACCGCCTGTACCGACGAGGTTACGGGGAGATCCTTGAGCTTCTGTGCCTGCGAGTAGAAGCCAAGTGTCGAGGTGTTGTGCATCTTGCCAATGAAGAGCTGCGCAACATTATTATATATAGATGCTATAAGGTCGGTAGCGAGTAGTCTAAAGCTGAATGGCGCCATAGCCTTGAGTGCTGCAAAGCTGGGGCGTGCCGACGTTGTCCACCTGCGTAGCATCCAGAAGGCCGCAGCCTTGATACCCATTTGCAGCAGGCGCTGAGCTACAAGGCTCCATATGCCACACCCCGCAAGCGCCATAACCACAGCAGTGATGCCGCTTATGAGTGAGGCTACGAAGACAATCTTTGAGAGTAGTGCAAAGCGGAACTCTCGAGTATACATCACCGTCTGCACCACGCAGAGCGAGTTGATCGGAAGCACCAAGAAGAGTACCGGTGCAATATGAGCAATAGTGGGACTCGCATATAGCTGAGCAAGTGGCTTAGCGAGTATCACAAGAAGTGCATAGAGTACTACCGACACCACCACGTTGAACCTCAGCACCGAACGGTACTCCTCGTCCGTGGGACTCTCCTTGCGTATGAGTGTCTGCGAGAAGCCGCTATCCACGATTGCCAACGACACCGAGGTGAAGAATGTCATAATGGCCATCACGCCGAAGTCGGCAGGGGCAAGCTGACGGGCAACGACGATGCTTACGACCATCTGAATGATCATCGTAAGTAGCTTCTCCGAGAAGCTCCACGCCACACCTGACGCCACCTTATGCTCCAACTTAGCCACCCTATACAATGAGTAATTACTTAACAAAGTACTCTATGGCAAGGCGATAGGACTCCATGCCGAAGCCCATAATCGTGCCACGAGCCACAGGGGCTATCATCGACTGATGGCGGAACTCCTCACGTGCAAGTATCGACGAGATATGCACCTCGACAACAGGTGTCGTTACCGCCGCAATAGCATCACGCAACACCACCGAGGTGTGGGTATATCCACCAGCATTTAGCACCACACCGTCGTAAATGCCCTCAGAGCGCTGAATGGCATCGACAAGTTCGCCCTCGATGTTCGACTGATAGTAGTCGATGGTATGTTCTGAGTAACGTGAGCGAAGAGCTTCGAGGCAATCCTCGAAGCTCTCACTTCCGTATATCTCAGGTTGGCGACGACCCAAAAGGTTTAGGTTCGCCCCGTTGATAATCAAAATCTTCATCGCACAGCAGTTTAATTAGTGTACGAATGGTCTATTTCTATGATCCATTTTATCGTCGGAATAGTGTAGGTACAACGCTCGGCGAATTTTAGAGCGATGGGCCGTACTGAGGTGTACTGCCCATTGCTTCTAACAATTCGTTAGCGGCAGTAGATGCGCTATTATCTCAATAAAATTAGTACTCCTTAGCTACAGTCTCACCCTTAAGAACTCGCAATGCATTCTCTGCCAACGACTCGAGCTCGTTCTCGCCAGGGTAGATCTTGATAGGAGCAAGGAACTTACAGTAATCAACGATGATGTCGTTCACGCAGTCGTTCCAAGCGATACCACCTGTGAGAAGGATAGCATCAACCTGACCCTTGAGCACTACGGCCATCTCACCAATCCACTTAGAGATTGAGTATGACATAGTGTCGAGCATAAAGCGAGCCTCCTTATCGCCACCAGCAGCACGCACCTCATTGAGCTCCTGAACATTATTACAGTTCACGTGGTCTACAAGACCACCCTTGCCTGCCAACAGCTTCTTGATCTCAGCCTTGTCGTACTTACCCGAGAAGCAGAGGTCTACAAGATCGCCTGCTGGGAGAGTACCTGCACGCTCTGGAGCGATTGGGCCGTCGCCATCAAGGGCGTTATTAGTGTCGATAACACGACCCTTGCAGTGTGCCGATACCGAGATACCGCCACCCATATGTACCACTACGAGGTTAAGCTCCTCGTAAGGACGACCTATCTCCGCAGCATAGCGGCGTGCGATAGCCTTCTGGTTGAGAGCGTGGAAGATAGAGCGACGTGGGAGCTCCTTAAGACCGCTCACACGTGCCATATCCTGAAGCTCATCAACAACAACAGGATCAGCAATATATGCCTCAACGCCAGCAGCATCAGCGATGCGGCGAGCAATGAGTGCGCCGAGGTTACTTGCGTGCTGACGCTTAGGTGCCGAGAGGTCGGCAATCATTGTCTCACCAACACGATATACACCACCCTCGATAGGGCGCATAAGGCCACCACGGCCGATAACAGCATCCAACGACTTGAGGTCGATGCCGTCAGCCTTCAGCGCATCGAGGATAATCTCCAAGCGCCACTCAAGCTGGTCAGCAACACTCTCAAAGCGGGCAATCTCCTCTGCCGAGTGGCTCAACTTCAAGGTCTTAACCTCCTCAAGGTCGTGGAACAATGCCACCTTTGTTGAAGTCGAACCGGGGTTAATGGTCAAAATATTATAAGCCATTTTCTCTGTGATTAGTGGTTATTATTTTGCTGACAAGCAAGCCAAAGCGATTGAGTAGAGCTTAGTCTTGGTAGTATCGCCACGTGAGGTCAATACGCAAGGAGCCATAGGACCAGCTACCATAGCTGCAAGCTCAGCGCCACCAAACTTAGAGCAAGCCTTGAAGAATACGTTACCCGACTCGAGGTTAGGGAACAACAAGCAGTCTGCATCACCAGCTACTGGGCCCTGCAACTTCTTGATCTTAACGCTCTCCTCGTCGATAGCTACGTCCAAAGCCAAAGGACCCTGGAACAAGCCCTTACCAAGCTCACCTGCTGCGCCAAGCTCACCAAGCTCCTTAGCCTCTACCGAGCTAACAACCTTTGGAAGAAGCTGCTCTGAAGGTGCGATGAAAGCCATCTTTGGGCACTCTACGCCAAGGTTATTTGCTGTCTCGAGAAGATACTTTGCAATCTGCTTCTTCTGCTCGAGTGTTGGGCAAGGAAGAACAGCTACGTCGCTTACTACCAAGAGCTTGTGGTATGCAGGGATCTCGAGAACAGTGACGTGGCTAAGAGTTGTGCCTGCTGGCAACAAACCCCACTCCTTGTTAAGGATACCACGCATATACTTATCTGTAGGCACAACGCCCTTCATCAACACGTCGTACTCGCCATTGTGAACAGCCTTAACAGCGATCTCAACAGCCTTTACATCCTCCTTCTCCTCGATAATGGTGTACTGGCTCATATCTACGCCCTCAGCCTCGCACGACTTCTTGATCTCCTCAGGGTCACCAACCAATGTTACCTCGGCAAGACCTGCCTTGATAGCCATATCGGTAGCACCGATAGAGTGTGTATCCTGGCCGTAAGCCACAATCATCTTCTTCTTGCCACGAGCCACCGCTGCAGCAACAATCTCGTCCAAATGTTTAATCATAGTAGTTTTGGTTTTATTGTTAATTTTACGTTGATTCGATTATTTTGTGAGTCGGTATGTATCCTTAGCGATAACAAGCTCCTCGTCGGTGCAGATTACAGCAGCCTTGACACGTGAGCCCTCCTTGGTAATCTCATAGTCAGTGCCACGCTTACCACGGTTGCGTACCTCGTCGAACTCGATGCCCATAAACTCCATATTGCGGAGAACATACTCACGCAACTCTGGTGAGTTCTCGCCAACACCGCCTGTGAACACCACGAGGTCTACACCACCCATCTCAGCGGCATACTCACCCACGAACTTCTTAACACGGTTGCAATACATATCACGAGCCATGATAGCACGCTCGTTGCCCTCGTCATATGCAGCATCAATGTCACGCATATCGCTCGAGATACCCGTAAGACCCTGAACACCAGACTTCTTATTAAGCATAGCGTCAAGCTCCTTATATGACATACCCTCCTTCTCAGCAACGTATGTTGCAGCGCTCACATCCATAGAACCAGCACGTGTACCCATCACAAGGCCATCGAGTGGAGTGAAGCCCATAGACGTGTCGAACGACTTACCATTCTTCACAGCTGTTACCGACGCACCATTACCAATGTGGCAAGTTATGATCTTCGAGTTCTCAAAGTCGAGGCCGAACATCTCAGCACCGATGCGAGCAACATACTTATGGCTCGTGCCGTGGAAACCATACTTACGCACACGATACTTCTCGTAGTACTCGTAAGGGATGGCGTACATATAGTTAATCGCAGGGATGGTATGGTGGAACGATGTGTCGAACACGGCCACCTGCTTAATGCCTGGCAACACCTTCTCCATCGATAGGATACCCTCGAGGTTTGCAGGGTTGTGAAGTGGAGCGATAGAGTACAACGACTCGATCTTGGCCTTCACCTCGTCGTCCACAAGGCAGCTATCCGAGAAGTACTCACCACCGTGAGCCACACGGTGACCCGCAGCCTTAAGCTCATCGAGCGACTTAATCACGCCATGCTCAGGGTGTGTCAAAGCATCGAGCACAAGGCGAATACCTGTTGTATGGTCAGGAATTGGGCAGTGAAGCTCAAACTTATCCTTACCCTGAGGCTTATGAGTTAGGTCACCTTCAGCCAAACCGATACGCTCTACCAAGCCCTTGGCAAGTAGAGTCTGCGACTGCTCCATAACATCAAGCACCTGATACTTAATAGAGGAGCTACCGCAGTTGAGAACAAGAATTACCATATTCGCAATATTTTATAGTTAATACGTTTTTCGAACACAGAAGGGATGAATAACCCCATAAAACTCAACAAAGGTAATAAAATTACAATGATTTTCCAATAATTTACAACATTTTTTTCGATGTATTTCGCACGCAGTCAAAAAGCCAAAAACTTTATATCCAAACCAGATCAAATAGTGGTTTTTACACCTATGTCGCAATAATCCATTTTTCAACTATTTATCGTATCGAAAAAGATTCGTTTGACCGAGCGGCAAAAAATTATTCGACCAAGGGCATCGTTTTCTCAAAAAGATTTACTATCTTTGTGCAATTAGTGCGCATAAGCGTACGCACGTGAGTGCGCACATTTTACCAATCTAAAATCTTGTAAGCGATGGCTACTGAAAAAATCAACCTTACGGCTCCTGAGGAGCTTGTCGGCACACCTGCCGAAGATACGCAGACGACTTCTACTGTTGCCCCAACCGAGGCACCAACTTATGACAACGACTCTACCCCACTCGCCACACCATCTATGAGCGAGGAGTTTGCTGACGAGGAGGCAGCTCTGGCTGCCGACGAAGCGGGACTTAGCATCGGCGAGGAGACTGCCGAAGAGCAGGAGGCCGAGCCACACTCGGGCGACGACCTCTCGGGACTTAACGAGGAGGAGCTTGTCGCACTCTTTGCAGCAAAGATCGAGTCTGAGCCAATACAGACACTGCGTCCAGTGGTTGAAGCCATTAAGATAGCATTCTACAAACAACACCGCTCAAAGGTAGATGCCGAGCGCAAGGCACACCTCGATGCTGGTGGCGATGCCGAGACATTCACCCCAACACCCGACGAGAATGAGGCACGTTTCAAGGAGCTCTTCGCCATCTACCGTGAGCAGCGCGACAAGCATATCGCCGAGATGGAGGCTGCCAAGGAGGACAACCTCAAAATAAAGCTCCAGATCATCGACGAACTAAAGGAGCTTGTAAATTCTGACGAGACGATGAACACCACCTTTGCACGCTTCCGTGAGCTCCAGACACGCTGGAAGGAGACAGGTCTTGTTCCTCAGCAGAATGTAAAGGATTTGTGGGAGACATACAACCTCCACGTCGAGAACTTCTACAACTTCATCAAGATCAACAAGGAGCTCCGTGATCTCGACCTCAAGAAGAACTACGAGGTAAAGCTCGCACTCTGCGAGCAGGCCGAGGCTCTTACGCTCGATGGCCAGATCGTGGAGTCGTTCCGCAAACTTCAGAAGCTTCACGACGAGTGGCGTGAGACAGGTCCCGTAGCCCTCGAGTATAAGGAGACGCTTTGGGAGCGTTTCAAGGAGGCATCAAGCCGTATCAACAAGCGCCACCAGGAGCACTTCGAGAGCATCAAGGCCGAGCAGACCAAGAACCTCGCACTCAAGAGCGAGCTTTGCGAGAAGGTCGAGGCTATGACCGAGCAGCCTACACTATCACGCAAGGAGTGGAACAAGCTCAGCGACGAGCTTCTCGAGATACAGAAGGTATGGAAGACCATTGGCTATGCTCCTAAGAAGGATAACAACCGTATATATGAGCGTTTCCGTGCCGCTTGCGACAAGTTCTTCGAGCTTAAGCGTGAGTTCTATGCCGGTGTGAAGAGCGAGATGGAGCATAACTTAGCCCTCAAGCAGGAGCTTTGCGAGCAGGCCGAGGCACTCGCCACATCGGAGGATTGGAAGCACGCCACCGACGAGCTTATCGCTCTTCAGGCTAAGTGGAAGCAGGTAGGTCCTGTGGCACGCCGCCACTCCGACGTCATCTGGAAGCGCTTCCGTGCTGCTTGCGACAAGTTCTTCGAGCGCAAGGCAGCACACTTCTCATCGGTAGACTCGGAGTATGTCGAGAACCTCAAGCTCAAGCAGGCGTTGCTCGCCGAGATGAAGGAGGCCGACATCAAGGCTGGCGGCTTTGAGGCCATCAAGGAGTTCCAGCGTCGTTGGAGCCAGATAGGCTTTGTGCCCATCAAGCAGAAGGATGCTCTTCAGAAGGAGTATAAGGCTGTTGTAGACGCTATGTTCTCAACACTTCGCTCATCGGAGCGTGACCGCTCGATGAACCGCTTTAAGGAGCGTGTTGCAGGTATGAAGGGTGGCAATCAGCTACGCTCTGAGCGTGAAAGACTATACAACAAGGTGCGCCAGATGGAGCAGGATATAGCTCTTCTGGAGAACAACATCGGGTTCTTCTCTAAGTCGAAGAATGCCGAGGCCCTTATCGCCGACGTGCGTGAGAAGATCGAGCGCTCGAAGCGTGATATGGCTGAGGTAATCGAGAAGATTAAGCTCATCGACGCTGAGGAGGCAGCTAACTAAGAGACCTCGAGCGACTAAAGAGTTTAGAAAGCATCAACCCAAGCGACAATAAGATAAAACATTAGATACTATGAAACTATCTAAACCAAAGTACATATTTGTGACCGGAGGCGTTGCCTCGTCACTTGGCAAAGGTATCATTTCGGCCTCAGTAGCCCGCCTCCTCCAGGCTCGTGGTTACTCTGTGACAATCCAGAAGCTCGACCCATATATCAACGTCGATCCTGGCACGCTCAACCCCTACGAGCACGGCGAGTGCTACGTTACGGAGGATGGCACCGAGACCGACCTCGACCTTGGTCACTACGAGCGTTTCACCTCGATTCAGACTACCAAGAACAACAATGTCACCACAGGAAAGATCTACCAGTGCGTAATCGACAAGGAGCGCAGTGGCGAGTTTTTGGGTAAGACCGTGCAGGTCATACCCCACATCACCGATGAGATTAAGCGCCGTGTGCAGCTTCTGGGCGCAACCAAGAAGTACGACGTGATAATCACCGAGATTGGTGGTACGGTCGGCGACATCGAGTCGTTGCCATTCATCGAGTCGGTACGTCAGCTTCGCTATCAGCTTGGCTACCAGAATACCGTTCTTGTACACCTGACGCTCATCCCCTATATGGCAGCCTCGGGCGAGCTTAAGACTAAGCCTACGCAGCACTCGGTGAAGGAGCTACTATCATACGGTCTGCAGCCCGACATCCTCGTGCTTCGTTCGGAGCACGACCTCAGCCAGGAGATTCGTCGCAAGGTGGCCCTGTTCTGCAACGTAACACCCGAGGCCGTAGTGCAGTCTATCGACGTGCCTACGATCTACGAGGTGCCACTACGTATGCACGAGCAGAACCTCGATGGTGTGCTGCTCGAGAAACTGGGCTTAGAGTCGGATCAGGAGCCTAATATGTCGGAGTGGAAGGCATTTGTTGAGCGCATCAAGAATCCTAAGAGTACGGTGAATATTGCCCTGGTGGGTAAGTACACCGAGTTGCCCGATGCATACAAATCAATCAGTGAGTCGTTTATCCACGCTGGCGCTGTAAACGAGGTTAAGGTTAAGCTCCACTATGTGAACTCGGAGCACCTCACCACACAAAACGTGGATGAGACACTGGGTAATATGTCGGCAGTGATGGTTGCCCCAGGCTTTGGCAATCGTGGTATCGAGGGTAAGCTCGTTGCCGTGCGCTATGCTCGAGAGCACGACGTACCATTCTTTGGCATCTGCCTTGGTATGCAGTGCGCCGTTATCGAGTTTGCACGCAACGTCCTCGGCTGGAGCGACGCCAACTCGAGCGAGATGGCACAGACCAAGCACGCCGTAATAGACCTTATGGAGGAGCAGAAGAAGGTTACGGCCAAGGGCGGTACGATGCGTCTTGGCGGCTATCCTTGCCAGCTCTCTAAGGGCTCGCGTGTGGCTGAGGCGTATGGCACACAGTCTATCGTCGAGCGTCACCGCCACCGCTATGAGTTCAACAGCACATTCCTCAACGACTTTGAGGCCGCAGGTATGAAGGCCGTAGGTCTTAACCCCGACACCGGCCTCGTAGAGGTTGTCGAGATCCCAGAGCACCGCTGGTTTGTTGGTACGCAGTATCACCCCGAGTACCACTCAACAGCTGCAAATCCTCATCCATTGTTCGTACGTTTTGTTCAGGAGGCGCTCAAATATCGTGATGAGAACAATAAGGCGTGCGAGTAAACCATTTAGTAGAGCATTGCAACAACGAAGAATTTATTAAACCTAATATTTGATGGACAAAAAGACGATTATTGGCCTTGTATTGATGGTGGCCGTATTTGTTGGTTTCTCGTTCTACGAGAGCCATAAGGCCGAGGAGTACAACGAGTGGAAACAGGGCCAGATTGAGATGGAGAATGCCCTCAAGGCTAAGCAGGCGGCAGAGCGTGAGGCCGAGAAGCAGCTAAGCGAGGAGCAGCGTATGGTACGTGACTCGATCGAGAGAGTGAAGATCGAGAATGCCGAGCTATATAAGTATGGCTCACAGCTTAAGGCTGCACGTACCGCCGAGGCTAAGAGCCTCACTGTCGAGAACGACTTTATCAAGGTGGACTTCTCGACAAAGGGTGGTAAGATCACCAACGTAACACTGCTTGATGAGCGCTACACACGTTATGCCGACGAGGAGCGCAACGAGCAGGTGGAGCTTAAGCAACCCTCAGCAGAGGTCTTCGGCGTGGAGCTTAAGTCGGTGAATGACAATAGCACGTTCCTCAGCGATGAGTTTGTATTCAATATCAAGCAGTCGAAAGAGGAGCAGGCCGACGTTGTACGTATGATACTTACACTCTCGGACAACGCTACGCTCAGCTATATCTACCGCATCTACCACACTGGAGAGCCCAGTCGTGACTATGTCATCGACTTCAGCATCGAGCAGCAGGGCTTGGCCGACCACCTCAGCAGCAAGGAGTCGTTGAAACTCTCGTGGATAAGCCGCTCGAATAAGAATGAGCGCAGCTACCAGAATGAGAACATCGCCACCAACATTCTCTACCTCGAGGACGGAGATGTCGAGGAGCTTAGCGCCTCGGGCGAGAAGGAGAGTTTGGAGAATATCAGCTGGATAGCCTACAAGCAGCAGTACTTCACCTCAGCATTTATCAGCGATGGAGGACTCTCGGCTACTGCAGAGTTCAAGAACTCTACAAAGGAGGGTGCCGACTTTATGAAGGAGTTTAAGTCTACAATCACCCTTCCGCTGAATGCCGACCAAAATCTATACAACTACGCCTTCTACTACGGTCCTAACGACCTCGCTATTATGGAGGATGTAGAGTTTGGCGGCAAGGATGCACACATCGACGAGATCATCCCATTGGGCGGCTGGCTTATCGGCTGGGTAAACCGCTACGGCACAGTGCCTATCTTCCAGTGGCTTAGCGACAAGGGTCTTGGCTTCGGCCTTATCATCCTGATCCTTACTATACTTGTTAAGCTCGTAATCCTGCCATTGACCTATAAGAGCTATATGTCTACGGCAAAGATGCGTGCCATACGTCCCGAGATGGAGGCTATCAACCAGAAGTACCCCAACCCTGACGATGCCATGAAGAAGCAGCAGGCGATGATGGAGCTCTACCAGAAGGCGGGCGTCAGCCCTATGGGCGGCTGTCTACCACTGCTCATCCAGATGCCTATCCTCTGGGCAATGTTCCGCTTCTTCCCTGCGAGTATCGAGCTTCGTGGCGAGGGCTTCCTCTGGGCCAACGACCTTTCGTCATACGATAGCGTTCTTCAGCTCCCATTCAGCATCCCATTCTATGGTGACCACGTGAGCCTCTTTGCACTGCTTATGGCAGCAGCCCTATTTGGCTACTCGTTTGTTAGCTACAAGCAGCAGGCGGCAACTACCGCAGGTCAGCCAGGTGCAGGTATGATGAAGTTTATGATGGTCTACTTTATGCCGCTGATGATGCTCTGCTTCATGAATAGCTACTCATCGGGCTTGTGCTACTACTACTTCCTCTCGCAGATGTTCACAATGCTTATTATGTTCATCATCCGCCGCACGGTTGATGACGAGAAGGTACGTGCCAAGCTACTCTCGCATAAGCCAAAGAAGAAGTCACGCTTCCAGGAGCGCTATGAGGAGGCCCTGCGCCAGCAGCAGGAGACGCTCAACCGTGAGCAGCGCCGTCAGCGTCGATAGTACGCATGTGACTGATTGTAAAACAAGAGGCCGACTAAAAGTGATTTTAGTCGGCCTTGTTTATATTATATGGTACGATGACTCGCTGGCTTAAAAGGCCATTAGTACAATTAAGATGGTTACGGACGAGGGCACTAACGGCCGAAGCAACAGCCGATACTCGACCTCCTAATGGTCTTAATGTCTTAATGGTCCTAATGGTCCTAAAAAAAATTAAGACGGTTGTGAACGAGGGATACTGGGGAAATTGGGGAAACTGGGGAAATTGGGGAAATTGGGGAATTTAAGGTTAATAATCCCCATCGTCCCCATCGTCCCCATCGTCCCCATAATCCCCATCTTCCCTATCCTCCCTGAACCCACTCCCGACCAAATTTTTGATTAGAAGGCTGTAGATGTGGCCTCGATTAAGAGATTGCCCCGGATGGGACATACTGAGCGTATTTCCCATTCGGGGCAATGATTGAGAGGTCACAGATGCGGCCTTATGGTCGAAAATTAGATTTTTGATTAGAAGCTCGTAGATGTGGTGCATCGCAAAAGAAGAGGCCTCGGGATAGTACTTTGACGTACAGCCCGAGGTCTCTTACTTTTTGGGATGTGCAGCAGATGCGGCCTTATAATCGAAAATTACCCTATGGTATGCATACGAATAGAGGCCTTCACAAGAGCTATCGCTCGGATGCGATTGATCTCAACCTCCTTATCAGCGTGATGCTGGTTCTGACTTACAAGTTTTACAAAACCTTCGTGCTCAGATTTTTGCACATACTTCACGGTGATATACTCCTCGCCGTCGATATCTATCGAGAGCAGATACATATCGCCCCAGAACACGTCACGCACATCAGACAGCTGCTTATATAATATGATGTCACCGCTCTTGAGCAGAGGATACATCGAGTCACCAACAATATATATCGCACCATCACACTTTGGCAGGTTGGGGATATGGATAAAGTCCTGAGGCTTGATGCTCGACTCCTCAGCAAAGATAGGCTGAAGGCCCGCAGTACCCTCAATCGAGTAGAGCGGCACACTCTGCATAGGCAACGAGCGGTCGGTGCGGTGTAGGAACGACGTAAGATCTGGCTCGGCGTTGAACATCTTTCCACGCCCTGTCTCGAGCCACTCTTGATTGAGGTTAAAATCCTGAACAAATATATTCTTGTTACGCTGCGAGAGTCCAGCCTTGCCTGTTTCGATCATCGAAAGGGCAGCCTTGCCTATTCCAAGTCGCTGAGCCAGTTGATCTTGCGTTAGTTTAAGCTCTTTTCGCATAAGGCGAACTCGCATTCCTACGGTCTCCATATAAAATAATATTATATTAAATAATTGTACTAAATACTTGACAAATCAATATTTTGAACTTATCTTTGCACCACAAAGTTAAACATTTAATTTCAGAAGTCCAAATATTTTATAACAAACTTTCAATTTTTCAAGTATGTACACCATTTCACATCAACTTTATCTCGATGTTGGGGAGAGGCTGATGGATGCAATTGGGCGCAAAGAGTACTTCTCTGGAGTGGTCACAAGCTACAATGAAGATGTAGAGTGCAGGTTGGTATGCACACTCATTGTGGAGCGAGAAGCCAATGCTTCAGAGGGGCATAGGCTACCACGAATATCGCGTCTGATCCCCGTATGGTGGGAGTGTCACACCTACCAAGGCGAGGAGGAGATTCTCAACGACTTCTCGTTTCGAGAACTTGCATCAATCATCCTTTAACATCAAGAACAACCTAAGGGGCACTCGTCACATCTCGAAGCGATGCCTTCGCCTCTTAGCCCCACCCATATGTTCGCCAGCATCGTGGCGGGTGGCAAAATTTTTTAACATATTATGACACAGAACAAAACAGAGAGCGAGCCTACTATTGATTTAGCATCAGAGCCGAAGCGAGTGTGCTCGTTCGAGGAGTTTACAAGCACGGTATACCCCTTTATCGAGCTTACGCAGTTTCATCGAAGCTACTATAAGGTACTAAGCGCATTTGCCGAAGGGCGCATACGTAAGCTCATCGTATCAGTACCACCACAGCACGGCAAGAGTGTGGGGGCAACTACCCTACTGCCAGCCTATATGCTTGGGCTTGATCCCGACACACGTATAGCCATAGCCTCCTACTCGGGGACATTGGCATCTAAGTTTAACCGCCGTGTACAGCGCATACTCGACTCACGAGAGTATCGTGAGATATTCCCCGAAACGACCATTAAGCAGGGAACAAAGCCTCCGAGCTACATACGCACATCGGACGAGGTGGAGATAATAGGGCACAAGGGTGAGCTGCTATCGGTAGGACGTGAGGGCTCGCTAACGGGAAATCGTGTAGACTGTTTCATCCTCGACGACCTATATAAAGATGCTATGGAGGCACAGTCGCCTGTGGTGCGCAACAACTGCTGGGAGTGGTACACATCGGTAGTGCGCACACGTATGCACAACGACTCACGAGAGCTGATAGTATTCACCCGCTGGCACGAGGAGGACCTCATAGGCAAACTTATGGAGAGCGAAAAGTGCAGGATGTTAAACAGCATGGAGGATATCGACATGGTTGAAGATGGCGAGTGGCTATATCTCAACTACGAGGCTGTCAAGGCATCGCCACCCACTCCTCTCGATCCCCGCAAGGAGGGCGAGGCGCTATGGCCCGAGCAGCAGAACGCCGAGCTTCTTGCCAAGAAACGCCATCTCGACCCAGCACGCTTCGAGGCGATGTATCAAGGGCATCCTGTCTCGCGCGAGGGGCTACTATATGGCGACGGCTTTCGTGAGTATCAGGAGCTGCCACGCGACATCACGCTAAAGGGAAACTACACCGACACGGCAGATACGGGCAGCGACTACCTATGCTCGGTGTGCTACGCAGTGGATAGCGACGGGGTGATATACATCACCGACGTAGTATATACACAAGAGGCTATGGAGCTAAGCGAGAGGCTTGTTGCCGAGATGCTACGCCGCAACGACACACGACGCTCAACAATAGAGAGCAACAATGGTGGCAGAGGCTTTGCCCGTGCCATACAGCGTCTTGCGCCCAGCGTACGCATTGAGTGGTTTCACCAGAGTGGCAACAAGGAGGCACGCATACTATCAAACTCGGCCACAGCACTACATATGCTACGTATGCCGAAAAACTGGAAGATACGCTGGCCTGAGTTCTACACTCACCTCACCGCCTACAAACGTCTATTCCGTGCTAACCGTCACGACGATGCTGCCGACGCAATTACTGGCATCATAGAGCGTGAGGTGGGCACTACGTCGGGATACTGGAAACGTATGAAGTTCCTATAATAATAGGGGTTATCCACTGCGGACAACCCCTATTATTATATATATGTATACACAACAGACTAATTAATGATGTCGTTGTTGAGCTGTGGGATATCTGTCGTAGTCTGCTTCTTGCCGAGAAGATGCTCCGAGAAGTAGTCGGCCATACGCCAGAAGAAGTACTCGTTCATATCACCGAAGCCGTGACGCTGGCCAGGGAGGATGAGCATATCGAAGCGCTTATTAGCACGAATCAGTGCATCGACAACACGCAACGTGTTACCTGGGTGCACATTCTCGTCGATATCGCCGTGAACAAGTAGCAACTTACCCTTTAGGCGTGATGCAATCTCAGGATTAGCCGTGATCTTATACTCAAACACTACCTCACCATCCTTCTCAAGCTCCATAATGCCGTGGTGCTTCTCGCTCCACCAGCGGTTGTAGATATTGTTGTCGTGGTTACCGGCGCACGATACAGCCACGTCGAAGAAGTCAGGATACATCAAGATAGCTGCGGTAGACATAAAGCCTCCACCCGAGTGGCCGTGTATACCTACACGCTCAATGTCGATGAACGAGTGGCGTGCGGCGAGCTGCTGAGCAGCAACAACCTTATCTTTAAGACCATAGTCACGCATATTACCATAGCCATAGTTGTGATACCACTTCGAGCGGTCGGGATGGCCACCACGGTTACCTACTGTGATGACGATAAAGCCGAGCTGAGCAAGACGATCGGTACGCACCAAAGGGTGATACCACGACTGCTCCACAGCCTCGGTCTGAGGACCTGGATATACATACTCGATTATTGGGTACTTCTTGTTAGGGTCAAAGTCGTAAGGCTTGTACATCACGCCGTGAAGGTCGGTAATGCCATCGGCAGCCTTAACAACGAATGGCTCAGGATACTTATATCCCGCCTGCACAAGAGGCTCGATATCAACCTTCTGCAGCTCGAGCACCCTGCGACCATCGGTGGTATAGAGCTCCGAAACAGGCGCAGCATCTACACGTGAATAGGTGGTTGTAAAGTAGCGACGATCATCCGAGAGCGAGAACTCACCATTGAAATCCTTAGGATCGAGCTGCTTGAGGCCCGAGCCATCGTAGTTCACACGGAAGAGGTGCAAGTAGTATGGATTTTCACCCATATTATAGCCAGTAGCCGTAAAATAGATAACACGCTTGGCGTCGTCTACACCCAAGACATTCGAGACGTGCCACTCACCCTTAGTTATCTGATTAAGTAGCTGGCCATCTGCCGAATAGCGGTAGAGGTGTGCCCAGCCTGTACGCTCCGACCACTGAACGAACTCCCTGCCAGAGTTGATAAGCGTAGGATGCTGCCACTCAATCGAGGTATTCATCTGCTCAACAACCAGATCCTTAGCCGTAGCCGAGGCAACATCCACCACGCAGAGATCGGCACGCTTAATATCACGACTCTGACGAATTACGTAGAACTTGTCATTGTCACCAAGCCACGTCACACGCACTGGGCGGTCGTAGCTGTCGGCATGGTCGTAGGGCTTGTTGCATATGAACAACATCTGCTCCTTGTACTTGGCCATCTCCACCTTACGACGCTCAAAGGTCTCGGTATCGAACAACTCGAGCCAGAAATCTGGGCTCTGCTCGCCAGGCATCTGATACTTGTATGTGAATAGCTCGGGGCGCTTCTTGAGGATGTTGATAACCCAGAAGTCGAGCAACATAGAGGTGTTGCTACGCACCGTGGCAAAGTGCTTAGAGTCGGGCGACCACTGCAAGAATACACGATAGCGCTCACCCTCCTTGAGCTGCTCAATGCAGTCCTCAAACCAGTGATAGGCGGTATCGTCGGTAGCATCCGAGGTGATCTGATGCTCAACAATAGTCGAGTCCTTAGGATCAACGATAAACTTCTCGACATCCTCGGTGGTCATATACCAGAGGTTGTTATCCTTCTGATATACAGCAATCTTACCGTCGGGCGATACGTTAGCCCACTCTGGATAGCGACCTGGACGCTTGTCGATACGCTTGAGTTCACGCTTTGCAATATTCCACTCATAGTGAAGCACGAGATTCTTGTCATCGTCATCCTTTGGAGGGTAGAGGTTGTGATCAACAACAGAGGCCAGAGGTGTGATATCGAACAATACGTGGGTATCGTTCTCGAGCTTAATATTCGAGATAGGAATATGCTGAGCATCAAATGGATACTGCGAGTCGAGAGTTAGCTTCTCGGCAAGCTCAGCCATCGACCACATCTCAGTCTGGCGACCTGAGGCTGGGTCTACGATGTAGTAGGTGATGGCATCTACTGTCTGCCACTTGTACCAGAATTTGTTGCTATTCTCAAACCAGTTGGGGCGCACCGATGTCTGGGGCACAAGGCGACGCACACGTGCTGGCGAGAACTGCTCAGCGAGGTTATAATTTGGCTCTACCACAGCCTCAGGCTCGTGAGCAAGCAGCGATGTTGATGTTGCCAGCGCAGCAACAGCAACAATTAGAAGTTTTAGATTCTTTAGCATATTATTTAAGTTTAATAATCTCCTTAACGAACATCCACGCAAAGATAGAAAAAAAAGCGTAAAGTGCAAAGAGTCGAGAGTAGATAGAGGGGAGATTGGGAAGGCATCTGCAGTTGTACCCCGTTGGAGTATCAGCAATTGCTGTGGGTATTACCGTGAGCAGAACTCACTCTGAGTATTTTGGGGATAATGGGTATTATGGGGCTTCCCCAGAGCGAAGCGGAAATCCCCAGAGCAAAGCGGAAATCCCCAGAGCAAAACGGAAATCCCCAGAGCGAAGCGGAAATCCCCAGAGCCGAAGTAGCGCCGTTATCACGAGAAATAAATTTGTTGTCAGAGTGGTGCTAATTTGCCGCCGATTAAGAGATTGCCCCGGATGGGACATACTTGACGTATTTCCCATTCAGCCCAATGATTGAGGTGGCGAAGTAGCGCCACTATCACAACAAATTAGTAGGATTTGGCAAACAAAACACGATACTTCGAAGGCTTGCCTGAGAATACACACGTACCCTCCTCCTCTACAACATCCATAGGGATGCAGCGGATAGTTGCCTTGGTAGCCTCCTTGATAGCCTGCTCGGTCTCTGGAGTACCATCCCAGTGTGCTGAGATGAAGCCACCCTTAGTATTGAGCACCTCCTGGAACTCCTCCCAGGTATCCACCTTAGTAATCATCGAGTTACGGTAGTCGAGAGCCTTCTGGAAGATGTTGTTCTGAATCTCGTCAAGAAGGTTTGCTACATAGTCGGCAAGGCCCTGCTGAGATACCACCTCCTTAGTAAGGGTATCACGGCGTGCAAGCTCGATAGTACCATTCTCAAGGTCGCGTGGACCAAGAGCAAGACGCACTGGCACACCCTTCAACTCATACTCAGCAAACTTAAAGCCTGAGCGCACGTTGTCACGAGCATCAATCTTCACCGACACACCCTTAGCACGAAGCTCACGGGCGATCTCCTCGAAGCGTGCGACAACCTGCAAGCGCTGCTCCTCACCCTTGTATATAGGCACCATAACAACCTGTATAGGTGCGAGTTTTGGAGGAAGAACAAGACCGTTGTTATCAGAGTGAGCCATAATGAGCGCACCCATAAGGCGTGTCGATACACCCCACGATGTTGCCCATACATACTCCTGCTTACCCTCCTTCGAGGTATACTGAACGTCGAATGCCTTGGCGAAGTTCTGGCCAAGGAAGTGCGAAGTACCGCTCTGTAGAGCCTTACCATCCTGCATCAACGCCTCGATGGTGAGGGTATCAACAGCACCTGCAAAGCGCTCGTTAGGCGACTTATGACCCACGATAACAGGCACACCCATCCACTCCTCGGCGAAGCGGCGGTAGACGTTGATCATACGCTCGGTCTCCTCGATAGCCTCCTCGGCTGTGGCGTGAGCTGTGTGGCCCTCCTGCCATAGGAACTCGGCAGTACGTAGGAATAGACGTGTACGCATCTCCCAGCGCACAACGTTAGCCCACTGATTACAGAGGATTGGCAGGTCACGATACGATGTAATCCAATTCTTGTATGTATTCCAGATGATTGTCTCCGATGTAGGACGCACGATAAGCTCCTCCTCGAGGCGTGCTGCGGGGTCTACTACTACGCCCTTGCCCTCCTCATCGTTCTTCAGACGGTAGTGCGTAACCACGGCGCACTCCTTGGCGAAGCCCTCAACGTGGCTTGCTTCACGAGAGAAGAATGATTTAGGGATGAAGAGTGGGAAGTAGGCATTCTCGTGGCCTGTCTCCTTGAACATAGCGTCGAGCACGTCACGCATCTTCTCCCAAATAGCGTAGCCATAAGGTTTGATAACCATACAGCCACGGACTGCTGAGTTCTCAGCCAAGCCCGCCTTAATAACCAAGTCGTTGTACCACTGCGAGTAGTTCTCGTCGCTCTTGGTCAGGTCTTTTAATTCAACTGCCATAATATTTCTCTATTTTGTTCTTGTTTCGAGCACACGTATACCATTAAGGTATAACCGGCCGCAAAGATACGAAATAAACCTCAAATTTCAAAACCTAAAATAGAGCAATCACACACACATTACAAAAAGACGAAATATTGAATTTAGGCGAAACTAACGAGTGAAGATATACTGATCCTGCGGCACGGCTTGTCGCAGATGAGCTATACGACCAAAGATAGTAAGGATATAGTCCAAATAATCAAAAAAAATTATTCGTTCACTAAACCTCATAACCGAGTAATTATCAACAATTAAAGCGGCAATAAAGGATCAGGGAGATGGGCAAAAGATTAAAAAAATAGGCATCCTCTGAATTTTATTGTCAAAAATTCGTATATTTGTGGACAATATATACGTGAGTATATAGTTTGTAGATTTTTTGTATGGTGCGAATGGAGGCTTAAAGGTGTGCAAAAATAGACATATTTTTAGGACTACCAGTCGGCCATATGGGGTTTATTAACTACTAATACTTTTTTGCTTAATGGTGAAATCAAATTACATCATCGAGCTCTCGAACATCACCAAGTCGTTCCCCGACAAGGTGGTTCTCGACGATGTCAGTTTGTCAGTAAAGAAGGGCGAGTTCCTCACAATTCTTGGCCCTTCGGGTTGTGGTAAGACCACACTACTGCGTCTTTTGGCGGGCTTTAACAGCGCCACAAAGGGTGAAATCCGTATCGGAGGAGAGGTTATGACAGATGTTCCACCTCACCTACGTCCCGTAAATACGGTGTTTCAGCGTTACGCCCTATTTCCTAATTACAACGTGTACGACAACATCGCCTTTGGCCTGAAACTTCAGAAGGTCGATAAGAGGGAGATCGAGCAACGTGTAAAGCGTGCGCTCAAGATGGTGGGTATGACCGACTACGAGCACCGTGACGTGCAGTCGCTCTCGGGTGGTCAGCAGCAGCGTGTGGCTATTGCACGTGCTATCGTAAACCGCCCACAGGTACTTCTACTCGACGAGCCTCTTGCGGCGCTCGACCTGAAGATGCGTAAGGATATGCAGATGGAGCTTAAGGAGATGCACCGCTCGTTAGGTATCACCTTTGTATATGTCACACACGACCAGGAGGAGGCACTCACACTGTCGGACACGATCGTAGTGATGAACGAGGGTGTCATTCAGCAGATTGGCACACCTACGGACATCTACAACGAGCCTTGCAACGCCTTTGTTGCCGACTTTATTGGCGAGAGCAATATCCTCAACGCCACGATGGTACGCGACCGCCTGGTGCGCTTTATGGGCAAGGAGTTCGAGTGTATCGACGAGGGCTTTGGCGAGAATGTCGAAGTAGACGTGGTTGTTCGTCCCGAGGACGTATATATCATCCGCAATGCCGAGGCAGCAATGTTCCACGGCACTGTGCGCTCATGTATATTCAAGGGTGTTCACTACGAGATGTTCGTAGATACGCCTGACGGCTATGAGATTATGATTCAGGACTATAACAGCTTCGAGGTTGGTAGCGAGGTAGGTATGCTCATCAAGCCTGCCGACATCCACGTTATGCGCAAGGAGCGCACCGAGAATGTCGTGGAGGGCACGATGCTCGATGCTACACACGTCGAGATTCTCGGCGAGAAGTTCGAGTGCGAGCCTCAGGAGGGTATCGCTCAGGGCGACACGGTGGATGTAGCCTTCGACTTCGATGCTGTGGAGCTCACCGACGACTCTGACGACGGTACTTCGTGGGGTACTATACGCTTCATCCTCTACAAGGGCGACCACTACCACCTTACGGTACGCACCGACGAGGGCGAGAACGTATATATCGATACCCACGACGTGTGGGAGGACCTCGATGAGGTAGGTATCAAGATTGCCCCTTCGGCACTGCGCATACGCAAGCGTGCATAGGCCGAAAAGTGCATTTGAGTTAATTAGACCGTTTTATTGAATTGTAATTTTTCAGTCGAAGAATGAATAGTTTGGTAAAATTCTTTTCACGACGACGCACGTGGAGTATACCCTACGTAATCTTCCTTGCGATCTTTGTGGTGGTGCCACTCATTCTTATCATGGTATACGCCTTCCAGTCGAAGGATGGTGGCTTCTCGTTGGAGAACTTCCAGAGGTTTATCAACCAGCCCGAGGCCGCTAACACCTTCATCTACTCGATAGGCATTGCCCTGATAACCACCATTATATGTATTATCTTAGGCTACCCCGCAGCCTACATTCTCTCACGTATCAACTCCTCGACAGCACGTGTTGTCGTTATGCTGTTCATCCTACCTATGTGGATCAACGTGTTGGTACGTACGCTGGCTACCGTAGCGCTATTTGACTTTTTGCGTCTTCCGCTGGGCGAGGGTGCGCTCATCTTTGGTATGGTGTATAACTTCCTGCCATTTATGATCTACCCTATCTACAACGTGCTTCAGAAGATGGATCACTCGCTCATCGAGGCTGCCGAGGATCTTGGAGCTACTCCACGACAGGTGTTTATGCGTGTGGTATTCCCACTCTCGATGCCAGGTGTTGTGAGCGGTATCATGATGGTGTTTATGCCTACGATATCGACCTTCGCTATCGCCGAGCTTCTTACGATGAACAACATCAAGCTCTTTGGTACGACCATTCAGGAGAATATCAACAACGGTATGTGGCACTATGGTGCTGCGCTGTCGCTGATAATGCTTATTATTATAGGTATCACTTCGCTGTTCACCGACTCGTCGGAGGAGGGCGCTAACGAGGGCTTGCTATGATGAAACGAATACTCTCAAACGGATACTTGGTGCTACTGCTTGTGATGCTCTACGCACCTATCGCCATCATAGCCATCTACTCGTTTACCGAGTCAAAGGTGCTGGGCAACTGGACAGGCTTCTCTACTGAGCTCTATACATCGCTATTTTCGGGCGGTGTGCGCTACTCGTTGATCGATGCCATCAAGAACACCTTTATCATCGCCACAATAGCCGCCACCGTATCGACACTGCTTGGCACTGTTGCAGCTATCGGCATCAACGACTTGCGCTATCGTAAGCGCCGAGCTATCAACTTTGTGAACAACATCCCTATCCTCAACCCCGATATCATCACAGGTATCTCGTTGTTCTTGTTGTTCGTATCGCTGGGCATTAGCCAGGGATATACCACCGTAATCCTTGCCCATATTGCTTTCTGTACGCCATATGTTGTGCTCAGCGTTATGCCCCGCCTAACGCAGATGAACCCTAATATCTACGAGGCAGCGCTCGACCTTGGTGCTACGCCTATGCAGGCTATGCGCCGCATTATCATTCCGGAGATTCGTCCAGGTATGATCTCGGGCTTTATCCTCTCGTTCACGCTCTCGATCGACGACTTCGCCGTAACCATCTTTACCAACGGTACTGACGGCTTGCAGACACTCTCGACATATATCTATGCCGATGCCCGCAAGGGAGGTCTTACGCCAGAGCTACGTGCGCTATCTACAATCATCCTCGTGGTGGTGGTAGTGTTGCTTATCATTGTTAATTATCGTGCCCGCCGCCAGGCTAAGCGAGCTGAGGAGCAGGCAAAGCTGGTGACAATTAAAAATAGAGTACGACGATGAAACTCAGATATACTAACATTATAACAGCGCTTGTTGTTGCGTTTGTTGCTCTCTTCGGCATAAGCTGCGGTGTAAGCGACGAGCGTATGCACACTCTCAAGGTCTATAACTGGGGTGACTATATCGACGAGGAGCTTCTTAGCGAGTTTGAGACCTGGTACGAGGAGCAGACTGGCGAGAGCGTGCAGATAATCTACCAGACCTTCGATATCAACGAGGTGATGCTGGCAAAGATCGAAAACGGTATGGCCGATTTCGACGTTGTGTGTCCCTCGGAGTATATCATCGAGCGTATGATGCGCAATGACATGCTACTGCCAATCCTCACACCAGAGTTCGAGAAGGAGATTAACGACAAGGGTATCAACTACTTCGACTGCGTATCGCCATATATAAAAGAGCAGTTCTCACTGCTCGAAGCACCCGAGGGTCAAGATCCAAACGACTACTCGGTAGGTTATATGTGGGGTACTACGGGTATTCTCTACAACGCCAAGTACGTGACCGAAGAGGAGGCTATGTCGTGGGACTTGATGTTCGACAAGAGATTGAAGGATAAGATCTTTGTGAAGGATGCCTTCCGCGATGTATACTCACCAATACTCATCTACGCCAAGACCCTCGAGGGCCGCAAGAATGGCACGTTAGGCGAGGACGAGATGCTCGACATCGAGACCATACGTGGTCTTATGTATGACTCGTCGGATGAGTCTATCGCCCTGGTTGAGAGCTACCTAAAGCGTATGAAGGAGCTTGTTGCGGGCTGGGAGGCCGACTTCGGCAAGGAGATGATGACGCAGGAGAAGGCGTGGATCAACCTTATGTGGAGTGGCGATGCTGTATGGGCTATCGAGGAGGCTGCCGAGGTTGATGTGGAGCTCGCCTACACCGTACCCGAGGAGGGCAGTGTGGTGTGGTTCGACGGCTGGGTCATTCCCAAGTATGCTGTGAATACACGTGCTGCGCGCTACTTCATCGACTATATGTGTAAGCCCGAGAATGCTATCCGCAATATGGATGCTACGGGATATGTGAGCGTAGTGACCAACGCAGATGTGCTGGACTACATCTCGAGCGAGGAGGACTACGACGAGGCTATCGACCTGAGCTACCTCTTTATCGATGCCGAGGGTAACCCTATTGAGGGCTCGGATAGCGTCTT
This sequence comes from Alistipes sp., assembly GCA_017408825.1. Classification (GTDB taxonomy): domain Bacteria; phylum Bacteroidota; class Bacteroidia; order Bacteroidales; family Rikenellaceae; genus Alistipes. The sequence goes on from JAFQTX010000035.1 coordinate 84,633, forward strand.
TACCGACCCTGTATTGTACCCCTGCCGCTCGGTTATCGACCGTTGCGCCGTGATGCACGACTCGGGTGATCGCACCGACAAGATGCTTGAGATGTGGTCACGAGTTAAGGGTGACAACCTCTCGACGGGTATGCTCGTAGGTATCATCCTATTCTTCAGCGTGATGCTTATTTGGGGTATCGCCCGCAAGGTGAACAACTACCGCAAGCGTCAGAAGCACCTGAAGCGACGTCGCCACCATGCTCAGGACGAGAAAAGGGCTAAATAGCAAATATCATAAATTCGAGATAACCTAATTTTAACTATTAAAACCTATCAACTGAAGATGACAAGAAAGGTATTTTCCCTGCTTGCCACCCTTGCGCTCATTGTCTCAGCGCAGGCAACTACTTTAACCCCACAACCGAGCAACGAGCTCTCGCTAAGCGCCACCCCATCACTCAGCCTCGCTGCTGAGGAGGATGACGATGAGGGCCTTTTCTGGTGGAGCGCTGGCGCTAACCTCACGTCAAACTACCTATGGCGTGGCTACGACCAGTCATACTACGGCAATATGTTCGACCCAGCAATACAGCCCAGCGTAACACTCGGACTTGGAGCTTTTTGGGTGGACATATGGTATAACTACTCGACACTGAGCACCTATCAGGAACTTGATATGACCCTCGGTTTCGACTATAAGAACCTATCTATCACCGTATATGACGTATGGTGCGACTATGGCAAGGCATTCTGGCAGAACGACTTCCTCGACGATGAGAACCATAGCCTCACAGCCACTATCGACTATACGCTCTTCGACCGTCTGCGCCTACATTGGGGTACTACATTCCTCCACTCTGCCGACTGGCTATATAACGAGGATGGATCGAAGAAGCGTCGTGCCTTCTCGTCATACTTTGAGGTGGCGTATACTCAGCCAGTTAAGGATCTCTTCGACATTGAGATTACGGCGGGTGCTTCACCCTGGACAGCGCCATTCTGGTGTGCTGGGCCACAGCGAATGGTAGATGGTGCTCCAGAGCTCGACTTCGACAACCTTCCTCAAGGGTTCAATGTCACTAACCTCAGCCTTATGCTCAACAAGGAGTTCAAGGTGGGCGCAGCAACCATCCCTGTAAACTTGGGTTATGTCTACAACCCTACGTCGAAGCGTCACTACGCTATTCTAAAGACCGGTTTCTCGTTCTAAACGAGCGGCATATATATCGAACAAGAGGTTGCCTTATGGGCAACCTCTTTTCGTTATCTTAGCTTGTATTTGTGGAAGTGCGGTGTTACAACCCTCCAGAAGAACAACAGAGCAACGAGTATTAACCCGGCTCCAAGCATATAGCAGTACGAGTAGTCGAACTCCGAGATATAGCCACCGAGCAACATACCGCCACCGATACCTACGTCCCAACCCGTGAGGTATGTGGCATTTGCTGTGGCACGTCGAGAGTTGGGCGCAAGGTTGATAAATAGCGTGTTGTAGGCGGGGAACATCGTGCCATAGCCATATCCGAAGAGGAATGCTGTGACAAAATATGTGATATATCCCGCTGTGATGCTAAGACCCGACACCGTAGATAACAGCGCCTCGCCAACACCTCCCAAGAATGCTATGGCTATGCCGAGCAAAATTGTCTGGGTGATATAACCCTGGTCTACTCGCTTGCCCGAGTGCAGGCGTGAGGCTATGAGTCCTGCAGCCATTACGGTAAAGAATAGTCCAGCGTTATGCGTAATGCCCGACTGTGCGGCATACAGAGCCATGTAGCTTGTAGTCATACCATAAGGTACGGCCAAGAGGAAGAAGGCTATGCAGGCACGCACACCCTCTTTGAGGAAGAATCTATCGGCCGAGAGGCTAAACTCCTTGTTAGGCTGCAACTCACGGCGTGGCACACGTGCCGATATGCCGAGTACAAGGCCTATGATACCCGTAACGAGCGAGGTGAGGAATAGCAGCGTATAGTTTCCCGACGAGATCACAAACAATCCCACCATAGGTCCAAAGGCCATTGCGAGGTTGTTGGTGACGCCGTAGTAGCCAAGACCTTCGCCACGACGTGACGATGGCATAATGTCAATAACCAGGGTATTTGCCGCCGTCGTGAGCATTCCGAAGCTGAAGCCGTGGAACACACGCAGCAGTATGAATAGTGCCAAGCTCTGGGTGATGAAGAAATATCCCGTAAACGATGCCACAAAAAGTGCGTATGCCACCACATATACACTCTTGCGAGGTAGCGTGTCGGCAACAAATCCCGCCATGGGACGTACGCTAAGCACCGCCACGACATAGCACGACAGCACCACGCCCACCATAGCAGGGCTTATGTCGAATGTATCCTTAAGATATAGCGGCAGCGTGGGCACAAGTATAAAGAACGAGAACGACATCATAAATGCCGAGATACATACAAATATATAATCGCACGTAAAGAGGCGATCTTTTGTCTGGGATTCCATATTAGAGCGTTGATTTGGTAGCACAAAGATACAACTTATAAATTAGAAATGAACAATTAGGTGTTGGAAATTGTTTATGTCTGCCGAAACCTCAAGGGTTAATATCTGAAATAAGAGAATAGGACCGTTAGGACCGTTATGTCTATTAGGACCATTACGAGGTCGGGTATCACGGCGTTGTCCGCAACCGTCTTAATGGTCTTACTTGTCCTAATGGTCTCAACGGTCTCAATCAACAACAAAAAAAATCTCTGAAAAGATTTGGTTTATTTTATAAACTTGTTTATATTTGCAGTACGAAAACTTAATTAGACCACCTTCGAAGGGGAATTATAACATTGTAAACAACTAAAAAACAGTAACTAAGATGGAGAAGAGACATTTAGATGAACACCGCAGCTTGGAGATTATCAGTACAATGATTGCCGACACCTCGGCGCATATCGACCGCACAAGTGGCAAATATTTCCTGCTTTGGGGCTATACCACAGTTATCGTATCGCTATTTGAGTACTTCGCACAGCTCTATATTGGCAACATAGAACTCGCCTTGTGGGCATGGTTTCTTATCCCCGTGGTGGGTGGCATAGGCACAATAGTGCTTAACCGCCGTAGCGAGCAGCGTCCAAAGTCCTACGTAGACCGCAGCATAAGCTCCGTATGGAGAGTATTGGGCTTCTCGTGGGGATTGATGTTCGTAGCAGCACTGGTCTATGGCGCTAATATACTCTTCCTCACCGTTGTGCTAATGGGTATGGGTACAGTGATTTCTGGCAAGATCTGCCAACATAAGATACTTACGGCAGCGGGCAAAGCAGCAATATGCCTATCACTGATATTCCCCGCACAGCGTCTACTACTACGTGAGTACGGCACAGCGCTACGTGATAGCGGTTTTGAGCATATCGAGGCTCTGATTTACAGCGAAATTGTTATCTTTGCACTGATATTTATTGTGATGATGGTAATTCCTGGCCACATCCTTATGAAACGAGCTAAAGAACAACGCAATGCTTAAGCCACTTAACCCACTGTTACACTCGGAGTTACGCCTTGCCGTGATGTCGATACTTCTTGGTGTCGAGAGTGCCGACTTTGTCTACATACGTACCGAGACGGGGGCTACGGCAGGCAACCTCAGTGTGCAGCTCGACAAGCTACAACGTGCTGGATATATCACCATAGAGAAGGGTTTTAATGGCAAGATGCCACGCACCACTTGCTCGATGACAGATCTCGGGCGTGAGGCGATGCGCGAATATGTCGAGGCTCTCAAGGAGTATATCGGTGGTGCAAGATAGCGCAGAAGTTACATAAACGTATGGTGATAACACCGCACTAACTGCGACAGCAGTCTGGCAAAGGCGAAAGGGAAAATATTTTTATTCTCTTTCGCCATTTTTTAATTTATTTTGCTAACTTTGTATTGATGTTGTCCCCCGCACTGAGGATTTTACTACATTTAATTAAAGAGGTTATGAACATTAAGTATCTACTCATTATGTTGTTAGCGCTGTCCGTAACGCTATCATCGTGCGAACAACAATCCATTGACAACGACAACACCGAGGAGCCAAGACCAGAGCCAGAGCCAGAGGGCACACGTTTTGAGGCTAAATACTCAAGTGGTGCATACTACTCGGATCAATACTCACCAGGCGTGGACAACTACTTCATATCACTATCAGACAATGGTTTTGACGCTAACGGATATGTACAGCCCAACTCCACATACTTCCGTTTCGACCTCTATGCTCCAAAGTATGATGGCCAGTGGCAGGAGTATATGGCGCTACCTGTGGGTGAGTACCACTACGACGCTGACAACACCTATGCAGAGTGGACATTCTCGGCCGACTACTCGGAGTACGTCACAACAAACGATACGGATGTCACAGCCAAGCTCAAGTTCGAGTCGGGAAAGCTCGTTGTTACCGAGGAGCTAACCACATTCATAGGCGTGGTCGAGGGAGAGACATTCATTGTGAAATTTTCGGGTGAGCATGTTATCGCAAACGTGACCCCTAAGCCTATGGAGGACCGAGAACTTAAGGTAGAGAAGGCCTATGCAGTCTACTATGGCGATAAGTTCACGCCAGGCCAGGCCGATAACTTCTACCTATATTTAAGTGATAAGGGGCTCGATGAGTACGGTTTCGAGCAGGCAGGAGGCATCTACTACGCCTTCGACCTCTACACCGAGCTTGTGGATGACATGACACTACCCTATGGCACCTATGTTTGGGACGACAAAGATACACTTGCGGCAGGCACCATCAGCGCCTACTATACCGAGTATTACAGCGTGAACGAGGAGGGCACAGGCTACAACGAGAGTGTCTACCCCACAATGGCCTCACTATCAGTAGATGAGAACGGCATCAAGGCCGAGGTATGGTTTGACGAGGCAAAGCATACCCTTACGTTTGAGGGCGTAGCAACCATCTACGAAGCGCCCGAAGAGGAATAAAAGCAATAAAAAAAGACGAAAATATTTGCATATTCAATTAAATTTACTTAATTTTGTATACATAAACAATAGGCATCAAACAGAGAGATAAATATTATCAAACAACTAAAACCTATAAGACTATGAGAATTAAAAATTTATTATCTCTTCTTTTGGCTTTGCCACTATTCTTCGTGGCTTGTGAGCCTGATAAACCGGTTGATCCAACCCCTGACAAGGAGTATGCAGCGGAGCTGACACTCACCTCAGATGCTGAGATGAATTTCGGAGCTGAGGGTGGCGAGGGTGTAATCACCTATACTGCTAAGATGGTTGAGGTAACTCGCGAGGCTCCAGAGGCTCAGGTTGAGGCTACCTGCGAGGCTGATTGGGTAACCGACCTTACAGTTGCAGATGAGATCACCTTCACTGTAGCTGCTAACGAGGCAGAGGCTCGTGAGACTAAGATTACAGTGACATATAGCGATAAGAGCTTTGAGGTAGCTGTTAAGCAGGCAGCTCAGGGTGAGGAGCCAGAGCCAGAGTACGCTTTGGACGTTGAGTTGGCAGCTGCAATGCGTATCCCAAGTGCCGAGCTTGAACTTGCTGACAACTACTTCGCATTGGCATTTGTTGATGACGCAGAGAACACCGAGCTTGGCATCGTGCTTAAGGGCGCTGAGGGCGAGACTATCCTAAAGGCCGGTGACTACACAAGCGAGGCTGAGACACTCCTCGTTGATGCTTGCGAGTTGTATGTATATGAGCCAGAGGCAGAGTATGCTTTTGCAGAGGGCGCTGTTAGCGTAGCTCTTGAGGGTGAGACTTATACATTCGACATGGAGTTTGCAGACGCTGATGGCAAGCTCTACCACTTTACCTACGAGGGTGCTGTTCTCGACATGGAGCCAGAAGACAAGCCTGAGGCTGAGGCATTTTCACCTGTAAAGGTTGAGGCATATCGTGAGGCAAATTGGGATACTGGCAACTTTGAGCTTAAGCTCTTCATCAACGATAAGCTCTACCACTCTCTTGATATGCAGGATAAGGTAAATCCTAATAATGACTACCTCTCTGCAGGCACCTACTCATATCCTGACACTATCAGCCACGACTGGTCTAGTTTCGTGGCTAACGTAGAGACTGGCGAGGGCGCATACTTAGGTGCTGCTGAGATTGCGCTTACTCACAATGAGGATGGCACATCGACAATCAAGGGTTACATCGAATCTGAGTATGGCCAGCGTCTTAACATCGACTGGACAGGCGTAATCTCAGGTTTCGTATTTGGCTCTGATACTCCAGGTGAGGACGTGGAGTTCGCAGCAACGTTCTTTGGCGGTGAGTATTATGGCGATACAGGCGTCCACAACTACTATTTCGTACTATCTGATGCCGAGGCAACAGGTGATGGAGTTGTTGAGGGTGCTACATACTACTACTTCGACCTCTACTCTGATGAACTCACAGACCCTCTCCGTGTTGCAAATGGCGTATACACCTACGATACTACAGATAGTGGTAACCCAGGAACATTCTCAGCATACTACAGCTACGGATTCTATGCTGCAGGTGCTGAGGGTACCAAGTGGTATTTCTATGCTGAGGGTAGTAAGGTAACAGTAACCGACAACAAGATTGTTGCAGATCTAATCCTTGAGGATGGTTCTAAGCACAAGGTAACATATGAGGGCGACCTTTCATTGGCTGCAGCACCAGATGGCGGTAGCACGCTTGATGGCGACCTTGAGGTTAATATGACAGGTGCAACAATCTATTCAGAGTACTTCGACCAGTATTACAGCGCCGATACAGACAACTACTACATCCAAATCTTTGAGGACATGGCGACTGGCACCGGTAGATACTTTGTTCTTGACGTGTTGGCTGATTTCAATACAAGCGTTGATTATCGTGGCACATTCACATGCTCAGATAGTTATGGCATCAACACATTCGTTCCTGGCTACTTAGATGACGGGGCCTTAGCTGGTAGCTGGTATGCAGAACTTGAAGATGGATACGTATCAGGAAATATGGCTCCACTGGTTGATGGAACGATTACATTTACATTCAACGATGATGGCACAAGAACATTGACACTCAACTGTGTAGATGACTTAGGCAATAAGATCACCGGTACCGTAGTATGTAATCCATACTCATCAGCATATGCAGCAAAGGCTGCAAATGCAACAAAGCAGAAAAAGAGCTACTCTCTTAAAGTAGGCAAGAATTCTATTCGCTAAGCAACTGACATATAAGGTTTTCACAACGAGCCATCCACTGCGGATGGCTCGTTGTTTCGCATCTAAATCTCAGCAGAGAGAGGGCTCAGAGAGGAATCAGAGGATCAGTCTGAAAACACGGTGGGGAGTCGAAAAAAGATATTCGAAAATATGGTTGCGGACAACAGTGCCAACAGATAACGGCCGAAATAGCAGCGTGATACCCGACCTCGTAATGGTCTTATTGGTCATAACTGTCCTAATGGTCATAAAAAAATTAAGACCATTGAGACCTTTAAGACAATTACGACGGCCACGGACTACGGCGATACCCGACCTCGTAATGGTCTTATGGTCCTAATGGTCCTAACGGTCCTAAAAAAAGACAATTAAGACCTTTAAGACAATTAAGATGGTTGCGGACAAGGGAGATTAGGGAAGTTAGAGAGATTAAGGATAATAATCACTAACCTTCCTGAAAAACGCAGTACCCCACCCAATAAACATAAGCATCCATAAAAAAACTTCCATATCAACTATTGTTGATAACTAAAAAATTCGTATATTTGCCTGATATTAGATGATTATTTCAAAAAACATAGTTCATGAAGAAGATTTTTTCATTTTTGATGCTCGCTGCTCTGCTCATCGTAGCTTGCGAGAAGGAGACAACCAAGGAGTACCAGTCTACTCTAAAACCAGAAAAGAGTAGCGTAGAGTTTGGCAAGGCAGGTGGCACAGAGACTATCCCATTCCAAATCCTTAATGCGAAGGGTGGCAATGTAACAGCTACCGAGAATGCTGACTGGATTGAGGCAGAAGTTGATTTCAACAGCGAACTTATCATTACGGTTGATGCCAACACTGGTGAGGCTCGTGAGGATGTGATAACACTCAACTACGAGTATGCTAAAGGAGTTAATATCATCGTGAAGCAGAAGTCTGCCGAGACCCCTGACTACGATGTAGAGTTTGTGGCAAACCGCTTTGAGGGCGTATACGAGGATGGTGGCAACTACTTTATCATCCTCTCGAATTGTGGCGTAAAGGCAGACACCAATCCACGTCCAAACGGCACATACTACTTCTTGGATATGTATGGTAGCGCATCGTCAAACAGCGAAAGCCCAATACTCCCTAATGGTGTATACAAGTACGATACTACAAACAGCAAGGCAAACCTTACCATCAGCGAGGAGAGCAGCTGGTATGGCATAATAGACAGCGACGGAGAGTATGCCGTAGCCAAGAGCTTTAAGGAGGTGACTGCAACCGTGAACAACGGCAAGTTTGAGGCTATCATCGAGTTTACGTCTGGCGAGTTGCACCGAGTAACATTCGAGGGCGAGCTTTTAGCTGTCATCAACTACTATCGCTCGACATTCTACGAGGATGTAGAGTTTGCTGTTACAGGCGCTGAGATCACCGCAAGCCTCTATGGCGACAGCTATGAGGTAGGTCAGCAGAACTGGTTTATCGAGGCTAAGACGGGCGACGAGGTGTTTATGGTTGAGGTGTTCAACGCAAGCACCGATAAGTGCGACGGTCTATACCAGATGCTCGTTCCAGATAGCTCGAACTACGCTAACACCTATATCCCAGGTATGGTAAACAATGGTCTTATCGGCACTTGGTATGCTAAGGTTACTGATGGTAAGATCTCGGGCGATGCTTGGGCTCCTATTTGCGAGGGTGCTATCCGTCTTTCAACAGCGGGCAACACTCTTACAATCGAGTATGGCTGCAAGGACGACTGGGGCAACGACATCACCGGTAGCGTATCGGGCAACGTGACAATTAAGGATATGCGCGAGTAGCGAGAGAGAGGGGTATTGCTAATTGAATCATTTACAAACCAACTAATTTAATAACCACTATGAAAAAACTATTCTATCTATTGCTTGCATTGCCATTGGCATTTGTAGCATGTGAGGAGCCAGAGCAGGGCACAGATAAGCCTGTTGAAAAGACTCCAGTATTGAACGTAACAGAGACTACTCTTGACTTTAAGGCTGAGGGCGGTGCTGGCGTTATCAACTACACTGTTGAGAACGCCGTAGAGGGTACTGAGGTAGAGGCTACCTGCGGGGCTGCGTGGGTTGCAGACCTTACAGTGGCTGAGACTATCACTTTCAACGTAGCAGCTAACGATGGCGAGGCACGCGAGACTACTATCACCGTTGCTTATGGTGAGCTCTCAAAGAGTGTTACTGTTAAGCAGGCAGCTAAGGGCGAGGAGCCAAAGCCTAACACTCCTGTATTTGAGGCTGTAACCGCTACTGTTGAGTACGAGTGGAACACTGCTATGGGTGAGGTAGAGTACAAGCTTGAGAACCCAATTGAGGGTGTTAAGGTTAATGCTAAGAGCGATGTTATGTGGATTAGCCAGCTTCAGGCAAAGGATGGTAAGATTATCTTCGCTTTGGCTGAGAACAAGGGTGAGGCTCGTGAGGGCAAGATCACTGCCGAGTATGGTATGTTGCCAGCTATCGAGTTCACTGTTAAGCAGGGTGCTTATGTTGCTCCAGATCCAGTAGTAACCATCACCGAGGAGAGCGTAGCTTTGGCTCACGACGCTACCGAGGGTTCATTTACATACACCGTAGAGAATCCTGTTGAGGGTGTTGTTGCAGTAGCTACCACAGATGCAGAGTGGATCTCTAACCTTACAGCGGCTGATGGCACAGTATCGTTCACTACCAGCGTAAACGAGGGCTTTGTTCGTGAGGCTACCATCACCGTTACCTACGGCGAGGCTTCAGACAGCATAGTTGTTAAGCAGGGCGCAGCTAACCAGAATCCTGACTTGGATTACTACGCATATGGCATTCATACATTTGAGGCTCAGGCTCGTACTGCCGATACTTGGGATATCATTATGAGTGAGTTGCACCCTGAGCGTGGTCAGATGTTTACCCGTATCACAGTAAAGATCTCGGAGGACAACACAGGTCTTATCCCTACTGGCGAGTACAGCACCGAGGATGGCTCTATTCTTGTAAACAGTGCTACTAACAACGGTTATAGCAGCTGGCGTTACAATTCTTCGGCTACAGACATTACCTTCTGCGAGCTCTATGTTGAGAACGACCTTGAGGCTCACACCTCATATATCGAGGGTATGTTCCAGGTAGGCAACGAGGTTTATGGTTTCTCATATGAGGGTGCTGTTGATGGCTTTATGTACGAGGAGCTTGGCGAGGATGGTGTAACCTCTTGGAGCGATGTATATATTCGCAGCGCATTCGATGACTGCAAGGTTCTTATGATGGAGTCTGATGGCTTCATCGCAGAGTTCTACCTACACAAGGTAGGTGCTAAGAAGGCTGATGCACTTGCTGCTGCAACATATACTGTTGACGACTGGGAGTTTACTACATCTCGTGACTACTGCGAGAACGCATCAAGCAAGATTAATAGCGTAACACTCTCATCGGGTGAGGTTGTGGTTGAGACAAGCGGCGACGGCTACAAGGTAACATTCAATGTTGTTGATAAGAACAACAAAGAGTGGAAGGGTTCATTCGATGGCTCAGTAGATATTCGCTACTAATATATAGGTGGAGACACCTCTATTCAATACAAAAAAAACGACTCCTTCGGGGGTCGTTTTTTTGCATATATATAAAAGTAGGTATTACTTAAGAAGTCGGAAGCGTGCCGTCACACGATGCGAAATGGTCTGCGAGCGGAACTCTACGGCCGAGGGCTCAGGGATAGAGTTGGCACTATCTTCGTAACTCTCCTCAACCTTGGCACGTGCCTTCTGCGCATAAAACCTAACCTCGCCGCCAGACGACTCATCCTGAACGTAGATACACTCGCCTATCTGCTGGCCAATAGCCCCCGAAAGATCCTCAGCACGCTGCTTAGCATCACGCATAGCCTCACGACGCAGCTCACGACGCAGCTCATCCACTGTACTACATACTGCCGAGGTAAGCTCCACCGACCAGAGGTTAAGGGTGTCGAGTGCCGCAAAGGCCTTGTTAAGGCTCTCCGAGCCACTCAGCGTAAGCTCATATACACGAAACTCCTGGGCAGTGCTGCGGCGCTGGTTTGTAGAGTAGTTGTTCTTGAGCTTAAGCGAGGTCTTGGCATCAATGCCCACCTGCTGAAGAACTTTGAATATCTCTCGCTCCTGCTCCTGGAGCGATTGTTTGCCACGATTTTCACGCTCCTGAGCGGTGATCGTGATAACAAACTTATCAGGCAAGACCTCACGTGAGGCATAACCTGCAACATCCACCGAAGGCTCGGTAACGGGTGTCTGAAAATACTGCGCCGAGCCAGAGATAGCTGCTGTGAGCAGCACAAAAAGCATTGTTAGGCGTTTCATAGTATTGTTTTTTAGGATATATATTGATTTTACCTAACAAACGCCCGTAGACCTCAGATTAGTATTCAATGAAGAGATTAGAACTATTAAAACAATTAGGACATTAAGATGATAACTGACGAGTATAGTGCCCGACCATCCTAATGTCCTAATCTCTTAATATCTCAAAAAAAGAGAGTTGCTACGAGCTTAGCTTACCACCTCGGCATTAACCTTGACATAGTTATAACCCATTCGCCTAAGCTGCACGGCAACGCCCGCCTCAAACATCACCTTCGTAGTGCGAGCAAAGACGTGAAAGGCCATGACGCTCTGCGCCTCAATACCCTCCTTGCGGATAAGGCTCTGTGCCGTCTCCGCCGTTGTGCGCACCATATCCTCGACCCTCTCGGCAGCCTCGCTACCCAAGGGGTGGCAGAGCAGTATCTCGGTGATATACTCATCCATACAGTCGAAGCCACGAGGTGCGGTAAAGAGCTTATGTAGGTCCTTCTCGTTCTCGTAACGTGACCACTCCTTATCCCAGAGTACAGCAGCGCCCATACCCTCGTACATAGCCCACGCAATGGCTACAAGGGGATATTTAGCAATCTCGGGCACAGCATCTGCCATATATGATGGTGCTGCATCGTGCCACTTCTCGTTTAGCTCCTCTACCTCAAGAAGTCGGCCCTCGAGCCAGCCGAGTGACGTAAGGCGCTCGGTAAGTGTCTTACGTAGCGACTCCTCATAGCGGTTGAGGATGTCGTGTTGTTGATCTGTCATAGCTATTATCTTCGTTTTTTAGTTGTCTTCTTACGTACCGACCAGCCAAAGTGGCCAAGCATCTTGCCCAGTGAGAAGTACTCGCCGTGGGAGTAGACTATCGGGCGTGCCCTCTCCAACGAGAACTTACCCGTCTGCTCGTCGATAAACCTATCGTCGGCCTCGACACCCACAACATCGGCAATAAACATATCGTGCGAGCCAAGCTCCACCACCTCTCTCACACGACAGCAGATGGATAGTGGCGACTCGGCAACAAGGGGTGCTGCTACGTGGTCGTTAGCCATAGGCGTAAGGCCCATAGCCTCCCACTTATTCACATCACGCCCCGAGCGCACGCCACACCAATCGGTAGCACGTGCCAACTCCTCGGTGGTAAGGTTGATCACAAACTCGCCAGTGCGTCGTATAATATCGTAGGAGTGGCGCTCCTTACGCACCGAAATATAGCACATCGGCGGGTTGGTACACACCGTACCTGTCCACGCCACGGTGAGCAGGTTATACTCCTCGGGGGTAGCTCCCGAACTCACCAACACGGCAGGTAGCGGATAGATAAGCGTACCTGGTTTCCACGACTGTTTGCCCATCTCTATTATCTGGTTTATTGTTTACTTATCTGCGTTCGTTCAATGTCGTTGTGAATATCCCACCCCGCCTGTATTGTTGCTCGGGCGTGGTAGCACATACGTTCTACGACATCGGGGTGCTCACGTGCCACGTTCCTAAGGCGAGCGTCACCCTCAGCCTCGAGGTCATAGAGCGTATCAGTATTACTCGTCGGGCTGTGCACATAGAGCCACTTACGGCTGCGGCAAGCAAAGTAGTTTGCCGAGGAGTAGACAACATACTCACGACTCTCAGTCGTTAGGTCAATGCCCATAGCTCTGTTGTAGTACTCCTTGCCGAGCATAGATATTGCCGTAGGGACTATATCGGCCTGTGCAACAATATCACTACGCACCTCCGAGGCAATATGCTTTGGCGAGTAGAAGAGCACGGGGATATGGAATATGCTCTCGCTCATCACATAGTCCTCACGCACAAAGCGCCCGTGATCCGACGTGATGACAAAGAGTGTCTCGTCGAACCACTCCTTTGTGGATGCCATCTCTAAGAAACGGTTCATCGCCCAGTCGCCATACTCTATGGCACGCTCCTCGTCGTCCGCAGCCTTAGGGGTGAAACCATCGACCACAGGAGGGTTGAATGGTGCGTGGTTGGTACAGGTGAGCAGCACTGCCACAACGCTATTGCCTTGGCGCTGCTCATCATCAATCTGCTGGAGTGCATAGTCGAACATCACATGGTCATCAACACCCCATATATCATCGGTCTCAACACCATAGTCGAGCCTTGATACCACACGCTCGAAGCCCTGCATACGCAGGAAGCTCGTCACGTTATCGAAGTTATGATCGTGCGGAACGAAGAATATCGTACTTATAGCATCACGCTCGGAGAGCTGCTCAAAGATTGTATTCAGAGGGTGCTGCAAGCCATCCTTGAGAGGATGCAGGTCGAGATATGGCGGCATAGAGGTGACAAGGCCATAGATACCATAACTTGTCTGCGTGCTTGTCGAGTATGCATTCTCGAAGTATAGTCCCTGCCTAATCAGCCTATCGAGATTTGAGAGCAGTGCCTTATCATCACCCTCACGCTGCAAGCGCTCGGCAGAGTTGCCCTCCTGCACAATGATGACGACATTTTTCCACGGTGAGGGCTTAGCATCAACTCTCTTTGCGAGGTGCTCATCACGCCCCAGCTCGTTGCGCACATAGGCATAAGCCTCGGCGGAGTCCATCATCGGGAATATTCGGTTATAGTTCGATATAAGTCCCGCAACAAATGGCTCTACGGGGTTTATACCCAACGTATTGATAAAGCCATTGTCGGATATAGCCGCCTCAAAGCCCTTCAACGGACGAACATTAAACGACATCCCTCGCACAGTGAATGGGATGAGTCCTCCCAACAAGACTACATATATGATTGTACGTAGGCGGCTATCGTTACGAGGCTCGTAGAGGCCATAGTGGCGTGCTATGCGCAGTGTGAAGAGGCCATACAGCACCACGACGACACATACAACAATAGCACAGGCAATATAGCTACTCTCACCCACAATAAGGTTAAAGGCCTGACTTGCATCGGTCGAAAGGTAGCCCAGCACAAGTGTAGGATTTATATGAAAGTGGGTATAGTCGTAGAATGGAATATTGACGATGTCGAGCATCAGCGCAACCGACATCAGCACCACGGTACACCACGTAGCCACCGCACCAAACCATCGGTTGAACCTACCCACCACAGCCCCAACACCTATCACAGCGAGGGGCAGTAGAAGGAGCTTTGTCGTAAACGAGATATCGAACCTCACACCCCAATATAGGGCCTCGAGGAGCGTGGAGAGGCTACTCGCTACGCCCACATTGACCAGATCGAGGTTGTTGAGTAGTAGCGCTATGCGTATGAGCGAGAAGAGCACAAGGCCCACCATCGTCGTACACAATATGAAGCGTATGTGACGTGGCGGTGCGATGTGTCGAAGTATAGTCTTGATCCTCTCCGCGCTCATCATAGACATTGATACAAGCTCTTAATTACCGTCGTATCCCCTATCCTCAAGCAGGTTTTCAGAGGATGCAGCAGCCACGGCGAGTTCGTCGCAGCGGTTGTTCTCCACCGTTGAGGCGTGACCCTTGACCCATACGAAGCGCACGTTATGCTCACGGTAGATACGCAAGAAACGCATCCACAGGTCGGGATTCTTCTTACCCTTGAAGCCTGTGCGCTCCCACCCCGCTAACCAGTTTTGGTTTACCGCCTCGACAACATACTTCGAGTCGGAGTATACCGTTACGTTGCTACCACGAAAACGCAGTGCCTCCAAGGCCACACACACGGCCATAAGCTCCATGCGGTTGTTTGTCGTTAGGCGAAAGCCCTGAGATAGCTCCTTGCGGTGAGGGCCCGAGAGTAGCACAATGCCATAGCCTCCACGCCCGGGGTTGCCGAGCGCGGAGCCATCGGTATATATAGTGATCTCGGCAGCCATTACTTCAGCGCATTAATCTGCTCCTTGATAGCTGCGATCTTAGCCTCGGCATCAGCCTGCTTAGCACGCTCGTTGGCAACAACCTTCTCAGGCGCTGACTGCACGAAGCGCTCGTTAGAGAGCTTCTTCATCACCGACGCAAGGAAGCCCTCAAGGTACTCAAGGTCGGCTGTGAGCTTCTTAATCTCTGCCTCCTTGTCGATGCTACCCTCCAATGGTATGAAGTACTGCGTGGTCTTGACGATGAATGCTGCAGCTGCGGCATCCTTCTCCGAGATAGCCTCGACAGCCTCGATGCCACCGAGCTTAACAACAGTGGCGATAAACTCTGCTGGGAAGTTCTCGTCGGCGATATAGCGTAGCTTGAGAGCCTCACGCTGAGGGATATTCTTCTGCTTACGCACGTTACGTATTGCTGATACAATCTCCTCGGCGAGGGCGAAGCGTGCCAAAATCTTCTCATCGGCCTTGCGCTCAGCCTTGGGCTGCTGGACGATGACGATAGACTTAACATCGGCCTCAGGCTTGAGGTCCTGCCAAATCTCCTCGGTAACGAATGGCATGAATGGGTGCAACAGACGCAACAGCTGGTCGAAGTAGTGCTTTGTGCGTGCTATGGTCTGGGCGTCGATAGGTGCCTGGTATGCAGGCTTCACAATCTCAAGATACCAGCCACTGAAGTCATCCCAGAATAGGCGGTAAAGCTCGGTAAAGGCCTCCGAGATACGATACTGCTCCATGTCGTGGTTGATGCGCTCGATACGCTCAAGCATTACCTCGTCAAACCAAGCGATAGCCTGCTTTGCAGCATCGGGCTGTGCGATGGTAGTGTCCACCTCCCACATGTTGATAAGACGATATGCATTCCAAATCTTGTTGCAGAAGTTACGTCCCTGCTCGCAGAGTGCCTCATCGAACATCACGTCGTTGCCGGCCGATGTAGACATAAGCATAGCCACACGCATGCCATCAGCGCCATACTTGGCTATGAGGTCGAGTGGGTCTGGCGAGTTACCAAGCTGCTTCGACATCTTGCGGCCGAGCTTATCACGCACAATACCTGTGAAGTATACGTTCTTGAAAGGAGGCTCCGAGCGCCACTCGTAGCCCGCCATGATCATACGTGCCACCCAGAAGAAGATGATATCCGGACCTGTGATAAGGTCGTTTGTTGGGTAGTAATACTCAATCTCTGGGTTGTTAGGATAGCGAATACCGTCGAACACCGATATAGGCCACAACCACGATGAGAACCAAGTGTCGAGGACATCCTCATCCTGGCGCAGGTCGGCCATGGTGAGCGATGGATCCTTCTCAAGGGCCAACGCCAAAGCCTCCTCAGCGGTCTCTGCCACTACATAGCCACCCTTAGGCAGGTAGTATGCAGGGATGCGCTGACCCCACCATAGCTGGCGTGAGATACACCAATCCTTGATGTTCTCCATCCAGTGGCGATAGGTATTCTTATACTTTGCTGGCACAAACTTGATAATATCCTCCAATACAGCCTTTGTTGCGGGCTTTGCAAGCTCCTCCATAGACAAGAACCACTGCATCGAGAGCTTAGGCTCGATTGCCACGCCTGTACGCTCCGAGTAGCCCACATTGTTGGTGTAAGGCTCAACCTTCTCCATAAGGCCCGCTGCTGTAAGGTCACCCTCGATAACACGACGGCACTCGAAACGCTCCATACCCACGTACATACCCACCTTGTCGTTGATAGTGCCGTTGTCGTTGAAGATGTCGATAGCCTCAAGGCCATACTTCTCGCCGAGCATATAGTCGTTCACATCGTGTGCAGGGGTCACCTTCAAGGCACCTGTACCAAACTCAAGGTCTACATACTCATCACGAATAACTGGTATTGAGCGGCCTACCAAAGGTACAATTACACGTGCGTCAGAGGGAAGATCCTTGTAACGCTCATCGTTAGGGTTCACGCAGAGGGCAGTATCGCCAAGGATTGTCTCTGGACGTGTTGTTGCCACGATGATATACCTATCTGTACCCTCAATCTTATAGCGTAGGTAGTAGAGCTTACCCTGCGACTCCTTGTATATTACCTCCTCGTCCGAGAGTGCTGTGCATGCCGATGGGTCCCAATTCACCATGCGCACGCCACGATAGATGCGACCCTTGCGGAAGAGGTCCACAAAGACCTTTATAACGCCCGCTGTGCGAGGCTCATCCATGGTGAAGCATGTACGCTCCCAATCGCACGATGCGCCGAGCTTGCGGAGCTGCTGGAGGATGATGCCACCATGCTTCTCCTTCCACTCCCATGCGTGCTTTAGGAACTCCTCACGTGTGAGTGTCGATTTGTCGATGCCCTCGGCCTTTAGCTTTGCAACCACCTTTGCCTCGGTAGCTATTGATGCGTGGTCAGTTCCTGGCACCCAGCAGGCATTCTTACCCTGCATACGTGCACGACGCACAAGCACATCCTGGAGTGTGTTGTTAAGCATATGACCCATGTGCAACATACCTGTTACGTTGGGTGGTGGAATTACGATTGTGTAGGGCTCACGAGCGTCAGGCTCTGAGTGGAAAAGGTTCTGCTCCATCCAGAAATCATACCATTTCTGTTCGATGAGCTCGGGTGAATACTTGTCTGCTAACTGCATAACTCTCTATATTTTTGTTTGTTACGTTTCGGGCCTCGCTGTGCACTTATATATATAGACACGCACAACCGACAAAGATAATTAAAAAAATTGAAATATGCAAAGCGAGTGTGGCAATGTCATAGCATCTTTTGTACTGGGCGCATTAAGACTACAAGAGATTGCGAGGTCGTGTATCGAACAATGTCCACTTTCGATTTGGCTCAACTTGCAAAAAAAATAGCACAACCTATTGCATATGAGCGAAAAATCACTACCTTTGTGCGTTCTGTATGGTGTATTGAGAGCTGAGAATTAGAGAGATGTGGTTAAAACGTGATGAGCGTAACACGCCATACACACACTAATGGTTTGATAATCAATTATTTATAAATATTATTAGTTAAGGTTAATTATGAACAAAAAATCAATCTTTGAGGAGTATGTAGCTCCTGAGATGGAGGTCATCTCAGCTGTTGTTGAGGCTGGCTTCGATTTGTCATCTGTCATTGATGATGCACCAGAGGACAACTATGGTGAATTCTAAAAACTATTGCAATGATGAAAAATTTGTTTAAGAATTTGATGCTCGTTGCAGTAGCTGCAATGGCATTTACGGCTTGTACCGAGACCAACGAGGAGGTTAACGCCGTAGCAAAGAAGACAGTTATCAGCGGTGTTGCTGTTATCGACACTGACGACACCCGTTCGGGCTTTACCGGCAAGGAGGGCGATGTTTACAAGTCAGCTTGGGATGGCGATGAGAATATTAAAGTCTTCGGCGATAATGGCGAGGAGGTTGTAACAACAATCGACGCAGATGGTAAGTTCACCGCTGAGTTCAACCAGGCACCAAGTTTTATTACTGTTTGCTCACCTGCCGAGGCTTGGACAAGTCAGTATTCTTGCTCTATTGCCACTGAGCAGACTCCACGTGCTAACTCTGTAGACCCTGCAGTACACGTGCTTCAGAGCCAGTCAACTCAGGTTGTAGACGGTAGTGCATCTATATTAGTGAGCCCTCAGAATGGCTGCTATGGTAAGATGACTATTAATGTTGCAGATGCTGAGATTGAGCAGGTTAAGCTTGACCTTAAGGGTTTGAAATATCACTCTTCTGAGGACAGCTTGTCATATACTCTTAATGCCACAACAGATATTGTGGATAACACATTCTGGTTTGCAATCGAAGCTCCTATGACTGTTCAGGAGTTTACCGTAACAGCATATTGCGCTGGTGATAAGACTCTCACCAAGACTGTAACCATCCCTGATGGCCGCAATCTAAAGTTTGAGTGGGGCCACGTTTCTACATTCTCAGTTTCTAACCTTGTGGAAGCAGCACCTGCATTTACAGTGGACTACCAGTATGCAACACTCTCATGGAATAATACTTATAGCCGTTTTGAGCTTACTGGTAATGGCTATAATGTAACTCAGTTCTATTTAAATAGCAGCGATGCACCTAATAATAACTCAATAAAGCCTGGAGCATACACATATGCTGGCAATACCGTATCAAATCCTGCTGTAGGTACATTTAGTCTTAGACACATTCTCGGTAGCGGTTCTGGAAGTTCTCATTATGTTAATGATGCTTCTATGTCTGTTACAATTGAAGATGGGCAGTATTGTATTGTAATAACCATAATTAGCGCTGGCAACGGAAATATTGTTGGTAAGACATTTGGCTACAAGGGTTTGCCCGATGGTTTCGTTCTCCCAAGCGAGGGTGGCGATAGTGGCGATGATAACACTGGCGACGGTGGTGAGGAAGACGGTTTTATTCAGATGACTAAGCTTTACTATGATTCTTCTGCTCTTAATATACATAACTTCGTTATGTTAGATGCAGATGGAAGCAATAAGATTACTATATCGTTGAACAAGTATGATGCACTTCAGACTTGGATTCCAGTATATGAGTATACCTCTAACTCACTTTCGGTTGTGAATGGTAATTCAGGATACTGTTCATTGCAGTATGACACAGCAAAAATCAATGGCACTTCTTACCAGTTGAATGCAACTGGTCATACATTGAAGGTTCTCTCTTCTTCAAATGGTGGAAACCATGAGATTGAATTGTATGTCGTAACTAGTGGTGGTGACGAGTACAAGTTTAAATTCTCAGGTAATCTTGGCTTGTAAGAGTTGATATAATAAGCATATTCCTTTTTCGGAGCTTCCCTTTCGGGAGGCTCCGATTTTTTTGATGATTGATAATTAAGACAATTGAGACCTTTAAGACAATTAAGACCTTTAAGACGGTTGCGGACAACGATGATACCCGACCTCGTAATGGTCCTAATGGTCTTAATGGTCCTAATGGTCTTAATGGTCCTAATGGTATTAACGATCCTAACGGTCCTAAAAAAATAAGACCTGTGAGACCTTTAAGACAATTAAGACGGTCACGGACAACGGTGATACCCGACCTCGTAATGGTCCTAATGGTCTTAACGATCCTAACGGTCCTAAAAAAATTGAGACCTTTAAGACCAATAAGACAATTAAGACGGTCACGGACAACGGTGATACCCGACCTCGTAATGGTCCTAATGGTCTTAACGATCCTAACGGTCCTAAAAAAAATTGAGACCTTTAAGACAATTATGACGGCCACGGACAACGGTGATACCCGACCTCGTAATGGTCTCAATGGTCTTAACGATCCTAACGGTCCTAAAAAAAATTGAGACCTGCGAGACCTTTAAGACAATTAAGACGGCCACGGACAACGCTGTGATACCCGACCTCGTAATGATCCTAATGGTCTTAACGATCCTAATGGTCCTAAAAAAAATAAGACCTGTGAGACCTTTAAGACAATTAAGATGGTCACGGACAACGGTGTGATACCCGACCTCGTAATAGTCTTAATGGTCTTAACGATCCTAACGGTCCTAAAAAAATTGAGACCTTTAAGACAATTAAGACGGCCACGGACAACGATGATACCCGACATCGTAATGGTCTTAATGGTCTTAACGATCCTAACGGTCCTAAAAAATAAGACCATTGAGACCTGTGAGACAATTAAGATGGTCACAGACAACGTGTGATACCCAACCTCGTAATGGTCCTAATGGTCTTAATGGTCTTAACGATCCTAACGGTCCTAAAAAAATTGAGACCTTTAAGACAATTAAGATGGTCACGGACAACGTGTGATGCCCAACCTCGTAATGGTCCTAACGGTCTTAATGGTCCTAACGGTCCTAAAAAAATCAATAAAAAATCAATAAAAAACTTGCAACAAAAGCCAATTATAGCTATCTTCGTGGAAAATAGCACATTATGTCACCCAACAACATAAACCTCAACTCAAACTATCACAAGCTACTATGCTACCAAAAGAGTGTGGTGGTATACGACCTCACATACCACTTTTGCAGTCGCTTTATCGACAAGCACGACCGCACCTACGACCAGATGATACAGGCGGCACGCTCCGGCAAGCAGAACATCGTTGAGGGTTATGGCGATTTGGCAACATCCAAAGAGATGGGCATAAAGCTATTCAACGTAGCACGTGCCAGCCTAATGGAGCTTGCCGAAGATTACAGCGACTACCTACGTGTGCGAGGGCTACGACGCTGGGAGAGTAACTCGCAAGAGATGGCGACAATGACCCAATTGGGAGCGACGCATAACGACCCACAATACTTTGTATCCTTAGCAGAGAACCGTTCGGATGAAATCATCGCCAACATGGCATTAGTGCTTATCAGGCAGGCACAGAGCCTACTCTGCAAATATGTAGACAAGGTAAGCGAGAACTTTGCCACAGAGGGTGGCTTTCGTGAGCAGATGACCTCCATAAGGCTCAAAAACCGTCAATAACACTCTACATCGGAGCTTTCCTTGCGGGAGGCTCCGATTTTTTTTGATGATTGATAATTGAGACCATTGGGACAATTAAGACCTTTAAGACAATTAAGACGGTCACGGACAACGGTGTGACGCCCGACCTCGTAATGGTCCTAATGGTCCTAACTGTCTTAAAAAATCTCACAAAAGTTGCAATTTGCATAAATTGTTATATATTTGTATCGTGAAAAGATTTTTTAGATGCAAGGCATCTACAAAATAGAGTATAAGAGAGCACAAAAAATAGACAATACAACAATGAAAAAGCTACTACTTGCACTTTTGATGCTGCCACTGCTGACGATAGCATGCAGCAAGGAGCAGACACCTGCCCAATCACCCGAGCCCCACGAACTTACACTTACCTCGGACTCTGAGGTGAGTTTCGCAGCCGAGGGTGGCACGGGCACTATCTCGTTTACATACACCCCCGCCAAGGAGGGGGACTCCGGCCAGGAGATTACAGCCACACGTATGCTATCAATAAGCTGCGATGCCGAGTGGATAGAGATCGCCGAGGAGGTGGAGATTATGTTAAGCACAATAAACTATGACGTAGCCGAGAACACAACCACAGAGCCCCGCACAGCAGTGATCAACGCTACGTACGAGGAGCTATCGTTCAGCGTGACAATAGAGCAGGCTGCAGCAACCAGCACCCCTGAGCCCGAGCCATCATACGAGGGTTGGGGCATCGTAGGCACAGTAAACGACTGGGATATCTCTAAGGCGATAGTAATGGACGAGGCCAACGGATACTATGTGGCTAAGGCCGTAGAGCTTACTACAACCGACAAGATTAAGTTTGTGAAAGATGGCGACAATGCCGTAAATCGTGGTGGCAACGGCCAGCCTGCCGACCCCGACTACTTCTACGCAGCACAGTCGTGGGGCAGCGACATACACGTTAGCCAGGCAGGAACTTTCGACATATACCTCAACGCCAAGGAGGATACATACTACATCATGACACAGGGCAAGAGCCCCGCAGAGGCACTTGAGCCTCTCGCACCAGGCGAAGAGCTATACGAGGTATACGGCAACTTTGAGGGCGAGAAAGCACGCCTCATCGCCGAGAAGAGGTATATGGTGGCCAAGGCGATTAAGTTCAGCAGCACGACTGCCGAGTTTGACATCAGACTAAACAAGAACGAGAGAGTATTTGGTGCTAAGCAGGATGCCACATATAGCGTGGAGGAGATGATCAGCACTGCTGAGAGCGACATAAAGATCAAGGTTGAGGTAGAGAGCGGCATCGAGTACGACATCTATTACCGTGCAGACCTCTCTTGCGTATGGCTAATGCCACAGGGCGCAAAACCATTCATATGGAACGAGGCAACAGGCGTAGCCTTCAGCAGCACAAACTTTGCGATCAACCTCAGGGGTGAGGGCCTTGAGCTCTTCTTCGACTTCTACTGCGGCGTGGATGCCACAAACAACATAATCCCAGAGGCAACATACTACGTGGACAACGAGGATGACGGCGGCTATAACTTTAACCTCGACAACGAGTACGACATGCGCATCGAGGGCTTTAAGACTAAGCTAAAGAGCGGTACAATGGTAGTAAAGCATATCTCAGGAGGCTACGACATCACAGTAGATGTCGAGAGCATCCACAACCACGTGGTAAAGGTGCGCTACACAGGTCCTATCGAGGAGATTGACATAATGGGCAGACCTATCACAAACCCTGAATAACCTAACTACAAATAATTAAATATGAGACGACTGTTTGCACCTCTTAGCCTCGTAGGCCTGATGCTCGCAGCATGTGAGCCTACCGAGCAAGTAACACCCAATGAGACTCTCACGCCTGAGATTACGGTAACACCCTCGGGCATTGTCACCATGCCCGCAGCTGGTGGCGACGTGGAGCTTAGCTACTTAGTTCTTAACCCCACCGAAGGCGTAGAGCTTGAGGCTACGACCGATAGCGAGTGGATCACCAACCTCGTTGTGGGCGAGAAGCTCACATTCAGCGTGGGACGCAACCATGATGACGCTCAGCGCATAGGCATAGTCACCCTACACTACGCTGGTGCCGAGGACCTATCAATAGCTGTACAGCAGAATGAAGCACTCGCCTCAGGTGATGTGCGCCTATCAATAACCTCAGAGCGTAAGACCATATTCGAGGCTACGGGAGGTAGCGGCAAGATAACATATATGCTCGAGTGCGACGAGGAGGGTGCTACACCTGAAGTAACGTCAGATGTCGAGTGGATCACGATAGACTCCGTAGAGGCGGGTAGTGTGAACTATACCGTTGCCCGTAGCATCGTCGAGGAGCGTCGCACGGGCCACATAACACTATCATACTCAGGCAAGAGCGCCGAGGCAACAATAGAGCAGAAGGCCGCAGAGCTACTTCCGATACTTACGGCCAACAGCACATCGATACGTTGTGGCGAGAGCATCACATTCAGCGTGACATATGCCGACGAGGATGTAACCGCCGAGGCAACCATCTACGACTACTACATCAAGAGCGAGGTTACAAACCCATACACCCCTACGGAGGTGGCTGAGCGTGTGTTCTACGCTACGTACAACAACCGCACATCGAAGGTGCTCACCGTAAACGTAGTGCCAGAGTACACCCCTAACCTCCCAGAGGATACAAATCCCGAGAGCTACGATTTCAACCAGCGACTGCTAATCGTCGATCACACAGGTGTGGGCTGTGGCTACTGCCCAAATATGAAGGCTGCACTTAAGGCGTTGGAGGAGAACGTGGAGTATGCCCATAAGTTCAACATCGTCTATGCCTACTCATTCAGCCAAAGTGAAGTATGCTACTCATCGGCATCTAACACCTTCTGGAACTACTATAAAGAGGTGTGTAGCACAAGCTATATGCCTCTTACGGGTTACCCCAGCGCAACGTTCAACTACTGTCGAAACTTTGCCGCAGCACCAGGCCATATGCAATCTAAGATTGATGAGTATTGGGAGGAGAACCCCTCGGCCTCGGTGGCCCTCGCAGCAACAATCAATGATGGCAAATATACTGTGAACGTGGAGGTTAAGAGCGCCGTAGCGCAGAACATACACCTCGCACTATGGGTACTCGAGGATGACATCTACGCCAAGCAGTCGGGAGGCTACGAGGAGTGGATGAACAACCACCATAGCGTATTGCGTGACTGCCTCACAGGGGCATCAAAGAGCGACATCTCAGGCATAGACTTTGGCTACGTCCAGGCTGGCAGCACAATGAGCCGAGTATATCAGTTCGACCTCTTTGAGGCTGCAAAGTGGAATAGCGACAACTTCAAGCTCATAGCCGTAATATCATCGCCTAACGGGGAGTTTGACAACAGCTACGAGGTTATCGACACTGCGATGTGCGAGATTGACGGTACCGCAGCGCACGACTATAGATAGACAATCTAAAACCTTAAAACATAACGACCTATAATGAGAAAACTTTTTGCACTTGTGGCTCTTGCGGCGTTAGCATTTAGCGCCTGCGAGCAAGACACCAATGAGGTAAACTACGACAACCTCAAGATTAAGCTGACATCTGATTCGGTGATGAACTTTGAGCTAAATGGCGGCGAGGGCGTCATCACCTACGACTTTGAGGATAGCAGCGAGGCTACACGCTCTAAACCCAAGTTCCCTACCCCTGAAGCAGCAACTGCCGTAGAGTGGATTACCGACATTGCGGTACACCCTACCGATTTGGAGGTAACATTCAACGTAGCAGCCAACACAGGTAATGCTCGTGAGGCAACTATCAAGGTATGGTATGATGATCATAGCTTTATGGTAATGGTAAAGCAGGCTGGCACAGCATCTTACGACCAGACATTCACAGCCACACACGTCGGTGGTACATATTATGGCAAGGTGCAGACACGTGGCTTCGACTACTTCATCATCCTCTCAAACATGCAGCCAGAGGCTATCTCTACGGTGCCTTACGGAGCTTGCGAGTACCGCTTCGACATCTACTCGGAGCGTGGCGCAGCATTCGATACTGAGCGCCGTGTGCCCGTAGGAACCTATACCCTCGACCACCAGCGCACCGGCGAGCCAGGTACTATTGATGCATACCAGGATTGCAGCTATATGTACGACAATCGTGAGTTGGCCCGAAACGAGGCCTTCAAGAGCGGCACGCTCACCGTAACCGAGGATAGCATCATTGCCGATGTAGTACTCTTCAATGGCGAGGTTCACCACATTGAGTATCACGGCGACTGCATCATGGAGGACTATACAGAGCCTACATATGCCGACGTACACCCCGTAAGCCAGTATACCTCGGATATCGAGTTTAATGTTACAGGTGGCGAGCTTATGCCTATATATCGTGGCAACTGGTACGACTCAGAGAGCGATGTATGGTTTGTGCATATGATCGAGCAGCGCAACGGATTTAGTGGTGTGTACCTTCTCTTCGACCTCTTAGTGCCTCGCTCTAATGGCGGTTTCGAGAACAAGGATGGCTTCGTGGGCGAGTACTCGTTGCTCGATCCTAAGGCAGAGTCGTGGGACTACACATTCCCAGCAGGACGTCTACGTGACGACTCGTTGCAGCTCCACGCATGGTATGCAAAGTGCGTAAATGGTCAGGTAGATATGTCACAGGCGGCACCTATCACAGCTGGTAGCATCAAAGTTGAGAAGGATGGCGACGATTATGTTCTTACTATTGATGGCAAGGATGACAACGGTAACAACATCAAGGGCACGTTCCGAGGCAAGGCCAACGACTACAGCAACCAGGCTCACGACTAATACTCTATAAAACCCGTAATTTAAGGCGTTTCGTACAGTGCGGAACGCCTTTTTCGTATCGTGATGATGCCTATATCGCAATATTCTCTCGAAACTATTATCACGCGGAGTGCCGGTTTGCTTATTTTTTTGCTTATCTTTGCAAAAAGACTTTTACTCATATGCGACTACAACACTTCGTAATAACCCTGACACTTCTTCTTGCCTCGTGCCAGGCAAAGGGCCAAAACCCTGCGGAACACTACCTTGACGAGGGTATCAGCCGAGAGCTTGCCCAGTGGCGCAAGGCTACAATAGATAGCGTGGAGTACACCCTACTCTTCGACCTCGTAGCAAACCGAGGTGTGGCAGCAGTTGGCTTTACGCTTGAAAAGCCACAAGATATCATCATCGACTTTCGCCGAACGGAGCTCGTGACAGGTGTGAGGATGTTCGATAGCAACGAGAGTGTGGAGTATAGCCTCTGTAACGAGCATATCGTAATACCAGAGTC
>JAFQTX010000036.1 GCA_017408825.1 Alistipes sp.
AAGTAAAATCCGGCTATTCAATACTCCTAAAAGTGGTTGGCAAAAAGGAAAATTAGGGTGGAATATAAATAATCCAGAAGCTGTCCCAACAACAGAGGGGTTACAAGCAAATGCTATTGTTAATTTAGGACACGAATTAGCACATGCGCAATATGAGTTCACAGGAGGAGAAAAAGGCACTTGGTTTGAATATATTAATAAAAAAGGTAAAATAGAAGAGGTTAAAAAGTCTGATATTTATACTACACATTATGAAAACAAAATCCGTTCAGAGATGGGATTACCATTAAGAACTCATTATGCAATATTCCCCGAAGGTTGTGATAATCCCAGTCAGATTATAGATCCAAATACAAGAAGAAGTTTATACTATAATGTTTCCTATTAATTACATTTATTATATGAGAATAAAATTGTTGTTATTTTGTCTTTTAGCTGTCTCTTGTAATAGACATATGGCAGTTTCCGTTAAAGAGACTGCCCCTTCACCAGAAGTTTACAATTTCAATGATGTAGTGCAGCATATCAGCAATACATCGTATCGAGACACAGATATAGATTATGATGATAGTGTCAGTGTTACATATAATGAACCTATATATAAAAAGTTGGAAATTAACCGAACGCATTATGCTAAACTTGCTCAGACTGTTGATGAATTGAATTTAGTAAACTACCAATGCGACACCATTCAAATATATGAATCTTGGTCTGAATGGATTGTTGGTGATGTATATAATAGTCCATATTCAAATTATCATTTAGACCTTAAGTGTCGTAAAGGCCTCTATGAATTGGTTGACTATAAATTGGAACCAAAACATTTTGATGAAGAATATGTAAATGAGAAAACACGAGCAGTATATGAAGAGATTAGAAAAAAGGATTACCCTAATCTTGACGCACTACCATTTACATACGATTGGGAGATGTTAAGATATAATTGCTGGGATGATCAAAAGATGATTAGAAATTTTGGCAAAACTACCGATGTATGTGAAACTCTTATTCGCATAATTATCAAGGATAATCGTATCGTATATTGCGATAGTTGGGATTGGTAGACACCTTTTTGTATTGCACCTACACGGGCATTCCCGTGTAGGTATCCATAAAAAACGAAATTCACATTCCATGACCAAAACAACCCGCATCGTATGCCTTTGCACAAAGTACACTCACCACATCGGAATCCCCACCCGCACGGGTATTAAAAATAATACCCAAGTAGAGGTTGGTGTGGTTCACAATCCCTGACGCTAATGGCAATAGCAAGAACGTATATACATCTGAGATTTACACTACACATATTGACGATATGAAAAGATTATTAGTTATTTCATTGTTTACATTAGTCACATCCAACCTAATGGCACAAGGTGGTATATTAGGCACAGAGCCAGACCTTCAAGACTATGAAGTTGGTCAACTGATGGTATATGGGGGTGCGTATGTTAGGGACGATACTCATTCATTAGGTGCTGAATGCAAATATGAACGAAGAACTGGTTATGTTTATATGGTCATAGACCCTGTTACCGAGACTTTTATGTGGCTTGATTGTAGTAGCGATGAGATTAACGAGAGACATTCGTTATATGGCTCGTGTCGAATTAGTCAAGATACGCTCTATATTCAGCCTAAGTTTGGAAGCATAGTGGATGAAAACGGGAGTCGAAGATTTGATGATAGTACCGCTATGATATATTACCATCCTACAGAACCGCTTCAAAACACACACGACCAAGACTTGAGGTTGAAAGAACTATTTCAAAATAAGAATAAATTAAGTGAGTATGTTTTTCTCATAAACGACAAAGAGTTGCGAGATATAACCTCACCCCATGTTTCGTCCAAGGATCCATCTAAGATGCACTGGGTAAGATTGTATCGTATAAAATTGAAGCATAGACACCCCGACGCGGACTTTCACCCTATCTTTCTGATGTAAAACTTTTTAGTTCTTACCACACAAAATTGATCTATGACCAAAACGACCCGCATCGTATGCCTTTGCATAAAGTGCACTCACCACATCGGAATCCCCACCCGCACGGGTATTAAAAATAATACCCGCATCATGGGGCATCGCATGTGGGTGTTGCAATTATCTGATTGCCTTCCTCTGCTGCATGGGTATTAAAAATAATACCCGCATTACTTTGGGGTGTGGCCAAATATTCCTCACCACATGGGTATATAAAAGTATACCCACGTAGCAAGTGGTAACATTAGAGCTTGGAATATTCTACATAATCTTCAGACTGAGCCGAATTAAAGACAATGAGACCGTAAGACAATTAAGATGGTTGCGGCAGGCAGTGCAAACAGCCAACGGCCGAAACAGCAGCGTGGTACCCGACCTCGTAATGGTCTTATTCTCTTAATGGTCCTAATGCTCCTAAAAGAATTGAGCTGCCCACTGGGTTTTCAGACTGATCCAAAATAATACCCATATCACACGTGGGTACAACCAGCTATTCCCCTCCACCACACGGGTATTAAAAATAATACCTTAAAAAGTTTGAAGTTTATGAAATTACTGCTACCTTTACACTTAAACTTACAAACCAACAAATACAACGATGGAGAAGCACAGCACAAAGTGGATGCCTGACGAGAACTCGATAGGTGAGCTATTCAATACATTTCCAGAGCTTAACGTGCGTCAGGTGGCACGTGCTATGGGTGTTAATGAGACACTTATGCAACAGTATGTCAATGGGGCGAAACGTCCATCTACCGAGCGACGTGCCCAGATAGAGAGCTATCTTCATAGACTTGCTGAGCGTTTAGCTGCCGTTAGGCTGATGTAGTTAGAACGCAATACAATTTTGAATCTAATACCTTATAATAATTTATGCGAGAAGTTCTTGATTTCCTAAGTGAATTGCACGATAACAATACCCGTGAGTGGTTTGAGCGCAACAAGCCTCGCTATCGTGAGGTGTTGGCAAAGCATAATGCCAACGTGGAGCGTCTGGTGGAGCTAATAGCTAAGTTTGACCCTACGGTCGAGGGGCTGCGCCTGTCGGACTGCACCTATCGCATCTATCGTGATGTGCGTTTCTCGAAGGACAAGTCGCCATACAAGGATTTTATGAGTGCCTTCATTGTGCGTGGTGGCAAGCGCAGTGGCTATGGTGGCTACTACCTCCATATCTCGCCTAAGGGCCATACGTGGGGCGAAGGGTCGTTCCTCGCTGCGGGCAACGTATGTCCCGAGCGTCACGTGCTGCGCAGCATGCGTGAGGAGATTGAGGATAATGGTGCCCAGATGCTACGTAACATTGAGCGTAGCGGCTTTAGTCTCGACACTACCAACGCACTACGTCGCACGCCCGCAGGCTTTAACTCTACGCCCGAGACCGAGCATCTGCTACGTCAGCGTGAGCTGATAATCTCGTATCCGCTTACCAACGCTTGGTTCGAACAGGAGGATTGGTTAGAGCGCACCGCCGAGCTATTCCGAGCTTGCAAGCCATTCCTTGACCAGGTAAACCGGGCTATTGAGTATGCCTACGAGGAGTATGTGTAATCGACCTCCAACCAACAAAATGGGGATGGCTAAAATTGGCCATCCCCATTTTGTTGGTTGCTGCAGGTTTGCTACTCGTAGAGCTGTGATTCGATTGCCTCCACCCACGATACGGCAGCATCCTCGTCAAACTCGTACTTATCGCTGCTTTCATATATGCCGTCGGCAACACCCGAGATAAACTTATTTAGCTCAGCCTCGCTCTTGCAGTGGCTCTTTGCATACTTTACAATCTCGGCAACAACTACCTCGCCATCACCACCCTGCATCAAAGTCTCAATACACTTTGTGCCAAGCTCCTTACCCTTTTCCTCGAGTGATGAGCCTACGCTGTTGTTGTCTGCGGGTGTTTGAGGAGTTGTTGGTGCTGCGGCAGCCTCGAGCAGAGGTGTTGCCAGCTGGTTCCAGATGCTGTTAGCCTCGTCGTCACTTGCGCCATACTCCTTACACGTAGCCATAAACTTGCTATTGAGGCTGCTCCAATATTGGTTGAATGGCTCCTCGCCCTGCGCCTTATAGGTTCTGATCTCCTCGACAATCTGATCCATTGTTCGACCAAAGGCGTTCTCGTTCTGTGTTACGATGGTTAGCACAAGCTCCTGGCCACGGTTTGTGCCTATGTCTTGAGGCGTTTGAGCAAAGCTCAGTGTGCAACTGGCGATAAGTGTCAGTGCGAGTGTGAGTAATCTCTTCATTGTATCTGTTATTATTTGATTATAATCTATTTACGACCATCGAAGTAGTAGGGTGCGCACTCCCAGCCGCAGGCCTCGTAAAACTTACGCATAGTCTCCATCTTTGAGCGTATCGTAGCCTCGTTGCGACGATCTGCAGACCACTGCACCTCGGCCATTGCGGCAAGGCGGGGTAGTAGCATCTTCTCTACCGTAGCCATATCCTTCAGGTACTCGGTCCACATATTGCACTGCACGCCGATAACGTGCTTGCGTGCCTCCTCGCTGAAACCCTTGTATGGGTCCCAGGCATACACCATCTCAAACGGGATGTGACCACCGATTTGTAGGCCCTCGCCCTCACGACTCTCGGTCTGGTAGAAGTTGAAGTAGCAGAGGTTCATAGGGGTCATAACCACGTCGTTGCCACGCTCGGCAGCGTAGATACCACCCTGAGTGCCTCGCCACGACATCACTGTAGCAGTAGGTGTCACACCACCATCCAAAATCTCATCCCAGCCGATCATCTTGCGACCCTTCGAGTTGATAAACTTCTCGATGCGTGCCACGAGGTAGCCCTGAAGCTCCTCCTCATTCTCAAGGCCCTCAGCCTTAATCTTTGCCTGACAATGCTCGCACTCCTTCCAACGATCTTTGGGGCACTCGTCACCACCAATATGTATTAGCTCCGAGGGGAATAGCTCGATAACCTCGCTGAGCACATTCTCGAGGAACTCGTAGGTAGTCTCCTTGCCGGCACACATAACCTCAGGTGTTACGCCCCACATTGTCCATACATCGACACTCTGTTCGTTGCAGCCCAGCCAAGGTAGTGCGTGGAGTGCTGCCTGTGCGTGTCCTGGCATCTCGATCTCGGGAATTACCACCATGCTGCGCTTCTGGGCATATGCCACGATGTCGCGCACCTCCTCCTGGGTGTAGAAACCGCCATGTGGGGTGCCATCCCACTTCTCGGGGCGTAGGCCGTGGCCCATGAGTGTCTCCTTACGCATAGAGCCCTTAGCCGTAAGCTCGGGGTAGGCCTTAATCTCGATGCGCCATCCCTGGTCATCGGTGAGGTGCCAGTGTAGGCGGTTTACCTTGTGCGCTGCGAGTATGTCGATATAGCGCTTCACGTCGTCTACGCTAAAGAAGTGGCGTGATACGTCGAAGTGCACACCACGATAGGCAAACGTAGGCTCGTCGGCAATAAAGCCGCAGGGAATGACGCCGTTGTAGGCTACGACCATCTGGCGAAGAGTCTGTAATCCATAGAATATTCCCGCCGTATCACCACCCGTGACGAAGATCTCGTGGGGCTGTATATATAGCTCGTAGCCCTCAGGCTGGATGTTGTTGTCGGTGCGCACCTTGATGCCACTACCACGCTTGGTGCAGCGTAGTGGACGACGGCTACCGAAGTATTGCTGCATATCCTTGGCAAAGACCTCGGCGGCATCCCACGCATCGTCGTACACGACGATCTTGGTCTTCTCGGTGATGGTAAACACCCCCTCAGTGGCCATATCGATGTACGAGGGTTGTGGAATGATATGTGGCTCAGTGGCCATAGCAGCCACCGACACCATGAGGGCAACTGCCGTGAAAATTGTAGTTATGATACTCTTCATTGTGTGTGAATTTTTCCAATGATGCAAATATAAGAAAAATTTTTAGGATAATTCACTCGGCTGGCTCTTTATTACACTTTATAGTCGCTATGTTGCACGATAGTTGTACCATGGCCGACGTGTTAAATCTAAAATACATTTTGCAGTATGAAGAGTTATGATAATGATATGACGGAGCAGCTGGTGGGACGCTGGTGGCTCTCGATCGTTGTGGGACTTGTGGCGTTGTGTGCTGGCTTTGTGGTGCTCATAAATCCCGTAGGTAGTTACCTTGCTGTGGCTATGTGGCTTGGTATTGCGGTGTTGCTTAGTGGCGTAATCAGCCTCGTGCAGTTCTTCACCACGGATAATGGTCTGGTGCGCAACGGGTGGGTGATTGTAGCTGCTATTGCCGACATAATTATTGGTGTGATACTGATGTTCAATATGTTCCTTACGGCGACCATCCTCCCTATACTCTTTGGTATATGGCTGCTGTGCCGCGGTTTCGTCGGGGTGTTGCAGGGTATGGATCTACGTAGCCTACACCTGCAGAACTCGGGGTGGATAATCCTCTGCTCGGTGATTATGATAGGGCTGGCTTTTGTCGTTCTGCTTATGCCTGAGAACATCGGCATCGAGCTGATGATAGTATTTATAGCTGTAGCATTTATCAGCTACGGTTTCTCCTCGATAGGTGTAGGCCTCAGACTCTACGAGGTGCATCGTAGAGCTCGTGATTTGCAATAGTACAAGCTAAGTATTTTTACTTATTTAGCGATTTTTGACCCAGCTTTAACCCTATATTTGGTTGATATCCTCAAAAAAATACTACCTTTGTCGTGACTTATAATTAGTGTATAATTGTTCCAATTATAGATTGATTATCTGTTGTGGTAAAACTATAAAAACTTAAATTATAGAACGATGGTAGATATTTTTGATCGTTTATCGAACAACGCTGGTGGCCCTATTGGTCAGTATATGTCGGCTGTGCACGGCTACTTTGCATTCCCTAAGTTGGAGGGTGAGTTGGGCCCACACATGGTCTTCCGTGGTAAGCCCGTCTTGAACTGGAGTTTGAATAACTATCTCGGTTTGGCAAATCATCCCGAGGTGCGTGAGGCTGATGCTCAGGGTGGTAAGGATTTCGGTATGGCGTATCCTATGGGTGCTCGTATGATGTCGGGTCAGACAAAGTATCACGAGCAGCTCGAGCGTGAGCTCGCAGAGTTCGTAGGTAAGGAGGATGCCTTCTTGCTCAATTATGGCTATCAGGGTATGATCTCTATCATCGACTGTCTGCTCACTCCACGTGATGTTGTGGTCTACGACAAGGAGTGTCACGCTTGTATCATTGACGGCCTTCGTATGCACCCAGGTAAGCGTTTCGTATATGCTCACAACGATGAGGAGTCATTGCGTCGTCAGTTGCAGCACGCAACAGAGCTTGCTGAGAAGCAGAATGGTGGTGTG
Organism: Alistipes sp.; assembly: GCA_017408825.1. GTDB lineage: Bacteria > Bacteroidota > Bacteroidia > Bacteroidales > Rikenellaceae > Alistipes. The sequence goes on from JAFQTX010000036.1 coordinate 7,299, forward strand.
CTTGTAATCACTGAGGGTGTATTCGGCATGAAGGGTGACCTCGGCTTCCTCGATGTTATCGTGAAGTGCAAGAAGGACTTCAGCTTCCGTCTGCTCGTTGATGATGCTCACGGCTTCGGTACAATGGGTAAGGGTGGCCGTGGTACTGGTGATCACTTCGGTGTTCAGGACCAGATCGACGTGTTGTTCAACACCTTCGCTAAGTCTATGGCGGGCATCGGCGCATTTGTGTCGGGCCCTCGTTGGTTGATCAACCTCTTCCGCTACAATATGCGTTCGCAGCTATATGCTAAGTCGTTGCCTATGCCTATGGTTATCGGTGCGTTGAAGCGTCTCGACCTAATCCGCAAGCACCCTGAGTATCAGGAGAAGCTATGGGAGATAACTCGTGCACTGCAGAAGGGCCTTACAGAGAATGGCTTCGACATTGGCGTAACCCAGTCGCCCGTAACACCTATCTATATGAAGGGTGGTAACGAGGAGGGTACAAACCTAATCGTGGATCTTCGTGAGAATTACGGCCTATTCTGCTCGATTGTTATCTACCCAGTAATTCCTAAGGGTGAGATCATCCTTCGTGTGATCCCTACTGCGGCACACACAATGGAGGATGTAGAGTACACAATCAACACCTTCAAGGCTGTACGTGCTAAGTTCGAGGCGGGCGAGTATATCAAGCCTATACCTCAGATGGCAGATCCTGACTTCAAGGTACGATAATATATCCAATAAATATAGGCCTTGAGGCTGAATAAAAAGTGTATTTTGTCGTTACGCTCGCCCTCAAAATGCTCATTTACGCTTAGTAAACTCTGCTTTTTCGGGCTTCGCAGGCCTAAAACTACATCTTTTTATTCAACCTGATAACAAAATGTACTGACCCCAAAAAGTTGGACAGATTATTAAATAGATTTATTGGTAAAGAGTTCGGTATTGCACCGGACTCTTTCCGTTTAATTTTAGTTTAATACGGTCGTTATTATAGTAGTTAATATACTTTCGCAACTCACGC
>JAFQTX010000037.1 GCA_017408825.1 Alistipes sp.
ACGCTTCGCCTCTTCGACACGCATCCGATTGATAAATTCAAAGAAGTTACAGCCCAGACACCCGTTGATGGAACGCGAGAGGGTGCGTTGCGGAATATTTATCTCCTTGGCGAAGATTGCCAACGAAATATCGGGACGCAAGTAGGCTTTCGACTCCTCCAGATATCGGGAAGCACGTTCACAGACTTCGTTCATCTGACTATCGTCCATAGCAGGAGTGGCAGAGATTTCCGGTTCATAGGGTTCAGTAGGCTCCGGAATATTCTCGGGAACTTGCTTGATTGGCACCACCGGGTGGGCAATGGAGTTATAGACCAGATAAAACATCGCAACAACATTCAGGATTTGAATGAGCCAGGCATCGGTACGAGGCCAAATGAAGTAACATACCATCACAATGACGAACAGTGCGGCGAAGAGATACTCAAAGACCGGAATCCACTCTTTCTGCACCCATTCTGCATCGGAAGCGGTATCCCTGATGGCCCGTTTCTTCCGATGAAGGAAACGGAAGATGACTGTGAAGTAAGCCACCATCTGTACGAAAATGATAAAGGTATTGATGTCGCCTATCCAAGTGTCATCGCCTGTCATCTCGTGCTGAATGGATGCGATACGCTCCTGAGTAGGAATAGCAAGGCTAAGTCCGAGGCAAAGAAGACCAGGCAGGAGATGCAGCAGATGAATAGGTTTGAGGCGGAAGTTCAGGTCAAAATTCTTCTTGGCAAAGAGCCATAGCAATGGCATCAGCAGCGTATTGACCGAGTAACTGATGGGAAACATGAAAAGTGTCAAATTGTGCCATTCCAACATTCGACTCATATTGTATATATAGACGGGGACATTGGGTATCACAATAATGGCAGCCGCATATCCGCTCTCTCCACGAAAACGGGTAGCAGCAAGCAGTACAGCGGCCATCCCTAATAATATGATGATGCTGGACGAATTGACTGTCAATATAAAATCATCGTATCCCATCTGAATATTACCATTACACTTCGGCGCAAAATTACGTAAAAATCTGCAAACAGAACTGTTTATCGACGATTTTTCATTTACAAGCACGACAAGTTTACAATCGGTGCTGAGTATAACCATATGCTAAACGCATCATATACAAAGGGTAACGACCAATTCGGCTACTCGATATTCGGATCGGTTAAGGTGGCGAAGTTCGCAGATATCTACGCACGATTTGACGACCTACACTCAAACAAGGATTGGAACATCGCCAAGGATGAGCGTGCCGCCGTGTGGGTATGGTCTTTCAGCGCCCTGCGCCATTCCCTACGATGAGCATCTACGATAATGTGCTCTCGGGATATGCGCTAAATGGTATCCGCCTATCGAAAACCGAAAAAGATGAGACTGTTGAACGCTGCTTGCGTAGCATGGCACTATGGGAGGAGGTTAAGGATGTGCTAAATAAGAAGGGTACGTTCCTCTCTGGTGGTCAGCAACAGCGTCTGTGTATCGCCCGTGCCTTGGCTATGAAACCCGATATTCTGCTTATGGATGAGCCTACGACCCTATTGCGACCAAGCGGCTTGGTTTACCCAATTGGCTACATCACCAAATGGACTAAACCTATCATAGCACTCACTGCATAGAATATGCTGGCGAAAACAAGGTCATTGCAACTTTTCGTTTCGCCAGCATTTCTATATAACTACGTGTCGAATCTGCACTCGTTATCGCCAATCCCACGATGGATGAGCGGGATCATCAGCCACAAGTGCCTCGGCAAGCGATAGACCCAAGGCCCTGGCTACACCCTTGCCATACGAGGGATCGGCACGGTGACAGTTGCGTATATGGCGTTGTTTGATAAATAGCTCGGCATCGCCCATAGCACGAGCCGTATTCTCGCACGTGGCACGCTGCTCCGCCTCGGTCATCAGTCGCCATAGCTTGCCCGGCTGCGTATAGTAGTCGCTATCGAGCTCACGTTCGTCGTAGCTATACACCTCACCCGTAACTGCCAATGGTGGCTCTTTGAGTGAGGGTTGATCAGACCACTCACCATAGCTGTTTGGCTCGTAGGCAATCGTGCGCCCCGCATTATCGTCGGTACGCATCTGCCCATCACGATGATACGAATGATATGGACAGCGAGGACGATTTATCGGTATAAGGTGGTGGTTTACACCGAGGCGGTAGCGTTGCGCATCGCCATATGAGAACAAGCGTCCTTGAAGCATCTTGTCGGGCGAAAAGCCTATGCCGTCGATGATATTCATCGGGTTAAACGCCGCCTGCTCGGTCTCGGCAAAGAAGTTCTCGGGGTTGCAGTTAAGCTCCAAGATACCCACGTCGTGCAGCGGGAAGTCGCCGTGATACCACACCTTCGTAAGGTCGAACGGGTTTATGTGATACTCTCTCGCTTGCTCCTCCGTCATCAGTTGCACCTGCATCAGCCAACGAGGATAGTCGCCACGCTCAATGGCCTCAAACAAATCCCTTTGGTGCGACTCACGATCCTTTGCAATTACCGCCTCTGCCTCGGCATCTGTTAGGTTCTCAATACCTTGCAACGTGCGCAGATGAAACTTAACCCACGTACGACGATTCTCTGCATTGATAAAGCTATATGTGTGGCTACCAAAGCCGTGCATATGACGAAACGAACGAGGAATACCTCGTGGCGACATCGTAATCGTCACCTGATGCAGAGCCTCAGGTAGCAGAGTCCAAAAATCCCAGTTGCTATTTGCCGAGCGCATACCCGTGCGAGGGTCTCGCTTTATGGCGTGGTTAAGATCGGGGAACTTCAAGGGGTCACGCAGGAAGAACACAGGGGTGTTGTTGCCCACCAAGTCCCAGTTGCCAGTGTCGGTGTAGAACTTCATCGCAAAGCCACGAATATCACGCTCTGCATCGGCAGCGCCACGCTCACCCGCCACGGTCGAAAAGCGTACAAAGCAGTCGGTCTTCTTGCCCACCTCCGAGAATATCGAGGCTCGGGTATACGCAGTGATGTCGTTGGTTACGGTGAACGTGCCGTAAGCTCCTGAGCCCTTGGCGTGCATACGACGCTCGGGGATCACCTCTCGATCGAAATGTGCCAGCTTCTCCGTGAGCCAAGGATCCTGCAAAGTTACAGCTCCTCGCACCCCCGCAGTCTGCGTATTTTGGTTATCAGCAATAGGTCTGCCATTCTCGGCAGTAAGATGTTTTTTCTGCTTCTGTTTCATATCGGATTACATTTTGATCTACACCGATATTCCCAAAAGCGTGCCAAAACAACAGAGTGATACCCGACCTCGTAATGGTCTTATGGTCCTAATGGTCTTAATGGTCCTAAAAAAATAAAGACAATATACCCCTAATGGGTCTAATGAGCGCAATGAACAAAAAAAAGTCCCTGAGGAAGACCTCAGGGAGCTTATGGTGTAGCGAGAGAGAGACTTGAACTCTCGACCTCATGATTATGAATCATGCGCTCTAACCAGCTGAGCTATCTCGCCATTGCTCTAAAAGCGAGTGCAAAGATAGAGCATTTTTCCGAAGTTCCAAAATATTTCTGATATTTTTTCAAAATTTTTATCCTTGGCTCATATTTTGTACCCCGAGGAGTCGTATTCACTAAATATTTTACAATATGTTACCAGCAAAAAAGTTCAATCGTATGCCCTCGCTCTTTGGCGAGCTTTTCTACGACCAATGGCCCGAGGCCTTGCAGCGTCGTGCCACAACACCTCAGATCAACGTCATCGAGACCGACAAGAAGTTTAAGCTCGAGATTGCTGCTCCAGGAATGTCGAAGGATGATTTGCGCATAGAGCTAAATGGCGACAACCAGCTTATTGTGTCGCTCGAGAAGCAGAGCGAGGCTAAGGAGAAGGAGTGCGACAAGGAGTGTGAAGAGAAGCATCACTACCTACGACGTGAGTTCTCATACACCTCGTTCCGTCAGGTGTTTAACCTCCCCGACAACATCGATCGTGAGGCCATCAAGGCCAAGATGAAGCACGGCGTGCTGTGCATCAAGCTCCCTAAGCGTGAGGGCGGTGATAACCCCTCGGCAGTAAAGCAGATTGCTATCGAGTAGATCGGGGGCAGGAAGATAAGGGGATCTTCTGAGGATTGGAGATCCTCTTCGAGTTAAGATGGGGTTCTATGGGCGGAGATAAGTTAATATGATTTTATCATCGAAACTCATAGTGCCTCATCTTAACTCATCAGCAACTATAACGCCCCATCGCACCCTCTTTAACGCATCGCACACATATAGCGTAATGTGGTTATTTATCCTCTCTCTCACGTAACATTCGAGAGATCTCGCCGATGCTGCGCAGCAGTGCCCACGTGATGAGTGTAAGGCAGAATACGGCGACTCCACCCACAATAGATATTAGCTTGATATTCTGGATAGTATCAGCAAAGAATATAGGCGACAGGAGCGTGGCGATTGTCGCAAATATTCCCAATATAAGCAGTATGTCAGCGGCATTGATAAGCACCGACTCACGAAATATATATTTAGCCTTTTTTCTATGCAGTGGCTTAGTCTCATCAACGACTACAACCGTCTCGTCATCACCTTCGTCGGCAACAATCTCAGGGCGCTCAGCGCCACACTTCGGACACTTATCCACGTCGTCAGCCACAAGCATATTGCAGTTGCGACACAGCCACTCGTTGTTTAGCTCCATAGTTGCTAATGTTTATCTGCCTCGGTATGCGTGATATCGCATCCGGCACAGTTACCGCTACAAATATTATCGTTATCGCAGTCGTTCAGGCCCATATCCTCACGGGTCTCCTGCACTGCGCACTTGATACCCATCTTCTGCATATTGGGGTTGGTCGATATTTCGGACTGAATGTGGTGGCCCTTGAATATGTATGTCAGCGACATAGCCAGCACAAAGAAGGCTACTACGGCCACCGCCACAATGATTGTTAGGAGTAATGATGACATCGCTTTTGTTAAAAACTTAGTTTTTAGTTTGTTTTTCAGCTGCAAATTTATATATTTGCAGTTGAATTTGCAAATGTTATAGTTCGTTGTTAGATGACGGACCGTATATAACTGTTTTATACTTACTTGATTAGTGTATGAAGATTATAATCGCTGGCGCTGGTGATATGGGTACGCATCTGGCCAAGATGCTCAGTGGTAATGGCCACGAGATCACGGTTGTGGACGTAGACTCTAAGGCTCTTGCCGAGATTGATAGCCTTGTTGATGTGGTCACTGTCGAGGGCGACACCACGCAGTTTTCGGTGTTGCGCAAGTCGGGAGTGCGCAAGTGTGATCTATTTATCGCTGTGCGCTCTGTCGAGAACGACAATATACTCTCGGCCGTCGTTGCTAAGCAGATGGGTGCCAAGAAGGCAATCGCCCGTGTCGATAGCAGCGAGTATCTCGAGCCTAACAGCAAGGAGGTCTTCATTGATATGGGTATCGACTATATCTTCTACCCCGAGCATATTGCCGCACGTGAGGTCATCAACCTCTTGGGTCACACCTCCACCACAGAGTATGTTGAGTTTGCAGGTGGCAAGCTCTCGCTGGTGGCCTTCCGTCTGGAGCTTACCTCGCCGCTATTGGGCCAGAGTGTCATCACACCAGAGTCCCTCGACGAGGATGTAGACCACCGCACTGTAGCCATCGTGCGTGGCACGCAGACCATAATACCCACGCCCGACGATATATACGAGGCCGACGACGTGATCTATGTCATTGCCCGCCACAATGCCACACAGCGTGTTGTGGAGCTCTCGGGACGTAGCGAGGTGACAATACGCAATATGATGATCCTTGGAGGATCACGCATCGGCGTACGTATTGCCAAGGAGCTACAAAACGACGTGGACGTAAAGCTCGTAGACTACAACTCGGACAAGGCCTTCCGCCTCGCTGAGCTTCTCGACAAGACACTTATCATCAACGAGGATGGCCGTGATACCGAGGCTATGATCGAGGAGGATATAGCAGGTATGGATGCCTTTGTGGCAGTCACAGGGCGTAGCGAGACCAACATTCTCGCAGCGATGCTCGCTAAGCGTATGGGCGTGAAGAAGGTTATCGCCGAGGTTGAGAATATCAACTATATATCACTGGCCGAGAGCATCGGCGTGGATACCATCATCAACAAGAAGCTCATCACCGCCTCGAACATCTTCCGCTTCACCATGGCCAACGACGTGCAGTCCATAAAGTGCCTCACAGGAAGCCAATCCGAGGTTATGGAGTTTATCGTCAAGCCCAACTCGCCAGCCACCAAGGGTCGTATCAAGGATATAGGCCTGCCCGACGACGTTGTCATCGGTGGTGTAGTGCGTGGTGACAGAATATTCATCGCTGTCGATGATACCGAGATTAGCGCCTACGACCGTGTGGTGGTATTCTCGATGCCCGACTCGGTGATGCGTGTTGCCGAGTATTTCAACTAACTAAGAACAGAAGAAAATAGTATAAACACCTAACTACTACCATTATGTATATAGCTATTGCTGGTAATATCGGCAGCGGAAAGACCACGCTCACCGAGATACTTACTAAGCGTTATGGCGCTAAGGCCTACTACGAGAACCTCGCTAACCCCTACATCAGCGACTTCTACGAGGATATGGGCCGCTGGTCGTTCCACCTCCAGTTGTGGTTCCTCGGTAGCCGTATTCAGCAGACTCTCGAGATGCTGGCCGATGGCTCAGAGAATATCGTGCAGGATCGCACAATTTATGAGGACGCCCACATCTTCGCCAACAATCTACATGCTATGGGTCTTATGGCGAGTCGCGATTTCGACACCTATATGAAGATGTTCAACATCGAGCAGGACCTACTCCCTAAACCCGACGTGCTGATCTATCTCAAGGCCAGTGTTCCGACACTCATCTCGCAGATTAAGATGCGTGGTAGAGAGTATGAGCAGAATATCGACGAGGAGTATCTTAGCCGCCTTAACGACAAGTATAACCACTGGATCGAGAACATTTATGAGGGTCGTGTGCTTGTGGTGGATAAGGATATAGATGACTTCGTTGCCGACCCCACGATTATCGACCGCATATGTGCCGAGGTCGAGGAGATGTGCAGTGGTAAACGTCAGTTGTAGTTATGCGTCAGCCACTACCCGAGGAGTTTAGGCTGTGTATGCGTCGCCAGCTGGGTGATGCCGAGGCTGAGAGGCTGTTCTCGGCACTCGACACCGAGCCTTCGACCTCTATTCGTCTCAACCCTGCAAAGCCTGCTCAGGTGTTTGAGGGCGAACGTATAGGGTGGTCGGAGTATGGCCGCTATCTTGCTATGCGTCCGCAGTTTACGCTCGATGCGCTGTTGCACGGCGGTGCCTACTACGTTCAGGAGGCCTCGTCGCAGTTTGTTGGCTACCTGCTTCGTGACCTCAAGCTTGAGGGCTGCCGTGTGCTCGATATGTGTGCAGCACCTGGCGGCAAGAGCACAATATACTCGACACTCGTAGGCCGTCGTGGTCTTGTTGTCGCCAACGACATCAGCCGTAGCCGAGCCCTCGCTCTCTCGGATAATGTACAGAGATGGGGAATGGGAAATGTTGTGGTGACGTGCAACCAACCCTCGCATATCGGCGCCTTCGAACACTGGTTCGATGTTGTGGCTGTCGATGCCCCCTGCTCGGGCGAGGGTATGTTCCGCAAAATGGATGAGGCACGCTCGGAGTGGACACCATCAGCCCCCGATATGTGTGCCGAGCGCCAGCGAGAGATAGTGCGTGAGGCGTGGCGGGCACTGCGCCCCGGAGGCCGACTCATATATAGCACCTGCACGTTCAACGACAAGGAGGATGAGGGCGTTGTCGAGTGGCTTGTGGAGGAGTTTGGCGACGAGCTTCAACCTATCGAACATGTTGAGCTTAACGATGCGTGGGGTATCGTGCGCAGCGATATAGGCGCTTTCCAGTGCTTCCACTTCTACCCCCACCGTGCTCGTGGTGAGGGCTTCTTTGCTGCCGTTGTGGGCAAGCGTGAGGGCGCTCAACATAGAGCAACTGTGAAGTCGCGCCGTAAGCTCTTTGCGCTACCTGCCAATAGCGATGTTGCCGAACTTGAACGCTGGGTGGATAACCCCGACGATATGGCCTTCCGCCTTGTTGGCGATGTGATGTATGGCTACCACCGTGATGTTGTTGAGGATGTGGTTACGCTCTCCGAGTCGCTTAGCGTGATATACTCGGGAGTATGTATGGGACAGATATTTAAGCGTAAGCTACGCCCCGAGCACTCATTAGCCCTGTACGTGGGTATGAATGCCGAGGCAGTGCCCAGCGTTGAGCTCTCGGATGAGGATGCGCTGAGCTACCTACGCCGTCAGGATATTTCGGCAACGCAGTTCACCGAGGGCATCAACCGTGTGATGTCGAGAGGTGTGGCCATAGGCTTTGTCAAGCGCATAGGCGCACGCTGCAACAATATGTATCCTAAGGATTTAAGAATATTAAAACTCTAAAACATATAGAGATGGCAAAATTACTTTACTCTATGGGTGAGGTCACCGAGATGTTCGATGTCAATGCATCGCTCATCCGCTATTGGGAGTCGAAGTTCGACTGCATCAAGCCTCACAAGAATAAGAAGGGAAATCGTATGTTTACCCCCTCGGATGTCGAGAATTTCAAACTTATCTACCACCTTGTCAAGGAGAAAGGTATGACCCTCGAGGGTGCAAATATGGCTATGCGCAAGCGTGGAAATAAGGTGCGTAGCGAAATATCTATCCTCGAGCGCTTGCAGAGCATACGTGCAATGCTTGTGGAGATACGTGAGTCGTTAGGCGATAATAGCCCTATCGAGTACGAAGCGCCTATTGAGGCTGTCGAGGAGCTTATCACCGACGTCGAGGTTGAGGCAAAGGCAAAGGTTGTCGAGCAGGTGACAACCGTAGAGCCTACCGAGGAGCCAAAGGCAGAGGAGTCAGTTGCCGAGGAGCCAAAGGCAGAGCCTGAGCCACGTCGTCGTGGTCGTCCACGTAAGGTAGAGCCTACGGAGGAGCAGCCAGCAGATGAGACCCAGAGCGCATCACGCCGCCGTCCGAAGCGCAAGAAGGAGGAGCACAAGGAGCTATTCCCATTCTACGAGCAGTCGTTGTTCTAATCTCGTAGACCTATGAAGATTAAAGAGTTAGCAACAGCCATCGAGGAGTTTGCCCCCCTCGGGCTTCAGGCCTCGTACGACAACTCGGGCCTTATCGTGGGGCGCTACGACGACGAGGTACACAAGGCACTATTGGCTGTGGATGTCACCGAAGAGGTGATGGATGAGGCTGAGCGTGAGGGGTGCGATATAATCATCACCCACCACCCCATAATCTTCAACCCACTCAAGCGCTTTAACTCCTCGACCTATGTTGAGCGCTGTGTCGAGCGAGCAATACGTCGTGGCATAGCCCTCTATGCGGCACATACCAACCTCGATAGCACACGTGAGGGTATGAGCTGGCGTGTGGGTCGTATGCTCGGCATTGAGCAAATGAGCGTTCTTGAGCCCCAGAAGAGTAATCCCGATGCTGGATTTGGCGTTGTGGGCACTCTCCCCGAGGCAGAAGAGTGTATGGCCTTTATGCGCCGTGTGGCATCGACGTTTAATGTCGAGGCACTGCGCTATAGCGACATTCCAGAGTCGATGACCTCGGTACGCCGTGTGGCAATATGTACAGGCTCGGGACACTCTCTCATCGACGATGCTATGCGTAGCGAGGCCGACATCTATATCACCGCCGACCTAAAGTATAACGACTTTATGCTGGGCGAAAATCGTATGATTTTGGTGGATATTGGCCATTTTGAGAGCGAATTTTGCGCAATTAGCATTTTGAATGATGTAATATCGAAAAAAATGTGTAACTTTGCGGTTCGCAAGAGTGTATGCTCTCGTAGCCCGATTCATCACTTGCTCTAATTGTGAGAGGTGATTGTTTCTCAGAGATACCGTAAATAACTAATATAAATATATATGGCACAGAAGAAAACAAACGAAGTTGATTACTCGATGCAGGAGAAGATTATGGCTCTCTACCAGTTGCAGAAGATCGATTCAGCTATCGACGAGATCAACAAGGTTAAGGGTGAGCTTCCCTTGGAGGTGCAGGACCTCGAGGATGAGCTCGCTGGTTTGAACACTCGTATCGAGAATGTAAATGCCGAGATTGAGGAGCTTAACTCACTCACTCGTCAGCGTAAGCGCGAGGTGGACCAGGCAAAGATTATGATTGCCAACTATAAGGAGCAGCAGAACAACGTGCGTAACAACCGTGAGTTCGAGGCTATCACCAAGGAGATAGAGTATCAGGAGCTCGAGATCGAGCTCGCCGAGAAGCGTCTCAAGGAGTACACCGCACAGATCAAGACTAAGAAGGCTGTTATCGACGAGACAAATACCCTCGTTGAGGAGCGCTCAATCGACTATAAGGCAAAGCGAGAGGAGCTCGACTCTATCGAGGCTGAGACAGCACAGCAGGTAGCTGAGCTTATGGCTAAGGCTGAGAAGGCTCGCGAGCCTATCGACGAGCGTCTGCTCACGGCCTACAACCGCATCCGTAGCAACGTGCGCAACGGCCTTGCAGTGGTTACCGTAACACGTGATGCTTGTGGTGGTTGCTTCAACCGTATTCCTCCACAGCGCCAGGTGGACATCCGCCAGGGCAAGAAGCTGATTGTGTGTGAGTATTGCGGTCGTATACTCGTCACCGAGTAATTTTCGATTATAAGGCAGACATCTACTGCCGCTAACAAAAATGCCACCAATGGGACGTACGCCCAAGTACTACCCATCGGTGGCATTTTTGCCGAGCGTTGTATCTGCAGCCTTCTAATCAAAAATTGGGGCGGAGAGGGTTCGGGAAGTTTCAGGAAGTTTAATGAGCTTAGGGAATTTTGGGGATTATTAACCTTAAATTCCCCAGTATCCCCAGTATCCCCAGTATCCCCAGTATCCCCAGTATCCCCAGTTTAGGACCATTAGGACCAATAAGAGAGTAAGACCATTACGAGGTCGGGTATCGCCGTTGTCTCGGCCGTTAGCTGTTTGCGCTCTTGGCCGCAACCATCATAATTGTCTTACTCTCTCTGAACCGTCTTACCGTTCCTAAGTTCCTCTACTTGCTCGGAGTTAGCTTAAACATTAGCTTATTACCCTCATTATCAACAACATAGTTGCCAACAACCGTAGGATTATAGTTGCTCTCGAGTTTTACGAGTGTGGCGCCCGAAGAGTCGATAATCGAGTAGTTGCTACCCTTGCGTGTGATGAAGATACCTGGGAGGTTGTAGCTCAGGCCATTCTCGGCACGTATATCTGTGATATTATCCATATCCTCTACGATATACTCGCCACGGGTATTGATCAACGCATACTTATCGCCCGTAGTGACAACCATAGCACCGCAGTTGAAGCTTGTGGCATACTCGATGTCGAACTTACAGGGGATAACAAGCTCGAGTTTCTCGTTGATAAAGCCATACTTCTGACCGTCGTAGACCATTGCAAGACCGCTATTCATCGCATATACACGCTTATATGGGCACTTCTTGATGGCTCTAAATGCTGAGATATCAACGAAGTAACGTCCAGTCATACCATTCTCATTAAGGTCGATGACTACGATATTATCCGTCACGCCCTCGTCGCTATCCCAGTTGATGATGCGTGAGTTGCCCTCACGATCTACGAGTTTGAGGATATTATTATCGTGGGTGATGCAGTACTTAGGCGTGAGGTACGTACCCTTGGTCTCACCCTTATTGTTCACAAACTCTCGGTAGGCCTGCTGGTAACCAAGCGTAAAGAACTTAAGTTCGTTGGTCATAAGCTGGTTACCCTCGAAGTCGAACACGTCGCAGTAGTAGCCTATGTCGTCGCCCGACTCATCGCCCGTAGCGGTGTTACCCACATCGCTGACGGCAAAGATCTGGTCGCCATCGATGGTGATCTGCTGGTAGTTGTGGTCTACAACCTTGCCGCCCTTATTGTCGAGCACGCCCCACTTACCATTTAGGCAGGTGACGGCCACTGGACGATAGGAGGTAAACTCCGAGAGCATAAATGTGTTGTAGAGGCCCTTGCCATACTCTGGGCGCTCACAGCTATATAGAGCCTCGATGACCACATTGCCCTCGAGATCCATATATCCTGCAAGGCCCTCGTCGTTGGCAAAGTGAATAAGCGTGGCATCGTTAATATCGGGCGTGATGATATAGCGTTTCGTGTGGTGATAGATATTACGAAGCATTGTTGGATATAGCTCATCGTAGCCATTTGTCTTGACATACTCCACAAAGTGCTTCACGCTACCCTCCTCCTCAACCTTGGCAATGCATAGACGTCGGCTAACCTCGGCGCTCTGCTCAACATAGGGATAGTAGGCAAGGAATGCCTCGAGGGCTGGAACGCTCGACTCCAGCGTAGCGAACTCGATATCGGCCATCTTCTGCATCAGCATCTTGCGCTCTGCGTGCTCGGGATAGGTAGCCATAAACCACTTCATCTGATTGACATCATCGCCCGCAAAGATGCGGTCGTAGCGTAGCTGCATAAGGCGATTAGCCACGTTGCGTGTAGGCTTATAGTCGGGATACGAGGCGATGAACTGCTCGAGTAGTGCCTCGTCGTTGCTCTCCATAGCTCTCTTGTAGTAGATTGCCGTGCGGTGCTTCATCACGTCGTTGCGATACTCCGACTCGGGATACTCGTTGAGAAAGGCCGTGCACTGCTCCACCGACTCGCTCTGCATAATATTTTGGTAGCGCACATGCTCCAGACGGCGTTCAATGTCGTTGATGCGTGAGTGACCAGCCTTGCGAGCAAGCTCCAGATACTTAATATAGGTGGTCTGCTCGTCTACCGATGTAACATACTCAAACGACTGATACTCGATAGCGCTAATCGCATCCTGAAGCGTGAGGTCGATGCTCTTCAGGGCCTTTGCCACCTCCTCCGAAGAGCTTATTGCTGCGATGTTGTTAGCCAAAATCTCGTAGCCACGCATCTTGTTCTCACCCGACTGCTGCGACATGTTAAGCAGCATAGCCTCAGCTATGTAGCATAGCTCGGGGGACTTTGCTCGACTCTTCTTGCCTATCTTCTCAAACTTCTCAGTGCTCTTAGCCACGTCGCCATCCTGTATCGACTTAAGCACAGCACGTGGATTTTGCGCCACTACACACTCAGCTGCGAGCAGTAGTGCTACGACAACTAAAATTCGTTTCATCCTAACTACTATATTTTGTGTTTATTATTATCTTCGCCCTCGACCTCCGCCTCGCTCATCGTCTGCTCCTCGGCGGCAGCGGCCTGCTCACTATGCTCAGCACCACGCTTGAACATATGGCGTTGCTGCTTGCTGTCGATGGCATAATTACCCTCAATCGTAGGCTCGTACTCATCCTCAAGCTCCACAAGAAGTGCTCCCGAGGCATCCACAACGCTATATAATCTATCCTTCTGTATGATAAACAGACCTGGTAGGTTGTAGCTCATTCCGCCACGCTCGTAAACGCCTGTCACTGTACCCTCACCCAGCGATACGTACTCGCCACGGGTATTAATAACACCATCGGCAACCACCATCAGCCCACAGTTGAAACGGGTGTTGAGCAGGTTGTTGTCAAACTTACAAGCTATTTCAAGTTCAAGTTGTTCGTTGATAAAGCCATACTTCTGGCCATCGTAGACCATCGCAAGACCGCAGCTCATAGGGTAAACCCTCTCATATGGGCACTCCTTGATAGGCTCGTTGCTATCGAGGTTGATATAATAGCGGCCACTCTTGCCATTGACCGTGATCTCAGCCACAGCAACATTGTCGGTCACACCCTCGCTACTCTCCCAACCTATCTGGCGAGTGTTGTTGTCACGGTCCATGAGGTGTATTGTGCCATTGTCGTTGTAGTAGATACAATACTTTGGTGTGAGGTAGTTGCCCATAACCTCGCCCAGGTTGTTCTCCCACTCACGCTCCTCAGCCTGATACTCCAAGGCCATATACGTAAGTTCGTTCTTCTTAAGTTGCTGGCCATCCAACGAGTAAATGTCGCAGTAGTAGCCCACAGCATCGCCACCATCATCGTCGTACACCTCCTTCGAGAGGTCGGCAATGGCGTATATCATCCTGTCGATGAGCGCTATCATACCATACTTATGTGGGATGACCTCCTCGCCCGAGCTATTTATTGCACCCCACTTGCCGTTGAGCTTGACAAGAGCTACCGAACGGGTGGTGGTAAACTCCGAGAACATAAAGTTGTTGTAGTGTCCCGAGCCGAATGTCACACGCTCGGCGCTATACTTAGGCTCGATAACAACGTTACCCTCAAGGTCCATATATCCCGCAAGACCCTCGTCATTGGCAAAGTGCAGGAGAGTGACATTGCTAATATCGGGGGTGATTATAAATCTGTTTAAGTGTGCATATATGTTGCGCACCATTGTCGAGTAGTCACGGTCGTAGCCATTTGTCTTGACATACTCCACAAAGTGCTTTACGCTACCCTCCTCGGCCACCTTGGCCACACAAAGGCGACGCTTAGCCTCGACGATCTGCGTCACCTCGGGGTAGTAGGCAATGAACTGCTCAAGCGCCTCGCAAGTGTACTGCACCGTAGGGAACTCGATGTCGGCCATCTGCTGCTTTATCTCATCCATCTTATAATGCTTGGGATATAGCTCCACGAACCACTTCATCTGGTCGAGATCCGAGCCCGAGAATATACGACGGTAGCGTACCTCCATAAGTCGCAGCTCGACGTTTTGTATCTTTTTATAGTCGGGATACGAGGCGATAAAGTGCTCGAGCTTACCCTCCTCGGCGGTTGTCATTGCCTCGTCGTAGTAGAGGTCGGTGCGGTGGGCCAACACCTCGTTGCGATACTCCGACTCGGGATATGTGCTTAAGAACTGTGTGCATCTATCTATCGAATTGCTCGCCATAGCATCCTGATAACGGCGATGCTCCAACCTCTTCTCAATCTCTACGATGTCGGGGTGATTACCCTTACGTGCAAACTCGAGATAGTGCAGATAGGTATGCTCGTTGTCTACTGACGCAACATAACTCTTCGACTCCTTCTCGATGTTGCTAATCACCGTCTCAAGGTCGTTATCCAGCCCCTTAAACACCTTTACGGCCTCTTGTGACGCTCGTATTTTGTCGATATTTGTAGCCAATATCTCATAGCCACGCATCTTATTCTCGCCCGACTGCTCAGGCATAGCGAGTAGTGCGGCCTCGGCCAACAGGCACATTTCTGGCATCTTCTCACGGCTCTTATCACCTATCTTCTCAAACCTCTCCGTGCTCTTAATCACGTCGCCCTCCTCGATGCTCTTAAGCACAGCACGAGGGTTCTGCGCCGTGACACACTCCGCCGCAAACAATATTGCGATGATAACAAACAGACGTCTCATACCTCTCCTTATCTCCCTATTAATCCTTAAATATCAATGTTTTGACGCCACCACTCCACTCGATGACACCGCCGAGGCTCTGCACCGACGACAGCTTGTCGCTGGTGTAGTGGTTAGTGCTCTTGGGCTGATGCTCAATGGCGATTACTATATCGTCGTTTGCATCGATAATGCCACACTTGCCATCCTTGACCACCTTATATAGTCCGCTGTGGCCCGCAAGTGGCGCTATGTCGTCGTAGGTCGAGCTTACCTGCTTACCCTGCTTGTCGATAAGATAGCCCACACCGCCCTTTATCACTGCTGCCGTTGCGCAGCTATAGCTATATGCTCGGCTGTAACGCTCGGTGCTCTTTGCCGTAAAGTGGCGATCGACATATCCGAATGAGTTGTCGGTGTACTGCACGAGGATTATGTCGTCACTCATAGGATACATCTCGCGGAACCTATCTTTCGAGATTATCGAACGCTTGTCGAGGTCTATCACACAGCGGTTACCCGTAGATATAGACTCGGCCATAATCACGTTGCCGAAGATGACCTCAATGTCGTACGACTGGAATGTGAGTGTTGTCACCTCACCCTTGCGTGATAGTACGTGCATACGATCGTCGTTCGAGGTCTTAAACCAGCGGTAGTCCGGTGTTAGGCTGTGGAAGCCCCCCATCGCCGTGCCGATAAACTTGCCATCGACATATATGCTCTTCTCCCACTCGTTATGCGTATCCTTGAGACTTACGTTGGCGCTAAACCACGTAACATCCCAGTTGTGATACTGCGCTGAGCCACTACCAACCTTATACTCACGACCCTTAGCCAGTTGTCCACCCTTATAGTCAAAGACGTCGCATACAAAAGTTGCATTCTGCCACTGGCCACCGTCGCTGCGACGCTCCGCAACACAAATAATCTCGCCATCCAGCAGGCTGATATTCTCATATACAGTGGGTATGATGAGCGCTCCCGAGCTATTTATCACTCCATACTTACCATCCTTGATCACCACGGCAGCACCTCGCTGTGCCAAGCACTCAAAAGCACTTGCACGCCTGCTGTTCGCAGAGCCTACGCCGTTGTCGTTATCAAGATCGTACTGCGCAGCGACAACCACCTGACCATTGAGCCCGAGATAGCCCACCTTGCCCTCTAAGTTGCGGAAACGAACAAGCGACAGGGTGTTGATGTCGTTCGAGAGTAGTATGTAGCCGTGTTTCTTAGCTATGGCACGCTGCATACGTGTGTAGTTGCGGTCGTAGCCATTGCGCTTTATATATTGAAATATCTCGCTGATGTTGGCGTTGTCGATTAGCTTGAATATCTCCAGACGACTGCGTGCCTCGCTTGCCTGACGCACACTGGGATAGTACTCCAAGAATGCCTCAAGCGACTCTCTGCTATCCTTGAGCTGTGGATACTCGATATTTGCCATCCTCTGCTTGAGATTTGTAATATCTCGGTAGTTGGGATATAGATCTACAAACCAGCGCATCTGCTCTAAATCCTCGGAGCGTGATATACGCTTGTAGCGATGCTCCATAAGACGTGTGGCCACATCACCAGCACGCTCATAATCTGAATGCTCGGCCAAGAAGCGCTCCATAAGCTCCTCGTTTGTTGAGCGCATCGCCTCGTTGTAGAGTATCTTGGTGTGGTGGCGCTCAACGTCGGCACGATATTTCGACTGAGGGAACTCCTCAATAAATGCCTTACATAGCTCCTTATCCTGAGCTCTTAGCACGTTGGCATAGAGCATATCCTCAAGCTGCTGCTTGATCTGGATGAGGCTGGTGTGGCTACCTCGCTTAGCCAACTCGAGATATTCCCTAAAGGTGGCCTCGCTGTTATGCTCCGCCACGCTAATCCAAGAGTTGTGCTCGATGTAACGTATGATGTCGCTTAACGAGGTGTCACTACCCTTGAATGTCTTCTCGATATTCTCCGACGACGTTATTGCCGTAAGATGTGTGGCCAGCATCTCGTAGCCACGTAGCTTGCTCGCCACATCCTGCTCGGGCATACATAGCAGAGCGGCCTCGGCGAGGATGCACATTTCGGGCATCTCGTTGCGTGTCTTGAGAGAGATCTTGTCGAGACGCTCTACGGCCTTTGCCCTGTCGCCCTCGGTGATGCTCTTAAGCACTACACGAGGACTCTGCGCCGTGACGCTATATGCACTTAGAAGTATGGTGAGTATTGCAAAAAATCGTTTCATTGTGTGATGTGTGTTTTATATCCAAACAAAGATAGTGTATTTATTCGTTATATCCAAATTAGACCTATATAAATATATAAGGCGCTCGCCTACGCTTGTTAGCTTTTCTGGCATAGTTTTGGCTTGTACAGCTCTTTATCACTAAACGCACGATATGATTAATTATTTTTGGCTCTCTTTTACATTTCGTCTAAACCATTGATGTTCAATACAGTGAGGTTTCGGGTAAAAAAAAGGTTAAAAAAAATCGCATTTTTTTTGTAAAATGTTTGGTGGATTAAAAAAAGTGCCTTATCTTTGCACTCGCAATCGACAAGATAGCAAATGCCTCTTTAGCTCAGTTGGTAGAGCACGACACTCTTAATGTTGGGGTCCAGGGTTCGAGCCCCTGAGGGGGTACAGAAAGGGAAAGATGAAAGTCTTTCCCTTTTTTGTTTTGGCGCAGCTGTACGCGGTGCGTGTAATGAATAGAGTGATGATAGGTCAGCACACAAGTTCGCACCTATCATCACTCTACTCATATTCTGCTGATGCAGAACAACATCTACCCCAAAACAATCTACCCCGTTAGTGGACTCGAATTTAGGGAGGGTTACCTCGGTCGTACTCCCGCACCGCCACAAGTGGCGACTGCGACACTCCCTCGGTGAGGTTGCAAGCAACCTTCGAGCCCCTGAGGGAGTACTGAAACGGAAAAGCAAAAGCTTTTCCGTTTTTGCTTTATAATCAACAAGTTAGATGCGACACGCTGTAACTCTTTGACACTCAAACATTAAAATATGTCGTAATTTGTCCTATATTTGTCCTAGAATTGTCGCAGTTTTACGACAGAATTCACTGACCAAATGACTGACCAATGCCGATTTTGGCCTTTACCATGACCTATTGGCTGACCAACTCATCGTTTTCAAAATAGGTCAGTCAGCAAAATGGCTGTATCACTCACCGACCATAACTGTTTTTTTTCGCCCTGCCTCGCCACAGAGCCCGCCCTAGTCCCAGGCGCACATCTGACGCGGTTTTACCTCTACTCGCCCCAGGCTCGCCATAGCATTTGCCTTGCTTTCGCCCTGGTTTACCATATTAAGCAAGAGACACCACTGCCAGAAATACTTCTAACGCAGGTTTTCAATGTGTATTTACCATAAAAAGCAAGAGAACGCCATAGTTATATAATATAGTTGGTAGTGTCGAGCAGATAGTTCAAGATTAATCAAAAAATCACCATTTATTTGGAATTTCCGAAAGTTTTGCGTATATTTGTGATAGTTAAGTAAGAGTATTATGCGTAACCTCACCAACATATTTTTGCCGTTGTCGGCTTCGATAACTTCTTTTAGGGGGGGGGTATAGCGCTGTAAATCAAATAGTTATAAATTGCAGGCAGGAGAGTGTCCGAGAGCATCTCTCCTGCCTTGCTGTTTTTTGTCGTATCGCTCAATAGATGTTTAATCCCAAATATTTAAGTATTATGAAGAACTATCTACTTTTAGCATTTGCAGCTGTGGCGCTGTTGTTTGCGGGCTGCAAGAAGGATGATCCTGGCACGGACAAGCCGAAGGTTGTTGCTGTGACCGGCGTATCGCTCAATACAAACGCTGTCGCACTTGAGGTTGACGATAGTGTCACCCTGACGGCTACGGTTGTCCCTGCGAACGCCACAAATAAGGGCGTTGAGTGGAGCGTCGCAGACGATGCTATTGCCACCGTTAAGAATGGCGTAGTTAAGGCTGTGGCTATTGGTGAGACTACCGTTACCGTTACCACCGTCGATGGTGGATTTACCGCATCGGCTACGATTACCGTCGCCGAGAGTATCATCAAGGTCACGGGCGTGACGCTAGACAAGCCGGGCTTGGAGCTGGAGATTGGCGATAGTGGTACTCTTACTGCTACCGTTGCTCCTGACGATGCCACAAATAAGGCAGTAAGCTGGAGCTCGGCCAACGATGCCATTGCTACGGTTGAGGATGGCGTTGTTACGGCGGTTGCTGCTGGACAGACTACCGTTACCGTGACTACGGCCGATGGCGCCTTTAAGGCTACGGCTAATGTCGTAGTAAAGGCTGCGCCTATCAAGGTCACTGGCGTATCGTTGGATAAGACGATGGTAGCCTTGGAGATTGACGAGAGTCTTAAGCTTAACGCCACGGTGACACCCGAGAATGCTGATGACAAGTCGGTAACGTGGAGCGTAGGCAATGCCTCTATAGCGACGGTTGCGGATGATGGCACCGTCACGGGTGTAGCTGTCGGCGAAACGAATGTCACTGTAACAACTACGGATGGAGGCTTCACCGCGACGGTGCCTGTAAAGGTCGTAACCGAGAAGGTGGCGGTGACGGGCATCGAGTGGTATGGTGCAATCTCGCGAACAGAGCTTCGTGTTGGCGATACGGAGAGATATTGTATGATTATATCTCCTGACGGTGCAACGGATATGGGTGTTACGTGGACAAGCAGCAATCCCGAGGTTGCTACGGTAGAACACGATAGAACGGAGAACTCGGGTTTTGTTCACGGTACGCTTACGGCCCTTAAGCCCGGCAAGGTGACTATCACTTGCACGACAAACGATGGAGGCTTTTCGGCGACAACGGATGAAATTACGATTCTGGCACACGAGTTGGTGAGTGCGATTGAGGTGTCGCCCAAAGTTGTCAAGGTTGAGGTAAGTGAGACCGTAGCATTGGAGGTGTCGGTTTATCCCTCAAATGCTCATAACAAGGAGTATGAGGTTATTAGTGGCAATCCCGCTATCGCCACCATCGATAGCAACAACAGGGTTACAGGTGTAAGCATGGGTAATACCGAGATTACCTTCAAGGCAAAGGATGGCAGTGGTGTTGAGACTACTGTTCCCGTTTGGGTATTAGGCCCTAAGCCTACCTGGATAAAGTTTGGCGACTATGTGCCTAATTCGTCAAATATCTATGAGGCATATAGTTGGCAAGGTAAACAGATCGATGTTAAGAGCGATGTTAATATGACGGTGAGCCCTGCTGATGCCGACCTGCGTTGGTTCGACTGGGAGATACTCTACGAAAATAATCCGGAGGCACTAACGTATGAGGTTACGAGGGATAATATTACGGTCTCGGTTGCATATACGGAGAATTATAGCGCCGCCTACTATTATATCCAGATATTGCCATATCTCGATGGTAACTTAGTCGGCGATGCACGAGTATATCTGCGTACATACCCCTACCTCTTTGAGTCGTATGGCTATAGCAACGACACGACGTTGACACCCGTAGATAGTGTGGATGGTACAAAAAATTACTTGTACAACTGGAACTCTACGCTCCATAAGGATGGCCTTAACATGATTTTCTACTACTACGATATTGCCTCGTCATTAGATATGTTCAAGGAGTATCAAATACCTGCTTCTCAGTATACGCTCACTTCGAGCGATGAGAGCAAGCTGAAGATTACGAAGCTAACAACGGGCGAGGGCTATAGATTGGAGCGCTTAGTTTGGGATGAGCTTGTAGCTGTAACACTTAGCTACAAGTGTGGTGAGCATACTCAGACCTACACTATCAACCTTATACCATAATCGGAAAGAGTTGCAAATAAAAAATCCGCCTTTCGGGGCGGATTTTTTTGTCCTCAAACAAGCCGAAAAGACCGCAATATAAAGTCGGGTATTGAAAACGATACCCAGCACCCAAGAGAGCGCACCCACCGCCCTCGCAGGTATCGAAAACAATACCCAGCACACAGAGGGAAAGCCACCACCCGAAGGAGTAGCCCATCTCCAAACCAACTCGGGTATCGAAAACGATACCCACAACATAGAGAAAACTCCACCCCGCCCCCATAGGTATCGAAAAAAGATATTCGAAAATTTTGAATCTTCTCTTTGTCATCTTGAGCGCTAAGCGAAAGATCTCGGGGATAGCACTTTTCTCTTACTCCCCGAGAGATCCTTCGTTTCACTCAAGATGACATATACTATCACATGGGTATATAAAAGTATACCCACGTAGCAAGTGGCGACTGCGGCACTCCCTCGGTGAGGTTGCAAGCAACCTTCGAGCCCCTGAGGGGGTACAGAAGCGAGAAACGAAGGTTTCTCGCTTTTTTGTTGTTGCTCAATGAGTTTTTTTAGGACCATTATGGGCTTATTGGGGCTTATTTTTAAGACCATTAGGACCATTAAGACAATAAGACCATTACGATGTCGAGTATCACGCTGTTGTCTCGGCCGTTGGTGCTGTTGGCTGTTTGTGCTCTTGTCCGTAACCATCTTAATTGTCTTACGGTCTCAATTGTCTTACGATCTTAATTGTCTACGGTCCTACCGTCTTAGCCATAAATTTTGCATTTTTCCAAGAAAAATAGTATATTCGCAAGTTGAACACGGGTCTTAGGACCAAAGCATAAGCGCAAACTATGAAAGGTATTGTTCTGGCGGGAGGTAGCGGCACACGTCTCTACCCCATCACAAAGTGCATAAGCAAGCAGCTGCTGCCAATATTCGATAAGCCGATGGTGTACTACCCCATCTCGGTGCTTATGATGGCGGGCATACGTGACATCCTCATCATCTCGACACCCCACGACCTACCACTCTTCCGTCGTCTGCTGGGCACGGGCGAGCAGCTGGGCCTGAGGTTTGAGTATGCCGAGCAGCCACAGCCCAATGGCCTTGCCGAGGCCTTTATCATCGGCCGTGAGTTCATCGGCGAGGATGATGTATGTCTGGTGCTTGGCGACAACATATTCCACGGTGCAGGCTTCTCGACGATGTTGCATCGTGCCGTGGAGCTATGCACAACGCAGCGTCGTGCAACGGTATTTGGCTATAAGGTGCAGACCCCCGAGCGCTATGGCGTCGTGGAGTTCGATGCCGAGGGTCGTGCGCTATCTATCGAGGAGAAACCCTCGCAACCACGATCAGACTATGCAGTCACGGGACTATACTTCTACCCCAACGATGTAGTGCAGGTAGCCACGACGATAACGCCATCGCAGCGTGGCGAGCTGGAGATAACATCCGTAAACCAGCACTACCTTACACGTGGACAACTCAACGTCGAGATCCTCGACCGTGGCTTCGCCTGGCTCGACACCGGCACTCACGACTCGCTGGCCGAGGCATCTATCTTCGTTGAGGTGATCGAGAAGCGCCAAGGGGAGAAGATCGCCTGTCTCGAGGAGATAGCCTACCGCAACGGCTGGATAACACGCGAGATGCTACACACCCTCGCTGAGCCTATGCGCAGCAACCAGTATGGACAATATCTACTCAAGCTATGAAACTGATACACACCGACATAGAGGGAGTATTTATCATCGAACCACAGATATTCGAAGACTCACGAGGATACTTCTTCGAGAGCTTCAACACTCATAAGTTCGCAGCACTCACAGGCATCAATACCCACTTTGTGCAGGACAACGAATCACGCTCTAAGGTAGGCGTGGTACGTGGTCTACACTTTCAACTTGCGCCCTATGCACAGTCGAAGCTGGTGCGTGTTGTGGAGGGCGAAATCCTCGATATTGCTGTGGACATACGCCGTGGCTCGCCCACGTTTGGCCACCACGTAGGCGTGGTGCTCAGCGGCGATAACCACCGCCAGCTATTCATTCCCCGAGGCTTTGCCCACGGCTTCGTGGTGCTTCGTGGCGATGCTGTGGTGCACTACAAGTGTGATAATCCATATGCCCCCGCTGCGGAGCGTGCCATACGTTGGAACGACCCTATGCTAAACATCGACTTCGGCATCAACCCCGAGCAAGCAATACTCTCGGCAAAGGATAGCGCCAACCCGCTATTAGCCCAGTGCGACGAACTCTTCGACTACAACATCGACTACTATGTCTAACACGGAGCTTAACACCACACTCTTAGGCACGCCACAACCAAAGCGGCGAGGACGACCTCACAAGGAACACGAGGGCGCAGGCACGGTGCTTATTACGGGAGGCTTTGGCCAACTCGGCGAGGCACTGCTGAGCGTAAGCGTAGGCAAAAAGTATGACTACGTGGCTGTGGGCAGTAGTAGTCTTAACATATGCGACGAGGATCTTGTTGAGGAGTGGGTGTGGGGATTGCGAGCTAAGGCTGTAATCAACTGTGCAGCATATACCAATGTCGAGGCTGCCGAGGAGGAGCCCGAACGAGCTAATATGGTCAATGGCAAGGGCGTGGAGACGCTCGCAAAGGTATGCCAACGATATGGTATCCCCGTGATACACATCTCCACAGACTATGTATTTGGCGGCGACAGGGAGCGTAACACCCCCTACGACGAGGAGGACACACCAGCACCGATTAACGCCTATGGACAAAGCAAGCTACTCGGTGAGCAGGCTCTGAGCAGCTACTCGCTTGCTGTGGTGATACGCACCTCGTGGCTCTACTCACCCTGGGGCAAGAACTTCTACCGCACCATAGACTCACTATCACGCACGCAGCACGAGATAAGCGTGGTGGAGGACCAGAGAGGCACACCCACCTCGGCACTGAGCCTCGCACGCTTCATCATAAATATCATCGAGAGCCACCAGCTCAAGAAGATGAGCGGCATATACCACTTCAGCGACTCGGGCGAGGCCACGTGGTACGACTTTGCAAGGGCCATAGTGGAGCTTAACGGCACGGGGTGCTACGTGAAGCCCACAACAAGCACCCAACGACCCACACGTGCCCAACGACCCCACTACTCGGTGCTCGGAAAGCGCCGCATAACAGAACTTGGAGTAACACCACCACCCTGGCAGGAGGCCCTTGCCGAGGTATATAACTACTTTAGACAATGAGCTACAAAAACATACTTATTACAGGCGGCGCAGGATTTATCGGCAGCCACCTTGTGCGACACCTCGCCACAAAATACCCCGAGCGACAGATCGTCATCCTCGATAAGCTCAGCTATGCTGGCAACCTCGAGAATATCGCCGACGCTCTGGAGTTAGACAACGTGACATTCATCGAGGGCGACATCACCGATGCTGCCACGGTAGAGCGCATCTTCGCCGAGCGAGAGATAGATGGCGTTATGCACCTTGCCGCAGAGAGCCACGTAGACCGCTCGATAAGCGCACCTATGGTCTTCGCACACAACAACATCATCGGCACGCTCACCCTCCTCGAGGCAGCACGCAAGGCGTGGAGCGGTGACTACACATCTAAGCGCTTCCACCATATCTCTACCGATGAGGTGTATGGCGCACTACCTCTCGACGGTGGGCAGTTTAGCGAGCTATCACGCTACGACCCCCACTCGCCATACTCGGCATCTAAGGCCTCGTCGGACCACTTCGTGCGTGCCTATCACGACACCTACGGCCTGCCTACGGTGATCACCAACTGCTCGAACAACTATGGCGAAAACCAGTACCCCGAGAAGCTGATACCACTCTTTATATATAACATCGTCAATCGCCGTCCGCTACCCGTCTACGGCACAGGATGCAACGTGCGTGACTGGTTGTATGTTGGCGACCACGTACGTGCCCTCGACGAGGTGTTCCACCGTGGTGGCGTGGGCCAGACATATAACATCGGCGGTGAGAATGAGTGGAGCAATATAGAGCTTGTGAGACGGCTTATACGCATTGTCGATGAGGAGCTTGGCCGCACAGCGGGAGAGAGCGAGAGCCTTATATGCTACGTTGAGGACCGAGCCGGCCACGACCTACGCTACGCCATAGACTCCACGAAGCTACGCACTGAGCTGGGCTGGAGTCCCACAATGCCCTTCGACGAGGGCCTACGTCGCACCGTACGCTGGTATCTGGCAAATGTCGGCTGGGCGGAACGCAGCATAGCAAAGGGATAATTTGGTGATTAGTGCAAAAAAGTACGAAAAAATTTTGCAGGTTAGAAAATAATTCCTACATTTGCACACCAAATCAGCGAAGACTGATGCCCAGATGGCGGAATCGGTAGACGCGCTGGTCTCAAACACCAGTAGGTTCACCCCTGTGCCGGTTCGACCCCGGCTCTGGGTACAAAATGAAAGGCTAATTACTTATTTTACAAGTAGTTAGCCTTTTGTATTTCTGATAATTGGCAACCCAGCGACAACCTACACAAAAAAAACGGCATCGAGGAGGTTTCCTTGATACCGCTTTTGCGTTAGTGATAATCGGTTTTACACTCGATTACAAGGCAAATATAGGTAAATTTTTCATTCCGAGCAAGTCTTTCCCGATAATTAGTTGCAGGTAACACCTACGATATACGCTTTATGCACCCATAACTAATTGATTTACAAAGGGGTGCGAGGGGTAATCGGCTCGGATAGTGTAAAAGGGTTAGGTGCGACCTAAAAAAATTTTTTGCTGTATTTTGCATCGCCTACCTTGTTTACAAATAAAAAGGAGCGACCTGCAAACGCAAGCCACTCCCAACGGATAACAAAAAAAACTATGAGTGTCAGTCAAACCCTAATTGTCGTTTTCGCTCTGCTACCTCTTCGGGGGTCATTACATACAACATTGTAAAATACTCCAATCTTGCCTCCTCATCCTCGATACGCTCCAAATTGTCGTTGGTCGAGCCGAATGTGTCCGAAATATAATATCTACGCTTGTGCAACTCTTCCGCAAGGTCGATAATCTGCTCATAAATGCGGTACGCCTCGACCTCTTCGGGAGTGAGTGTATATCTACACGCCTCCAACTTTGCATCTACAACCGACTGCTTAACGACCCACTCTCCATTGTCGGCTACCTCAACATCGTTTGTGAGATTGAGTTTCAATCCGAACATAGCGGAGTGAACTTTGGCTATGTAGTCATTATCGCAACTGGCATAGGCTTTTTGTCGATAATCCTCACGCAGGTAGTCGGGGCAGTTGGTCGAGTTCATCCACGCCTCGCATTGAGCCATAACCTCCTTACGCCTCCACGCCACACCTTTAATTTGATAGGTACGAGCATCGTCAATATCTTCGCCACGCTCTGCAAGGCATTTGCGGATTTGTGCGAGTTTATCGTTATGTTTGGCTATTTCATCCATAACCGCCTCTCTCGAAAGTTTAGAGATATACGATAAAGTTTCTACTTTTTTAGTCATAATTCAATCGGTTTAATGGTTAGTTATTTGCCTCATCCTTTGGAATACGCCCCGACTTGATGAGCATTTGTTTTATCTCTGCAAGTTGTTTTTTGAACTCCGCTTGCCTTACCTCTTCGGGGTCGGGTGTTGGCTCGGTTGGTTGTTGCTCTGCCTCTCGCATACCATAGTGTGCTTGTAACTCCTCCAATTCAGCGTAAAGTGGTGCTAACACCTCTTGGCACTTCTTGGCTACCAAATCGATAATCTCTTGATAATTGTTTTGCATTTTCTTGATTTTTAATTTGTTATACATTGATATTCTTTGCCCTAATTCTTTATTAGATGGTCGGGAAAGGCTACCGAGCCGTTATCGTACATTCGCTTAAAGTAGCGTAATACGGCTTGTATTTCCCACGAGCCGACCTTACGGCTTGCGAGAGCTGCGGCACTATTGATGCTTGCTTTGGTCGGATATGCTATAATATACGCCTGCGAGGCACTATATCCGCAACATATCAAACACGCAAACACCTTATCCTCTTGGGTTATTCTCTCGCAAAACCCTATCCGAGCATAATACTCCTTTTTCTTTTCTCTATTCATCGTTAAAGTGTTTAGTTCTCCAATATTTCAAATCCTTAATAAATCGCTTTCGTGCCTCCTCAACATTCCGAGAGGGGTCGATAAATATGGTTGTGCGGTCATCAACTCTTACGGGTACAAAGTGGCAATGGCGTTCCCTAACCTCCGCCAACTGTGCATCCGATAGACCGCAAAAGTCGTTAGGCATTGCAAAGAGGGTTTGCGTAGGTATGTACTACATCCCCGAACTCGTCTTGGCTTTCGTAGTCGGGTGCATCAACCACCACGATAGCACAAGCCTTGTTGCCGTAGAGATAAGCGAAATATGCACACTTACACGCTCGGCACTCCTCGATGCCATTGCTCGAAAGTGAAAAGCAAGGCTCATCCGCTTGCTCCGCTTTTCGATCGTAGAGCATAATGCTAAATTGCTCGTTGTCGGTAGTAGTAACATCTGCCACACTACCCTCGATACTAACCTTTGCGACCTCGTATCCGAGTGCATCGGTTATGGTCTTTTTCACTAAATCTAATTTTTTCATATTCACTTTTTTTTAATGTTTTACAATCAATTCATTAAGTTTTGGCACTCCTGCCCTTGAACAAGCCGAGGCAAATACTCCTATCCCGTAGCCACTACCCGATAGGGTGCGGTAGGTCTTGCGTGCATCATACTCCCTATACTTGGGGTGATGCTGGGAAAGACTTACAAACACATCTTCGCCCCCTGCTCCCATAATCGACTTTACGCAAGACCCGATAGAGAGCCAGTTGTTACGCCCTTGCGTGATGTCTATGCCGTGCCGAGTAATGTACTCAACTCCTGCAAGCAGTAACCTCTCATCGGTAGCCGTTGCAAGTCTTGGCGTATAGGTTGGTGCTACCACTCTCGGCAACTCGCTCCACACCTCACTATCGGGGTTGAAGATTGGGGTATCGTCAAACGATGCAACACGCAATCGGCATACATCGCTTCCGCTTCTATCCACCTCGTAGCCGATACCACCAAAATAGTTGGCTAACGCTTTGAAATACTCCCGATGCTTGGTTGGCTCGGCTATCTTGATTAGTGCGAACACGCCACGACCCGAACACGATAGACCTGCATAGTACACAAAGGGCAACCCTCCGAGTAGGTCTTTTAGTGCATCCACATCCTCGACCTTGTCCCATTCAACACATAGCACTCCACTATGGCAAATCAACCCCTCCGAGTTTCTTACCTCAAACACTCCCGATGGAGTATAACACGGCATAGACCGCTTGGCTTGGTTGAACTCGGCAGAGCCGTAGGGCAACGCTCGCAACGCCTCAACTCTCGCCCTCACTCGCTCCGAGAAAAGGATAGTTTCAATGGGCAAAGAGCCTTGTGGTTTATGGCTATTAGCCACGCAAGAAAAATACGATACATTCATAGTCATATTGTTGTTGTTAATCAACGACTTGCAACAGCCTTGCAACACCATAAGTGTTTGATTATCAATAAATCAACACATTCAACAATGCTTTGTGTGTTTAATTCTATATATTTTCAAGAACTTTTTAATTTTAAGTGTTGATAGTGTTGAGTGCTTAAATATCAACAACTTACAATGTTGCTACTACTGTTGATTAAGTGTTGAGGGTGTTGCTAAAATGGTGTTTCCTCCTGCTCTTGGATTATATCTTCAGTGGTCTTTCCTGCTACTAAATACCGCCTACCTTTTTTAGTTGCTCCGTTCCAATCTTTATACTCGGTATTGAGATAGTCCATCTTCAACTCTTTGCGTAAAGCATCGGATATGGCTCGTAAATTAGTTTCCCTTATCTCGGCAGATAAATCCTTTGCCGAAAATCCAAACTCCAAACCTCCAATAGATGCGGAAGTTTCTGCAATCCACTCCTTAATGGTCTTTGCAAGGTCGGAGAGAGAATTTTCCACGACCACCGCAAGAGCATCGGTCTTTATTGCATCGTGAGAAAACCACATACGGCTTTGGTCGGGTGTTGCCATTTGCCGTGTTGCCAGTGTATAAAGCACCGCAGGGGTTTCGGCTTGTAGTCGAGCATCGAACTTGGGGATATATTCCTCTGCCGTTAGAGGGTTTAATCGCCTAATCCAATAGCGTACATCAAACTCGGTCGCCTTAATCAGCGTTTCGGCATTATTCGAGAGAATAACCAACTTAACAAAAGGCTCAAAATCCACTTGTGGCTTGTATTTTTCGTTGATAGTTGCCTTTTTTGCGGTACTCATTGCCTTAATTTTATTAAGGGTCTTTTTCGCATCGCTAATCTC
Organism: Alistipes sp.; assembly: GCA_017408825.1. Taxonomy (GTDB): domain Bacteria; phylum Bacteroidota; class Bacteroidia; order Bacteroidales; family Rikenellaceae; genus Alistipes. The sequence continues at coordinate 29,485 of JAFQTX010000037.1, forward strand.
CTCGAAAACTGCCACCAAAGACTTAATCCATCCGTTGAATGTTGAGTTTAGGTCATCTTGGGTATAAAATCCAACATTCGCCCCAAATAGATAAGACAACGCATTGCCAAAACTACTCTTTCCCGTGTGGTTTTCAGGCGAAACAAGACAAAGAACTGGTAGCACTTGGGTAGGGTTACGATAAAGCAAAGTAAGGTAATCCCAACCGAGAGCCTCTTGCTCTCCAAAAATGCGTTTCATCAACATATCCCACATCGGATGCTCGCCTTTGTTTGGCTCAATCTCTAATCGGTTGTATATGTTCCAACAGTTGCCTACAACCTGCTTGTAGTCGGTATGGCTTGGCACTACTGCAAGAGCATCATAATATGGTGCTTGGGTTAGTGTACTATTGCCGTAACGCTCTTTTATAACCTCTCTTGTTCGACCTACAAGGGTAGTGTGGGGTCTGCCGAGTGTGTCGGGGATAGTTATCAACTCCAAAACATCGTTTCCAACACGAATTATTTGCGGATGGTCTTGTTTATTTCCTTGATTTTCACTATCTTTGCATTGAAATAACACACTTGCCTCGCTTATTGCCTCCGTTGTTCCTTGTACTTCGGAGGCATTGTTCTCTTTTAGCATCTTGCTCCTCCTTTCTCTATGATAGCCTGCACCTCGCTTGACTTAAAACGCCTTTTGCCTCCAATGTATAGAGGTGTAAGGTACTCGGCTTTTTGCCAACGCCACAATGTTACATCACTGATGCTCAACTGCTTGCAAACCTCCGCAGGCGTTAGTAGCATTTCTTTTGCTTTTGCCTCTGCCTCTTTCATCGCATCGGAAATTATCTCGGCATAAATCGCCTTGATTTCAGCTCGCAACTCTTCCCGATTGCATTGTAAAATAGTCATCATATCATTACCTATTTTATCATTAAACCAACAGCCTTACGGTTGCCGTTCCGCTTGCTGCATTGATTAAGGTCGGCATCTCCTTAACCACATTGCAAAGGTAGGTAATGGTTTGAAAATCAACGATTTGGGGTATTATAATAAGAATAATAAACCCCTCTATATCAATCACTTGACTTTATAGAGGGGTATTATCGTAAGGGTACTAATTGGGGTATTGTTAAATTTGCAAATATGTAAAGTATTTCATCGCCTCCTCAATTTGAGGGTTAACCTTATTAGGTTTATAGTTGTCCGTTTGCAAATCGTTTTCGCAAGCACTCTTAAATACATCAATCCACTTGGTTATAGTATTGGGCTTGCTAACTATGGTTATATTTTTGCACCTATATAGAAAAGTTGCCAAAGCATATATATCCTTTCCCGTCTTACACCTATCTATCGCATATTTTGCCAAATCGGCTGTAAGTCTATCGTATTTCCTTTTTGTAGCCACATTAAAAAGGTCATCGAGATTTTGCACAACTCTCTCTATCTTCTTTGCTCTTTCATCGCTCGATAGTGTAGTAGTCTTTTTCTTGGTTATCGAGGTTGATTTAGGCTTACTACTCTTATATGGTGTAATTCGCAGGTCGTTATCATCCTGCAAACTATCAAGGTCTATATTATGTTTTTCACAAATACCATATAGAAATGAGATAAATGATTGGTAATTTTGGTATGCCCAATTCACGAACTCATAACTTTGTTTTTCTTTATGGTCGTTGTCATCGATTAGCAGATTATACACCTTTGCATATCGCTTTTTATCCTTAAAGATAGGCTCTAAAAGTCTGTAATAAGTGCCCGACAACTGATGCAAAATATCCTTAATAAACAATTCTTTGTTATCCGTAGGGATATGCAATAACTCCTCGCTTATATACTCACACGCTCCACGCATTACAACCTCATTAGTGCCTTTGCTATCCTTATGGGTGCATAGCATTTCATCATTAACGATTTTATGATTAACACCCATTTGTAACCTCATACGATATGCACTATCATCTTTCCCGATAGCATAGGGAACACCAAGTTTATGCTTATCATCCTTAACCAAATAATAGACAATCATACTAACAGCGTGATAAAAAATGCTATCTGGTCTATATGCTCTTATAAAATCGTTATAATTCTCGCTCATCATACGCTTGCCCTCCTATCTTCTGCCTTTGGTACTAAATGCCTCGCCTGCAAATGCGAAAAAGCATAATACGCTAAATATAAATCCAAACATAACCACCTCCTACTCTAAAAGTTTTACCAAATCTTGTTTCATTTCCTCGTCTATTTCACGATAGCGAGTAAATGCCTTGCTACCTTGTTTGTGTCCTGATAACGCACCTACGAGGTTAGGGTCTTTCACTTGTTTGTAGAGGTTGCCGACAAAACACCTACGAGCAAGATGCGAGGATGCTATCTCGTTGATAGGTCTTTGCTCCTCCTCGCCAGTAGTTGGGTTGCGAACTGTTACGATGCGAGTAATACCGGCTAACTTGAAAGCCTCTTTTATCGCTATGTTATATTTTTGCTCCGAGATAAAAGGCAGGAGTTTATCGCCTCCGTAGTCGGCATATCTTTCGAGTATCTCTTTGGCTATTGCATTGAGGGGTACACGCACGGTTATTGCTCGATTGTCCCTTGTCTTACGAGCAATATACTCTATTGCTCCATTGATTACATTTGCTTTTGTAAATCGGTATAAATCGCCCACACGGCAACCGATAAGGCATTGAAACACAAATATATCTCGTTGGATAGCAAGTTGAGGTCGAGCCGATAGGTCGGCATTGTAGAGCTGGTTGCGTTCCTCGATAGTGATATAGTAGGGTGTACCATATACACACTCCTCTATCTTATAGTGGCGGAAAGGGTTGTTTGTGGTCTTTCCATTGTCGATGCACCAAAGGTAAAAGGTACGCAACTTGGTAAATATATCGTTGATGGTGTTTTGTCCTCGTGCTTGTGGAGTGCGAGTTTCGGGATAAGCCTCATATACCACCTTGTAATCCTCGTTGATACACGACCACTTATTGCTCTGCTCATCCTTTTGGAAAAATGTATTTTCCACACGCAAGAACTCCTCAAAATCTCGGAGCGTTTCTTGTGTGATAGTATCAAGGTCGAGTGTGGTTTTGTTCCACAACTCGAAACGCTGCAAGGCTCGATAGATTACACGGAAATTCTTTTTGCGTACCTCCGATAGTTTGTGCTTGTTGAGGAATAGATCGAGAGTTGCAAAGAACGCAGGTTTTTCCTCCTTAACCTCGTACTTTTCGGGAAAGCGATAGCGGTCTATCACATCTTCGAGCCACTCTTTTGTAATTTGCTCGACTGGTGTAGCGAGAAATTTAGACTTAATCTCGCTAATGAGAGCAGAGAGGTTGTCGCTTGTTTCTTGGAGTGCTTGTTTCTCTTCCTCGACCTCTTTACGCTTTTGAGCCGACATAATCTTGGTTGTGCGTATATCCGTTTGGATTGTACCCTCCTTTGCATCCCATCGCTCTGGACTAACGAAAATACGGCTCTTGGCTCTGATTGCAACGGCTTTGCCGTTTACCTTGCCCACAATTAAACGGAGCAGGATTTCACTCTTTTGAGTGTGTTTATCCGTCTTTGCGGATAGTGTTGTAGTAATCTTCATAGTGTAAAACTTATATTTATTATCAATAACGCACTACAAAGATAATGAAAGGTTGCCAATTTTCCTAACTTTTTGGCAACCTATTTGTAGAAAAATGCAATTTTGTGAAAAAGCTTGAAAGACTTTTTGCAATATACAAAGTATTGCATTACAACACTATAACCTCGCTATAAGCACCTGCAAGCGGAGTTGCTAAATTTGGCACTATTTCACATTTCAAACACGGCTCTGGGTACACGAAGAGAGAAACGAAAGTTTCTCTCCTTTTTGGTGATAGGGCGGCTCTTTACCCAGTCCGAGATGAGAATAAAGCAATACAAAACACTTATAACCAAACATTTTAACCATTACAACTATGAAACTTAAGACTGCACTCCTCCTACTACTATCTATGGTAGTGTGCAAAACAAATGGCGAGATGATCAAGCCAAAGGCGATTTACCCAGTGCACGACATTAGTGCAGCGCAGTATGAGGCTGCAGCGAATTATGTTGCTGATGAAGTTGTGCCTGCTGCAATGCAGAGAATTTTGAACACAAAGGTATTTGAGCTATACGATCCTACTGATCATTGGTACGCCGAATATGAGCGAGTTAGAGCATCAAGTTCATTAGCCCAGCAAGGTAGAGTAACATACTATGCCCAGAATGCTGCCGACTATAACCACGAAACAGTTTGGTGCGAGGGAGTATCAGGCTATGGCGTAGGACAATATATTGAGTACACATTCTCAGAGTACCACCCTCGAATCACTGAAGTTAAGATTCTCAACGGATATGTCAAGAGCCTTGCTCAATGGCAGAAAAATTCACGTGTAAAGCGACTCAGGGTATACTTCAACGGCAAGGCGCTGACCGATCTCGAACTTGAGGATAGCCGCACGTTGCAGGTATTTGACCTTGGTACAGTGGGTTATGGTCCAAACGGAAGAGGCAAGGGTTCGTGGACATTGAGATTTGAGATTGTGGATGTCTACCCTGGCACCCACTATCAGGACACAGTGATATCTGAGATATACTTCGACGGCATTGACATGTACTAATTAGCCGATTTAGACTGTCGCAATAAACTGGGGCCTCAGGCAGTACATCACAGTACTTCCTGAGGTCTCTTACTTTTTGGGGATCAGTCTGAAAACCAGTGGGGAGTCGAAAAAAGATATTCGAAAATTTTGAATCTTCTCTTTGTTATCTTGAGCGCTAAGCGAAATATCTCGGGGATAGCACTTTCCCTATTACTCACCGAGAGATCCTTCACTGCGTTCAGAATGACACCTGCTATCACTTATTGTTATTAGAATGGCACACACTACCACACGGGTATATAAAAGTATACCCACGACTTACACAGCACCTTGGGCTCGAGAAACACTCTCTCCACACGGGTATATAAAAGTATACCCACGTAGCAAGTGGCAACCTTAGAGCTTGGAATATTCTACATAATCTTCAGACTGAGCCGAATTAAAGACAATGAGACCGTAAGACAATTAAGATGGGTGCGACAGGCAGCGCAAACAGCCAACGGCCGAAACAGCAGCGTGGTACCCGACATCGTAATGGTCTTATGGTCCTAAAGGTCCTAAACTGGGGATACTGGGGACGCTGGGGACGCTGGGGATGCTGGGGAAACTGATCCCATCGTCCCCATAATCCCCATAATCCCTATAATCCCCATAATCCCTAAGCTCACTAAACTCCCCATCCTCCCTGAACCTACTCCCGACCGAATTTTTGATTAGAAGGTCGTAGATGTGGCCTCGATTAAGAAATTGGGCTGGATAGGACATACTTGGCGTATTTCCTATTCAGCCCAATGATTGAGAGGTCACAGATGCGGCCTTATAATCGAAAATTACTCTATGCCGACACGATCAAAGATAAAATCTACATTCTTCAGGTAGTACTCCAGCGTGAAGCAAGCATCAAGCTCCTCACGTGTAAGCACCTCCATGACAGCAGGAGTCTCAGCAAGAAGCTCCTGATAGTCAGCACGCTCGCTCATAGCACGCATAGCCACAGGCTGAACAGTATCGTAGGCCTGCTCACGTGAGAAGCCCTTCTCGATAAGGGCGTTCATAACACGCTGTGCGAAGATAACCTTGCGTGTGCGGTAGATATTCTCCATCATCACATCCTTGAACACCACGAGGTTCTCGAGGATACCTCTAAAGCGGTTGAGCATATAGTCGAGAAGCATTGTTGCATCGGGAAGGATGATACGCTCGGTTGATGAGTGCGAGATATCACGCTCGTGCCAGAGTGCCACATTCTCGTAGAATGCCGCCATATAGCCACGCATAACACGTGCGCAGCCACACATATTCTCGCTCGAGATAGGGTTACGCTTATGAGGCATAGCGCTTGAGCCCTTCTGCCCCTTGCCGAACGACTCCTCCACCTCGTGTACCTCGGTACGCTGCAAGTTACGGATCTCCATAGCCATCTGCTCGATGCTCGATGCTATGACGGCCAACGTAGCCATATAGTAGGCGTGGCGGTCACGCTGAATTACCTGTGTTGAGATATTTGCGCTCTCGATGCCGAGTTTCTCGCATACGTAGTCCTGGATAAATGGAGGGATGTTGGCGAAGTTGCCCACAGCGCCCGAGATCTTACCCACCTCAACGCCACGTGCGGCGGTGATAAAGCGGTTAAGGTTACGCTTCATCTCCTCGTACCACAATGCCCACTTAAGGCCGAAGCAGGTGATGTCGGCGTGAATGCCGTGAGTACGGCCGATGCAGGGCGTAGACTTAAACTCTATGGCACGCTGGCGCAACACCTCGAGCATCTTCTCGATATCCTCCAAAAGGATTGAGTTAGCCTGCTTTAGAAGGTAGCCATTGGCGGTATCTACCACGTCGGTGCTTGTGAGGCCATAGTGCACCCACTTACGCTCCTCGCCGAGGCTCTCGCTCACGGCGCGTGTAAAGGCCACGATGTCGTGACGTGTCTGCTGCTCAATCTCGTAGATGCGCTCGATGTCGAACTTAGCATCCTTCCAGAGCTTTGCCACATCCTCCTTAGGCACCACGCCAAGCTGGCTCCACGCCTCAGAGGCCAAAATCTCGACACGAAGGTAGGCATCGAACTTATTCTGCTCGGTCCACACCTTGCGCATAATCTCACGACTATATCTCTCGATCATAATTGTATGTTTTAGGTTAGTTGGTTTGTTACTTACTCATTCTGTTGATATATGCCTCTACGGTATTCTCCATTAGGCAGGTGATGGTCATAGGGCCTACACCACCAGGCACAGGGGTGATTGCTGCAGCTACATACTGAGCCTCCTCGAAGTCTACGTCGCCACAGAGCTTACCTGTGCGAGAGTCACGATTTACACCCACGTCGATGACCACAGCGCCAGGCTTGATCATATCGGCGGTCACAAACCTCTCACGGCCTATGGCCACAACGAGGATGTCGGCACGGCGGGTAATCTTATCGAGATTCTTGGTCTTTGAGTGTGCCACGGTGACAGTGGCGTTGGCATCCAAGAGGAGTTTAGCCACAGGCTGACCCACAATGTTGCTACGGCCGATGACCACAGCCTCCTTGCCAGCGATATCCACGCCGGCGAAGTGTAGCAGCTTTATGATGCCCTTAGGCGTGCAAGGGAGCATACAGGGTTGCTTAAGCCATAGCTTTGCCACGTTCATAGGGTGGAAAGCATCGACATCCTTCTCGGGCGAGATGGCTGCGATGACCTTATCCTCGTTGATATGCTTAGGCAGTGGCAGCTGCACAAGGATGCCATCGACATCATCGTCGTTGTTTAGCTGCTCGACAATATCGAGAAGCTCCGACTCAGTGATCGTAGCCTCACGGCGTATGGTGGTATTGCGTATGCCCACCTCGGTGGCAGCCTTAGCCTTACCCGTAACATACGACACACTACCAGGGTCGTCACCCACAAGGACAACCACAAGGTTTGGTGTGCGACCATACTGGTCGTTGAGTACCGACACACGCACCTTGAGTGCCTCTTTGATAGATACTGAAAGATCTTTACCTTTTATAATCATAGTTTTACATTTTTAGTTATACAATTACTTGAATGCCTTAGCACCTATATCCGTACGGTGGAATAGGTTGTCGCACTCAATTCTCTTAACGTCTGCCTCGGCCTTTTGTTGTGCTTCACGTAGCGTTGTTGCCTCAGCCACCACAATCATCACACGGCCACCGGCAGTTACAAGCTCGCCATCCTTAAGCGCTGTACCCATATGGTAGATCTTTGACTCCACATTCTCGGTGCCACGTATCACAGCACCCTTATCGTAGCTTCCAGGGTAGCCCTTTGATGCAAGCACAATGCCCAGAGTAGCCCTATCTGACCACTCAGCCTTAGGCTCTCTGCCACACGCTACATCCATAAACAGATCTACGGCATCGCTCTTAAGACGTGGTAGCACCACCTCGGTCTCTGGGTCGCCAAAGCGGGCGTTGAACTCTATGACCTTGATACCCTGTGGGGTCTTCATCAGGCCGCCATAGAGTACGCCGGTGAATGGGGTACCCTCCTCGACCATAGCATCGGCCACACGCTGCATGATGTTGCGCATGGCATAGTCGTGATCCTCCGCAGTGATGAATGGCAGCTCTGTGTAGGCACCCATACCGCCAGTATTCGGACCCTCGTCGTTGTCGTAGGCACGCTTATGATCCTGCGCCACGGGCATAGGGCAAATCTTGTTACCCGCCACGAAGCACATCAGCGAGAACTCCTCGCCAGTGAGGAACTCCTCGATGACTACCCTACCCTCACCAAAGCGAGTGTCGAGCAGCATATCACGCAACGTAGCCTCAGCCTCCTCCATTGTTGTGGCGATGACCACACCCTTGCCTGCTGCCAAGCCATCGTACTTAAGCACGGTGGGCAGTGAGCCACGACGCACATAGGCCAACGCCTCGTCGTAGTTCGAGAATGTGGCGTAGGCTGCCGTAGGCACATCGTACTTCACCATCAGTCGCTTAGCAAAATCCTTGCTCGACTCAATTTCGGTGGCAGCCTTCGTAGGGCCAAATATTGCCAATCCCTCCTCACGGAAGCGGTCTACAATGCCTACCGCCAATGCTGCCTCAGGGCCTACTACGGTAAGCTCCACGCCATTGTTCTTGGCAAACTCCACAAGGGCCTCCACGTCGGTATCCTTTATGGCTACGCACTCAGCCAGCTGCGCAATACCAGCATTGCCTGGTGCTGCATATATCTTTGATGCCTTTGGTGAACGAGCAATAGCCTCGACGATTGCGTGGCAACGTCCACCCGAACCTACAACTAATATTTTCATTGTTTTATTACGTTTTTTTGTTTTGTGGGGACTATGGGGATACTGGGTACTATGGGTATTCACCAAAACTAACTTATCACTCCCCACCCCAAATAATTTGTTGTTAGAAAGGGAGCATATTTGGCCTCGATTAAGAGTCTGGGCTGGATGGGACATACTTGGCGTATTTCCCATTCAGCACAGCGATTGAGAGGTCGAAGATGCCCCTTTATCACGACAAAGAACCAATTTGTTGTTAGAAGGTATCAGATACAACGCTCGGCGAATTTCAAAGCGATGGGCTGTACTTGGGCGTACTGCCCATTGCTTTTGACAATTCGGAAAGCGGCAGTAGATGATGCCTTATCACAACAAATTAATGTTTGAAGTGACGCATTCCCGTCATCAACATCGTCATTCCAAACTCGTCGGCACGCTTTACCGAGTCCTCGTCACGTACCGAGCCACCAGGCTGCACGAGGGCTGTCACGCCATACTGCTGAGCAAGAGTCACTGTATCGTCGAATGGGAAGAAGCCATCCGAGGCCAGCACAAGGCCTGATGTGAAGCCCGCAGCTGCCGCCTGCTTGAGGGCAATCTCTGCCGAGCCTACACGGTTCATCTGACCAGCGCCCACACCCACGGTATGACCATCCTTAACAGCCACGATGGCGTTCGACTTAACGTGTTTAACGATGCGCCAGCCGAAGTTCATATCCTCGAGCTCTGCTGCCGAAGGCTTACGCTCCGTAACGCACATATCGGCTACCACCTCCTTGGTCTCAGTATCGAGCTGTTGCACAAGCAGACCGCCATTTACCGACACATACTGCGTTTGAGGAGCTGACAACTCGCCCATATCTACCTGCAACAGGCGCAAGTTCTTCTTTGTGCAGAGCACCTCGAGAGCCTCCTCCGAGAACGATGGAGCCATAATAATCTCGAGGAAGATAGGCTTCATAAGCTCTGCCACCTCGCGTGTAATCTCACGGTTCACGGCAACAATACCACCGAAGATACTCACGGTGTCGGCCTCATAAGCCTTCTGCCACGCCTCCTTAATATCGCTACCTATGGCGGCACCGCAAGGGTTCATATGCTTAAGACCCACGGCAAATGGCTCCTTAAACTCACGTACGATGTTGAGCGCAGCGTTAGCATCCTGAATGTTGTTATAGGACATCTCCTTGCCATTGAGCTGCTTAGCCGTAGATAACGAGTAAGGCACAGCCTCTGCTGCGGCATAGAACTTAGCCTGCTGATGAGGGTTCTCGCCATAGCGCAACGACTGCTTGAGGTCGAACGAGGCGAAGAGCTTCTCGTTGAGCTCTGCCGCCTTGCGCATATATGTTGCGATACACATATCGTACTCTGCGGTGTGCGTATATGCCTTTGCCGAGAGCTCGAGACGTGTCTTGAGTGTGGTGTTGCCACCAGCCTCAATCTCGGCGATGATACGAGCATAGTCCGTAGGGTCGCACACAACAGTCACGTCACGATAGTTCTTGGCTGCTGAGCGAAGCATCGAAGGGCCACCAATGTCGATATTCTCGATGGCATCCTCCATCTTCACATCGGGCTTAGCAATGGTCTGGCGGAAGGGGTATAGGTTTACGCATACCATATCGATAAACTCGATAGAGTTATCCTTGAGGGCCTTGAGGTGGCTCTCATCATCACGACGTGCCAACAGGCCACCGTGCACCTTAGGATGTAGGGTCTTTACACGGCCGTCGCAGATCTCGGGAAATCCCGTAACCTCGCTAATGCCAATGGTCTTAACACCACTATCGTCGAGAAGCTTCTGTGTGCCTCCCGTAGCAATTATCTCCCAGCCAAGACGTTGGAGCTCGCGGCAGAACTCCACAACGCCACACTTATCGCTAACGCTAACTAATGCTCGCATATCTTAAAATTTCTTGTTTATCAGTTTATTAATGGTCTTAACATAGAGGCTATGCTCTATCTTGTGTATGAGGTTTGTAAGCTCCTCAATGTCGTTACCCTCGTAGACAATAGCACCCTGGTCGATGATACGACCGCCGTCGAGTGTGTCGTCCACAAAGTGGGTCGTTGCGCCAAAGATCTTCACACCATAGTCCACTGCATCCTGGATGGCGTGTGCACCCTTGAACGATGGGAGCAACGATGGGTGTATGTTGATGATGCGCTGCTCGAAAGCCCTCAACAACACAGGACCTACGATGCGCATATACCCTGCGAGGCAGATGTAATCGACCTTACGCTCCTCGAGCATACGCTGAAGCACTGTTTCGAACGCAGCCTTCGACTCGTAATCCTTAGGATTGAACGCAAAGCTCTCAGTGCCAAAGCGTTTAGCACGCTCCAGCACCTTAGCACCAGGCTTATCGCATACCAGCAACACAACCTCTGCATCGAGACGGCCATCCGAGCAGGCTTGGGCGATAGCCTCATAGTTGCTACCGCTGCCGCTGGCAAATACCGCAAGACGAACTCTACTCATAGCCGCACGTTAGATGATTGTTACTCCCTCACCCTCGATAACTCGGCCGATGACCGAGGCACGCTCGCCACACGACTCAAGTATTGAGATAGCCCTCTGGGCATCGCTCTCAGGGAGCGCTATGACCATACCTATGCCCATATTGAAGATGTTGAACATCTCACGGTGGCCCACCTTGCCATACTTCTCCAAGAGGCGGAATACGGGGAGGATCTCCCACGTGCCCTCCTTAACCTCGACACCCTGACCCTCCTTCAAGATACGAGGGATGTTCTCGTCGAAGCCACCACCTGTGATGTGGCTGATGCCGTGCACGTCGCACTCAGCGATAACCTTGAGCACCTGCTTAACGTAGATGCGTGTAGGCTCCAAGAGTGCCTCGCCGAGTGTACGACCAGGAATTTCGGGATACTCCTCCGAGAGTTTGAGACCATTGTCGCTAACAACCTTACGCACAAGGCTGAAGCCGTTAGAGTGAACACCGCTTGAGGCGATACCTACAAGCACATCACCCACCTTAACACGCTCGCCAGCATCGATGAGCTTCGAGCGCTCGACAACACCTACGGTGAAGCCAGCGATGTCGTACTCGCCATCCTGATACATACCTGGCATCTCAGCAGTCTCGCCACCAACCAATGCGCAGCCTGCCTGACGGCAACCCTCAGCAACACCCGAGACGATAGCCTCAACCTTTGCTGGCTCGTTGTGACCTACGGCAACGTAGTCCAAGAATACCAAAGGCTCAGCGCCCTGCGCCAAGACATCGTTTACACACATAGCCACAGCATCGATACCGATAGTATCGTGCTTATCCATCTCGAAAGCAAGTTTCAATTTAGTACCTACGCCATCAGTACCACTCACCAGCACAGGCTCCTTAATGTTGAGCTCTGCGAGGTTGAACATACCGCCAAATGCGCCGATGTTACCCATCGAGCCACGACGCTTTGTCGAGGCAACGTGCGACTTAATGCGTCGAACCACTTCGTAACCAGCCTCAAGATTTACACCGGCTGCTTCGTAACTTTTTGCCATACCTATATATATATTTAATTATTTATCATCGACTCTATTTTGATACAACGACGTTGGATAGCAGCCGTTGAAGCAGGCCATACACAACTCCGAGCGGCCTCCCGACTTTAGCAACGACTCCTCCGAGAGGAACTCCAACGAGTCGGCCTCGATAGCCTTGCACGCCTCCTCCTTCGACATACGTGCCGAGAGTAGCTCCTTGCGTGTGGACATATCAATACCGTAGAAACAGGGGTTGGTAATCGCTGGGCTGGCGATACGCACGTGCACCTCACGAGCACCCGCCTCCTTGAGCAGACGCACAATACGCAACGACGTAGTGCCACGAACGATACTATCGTCGATAAGCACCACCGACTTACCCTTAACCAGCGAACGAACGGCCGAGAGCTTCATACGCACACCCTTCTCACGCATCTCCTGCGAGGGCTGTATGAACGTACGTGCGATATACTTGTTCTTGATTAGACCCATCTCATAGGGGATGCCACTGGCCTCCGAATAGCCGATAGCGGCACTGATACTCGAGTCGGGCACGCCGATAACCACGTCGGCCTTGGTTGGGCACTGCTCATAGAGGTAGCGACCCGAGAGCTTACGGAAAGTATGCACGTTGCAACCCTCGATATCGCTATCGGGGCGAGCAAAGTAGATATACTCCATAGCACACATAAGGTGACGCTGGTAGCGTGAGTAGTAGTTCGAACGTATGCCGTGGTGGTCGATGGTGACAATCTCGCCTGGCTCGATATCACGGATATACTCAGCACCCACAATGTCGAGAGCACAGGTCTCGGAGCTTATGACATAGCCCTCGCCGAGCCTACCGATAGACAATGGACGCAGACCGTGCTTATCACGACAGGCGTAGATACGGTTCTTAGTCATAATGAGGAAGGCAAAGGCTCCCTCGAGCATATTGAGCGCCTCAATGATATTGTCGATACGGTTGTTATCGCTCTTATCCTTCTTGATGAGGTGAGCGAGAAGCTCGCTATCCGACGATGAGTGGAACAGACTGCCACGCACCTCGAGATACTGAGCCAGCTCACGTGAGTTTACCAAGTTACCATTATGTGCCAGGGCGAAGTCTCCCGTATGGTGGTTGAACGAGAATGGCTGAACGTTGTTAGCGCCACCACCACCCGTTGTTGAGTAGCGCACGTGGCCTATTGCAATACGTCCCGAGAGCTTTGACAACTTCTGGGCGTTGAACACCTCCGTCACCAAGCCCTCACCCTTAACGGTATTGAGTTTATCGCCATCGAAAGCCGAGATACCGCAAGCCTCCTGACCTCGATGTTGCAGGGCGTGAAGGCCATAGTAGGCAAGGTTTGGAGCGTCGTCCACACCAAAAATACCGAACACACCGCACTCCTCGTGCAGGTCGTCGCCATATATATCTAATGAATCTTTAAGCATAGTTCAGCTATTTAAGTACGTTGCTGAGGCGAGTAGCCACCTCCTGGTATGTTTCGCGCACACGGCCGAGGTCACGACGGAAGCGATCCTTATCCATACGCTCGCCCGTACTCTTGTCCCACAGGCGGCAGGTGTCGGGCGTAAGCTCATCGGCGAGGATGAGTGTTCCATCGGCAGCACGACCAAACTCAATCTTGAAATCGACAAGCGTGATGCCCGCCTTGTCGAATAGTTCGACAAGCAAGTTATTCACACGTGCCGAGATATCATATATCATAGCAATCTCCTCATATGTAGCAAGGCCAAGGGCCACCACGTGGTGATCATTGACAAGTGGATCGCCGAGCTTATCATCACGTAGGCAGAGGTCAAAGATGGTATTCTCGGGCACGATACCCTCCTCGATACCAAGACGCTTAGCCATAGAGCCAGCGATGACGTTGCGCAAGATGACCTCCAAAGGCATATGCTCGACAACCCTACATAGCTGACCAGTCTGATCTATCTGCTCAACGAAGTGGGTGCTAACACCATTGGCATTGAGATAGCCGAGGATCATCGACGAGATATCACAACACATCTTGCCCTTATTCTCGATCTTCGCACGCTTGATGTTGTAGAATGCCGTGGCATCATCCTTAAAGCGGATTACCACTCGCTCACTACTCTCGGTGGCGTAGATCAGCTTACTCTTTCCCTCGTATTGGAGTTCAAGTTCTCTCATACCTATTTATTTATTAAGGAAGTAGTTTACGGCATTTGCAAATATATCCTGAACCTTCTCGCCGTGGATATTCTTCATCAACTCACGCTCATAGCGCTCCGTGTGGCCCATCTTACCGAGGATCTGTCCCGAAGGATCTATGATACCCTCGATAGCGAAGCTCGAGCCGTTAGGGTTGTATGGCGAGTCGGTTGTTGGGCGCATCTGGTCATCGACATACTGGAATGCCACCTGACCCGAGCGGAAGAGCTCCTCAGCAAGCTGGTCGCTAACCACGAACTTACCCTCACCGTGGCTCACTGCAATAGAGTGAATGTCACCCACAGCGAACGAGCTAAGCCATGGCGAAGCAGTAGTGCCCACACGTGTAGATACAATCTGCGAGATATGGCGGTTAATATCGTTGCGGAACAGCGTTGGCGAGCTCTTTGTCACCATACCAAGACGGCCATAAGGCAGCAGACCTGACTTAACGAGTGCCTGGAAGCCGTTGCAGATACCCAACATCAAGCCACCACGATCCAACAGGGCGTGAATAGCCTCAGCAACATCCCTATTATTTAGTACGTTGGCGATAAACTTACCGCTACCATCTGGCTCATCACCTGCCGAGAAACCACCGCTAAGTGCCATAATATGACACTTCGAGATATTCTCCGTCATCTCACGAATAGAGGCAAAGACATCCTCACCCGTGAGGTTCTTGAACACGCTCATCGTCACCTCGGCACCAGCACGCTCAAAGGCACGTGCAGTGTCGTAGTCACAGTTAGTACCTGGGAATACGGGGATATATACCTTAACCTTATCGACCTTCTCGCCCTCGTACTTACGCACAAAGCCCTTACCATCGCTCACACGTGTAGGCTCACCCGACTTACCCTTGTCGGCATATACCGTAGCGAACTTTGAGGTATTAGCCTCGAGCAGCTCCTCCAAAGGTAGGCGTGTGCCATTTACGAAGATTGCCTTCTCGTTCGATGTGCGACCTATAAGCTCAGCCGATGGATGGTTAAGCGTACGGCGGCTCTCAACGACGATTGAGCCGTATGAATAGTCATACAACATCTGCTCGTCACACTCCACAGCAGCACCAATCTCATTACCGAAGGCCATCTTTGAGATCGCCTCAGCAACACCACCAAAGCCTACGGCCCACGCCGAGAGGATGTCGCCCTGCGCAATCTTCTCCGACACGAAGTCGAAGTTGCGCTTCAGCTGATCGGTATCGGGCATATAGTTAGCCTTAGGCGTATGACGCATGATGTAGATATTGTTATCTGCACGCTTAAACTCTGGGCTTATTACCGTACGGGCATCGACAGTGGTGATACCGAAGGCCATAAGCATTGGAGGCACGTTGATATCTCGGAACGTACCACTCATCGAGTCCTTACCACCGATTGATGGTAGACCAAGCTCCACCTGCATCTTCAAAGCACCAAGCAGAGCCGCCATAGGCTTACCCCACGATGTAGCATCGGTCATACGCTCGAAGTACTCCTGGTACGAGAAGCGCATATTGTCGTAGCGAGCACCCGCAGCCACAACCTTAGCACAAGCATCTACCACGGCATAAGCAGCACCGTGATATGGGCTCCACTTAGCGATAAATGGGTTGTAGCCATAGGCCATAATACTTGCTGTGTTGGTGAAGCCACTGCCTACGGGAAGTTTCTGCACCGACACCTGAGTCTCGGTATTTTGGGTCTTACCACCATAAGGCATCAACACCGTAGATGCACCAATAGTAGAGTCAAACATCTCTATGAGGCCCTTCTGCGAGAGCACATTGTGGTCCGAGAGGTTGTTCTTCATACGCTTTGTTGTGGTCACACCATCAACCTTGCGCTCGAAAGGATTACACTCCTCAACACCTCCGATATTTATCTTTGTATAGTGCTTAGCACCTGCCGAGTCGATAAACTCACGCGATAGGTCTACAACGACCTTGCCTGCCGAGTACATACGCATACGGCGAGTATCCGTAACATCGGCAACGTGAGTTACCTCCACGTTCTCCTCGTGACATAGGGCCATAAACTGCTCCATATCCTTGCGCTCGATGACCACCGACATACGCTCCTGCGACTCCGAGATAGCGAGCTCCGAGAAGTTCAATCCGTCGTATTTCGTAGGCACACGGTCGAGATAGATGTCGAGGCCATCGGTAAGCTCACCGATAGCTACACTCACACCACCAGCGCCAAAGTCGTTCGACTTCTTAATGAGACGTGTCACGTCGCCACGGCGGAACAGACGTGATAGCTTGCGCTCCTCAGGGGCATTACCCTTCTGCACCTCCGAGCTACACTCCTCCAACGAGCTTAGCGTATGCTCCTTTGATGAGCCAGTAGCGCCACCTACACCATCACGGCCAGTACGACCACCGAGCAACAAGACTACATCGCCAGGCGCAGGGCTCTCACGACGTACGTTATCGGCCTTAACAGCACCTACCACAGCACCTACCTCCAAGCGCTTTGCCACGTAGTCGGGGTGGAACACCTCACGAACGTGGGTTGTGGCAAGGCCTATCTGGTTGCCATAGCTCGAGTAACCAGCAGCAGCCTTTGTCGAGATGATGCGCTGAGGCAGCTTACCCTCAAGGGTCTCATCAACGCTCTTATAGATATCGCCAGCACCCGTCACACGCATAGCCTGATATACGTAGCTGCGGCCCGACAATGGGTCACGGATAGCACCACCAAGACAAGTCGATGCGCCGCCAAAAGGCTCAATCTCTGTAGGGTGGTTGTGTGTCTCGTTCTTAAACTGAAGCAACCAACGCTGCATCTGGCCATCGACATCTACATTAACAAAGATGCTACAAGCGTTGTTCTCCTCGCTCTGCTCCATGTCGTCGAGCTTACCCAACTTACGAAGATAGCGAGCACCTATGGTAGCAAGCTCCATAAGGCAGAGGCTCTTCTGTTCACGGCCAAGCTCCTTGCGTATCTTACGCATCAAATCGAGCGACTCCTCCATCTCGGACCTCATAAACGAGTCGTCGAGCGTAATCTCCTCGATCTCGGTGGTGAAGGTGGTGTGGCGGCAGTGGTCACTCCAATAGGTATCAAGAATGCGGAGCTCGGTCTCCATAGGGTCACGGCCCTCAGCCTGGAAGTAGCGAACAACCTCACGCAGGTCGTCGGCATTCATCGCCAAGCCATTTGCCTTGCAGTATGGTGCAAGTTCCTCTTCAGTCATATTGCGGAAGCCCTCGAGCTGTGGCACAGGCTTAACCTCGGCAGACTCCATATCGCTGAGTATGTCGAGATTCTTCTTGCGTGACTCTACGGCGTTGATATAATACTTCTCGATGCGTGCCATCTGCTCTGGGGTTACGCCCTGGTCGAAGATGAGCAGACGTGACGACTTAATCTTCACCTCGGCATTTGGCTCGATGAGGTGCACGCAGTCTACTGCCGATGCGGCACGCTGGTCGAACTGGCCAGGGAGATACTCTACAGCGAGATGGGGGCAGCCCTCCATATCGCACTCGTCGGATACAAGGTCGGTGACAACCTCTCCAAAGACACTATAACGGCTCTTCTCTACGAGCTCATCGCTGAAGCCGAAGAGGTCATAAACGTTGATATAGCGAAGGCTCTCGATCGCAAGTCCGAGGTTGGTGTTGAACTCACGACGCAGCGTGTCGGCCTCGACCTGGAACTGAGGATATTTCTCAACAAAAATACGGCGATTCTTCATAATCGGGTTTTGTAGGAGGTTATTTTGAGATTAAAGTTCTGCAGCAAGCACCTTGTCGGTCTGCGCCTTGCGGAAGGCTATGAGGCGCTGCTCAAGATCCTTGTCAGTAAGTGCAAAAATCGACGCAGCGATGAGAGCGGCATTCTTAGCGCCGTTGATAGCTGTGGTCGATACTGGGATACCACCGGGCATCTGCACAATCGAGAGCAAAGAGTCCATACCACCGAGTGCCGAGGTCTTGATAGGCACGCCGATAACTGGCACGGTTGTCAATGCTGCGGTAACACCTGCCACATGAGCAGCACCACCAGCACCCGCAATGATAGCGCCGATGCCACGCTCACGAGCCGTTGTGGCATACTCAAACATAAGGTGGGGAGTGCGGTGAGCCGAGATTACACGCTTCTCATACTCGATACCAAGCTCCTCAAGAGTCTCGACTGCGGCCTTCATAACATCCCAGTCGCTGGTAGAACCCATAATAACTGCAACTTTCATAGTCTCTGTATTTTATAATTCAAATATGCAAAAATAAACGACCGCCGGCACACCATATACCGACGGTCTCTGTTCTATAAAATTCGGCTCTTAGAGCACAACATAGCCACAAAATGTGCGCTAAAACGCTGGATAGTATCGACACAACACACTACACCCTTCACGTTTCGAGCCTCAGCCTGCATCATAGGCAAGCATCGGTAGTGAGGTGATGAAGTGATACGGTATTGTCCCAATAAACGATCCATACGACAAAGATAGAGATATTTTTTCAAACAGAAAAGTGCGAAAATCACTTTTTTCAACTTTTTTTTAACATTTAGAGCAGGTAAAAAAAAACTTAAAATAAGGACATAAAAATGTTGTACAGTTCGCAAAAAATGTTTAACTTTGCGCAAATTTAATTGAATTATGAGACTCGGTCACGAAAACCCTACGATTTTCAAGCAGCGAAACAAGCAGGCGGGCAATTGTCGTCGAGTTCTCAATTGGTTTGGACTTACTATTTTTAATTGATATTAGCGGCTCTTTGGGCCGCTTATTTTTTGCAATATGGGCAACACCAGAACTATCATCCGAAATGGCTCGATTTTAGGAGCCGAGCGCAAGGATATTGCCATCGTCGATGGCCGTATCGCCGAGCTCTCAGAGAGCATCGCAACTACGCCGAACGACACCATTATCGACGCCGAGGGACTTATCGTAGCTCCCGCCTTTGTAGATGTTCACGTACACCTCCGTGAGCCTGGATTCGGCTACAAGGAGCGTATCGCCACAGGAACTGCCGCAGCAGCACGTGGTGGCTACACGACAGTATGCCCAATGCCAAACCTCAACCCCGTACCCGACAGCGTAGAGAACCTAAAGGTGGAGCAGGAGATCATCGACCGTGATGCCAAGATTGAGGTGCTACCCTACGCTGCAATAACCATTGGCCGCAAGGGCGAAGAGCTTGTCGATGTTGCCTCGCTACACGACAAGGTGTGCGCCTTCTCGGACGACGGCAGCGGCGTGCAGATTGACGGTATGATGGAGCGAGCAATGCGCGAGGCCGTAAAATTCGACTCACTGATTGCTGCCCACTGCGAGGTGGAGGAGCTACTCAAGGGTGGCTATATCCACGATGGCGAGTATGCTCATCAGCACGGGCACAAGGGCATCTGCTCAGAGAGCGAGTGGGAGCAGGTGCGTCGTGACATTGAGATTGCCGAGCGTGTAGGCTGTCGCTACCACGTGTGCCACATCTCGACAAAGGAGACCGTAGAGCTCGTGCGCCAGGCCAAGAGGCGTGGCGTGAAGGTTACGTGCGAGACCGGACCTCACTACCTGATATTCACCGATATGGACCTCGAGGAGGATGCTCGTTGGAAGATGAACCCACCAATACGCTCGGCCGAGGACCGTGCAGCACTCATCGAAGGTATCAAGGATGGCACAATAGATATGATCGCCACCGACCACGCACCACACAGCATCGAGGAGAAGTCGAAGGGGCTTAAGGATAGCGCTATGGGCATCGTAGGTCTCGAGACAGCCTTTGCAGCGCTCAACACCCACTTGGTGAACAAGGGTATAATCACCCTTCAACGCCTTGTGGAGCTTATGAGCATCAACCCTCGCAAGGTGTTCCGCATCGAGGGCGGTATCAACCCTGGCGATCGTGCCGACATCGTACTTCTCGACCTCGACAAGGAGTGGACGGTAGATAGCAGCAAGTTCTACTCGCAGGGCAAGGTTACGATGTTCGATGGCCGTGAGCTTAAGGGCGACATCCGTATGACCATTCATCGTGGCAACGTAGTTTACGAAGATAACAACAAATAATATAAAATCACAAGTTAGATGAAACCTTTTACCAAGAAACTTGTACTTGAAAACGGCAAGGAGTTTCCAGGCTATGGATTCGGCTCGAACCGCACGACGGTATGCGAGATTGTATTCAACACCTCTATGGTGGGCTACCAGGAGATTATTTCCGACCCAACGTACACCGACCAGATTGTAGTGATGACCTACCCGCTGATGGGCAACTACGGCTTTATGGACGAGGACTTCGAGAGTAAGTTCCCAACGATGGGCGGTATGGTTGTTCGTGAGCTATGCGAAGCACCAAGCAACTTCCGCTACACAAAGACTATGAACGAGACATTCGAGG
Source organism: Alistipes sp. (assembly GCA_017408825.1). Classification (GTDB taxonomy): domain Bacteria; phylum Bacteroidota; class Bacteroidia; order Bacteroidales; family Rikenellaceae; genus Alistipes. The sequence goes on from JAFQTX010000037.1 coordinate 50,381, forward strand.
AGCTCGACATCCCAGGTATCTATGGTGTGGACACCCGAATGATTACTCGCATCATCCGCAACGAGGGCACTCAGAAGGCAGTCATCGTAGATATCAACACCACGCACGAGGAGGCTATGGAGCTTATTCGCACAAGCGCCCCTCAGCACAATCAGGTGGAGAGAACAAGTTGCAAGAAGCGTTGGTTCTCACGCACACCAAACCACAAGTGGGATGTTGTGGCTATCGACTGCGGTATTAAGTATAGCTTCATCCGCCAGCTCAACACCAAGGGTTGCAACGTGACCATCGTGTCTTTCGACTCTACGCCCGAGGAGATTATGGCCTTCAACCCCGACGGCATCTTCATCTCGAACGGCCCGGGCGACCCTGCCGACGTACCAGCAGTAGGCAAGGCTATCGAGGCTCTGCGTGGCAAGCTGCCAATCTTCGGCGTGGACCTCGGACACCAGATCATCGCAATGGCCTATGGCGCAAAGAACGAGCGTCTGAAGTTTGGCCACCACGGCGCTAACCACCCAGTGAAGTGTCTGGAGAATGGCAAGCTCGAGATCGTGTCGCAGAACCATAACTTCGTGGTTAATGAGGCATCGCTGGAGGGTACTCCACTGAGCGTTACTCACCGCAACCTGCTCGATGGCACAATCGCCGGAATAGAGGCTGCGGCAGATAAGGTCTTCTCGGTACAGTATCAGCCAGACTGCACACCCGAGGCCAGCAACACATACCTTTTCGATAAATTCATTAAATTGATGGAGGACGAGAAAAATGCCTAAGAGAACAGATATAAAGAAAGTAATGGTTATCGGCTCTGGCCCTATTGTGATTGGTCAGGCTGCCGAGTTCGACTATGCCGGTACACAGGCTTGTCTTGCACTTAAGGAGGAGGGTTATCAGGTTATCCTCGTAAACTCGAACCCCGCAACCATAATGACAGATACCCATATTGCCGATAAGGTATATATGGAACCTCTAACACTCGAGTATGTGGCTAAGATCATCCGCTACGAGCGTCCCGACGCCATCGTGCCAGGCCTTGGTGGCCAGACAGGTCTTAACCTCGCCGTACAGCTCGCCAAGAAGGGTATCTTGGAGGAGTGTGGCGTGGAGATCCTTGGCACGTCGTTTACCTCTATCGAGGAGGCTGAGGACCGTGAGCTCTTCAAGGAGCTATGTGTGCGCATCGGCGAGCCTGTGATCCCCTCACGCATCACTAACTCTATCGAGGAGGGTGTTGAGGCCGCTAAAGAGATTGGCTACCCTGTAGTTCTACGCCCAGCGTTCACACTCGGTGGCACAGGTGGTGGCTTTGCCGACAACGAGGAGGAGCTGCGTGACGTTATGCGCAACGCCCTCGCACTATCGCCTATCCATCAGGTGCTTGTCGAGAAGAGCATCAAGGGATATAAGGAGATCGAGTTTGAGGTGATGCGTGATAAGAATGATACGGCTATCGCCATATGCTCGATGGAGAATGTCGATCCAGTAGGTATTCACACAGGTGACTCTATCGTGGTAGCACCAAGCCAGACACTTGCAGCCAAGGAGTACAACATGCTTCGCTCAAGCGCTCTGAAGCTTATTCGTGCACTCAAGATCGAGGGTGGTTGCAACGTACAGTTTGCGCTCGACCCACTATCGTTCAAATACTTTATCATCGAGGTAAACCCACGCGTAAGCCGCTCATCGGCGCTGGCATCTAAGGCGAGTGGCTACCCTATCGCACGTGTTACGGCAAAGGTGGCTGTGGGTCTCACGCTCGACGAAATTCTTATCGCCAACACCCCTGCGAGCTTCGAGCCTACGCTCGACTATATCGTTACGAAGGTTGCTCGCTTCCCATTCGACAAGTTCAGCGACGCATCGAACGAGCTTGGCACACAGATGAAGGCTACGGGCGAGGTGATGTCGGTAGGTCGTACATTTGAGGAGGGATTGTTGAAGGCTGTACGCTCGCTCGAGACTGGTGTATGCCACATCTACCACAAAAAGTTCGACACGATGTCTGTCGAGGGTATCTTGGCATATATCCGCAAGGGCACGGATGACCGTATCTACGCCATCGCAGAGCTTATACGCCGTGGTGTAGACCTTCTCCACGTCTATGACAACACCAAGATCGACCTATTCTTCCTCGAGAAGCTGAAGAACATCGTCGAGATGGAGCACATCGTAAAGGAGAACCCACGCAACGTCGAGGTGCTCAAGGATGCTAAGCGTATGGGCTTCAGCGATAAGTTTATCGGCAAGATGTGGGGGATGACCGAGTCGGAGGTATTCCTACTTCGTAAGGCAAACAACATCTTCCCAGTATACAAGATGATTGATACGTGCGCCGCAGAGTTCGACTCTAAGGTGCCATACCTCTACTCTACATACGAGCAGGAGAACGAGTCTATCGTGACACCTCGTCAGAAGATCATAGTGCTCGGCTCAGGCCCTATCCGTATCGGTCAGGGTGTTGAGTTCGACTACTCTACGGTACACGCCATCTGGGCTATTCGTGAGGCTGGCTACGAGGCTATCATCATCAACAATAACCCCGAGACCGTATCTACCGACTATACAACAAGCGACAAGCTCTACTTCGAACCACTTACGGTCGAGGATGTTATGAATGTCATCGAGCTCGAGAAGCCTACGGGCGTAGTCGTTTCGCTCGGTGGCCAGACAGCTATCAACCTCGCTAAGCCTCTGGCCGACCTCGGCGTAGAGATCATCGGCACGGGCATCGAGGCAATCAACAATGCCGAGGACCGCAAGTGCTTTGAGGCTATTATGCGCAAGGCAGGCATCCCTCAGCCCGACGCTGAGGCTATCACCGACATTGAGCGTGGTGTGGCAGCTGCTGAGCGCATCGGTTACCCTGTGTTGGTGCGTCCAAGCTACGTGCTCGGTGGACGAGCAATGCAGATCGTATCTAACGAGGAGGCCTTGCGCCACTACCTCAAGACTGCCGTAGAGGTTAATGAGGATCAGCCTGTATTGGTCGATAAGTATATTATGGGTAAAGAGCTCGAGGTGGACGCTATCTGCGACGGCCAGGATGTCTTCATCCCAGGTATTATGGAGCACGTCGAGCGCACAGGTATTCACTCGGGTGACTCAATCAGCGTCTACCCGACATTTAGCGTGAGCCAGAAGGTTAAGGATACAATCATCGACTACACCATTCGTCTGGGTAAGGAGATTGGCATCATCGGCCTCTACAACATCCAGTTCATCGCCGACGACCACGATATGGTATATGTCATCGAGGTGAACCCACGCTCGTCACGTACCGTACCATTCCTCTCGAAGGCTACAGGTATGCCTATGGCGAAGATCGCTACCAACGTGATGCTCGGTAAGAGCCTCAAGCAACAGGGCGTAGATAAGATTATCGCCGACGAGAAGAAGCGCTGGTACGTAAAGACCCCAGCATTCTCGTTCGCCAAGATTCGTGGTGTGGACTCATACCTATCGCCTGAGATGAAGTCTACGGGTGAGGCTATCGGCTACGACTCGTCGCTACGTCGTGCACTCTACAAGTCGTTGCAGTCCTCAGGAATGACCATTGCCAACTACGGCACAATCTTTATCTCGATTGCCGATGCCGACAAACCACGTGCCCTGCCTCTCATCCGCCGCTTCTATGAGCTTGGCTTCAACATCGAGGCAACGAGCGGTACGGCCAAGTATCTACGTGAGAATGGCATCCGCACACGTATGCTCCAGAAGCTCAGCGAGGGCTCGACAGAGATCTTCGACTCGATACGCAAGGGCCACGTGAACTATGTTATCAACACCATAGATATCAACCAGCATAGCGCACGTCTCGATGGCTACGACATCCGTCGTTGCGCCGTTGAGAACAACGTGACAATCTTCACCGCACTCGAGACCGTAAGCGTGCTTCTCGACGTATTGGAGGAGATTACGCTGGGTGTATCTACAATCGACGCTGAATAATGTATAAAAAGGATATATACACAATTCTAAGTAACGAGCCTCTGACACCTGTGGTCTACCGCATGGTGTTGGAGGGCGATACTCAGTACGTAACCCGCTCAGGACAGTTTATCAACATCGAGCTTGAGGGCAAGTATCTGCGTCGCCCCATCTCGGTGTCGGACTACGACGCTAAGACCATTACTATTATATATAAGGTAGTGGGTCGTGGCACTGAACAGATGCAGGGTATGGTTGCAGGCCAGAAGCTCGACATACTCACAGGACTTGGCAATGGCTTCAACACCGAGAACGAGGCTCAGCGCCCACTGCTCGTAGGTGGTGGCGTGGGTGTTCCACCGCTTTACAACCTATGCAAGCGACTACTCTCGGAGGGTAAACGTCCTACGGTGATACTTGGCTTTAACACTCGTGAGGAGATATTCTACTACGAGGAGTTCAAGGCCCTCGGCGTGGATGTACACTGCTCAACGGCAGATGGCTCGTTTGGCACACGTGGCTTCGTGACCGATGCTATTCGCGATAACGGTATTGAGTATGACTACCTCTACACCTGTGGTCCGCTGCCTATGCTCAAGGCGTTGTACGATAACACATCGTGCGACGGCGAGTATAGCTTTGAGGAGCGCATGGGCTGTGGCTTTGGTGCTTGCATGGGATGTACGTGCAAGACGAAGTACGGCAATAAGCGCATATGCAAGGATGGTCCAGTACTAAAACGTGATGAGATTGTATGGTAAAGCACTACGACCTTTCGGTTGAGCTTTGCGGCGTGAAGCTCACCAACCCCGTAATACCAGCCTCGGGAACATTCGGCTTTGGCCGAGAGTTTGCCGACTTCTACGACCTTGACTGCCTCGGCGCTATATCGTTCAAGGGCACTACGCGTGATGCACGCTTTGGTAACCCAACACCACGTATTGCCGAGTGCACATCGGGACTTATCAACTCGGTAGGTCTGCAAAACCCAGGCATCGACAAGGTTATCTCCGAGGAGCTACCCCACCTTCGCCAGATATTCCACAACCCTATCATCGCCAACATCAGCGGCTTCTCACTTGAGGAGTATGAGGAGTGTTGCGCAAAGATAGACAAGGAGGAGCAGGTGGAGATCATCGAGGTCAATGTATCGTGCCCCAACGTGCACAACGGCGGTATGAGCTTCGGCACACAGCCCGAGTCGGCTGCCGAGGTGACACGTCGTGTGAAGGCCGTAACCACAAAGCCAGTATTCATCAAGCTAAGCCCCAATGTTACCGATATTGTGGCTATTGCACGTGCTTGCGAGGAGGCTGGCGCCGATGGTATCTGTCTGATTAACACGCTGCTTGGCATGCGTATCGACACCGTGCGACGTAAGCCTGTCATTGCCAACAAAATGGGTGGTTTCTCAGGCGATGCTATCTTCCCAGTGGCTGTGCGTATGGTCTATCAGGTGGCTAACGCCTGCAACATTCCAGTTATGGGCTGCGGTGGCGTAAGCTCAGCTTCGGACGTTATCGAGATGATGATGGCGGGAGCTACGGCAGTACAGGTAGGCGCTGCAAACCTCAAAAACCCATATGCCGCAAAGGAGATTATCGAGTCGCTACCTGAAGAGATGGAGCGTCTTGGCATCAAGCGCCTGAGCGACATAATAGGCATTGTAAAGTAAGTAACAACCTAAAACTGAATATATTATGAGTAAGCGTGATGTAATTATTGCTTGCGACTTTAGCAGCAAGGAGCAGACACTCAACTTTCTTGATAAGTTCACTGGCCGTAAGCCATTCGTAAAGATCGGTATGGAGCTATTCTATGCCGAGGGTCCCGAGATTGTACGTACGATCAAGGCTCGTGGCCACCGTATCTTCCTCGACCTCAAGCTTCACGACATTCCAAACACAGTGAAGAAGGCTATGTCGGTACTCCGCAACTTGGACGTGGATATGACCAACGTACACGCCGCAGGTACTGTGGATATGATGCGTGCCGCCATCGAGGGCCTTACACGTGAGGATGGCACACGCCCACTACTTATCGCCGTGACACAGCTTACCTCTACCTCTGAGGAGCGTATGCAGAAGGAGCTTCTCATCGGCGCTTCGATCAACGACACCATCGTTAAGTATGCCGAGAATGCCAAGGCGGCAGGTCTCGATGGCGTGGTTTGCTCACCACTGGAGGCAGCTATGGTCAAGGAGGCGTGTGGCAAGGAGTTTATGACCGTAACTCCTGGCGTGCGCTTTGCCGATGGCGATGTTGGCGACCAGGTGCGTGTAACAACTCCTGAGCGTGCACGTGAGATTGGCTCTGACTTTATCGTCGTTGGCCGCCCTATCACCGCAGCCGCAGACCCCGTGGAGGCCTACGAGCGTTGTCTGCGTGAGTTTGTTGGCGAGTAATTTAGTTATAACGTAAAACTAACAGAAGATATGGAAAAGAAGATTGCGAAAGATTTGCTCTCTATTGGCGCTGTGTTCTTGCGTCCTGAGCAGCCCTTCACCTGGGCAAGTGGCATTAAGAGCCCTATATACTGCGACAACCGTCTAACACTCACCGCTCCTGAGGTGCGTAACCACGTGGAGGAGGGTCTTGCTGAGCTTATCCGCAAGCACTACCCAGAGGTAGAGGTGCTTATGGGTACATCTACGGCAGGTATCGCCCACGCCGCTATCACAGCAACAATCCTCAACCTGCCTATGGGCTATGTGCGCTCAGGCTCTAAGGACCACGGTCGTGGCAACCAGATCGAGGGTAAGTTGGAGAAGGGACAGAAGGTTGTCGTTGTCGAGGACCTTATCTCTACGGCAGGTAGCTGCATAGAGGTTGTCGAGGCATTGCGTAATGCTGGTGCAGAGGTTCTTGGCATCGTAAGCATCTTCACCTATGGTATGCAGAAGGGCTTGGACCGCTTGGCAGCTGCCGAGGCTAAGAACTACTCGCTCTCAAACCTCGACGCACTGGTAGAGGTTGCTGCCGAGGAGGGTTACATCAAGGCTGAGGACAAGGAGCGCATCTTAAAGTTCCGCAGCAACCCTTCGGATGAGTCGTGGATTAAGTAATAACATAAAATAAGCAACTGATAATGAAGCATTTGATAGACCCTACCGATCTATCGGTACAAGAGATCGCCGAGATTATTGCCTTAGCCGAAGACATCATCGCCAACCGAGATAAATATAGCGAGGTGTGCCGAGGTAAGAAGCTCGCAACGCTATTCTACGAGCCAAGCACCCGCACACGCCTAAGTTTCACGGCTGCCATGATGGAGCTTGGTGGCAACGTCCTTGGCTTTGCCGACGCTAAGTCGTCGTCGGTATCTAAGGGCGAGACCGTGCAGGATACTGTGAGGGTTATCAACTGCTTTGCCGACATCATCGCCATGCGCCACAAGGTTGAGGGCGCACCACTTGCCGCTACGGAGATATCACGCACACCGATCATCAATGCTGGCGACGGCTCGCACAGCCACCCTACGCAGACGATGACCGACCTGCTTACGATCAAGCGAGAGCTGGGCACGCTCAACAACCTCACAATAGGCCTTGTTGGCGACCTTAAGTATGGCCGTACGGTACACTCGCTCATCAAGGCTATGACACGCTACGAGAATACTAAGTTTGTGCTTATAGCACCGCCAGAGCTTGCATTGCCCGACTATATTAAGCGTGATGTATGCGACCGCTATGGCGTGGAGTATCGTGAGGCGTCGGACATCGAGAGCGTTATCGGCGAGGTAGATATACTCTATATGACACGTGTGCAGCAGGAGCGTTTCACCGACCTCGAGGAGTACGAACGTGTTAAGGACTGCTTCGTGCTCGATGCCGAGAAGATGCGTGGTGCAAAGCAGCATATGGCCGTTCTTCACCCACTACCACGTGTGAACGAAATCTCGATCGACGTAGACTCTGACCCACGTGCAGCATACTTCCGTCAGGTCGAAAATGGCAAGTTTGTGCGTATGGCACTTATCCTCAAGCTACTCGAGTGGCAGAACGACCCAGAGCGCAAGTTCGACCACGGTGGTGAGGCTCTTGGCTGCAAGTGTCCTAACCCGCTGTGCATCTCTAATCTTGAGCCTGTGCGTCCACGCTTCGAGCGTGTGGACGATGTTGTGCGCTGCGTCTACTGCGAGTCTAAGGCAAACAGTTAGCAGTTAGCAATTAATAGTGAGTAATTGGGAGTGAGCTTAGGCTCGCTCCTTTTTTAGTGTCGTTTCACACTGCATCTACGGCTGTTCACCCTACTATAATGGCTGTTCACCACTATGTGTGATAGATTTCGGGGTGCGAGGTGGTAACTTTGTATTAAGCAAACAACCAAAACTCACAAACTATGAAGCGACTATTTACACTCTGCGTTGCGCTGCTCAGCATTGCGACACTATCGGCACAACAACCCTACAAGGTCTACTGCACACTCTCGGCACTGCACCACCCCACAACATTCGGCACACTATCTCGTGTGGAGATAGACTACGGGCAGAGAGACCAACGAAAAAACTATCTTGTGGACAGCTATGGCAAGGCAATTAGTGGCCAGACAACAACAAGCGTAGCTAACCAGCTGGCAAAGCATGGATGGACACTCGAAGAGAGCTACGTCGTGGGCGAGGATAATATCCGTTGCGTATGGATAATGTCGAAGATGGTAACCAGCGAGGAGCAGATAACCGAGGGAATTATGACCCGATGGTTGTACGAAAACTGCGGGCCACACCCTATAAATTAGCCTTACAGAGTGCATAAACCCTGCATATGCAACAATTTACCCCCACGCCACAGGAATATAACGCTAAAATTTTGTGGGGGGGGGAAATTCCTTATATTTGTAAACTCAATGAGAATTTTTAACCCATAAAACCAATAAACCATGAGACGTATTTTAACTGTAATCCTTACACTACTCATCGCTGGTTCGGTATCAGCACAAAACACTCGCTACCAGGGAGAGGTATACATCTCTGGAGGTTTCGGCGTAGGCAATTCAGCACTTAGCCGCCTTCAGCTACACACCATTCAGGGCGCACGCATCGGCGAGTGCTTCTCGGCAGGTGTCGGTCTCGGCGTCGATTACTACACCCCAGACCTTGAGTCGGGGCTGTTTATGATACCTGTATTTGCCGACTTTAAGCTCTACGCCCCTACTGCGGGTAAGTTCGACCCATTCCTTATGGTTGATCTTGGCTACGGTGTTGTTGCCGAGGAGCCACAGGTTGGCGGATTGATGTTTGGTGCAGGCATCGGTTTCAAGGCGAGAGTATTCACAATGTCGCTGGGCTACCATTTACAGCAATTTGGTGTTCAGGGTGTAAGCCTCGGGCTTAGCGCCATACAGCTAAAGCTCGGCTTTGCATTCTAATAACGAAGAATCTGTTTTAAGATATTAGGTTTATGTTGAAAAAAGTTTTTTGCCAAGAAAAATAGACTATCTTTGTCATAGCAAACTAAACATAAACCTAATACCTATTTATTATGAAACGAACATTATTAACCCTCGTTGCTATCGTAGCGGTAGCATTCTCGGCCTCTGCACAGAAGCAGGGCGATCAGACTCTCGGCTTTAATCTTGGCTACAACACTGGTAAGACAACAACAAAAATCCAGGTAAATGACCAGCAGAGCGATCCAGTGACCGTTCTTGGTGGTGATAACCTCGGCGTAGGCGTTGAGTATGGCTACTTCGTGATTGATAACCTGCGCATTGGCGGCCGCATCGACTATGGCTACACTGCTAATGGCGATAAGACTCACTCATTGTCTATTACGCCTAACATCGCATACTACGTACGCTTGGCCGACAGGTTCTACTATACGCCTAACTTCTCGATTGGCTTTGGTCTTGGCACAACAGGCAAGAGTGAGTATTCGGACGATAGCTTTACAATGTGTGGTCTTGCTACCGAGCTTCAGCCATTGGCTGTAGAGTTCCGCCCTACGGAGCGTTTTGCTATGAGTGTTAGCCTCTGCTCGTTGCAGTATGCGTTCCTCTCGGACACGAGCAAAGATACAGTTCTTAGTCAGGAGATTACCACAAAGGTTAGTGGCAGCGCATTCAACTTCGACCTTCTTGCAAATGCACAGATAGGCTTCAAGCTATACTTCTAAGCATAGCACCCTATAAAATAATTAGTGCCGAACCTTAGGGCTCGGCACTAATTTTATCTATACAACACACCTTTTATGCCAATACATTATCAGCAAGTCTCTCCAACGCCTCCAAATCCTCGGGCTTGAGAGACGATGTGATAGTAACCTGAGGCTCTACGACCACAACATCCTTGAAACGGTCGATGATTGCACGCATAGCCTTACCTGCTGAGGGTGCCCACGAGCCATTCTCGATGATGCCGATACGGCGCTTGCAGAAGTTCTTAATAGCAAGGTGGTGCAAGAAGTCGTGCATAGGCGGGAACACATCGCCATCGTACGACGCAGCAGCAACAACCATACGTCGATACTTGAACGCAGCCTCAACAGCCTCCGACATATCGTCACGGGCAAGGTCGATAACCTTAACCTCCTCAGCACCTTTGGCACGAAGTATGTCTGCGAACTTACGTGCTACCTCACCAGTATTGCCGTGAATAGATGCGTAGGCAACAACAACGCCCTCCGACTCTGGCTCATACCTGCTCCACTTGTCGTAGAGGCCGATATAGTAGCCGAGGTTCTCGGTGAGCACAGGGCCGTGCAATGGGCAGATTACTGCGATATCGAGAGTTGCCGCCTTCTTGAGGAGTGCCTGGACAGGAGCGCCATACTTACCACAGATGTTGAAGTAGTAGCGACGAGCCTCATCCGCCCACTCTTCATCACAGCTGAGTGCGCCAAACTTACCAAAGCCATCAGCCGAGAAGAGTACCTTGTCGGTGCTATCATAGCTAACCATAACCTCGGGCCAATGCACCATAGGGGCCATCACAAAGTGTAGCGTGCGGCCACCGAGCGAGAGTGTGTCGCCCTCCTTAACGCCAATGGCACGACCCTCAAACTGAGTGTTGGCGAAGAACTGAGGCAGCATCTTTAGAGCCTTCTCCGAAGCTACAACCTGCATCTTGGGGTATAGCTCCATAGCCTTAGCGATATTACCTGCGTGGTCGGGCTCGAGGTGCTGCACAACGAGGTAGTCGGGCTCGCGACCGGCGAGTGCTATACGTAGGTTCTCGAACCACTCGTCGCCCTTGCGTGGGTCTACGGTATCCATGATGGCTACCTTATCATCGAGTATAAGATATGAGTTGTACGACACACCATTGGGCACAACATACTGGCTCTCAAAGAGGTCAATATCGGTATGATCAACACCGATGTATAAAATTTTCTCGGTTATATTCTTAATCATCTTGCGTAAGTTTTTCAGGTTTCGATGGCAAATATATTAATTTTTAGGGAGAAATTAAAATTTAGTTACACTTTTTTTATACCTTTGCCTCACACAAATAGCAAAAATGATGAAAAAGATAGTTTTAACACTTGTTTCGGCACTTATCCTCCTATCGTGTAACTCGGAGAAGCGCACCGGAGAGCCAACGATATTTGTCACAATACCACCGCTTAAGGCCCTTGTCGAGGAGATCACCTCAGGCGACTTTAAGGTCGAGGTGCTCCTGAAAGAGGGAGCAAGCCCCGAGAGCTACGAGCCTACGGCACAGCAGATAGCCTCGCTAAACGATGCGGAGTTAGTGGTAACAATCGGGCTTATCGACTTTGAGCGTAGCCTAACGGAGAATATCGACGATAACGAACGTTTCGTAGAGCTATCCGAGGGAGTCGAGCTTATCGAGGGTAGCTGCTCGCATCACCACCACCACCATCACCACCACGGCATAGATCCACACATATGGACCTCGCCACGAGCACTACGCACAATGGTGAACAACCTCGACCGCAAGCTCCACGACATCTTCCCCGACTCTACGAAATATTGCGACAAGGCACAGCAGGTGATGGCACGTCTCGCCTCGCTCGACAGCTATTGCGGCAGTCTGCTTAATAGTTCAAACGTCAAGGCGATAATGATATATCACCCTGCATATACATACCTTGTACGTGACTATGCCATCGAGCAGATAACCATCGAGCACGAGGGCAAAGAGCCTACACCTCGCCAGCTTGCCGACATCGTGGATAAGGGTCGTAAAATGGGCATCAAGCGCATATTCCACCAGCCACAATATAACCCCGACAAGCTACGATCAATAGCCGAGGAGATTGGCGCAGAGGTGGTTATGTGCAATCCTCTGAGCGAGAACATAGAGCTCGAAATTCGTAACATCGTTGAGCAAATAGCACGTAGCAATGAGTAACCGAGAGGCGATAATATCAATACGAGAGCTCGGCGTAAGATATGATACTACCGTAGCATTGGAGCACGTCAGCTTAGATATCTATGCCGACGACTTCCTCGGCGTCATAGGCCCTAATGGTGGTGGTAAGAGTTCGCTTGTCAAGGCCATTATGGGCATAACACCACACAGCGGCACTATACGCTATGGCGATAGTCTTATGCGTGGTGGCAAGCCCCATATAGGCTATATGCCCCAGATAACGTCGTTCGATAGGGCCTTTCCTATCTCGGTTGTCGAGGTTGTGATGTCGGGTCTTCAGCGTGAGCGTGGTATGTGGCGCAGGTATGGCAAGGCTGAGCGACAGCGTGCCCTCGAGATACTGGAACGTGCCTCGCTGCGAGAGCTTGAACAGCGACCCATAGGCGAGCTCTCGGGAGGCCAGCTTCAACGTGTAATGCTCTGCCGCGCAATAGTCTCAGAGCCTCGCCTACTCATCCTCGACGAGCCTACAAACTTCGTAGACAACCGCTTCGAAAACGAGCTATACAACCTCCTACACCACCTTGCCGACAATATGGCAATCGTGGTAATCTCGCACGACATAGGAACAATATCGAGCGTAGTGCGCAACATCGTCTGCGTAAATCGCCACGTACACCGCCACGACTCGAACATAATCACCGAGGAGCAGCTACGCAACTACGACTGTCCACTACAGATAATAACACATGGTGATGTTCCCCATACCGTACTCGGAGAACACCACCATTGTCCACACTGCAAAGAGTAGTCAGCAGTCGCTAATTACTTGCGTGTAAGTGTCATTGTCGCATCATCTTCTGTAACCGTCATCACACCCTTAGAGACAAACTCCACGGTGCCATCCTTGACAATATCATAACTACGTATCGACTCAGCCATCTCCTCCTCAAGAGAGCTCTCCAAAGCGGGGAGAATCATAGGTAACATCTGCTCGAACTCTGGGTCTGAAGGGTTCAATTTGATATTATTGAAGCTAAAGTCATACGATTCGATGCTTATCTTAAGCGACTCGTCAATATAGCTCCACTTGCAAAAGAACGTAGCGCCAAACTCCATAACCATCGACACGCCCTCATCGACATCCATCTCAAAAACCACGTCAGCTACAAACTCAGCCTTGTCGCCACGCTGAAACTTAAGCACAGCCTGCACGTCAAGATTTGTAACATCCTCAGGTATAGCATCACCCACACCTATCATCTGGCTTGCGCTGGCATCATCTACCTTCCACTCACCAATCAACTGCTTAGCCTTGGGAGCTTTAGCCTCCACCGCTCCACACAGCGCGACAGCTACAAGCAGCAATGCTGCGAACTTAAAAAATCTCTTCATCTTCATTTAGTTTATTAATTCAACGTGTATAAATGTTTCATCGCTTAATGCCAATTGTGGCCTGCTTCTAAATAGGGCAAACACCGCCGAGCCTGAGCCCGACATCGCAGCATAGCTCGCCCCAGCATCCACAAGCGTATGCTTGAGCTCAGCAATCTCAGGGTGTGACACGAGGATATGACGCTCAAAGTCATTTTCGACACTCCCCTGCCACTGCTCCACAGGGCAGGCAACGAGTGCCGAGAGGTCGTCATCGGGGAGTGCAGGAGTAACACCCGAATATGCTTCAGCCGTAGACACACCCTCCACAGGTTTGGCTACTACCAGCCACCAGCCACTAAGATTTACCTCAATAGGGGTCATTATCTCGCCACGCCCCGTGCAGTACTGTGCATCGTCGTAAACAAAGAAAGGAGTGTCGCTGCCAAGCTCTGCTGCGAGCATCGCCAATGTGGGCTTATCGAGAGTTAGGTTATAGAGCTCGTTGATGGCCGATAGTACTGCCGTGGCATCCGACGATCCACCACCAAGGCCAGCACCAAAGGGCACACGCTTGTCGAGTCTAATACGCACGCCACCAACACCATAGCGTTGCTGCATAAGGCGTGCTGCACGCACACACAAGTTCTTCTCCGGAGGGCAGTCCACAACGATACCACACCCCTCGAACTCTACATCACCACCCTCGCTACGCTCGACCTCCACAATATCGTAGAGACCACGTACGGGGTACATCACTGTCTGCAACTCGTGGTAGCCATCCTCTCTTCGGCGCACCACACGCAATCCGATGTTTATCTTGCAATGTGCCTTGATAGTCATAAGCGTAGGACTATAAGCCTAATGCCATTGCCAACAGCAATATGCCGATGATTATCAGACATATAGACAATGGTGCTCTACCCCAACGTTTTCCCTTATCGCCATAATGACGTGCAAGCTCCTCGTTGCCAACATTCCAGGCATTGTCCGACTTATTGTAGTAGATTACCGAGGGGATGGCAAAAGGCCAACAAAACAGCACTGCCATAACGATCCAGAATATACTGTTGTGAGGATTAGGGCCACGGAACTGCGGAGCAGCAGCCTGCATAGCTCCTACTCGATAGCCACAATGAGGGCAAAACTCTAAAGACGCCGCAACAAGACGACCACATGATGGGCAATTACGTGCTGCCATACTCAAATAGTTATTTAGATTGTTATATTAATATCTCCATACAAAGTTATAAAAAAAAGGGTAATAAGCAAAGCCATAAGCCCAAAAGAGCAATTTTTATTTGCATTTTAGATTTCAAATTTGTATCTTTGCATAATTGGACAAACTAAACACAGATTATAGCTATGGCAAATTTACGAATTTTGAAGAAAGAGATCGACTACCGCTTGGAGGAGTTCGTTTTCGATTGTGAGATGGCAGCATTTGTGCAGCCTAATAAAGAGGAGAAGATCGTTGAGCTTATGCAGAAGAGTGTAGAGTTGCGCAATGCCCTCTACCACAAGGCTATGAACCCTGCAGAGCCTAAGAACCGTTCGCTCGTTAAGAAGCACTACGCAGCATTGCGCCGTGATATGATCGAGAGCTTCGCAGCAATGTTCGCTGATCTTAGCGCTGTTTGCGAGTAAGCCAACGACCAACTAACGCATTTGAGGAGTCACCAGAGGGTGGCTCTTTTTTTTGTTGTGGTGGATTGGGGTGGTTCGCAAGCAGATGGGTTGCTGAAGAGTAGTGAAAAGAGTAGTTCGCACCTAACGGTGCTAAAGGGTAGTGGAAAGGGTTGTTCGCACCTAACGGTGCTAAAGGGTTGTGAAAAGGGAGATTAGGGGATTACTTCGGATGGGACATATCGCTGTTTTCAAGAGAGAAGGGGTTAGATGTGGTCTCGATAAAGATATTGCCTCGGATGGGACATATCGCTGCTTTCAAGAGAGAGTGGTACTAATGTGGCGCTGACACGAGAAAGGGCGGATGGGACATATCGCTGCTTACAAGAGAGAGTGGTACTAATGTGGCGCTGACACGAGAAAGGGCGGATGGGACATACTATTGCGTATTTCCCATTCGCCCTTTTGACTGAAGCGTCGCAGTAGTGCCGCTATCTCTTGAAAGAGTCGGTGTTCCACTCATCGCCACCGTCCAGATATATCACAGGTCGGTCGCCAGCAACAGCCTTCAAGGCCAGATAGCTCTCGTAAAGACATATGCCATTGGCACTATCATCGGCGAGGTAGTAAGCGACAACAGATGGGTGACGCTTGGTGGTGTAGAACGACTGCAAGGTGCGCTCCACATACTCCTCACGCCAGCGTACATCGTTCGACGGATTTCCGCCACGCTTGCGTGAGTCGCCTGCCGATGATGAGTTTATGGGGGCAGTAATAGCCACGTAGATACCCTGAGAGTCGCAGTAATCTAAGACCCTATCATCGACACATCCCGCCGTAAAGCGGATACTACGCACACCTCGCTCATAGGCCATAGCGACATCATCTACCGTAGAGGCGGGTGACATATCGGTAAAGGTGATATCAACGACCTCTCGGTTGATGATAAACTTATCATCTTCGAACCTTAGCTCACGCAAGGCCACAGGGAAGTTGTAGAACTCCACATCACGACCCTCGATACGGTTTTTGAGGTGTAGGCGTACATCGTGGTGCAGATTATTTGCGCTCCACAATAGCGAGTCGGGCACAGGAACACCAAAACGCATAGTGTCGATACCATACTTTCCGAGTGCCACATCACGCTTGCCACCACCAAGACGAATGGTATCGTTGAGATACAACTCGTAGTAGAGCGTAGAGACCTTATCGCCCATCGTAGCGTTGGCCATGACAACGGTGAAGTTGCTATTCGTAACGCCATTGAGGCCTATCTCTGCACTCCACTCTATGTCACGTATGCGCACACGTGGCTGCGATACAATAAAGACCTTTGGGGTGTTGGCATTACGCTCGAAACACTCTATGGCGTTTGTCTCCTCGGCCGAGAGCAGGCGTATCTCTATGCTATTGGTATCCTCGCGTGAGATCTTCGTTATATTAAACTCCGCAGCGCCAAAGCCATTACGTGACGAGCCTGCGAGCTTGCCGTTTACATATACCTCGTAGGGCTGGTAGGCATCCTCAATGCGGAGATAGACCTGACGTTCGAGCCATGAGAAGGGGAACGTATACTTCGAGCGCAGCGTGGCAACATCGGGGCGCTCCCACTCGGTAATTGGCTGCATATAACGCTGACGCTCAAGGCCTCGAGCCTCGGCAGCAGCGGCCGAAGGATAGGCTATAAGACGTGTACGATGGGGATCACAGCCCACCGATGATTGAGCCGCAGCATACTCGGCAACAGAGACTAAGCAGAGGCTAAGAAGCAGCGCTAAAGTATTTCGGAATAGGTTGTTCATAACTGTTTACTTACGTCTATTTTTGTACGAAGGGCACGAGTTACGCCACTCGATAACTGCGGGCGATAGTCGCTCGCTACGATCCTCCCACATACGGTTCTCCACAAGGCGACGACGATCGTAGTCGATACGCTCGACGATCGGGAATGTAGGCTTACGCAGCTTCGACACACTCACACGCTTTGTGGGGCGCTGCGTGCGGTTGCATATCTGGCGTCTGGTAGGGCGCAACGAGTCGCACCACTCGAAGCCCTGAAGGATGCGCTCCTGAGTCTCGGGGATCATACTCATAGGATAGAGCACATACTCGGGATTCTGCTTAAAGACAATCTGGTCCATCTCTCCATCGTCGAGATAGAAGCTGATAGCCGAGCTCTCGATATACATCAACGCCGTAACATCGGGAGCATCCTCCTCCTGCATATAGTAGAGCGTCTGCGCATTGCCATCTACGTCGTAGCGATAGACCTGACCATCATTAAAGTAGGCATTCATATCCTTACCCTTAACCTGATTGTAGGTCATCGTATCAATCTGAGCACCCATAATCGGAGCACCCATAAAGTGAGCACGTGTAATCTTCTGACGTGCTGTATATACCCACGCCGAGTCAGATGCTATCTGGTTGTTCTCGTTCCACATCACGGGGTTGATATACATACGCATCACAGAGTCGGAGTTGAGCGTGACGAGCGAGTCGCACACCATCTGCGAGTCGGAGCGGAACATCTTCACACGGCGGTAGGCCTTAACCATCTTGTAGACGCTATCGGCAGGTATCGCAGGCTTGTGCTGGAGGCTGTCGCCCAGCGAGTCACGCTGCAACGAGTCGGTCACGGCCTCTTCGAGAGTGGTGGTATCGCTCTGCGACTCGAGTATTGTATCACGTGTGATAGTATCCGACGGGTCGTAGTCCTCGCCAGTGTAGACCTTACCACGCTTTGCAGCACGGGCCTTTGCCTTGTCGATCTTATGGCGACGACGCTCCTCGGCCTTCTGCTTTACACGCTCCATACGAGCCTTCTCCTCGTCGGCAAGGCGTGAGCTACGGGCTATGCGCTCAGCGATGATCGTGTCGAGCTTCATACGAAGTATCGAGTCTTGAATCTTCTGTATAGAGTCCTTGTGTGCCTGCTCTATGGCTCGTATCGAGTCACGCTTGGCCATCTCGACACCACGTATCGAGTCACGCACGGCACGCTTAGCCGCCTTAGCACGACGACGTAGCTGCTTAGCGCTATACTTCACACTATCTACGGCAGTGCTATCCACCGCAAGGCTATCTGTGGTAGCGGTGCTATCTGCCACTGGCTGCTCATCAACTAAGAGACTATCACGCATATTGTTAGCCTGTGGCTCGTCATTGGAATTTTGGGCTGTGCCAACCTCGTCCGCCGAGTTGGCCGCACCCTTATCGAGTGAGTGTGGGGGCTGGTTAGCGCTCTGCGCACGTTCGCCACTCGAGGCTGGGTTATCACCCGTAGGTCGTGAGTTGCGGCCACTCTTCTTATCACCCTTAGCACCCTTATCGTCCTTATTTGCCTTGTCGCCCTTGTCGCCCTTAGCGCCCTTAGCGTCCTGCCTACTATTATCCTCTCTACGATCACCCTCGGCAGTCTCCTTTGCGCCACTCTTGTCTATATTAGAGCGCTGCTCGCTCGCAGAGAGAGTAGCATTATGATTAGTGGTAGTATCACGAGGAGTGCTACCCTCAACCTTGGTATCACTGACCATTGTCTGCTCTTTGCCACTCGTAGCGGTGGTATCCTGCTTCTCGGGCTCGGGACGCACGTGCATAGTGTACAACCATACGGTATCGGCCGAGAGATATATCGAGTCGGTGAGCTCGGGGTCGTAGTTGATCATCGAGGGGCGACGTGTAAAGAAGGCGTTGCCAGGCTCATCCCACCACTCGGCATAGTCGGCAAAGCCGAGCACCTTCTGCGTGGTGTCATCGACCTGAATATTGCGACGCGCGATAATATGTCCTGCATCTCGATAGTACATCACCGTATCGCTCCACACCTCACGCTCGGGCGAGAGCATATAGGCGTTGCGTGTGAGGTGGTGCAGGTCTGTACGCTTAGTGTAGGTACCAGCATCGGCATATAGATACTCATCCTTATCGTTCCAGATATGAGTATGCGTAAAGTATTGAGCATCCTCGGTCTGGGTGTTGAATATCACCGAGTCGCTGAGCACCTGATAGGTGTTGTTGCGCATCTCGACACGCTCTACGGCCTTGAGCTCGTGGGTCTTTGTGTTGTAGTAGCCACGATCAGCCTCAAGGAGGTTATCATCCTTCTCCACGTAGCAGCCGCCACCAAACTCACCGATAGACTTTGCGGTGTTGAACTTACAGTTGTAGGTATACATCACAGCGCCATCATCAACAACCTTCACAAGGCGTGAGAATACCTTTGCGGTGTTGTTCATACGGTTATACTCGGCACGCTCGCCGTAGATATACGTGGTATTCTGGTTGATCATCACATTACCGAAGCACTCGAAGCTCTGGTTCGAGTAGCGCACAGCACTATCGGCAACGATAACAGCGCCATTGTGATGTGCAGCAAAGTTACCAACGAGGATAAATATCGTAGAGTCGCCCTTCTCGATAAGGTAGCTATCGTCAGCGGTCATATCCACCATACGACGGTCGGTCGAGCCACTGGGGTTCTGCGCCACGAAACTCTCATAGCGTGCCGAGGCCTTCACGGGCTCTACCTCGGGGGTTGTTGAATAGCGAATAAACATCTTACCACTCGCAGCATAGAGGAATACCCCTGCCACAAGCATAAGTACGATGAGTGTCAATATGTTTCTACGGCGCATTACCACAATTTAGTCTACTTAAGCCACTTACGATTTTCAAACTCCCAATCACGATACTCGGGAGCTATATAGATATACATCGACTCAATCTTCTTATCGAGCCACTCACGGAACACCTGCTCGCGTTTGATGTTTAGGGCCATCTCCTCAAGACGTACATAGTCATCCTTGAGCGATGCAACGTGGGCAGGGATAATCTCTACGAGCTTTACGATCTTACTCATCTGGTTACCCTTAAAGTCCATAGTCTGGAACGAGTCTGACACCTCGCCAACTTTAAGATCCATAAGAGCGTTATAATCCTCAAGCGCCTTACCACCCTCAAGACCGAAGTCCTCCTTGAGGAAGCGTGTTGCCGTGAGGCGAGCACCATCATAGACACCCTGACGTGCCAAGATGTCGTGGTTCGACACAATACCGCCATTCATCTTTGTTGATGCATCGTCCGAGAATTGCATTGCCGCATCCTCAAACGTCATAGAGTCGGCACGGATAAGGCGTGCTATGCTATCGAGTTGCTCGGCGGGCTGCAACAACTCCTCACGGGTATACGTAGGGCGCAATAAGATATGACGGCAGTGATACAACTCACCCTTCTGGTCGATAAGCTCAATAATATGGAAGCCGAACTCCGTCTCCACAATCTCCGAGATCTGTCCTGGTTTCAGCTTCTCGAGGGCCTCTGCAAAGGGTCGCACATACATCGACGAGGGTGCAGGCTGCATCTCACCACCATAGAGCGCAGCACCATCCATCGAGTACATACGTGCCAGTGTCGAGAACTTAGTCTCGCCCTTGATGATACGCTCACGCATATCGAGCAGGCGCTCCTTGGTACGCTGCTTAGCCTCGTTCATCGACTGTGGGAACTTGGTGATGTGGGCATATACATACTGCTCACCAATCATTGGCAAGCTATCTTTGTCGATGCGGCGGTAGAAACGCTCCACCTCGCCAGGCACGATAGAGACCTTACTCACAATCTCGTTCTGCATCCTCTGGGCATATGACTGCTCCTCGTAGCGAGCACGTAGCATCTCACGATAGTTGAACACGGGCATATGCTCACGTGTCTCGAGAGCCTGAATACCCCCTACCTCGCCGATAACCTGCTGTAGGTAGGCCTCGATGCGTGAGTTCACCTCGTTTTTGTCGATCTCTACCGAGTCGAGTAGTGCCTGGTTGTAGAGCAACTTCTGCTGAAGCAGTGCCTCAAGTGCCTCGTGCATAGGGTCACGATCCGAGGTGTAGCCCATCTGGCGACGCTGAGCCACGAGAGCATCGGCATACTCCTTAAGCTCGGAGTGAAGAATTGACGAGCCACCAACAACGGCCACAACCTTGTCGAGCATCACCTGGCGGCGCTGTGCCGAAGCGAAATAGGCACCTGTTATAACGAGTGCGGCAGTCACCGCAAAAATCACAATCTTACGCATATATCTCTTTTTTGCTTTATCACAATTATCACTCCCATCTCCTATCACTCTATTCTCCCGAACTTACTCTTTACTCTGCTCGGTGGTAGCAGCCTCGCTCTTAGTCTCTGTCTTGACCTCGCTCTTGACCTCTGTTTTTGCCTCGCTCTTTGCTTCAGCCTTAGGCTCTGATGACGGCTCACTCTTGGTCTCCACCGGTGTTGTCTCGGCCTTTACCTCGACCTTAGGCTCGGTGGTTACCTCAGCTCCATCTGCGGTGCTATCTTCGCTCTGTGTCTGCACAGGCTTCTGCTCCGACTTAGTGCTATCGTCACTCTTAGCGGCAGACTCTTTCGAGGAGTTATCCTCGCCATTTGCAGGCTTCTCACTCCTCTGCTCCGATTTTGTATTCTCAGATCTCTTATCATCTGCGCTCTTATCCTCCGCCTTCTTATCCACCTTCTTCTCTTCCTCTCTGTCGTCAGCTCCCTTGTCAGCTCCCTTCTCCCCCTCTTTGCTGCTCTTCTTGGTGGTAGACTCATCACCATTCTCCTTTGTCTGCTCCTCCTCTCGCTTCCTCTTTTTTGAGTCTACATCCTCCTCTTGTGCTACATCTTGGGCCTCACCCAACACTACATCCTTGCTGTTGATATTTGGGCGGTGGCTCATAGCATCGAGCAACGAGGCGTCGTCCACCTCAACACGACCGCTCTCGATAGCCTCATACTTGAGCTCTTTCTCGTAGCGGCGGATAATCTCGGCACTGCGCTCGGCATATAGCATACGACGAATATCCTCCTCGACACACTCCAACGGTATTAGCTCGCCCTCACGCACAACATCGACGATGACAAAGTAGAACACAACGTCATCGGCACGCATACTCTGCACCTTATTTTTGTTTAGGAAGTTGTTGTAGGAGCGTGTACGCACCGTAGGCAGATAGCTCAAAAAGTCGGAGAATGTCACCCACTCTGCCGTAAGATCAGTAACCTGCAACGAGTGCTTCTCGGCAAAGGCTGTAAGCTCCTGCTTATCATCCACCGAGATACTCCTCATCGCATCGCTCAGCGCCGTGCGGTTGCGGAAATCCTCCGACACACGCACAATCACACCACGCACCTTGTCGTGGTCGAGCACGAACTGAGATGAGTTGGTGCGGTAGTGCGACATAATCTGGCGCTCGGTAACCTCGGTATCGAGCTCCTTATCGACATAGTACTGGTCGAGCTGACGCATAATCAGCGACTGGCGATAGCCCTCAACAAGACGATCAATATCCTCGTGCGACGATAGCACCTCGTCGGCACGTGCGAGCTTAAGCTGATCGAGCACCCAATTGTCGGTGTACATACGCACAAACGTAGTGCTGTCGGCACCCGAATAGTTTAGGGGCATATTCTCAAGTATCTCACCGAGCATCAGCTCTTTATCGTCTACCGTAGCTATAACACGCTTATCTGCGGAACCTCCCGAGAAGGCACCGCCACCGCTACACGCCACAAGCATCGTTGCAGCAGCGAGCAAAACTATGTAAAAGGCTCTGTTCATATTCAATTTGCAAATATACAATTTTTCTGACGAATAAACGTATCTTCAAAGAAGATTATTGCAAAAACGGGCAAAATAGGGGGCATTATAGGAGTTTGCTTAAAGAGTGGTTCGCACCTAAAGGTGCTAAAGGGTAGTTCGCCCGCTGCTGGCGGGCTGAAGGGTAGAGCGCAAGCTAATGCTTGCTAAAGAGTAGTGCGCCCGCCACGGCGGGCTAAAGGGGAAACGCGCTAAAAACCCTTTAGCAAACTTGTTTGCGACCTACCCTTTAGCAAGCGTCAGCTTGCGAACAACCCTTTCAACTACCCTTTAGCACCTTTAGGTGCGAACAACCCAGCCCAACCAAAACAAAAAGGAGGTGACTAAAAAGTTAATTAGCCACCTCCGTTTTGTTATAATTTTACACCTTTAGTTCTTTACCACGTCGAGTCGTGTAACCTCGTCAATACCATCAATATGCGAGATACTATCCATAGCCTGCTGAAGCTCGTGGAGCGAGTGCACCGCAAAGTCGATAGTACAGATGGCAATACGGTCGATATTCTCGGTTGTCAGCGCCGACATTGTAAGGTGCAACTTATCGGTGATGCAGTCGATCAAATCGCTCATAAGATGGTAGCGGTCGATACCCTTGATGCGGATGCGCACAGGGTACAAGAATGCCTCGTTCTCGGGGAAGTTCTTAGCCAGAATAGAGTCGCCGTGCTGCGAAGCCAGACGTATCGCATTTGGGCAATCACGCTTATGCAGTGTTATAGTGCCGTCCGCAGCCTTAAAGCCTATAACCTCGTCGCCAGGCAGTGGATGACACCTCTCGCATCGCTCATACTCAAGGCGAGGCTTGGTGGCAAAATATCCACGCAGGTAACGCTTTGCACGATAGGTAGATACGTGCTCAAGCCACTCCATCTCAGGCTGAGCATCCTCCGCCGTACCGATCT
Organism: Alistipes sp.; assembly: GCA_017408825.1. Classification (GTDB taxonomy): domain Bacteria; phylum Bacteroidota; class Bacteroidia; order Bacteroidales; family Rikenellaceae; genus Alistipes. The sequence continues at coordinate 74,130 of JAFQTX010000037.1, forward strand.
CCACACAGTCACCACGCTGAAGCACCGTACGCAACGACGACAGTTTGCCATTGATACGTGCATATACCGCCTGAGCACCCACCTTACTATGAATCTCAAAGGCAAAGTCGAGAGCCGTAGCGCCCTTAGGTAAAATCACACCACGACCCTTAGGCGTAAAGACCATAATATCGTCGTTATAGAAGTTGAGCGTCACGCCATCCATAAACTCCATACCGTGGCTATCGTTGGCCACCTCCTGAAGAATCTCCTTAAACTTCTCCAACCACGCCTTAACATTATCCTCCGTACGCTCGGCAGCACATCCGAGGCGTGAGTTACGCACCATACGCTCCGACGAGATATGCACCTCCTCCCAGATGCCCTGCTCGCTGAGTAGCTTGACGTGGAAACTCTGGTAACCATTCTCCTTGGGAGCATCGATATAGTTGGCCACACTGCCGGGCTTCTCCTTGAAATAGTCGGTCAGCGCTGAGTAGATATGAAGGCTCATAGTCTTCTCGCTACGACCCACAGTATCAGGATAGATAATACGTATGTAGTGCTTGCCATCAACGTGTTTGATGTCGCAACCCTTCGACTGCATTTTACGCCAGATGCTATATGGCTGACGATAGCGAATCTCGGTGCGAGCATCCAAATTAGCCGAGGCGAGGATCTCGGCTATCTTTGCCGTGAAGCGTTCAAGACGCTCACGGTCGGCCATACGCTCCTCGCTGAGCATACGTGCCACATCGGCATAGTCACGAGGACAGCGATAGCGGAACGATAGATTTTCGAGCTCGGTCTTAATATGATATAGTCCTAAGCGGTTGGCCAGTGGAGCGTAAAAGTAGTCGGTCTCACCAGCAATCTTCATCTGCTTATCGGCACGCATACTATCTAACGTACGCATATTGTGCAGACGGTCGGCAAGTTTGATTAGCAGCGCACGTATATCGTAATGCACCGACTCGAGTATCTGGCGATAGTTATCCACCTGTTTAGAGTGCTCGTAGCTATCCTTCTTACGCTTAGTCACAGTATCGACAAGAAAGGCTACGTCGTCGCCAAAGTGTTCACGAATATCCTCGACAGTATAGTCTGTATCCTCGACCACATCGTGGAGAAAGGCCGAAATTATAGGATTATCGCCCAACTCAAGCTCACGTGCGACAATCGTTGCCACAGCTATCGGATGCATAATGAATGGCTCACCGCTCTTGCGTTTCTGCTCCTTATGAGCCTCTCGTGCAAGCTCAAAGGCTCGACGCATACGCTGAACCTCGTCGCTGGTGGCTCGCTCCGAGAGATAGTTGAACAGTAGCTCGGCGCTACGCTCAATACGGGCTTCATAATTCTCTTTCATAATTCGTAGGACTTATGTGCAAACATAGGTATAAGAAATGAGGTTTCTCGGCTCGAGCGGCTCTATCAGCAGATGAGGGTTAGAGTAGAAGAACCATCATTATGATTGCAAATATACAAAATATTTGTCATTATTCACTATTTTTAATATCTTTGTCGATGGTTAATGAATAAAGAGCAACAAAATGAGACTATTTTTACAGAGCATCCTAACATTTACAACACTCGTGCTATGCCTATCGTGCAACACAGATGAGCCTACGGGCGATACCCCAACGCCTAATGATAAGGTTGAAGGCGTGATACGTTTCTCGGATGAGAGATCATCGCAAAGAGCACTAAGTCTAAACATCATCAGCGACGACCCCGATATGGAGTATATCATACTCTTGGCACAGAAGAAGCACTTCATACTCAACGAAATAGACTCACAGAAGAAGTTGGTGGAGGATGACTACTTCTATGTCCAAAGTCTTGCCAATCAATACAACATAGAGGTACGCGATTTCCTCCAACAGATGGGCTGGCTCGTCAAGGGCAATAAGATGGGTTATAGCGCTATGGGCCTCTATCCCGATACCGAGTATGTTGTCTACTGCTACGGTGTAGAGTTCACCGACGAGGGCTACGAGGCAACGACCGAGATCTTCTACGACATAATCAAGACCGCAGGACCTGTGGCTAAGCAGGTAGAGTTTGACATCACCTGCACCATAGATGGCAACCTTGTGGATGTATCGATCGACCCTAATGACTACGACGGCTACTACTTTTACCTCATCGTGCCCGAGACTTGGCGAGAGTATATTTCTGAGGGTGAAGAGATGGATAGTACTCACATCGAGATGCTTAGCAACATCACCTTTGATAGGTTCAACCAGTGGCAAAATATTGATGGCACCCCCATTGAGCAGTTCTGCTTCCAGGGTCAGCACATCCACTCAGAGCGTTTAGAGCCTAACACCAACTATATGGTGGTAGCTTTCGCCGTAAGCGACGACACCACCCCATTGCTATGCTCTGTACCAGCGGTTAAGCACTTCACCTCTGGCGACTATGCCAAGACCTCACTAAAGCTCGATATCGAGGTTACGGATATTACGCCGTATAGTGCCAACCTTAACTTAAGACCATCGAATAATAGCGAAGAGTATACCTGTATATTCATTGCCAAATCGCAGCTTCCGCTTGTAGATAGCGACTACCAGCTGATGAAGGCCCTTGCGAATGGCTTCCAGCCATCAATATTTACCGGTCCGATTAAGAACGAGTATCTTGGACCACTAATGCCACAGACAGAGTATGTGGTGCTGGCCTTTGGTCTCGATGGTAACATCCCCACTACCGACCTCTATCAGGTACATTTTAGCTCGCTGGAGGCGACAGATGGCGCAACACAGATTACAGATATTGAGCTTATCAAGCTCTTTGACGCTGAGGATATTATCGCCATCGACCCAAGCTATCGTAGGAAGTTGGGCGACTGTGAGTGTGTAGCCATAGTCGAGGCTACGACCAATGAGCCCTGCGACAAGCTCTACTTCTGGTGGTACGAGGAGTGGATGAAGGTTGGGTATAGCGAAGAGGCATTTCTGGAGGATTTGTTGATGTATTCTTATGCCAACAACCCAGAGATTATGGATATGTACTACAGTATGGGAAATGACGACCTATTCTTCTTTGCCGGCATTGCAGAGGATGAGAAGGGAAATCTCGGCGATATATACTACGGCGATGCATTTGTTGTTAGCAGGGATATGGTAAGCCCCGCAGATGAGTTCTTCTCATATGTCACCTCAAATGACGAGGCTACACCAACAACCTCAAGCCTAAGAGTCGTTGGTATCCGTCGCTAATCACTCATCGAACAGCAGGCTATGATACGCTTTGATTCGGACTATATGGCGGGTGCGCACCCAGAGGTTATGGAGGCCTTGGTGCGCACCAACCTTGAGCTTACGGCAGGCTATGGCAACGACCCCTACACCTCTGAGGCTCGTGAGCTTATACGCAAGGCCACGGGTAATGCCGATGCCGAGGTTATGTTCTTAGTGGGTGGCACACAGACAAATGCTACGGTCATCGACGGCCTCCTTGCTCGCCACGAGGGTGTGCTGGCGGCCGAGAGCGGTCATATCGCCGTACACGAGTCGGGCGCTATCGAGGCTTCGAGACATAAGGTGCTCACACTACCCCACCACGAAGGTAAGGTTAAGGCTGAGGATGTCGAGTGCTACATCGCAGAGTTTTATGCCGATGAGACCTATCAACATATGGTAGCTCCCGGCATGCTCTACATATCGCAGCCTACGGAGTATGGCACCATCTATTCGCTCGAGGAGCTCGCTGCGCTCAGCGAGGTATGCCACAACCACAATATACCACTATACGTCGATGGCGCACGCCTTGGCTATGCGCTGGCAGCCGAAGATGCCGACTTCACGCTTGAGGCGCTATCACGCCTTGCCGATGTATTCTATATCGGTGGCACTAAGGTGGGTACACTCTTTGGCGAGGCCGTGGTGGTAAACAACCGCTCACTGCTTAAGAACCTCTTTCCGCTTGTTAAGCAGCACGGCGCACTGCTGGCTAAGGGACGACTACTCGGCGTGCAGTTCGCCACACTCTTTGGCGATGGTCTCTATGAGCGTATCGGCGCACATGGAGTACGTCTTGCTATGCGCATCCGCAAGGCCTTTGCCAAGGCGGGCTATGAGCCTATCATCAACTCAACGACAAATCAGCAGTTCTTCCAGCTGCCCAACACGCTCATAGATAGCCTACGCCGTGAGGCCTCGTTCGACTACTGGGGTCCTCGTGGCACGACGGAGAGCACCGTGAGGTTTGTCACCAGCTGGTCCACCACGGACGAGGATGTTGATAGATTGGAGAGGCTACTCGACAAAGAGAGACGGAGAGAATAGGACAATTAAGACCTTTAGGACCATTAGGACAATTATGATGGTTGCGGCCGAGAGCTCCAACGGCCGAGACAATGGCGATACCCGACCTCGTAATGGTCCTAAAGGTCTTAATGGTCCTAAACTGGGGATACTGGGGATGCTGGGGATACTGGGGATACTGGGGAATTTAAGGTTAATAATCCCCATCTTCCCTAAACCAACTCCGACCCAATTTTCGATTAAAAGGCAGCAGATACAACGCTCGGCAAAAATGCCACCGATGGGTAGTACTTGACGTACGTCCCATTGGTGGCATTTTTTGTTAGCGGCAGTAGATGTCTGCCTTATAATCGAAAATTACTCGTATTGGCCAGTCTTAAGACGCATAACCTCATCCTTGGTGAGGAAACGCCAAGCACCACGCTTAAGGTTCTTCTTCGTTAGACCTGCGTAGTATACACGATCGAGCTTCTGCACGGTGTAGCCGAGGTGCTCGAACATACGACGCACGATACGGTTACGACCCGAGTGAATCTCAACGCCTACGGTGCGCTTATCCTCAGAGGCGTATGCCACCTCATCGGCAAATATATCACCATCCTCGAGCGTGATACCCTCGGTGAGAGTATCCATATCGGCACGTGTAAGTGGCTTATCGAGAGTCACCTGATAGATCTTCTTCTTGTGGTACGAGGGGTGTGTAAGCTGACGTGTGATGTCGCCATCGTTGGTGATAAGGAGTAGTCCCAACGAGTTCTTGTCGAGGCGGCCTACGGGGTAAACACGCTCTGAGCAAGCATCACGCACAAGGTCCATCACGGTCTTATCGGCGTGAGGATCATCGAGCGATGTAACATATCCCTTAGGCTTGTTGAGTACCAAGTAGACATTCTTCTCGCCCTGGAGCTTCTCATCGTGGAAGCGCACCTCATCGGTAGGCAAAATCTTTGTACCCAGCTCTGTTACCACCTGACCATTTACGGTAACCACACCTGCGAGGATGTAGTCGTCGGCCTCACGGCGTGAGCATACGCCCGACTGCGATATGAAGCGGTTTAGGCGAATCTCGCCAGTCTGCTTATTGGGGTTATACTTGGGATATGTACGTGGTTTCTCCTCACGGCGTGGTGCGAAGCTGCGCTTCTTGCCCTCCTGGCCAAATGAGCGACCATCAGGCTTAGTGCCAAAGCCACCCTTACGGCTATCGTTGCGACGTGGACGGAACTCCGAACGATCCGAGTTGAAGTTGCGCTCCTCCGAGCGGCGTGGACGGAACTCCGAACGATCTGAGTTAAAGTTGCGCTCCTCCGAGCGGCGTGGACGATAATCCGAACGATCTGAGTTGAAGTTGCGCTCCTCCGAGCGGTTGCCACGCTCATACTCAGGACGTAGACGGTTGTCCGAAGTGAAGTGGGGGTTGAACGATGAGCGTCGTGGCTGTGATGTGCTCTTAGCACGCTGATTGTTGTAACCCTCATCATTGGCCTCACGGCGAGGACGAGGACTGCGCTCAACACGCTCCGTAGAGCTTAGACGCTGGCGCTTGTCACGAGCAAAACGTGAGAGCGCAGCTGTTGAGTCTGTGTTCTTGCTTTTCATTGTCAGTAAATACTCTATATAAAAATTGTACGCTGCAAAGGTAACTATTTTTCCGAGGTTTACAAACTTTTGCAAAATTAATGCCAAAAACGACGAAATATATTACCTTTGTGGCATTAATTGCTTAACGATGAACAGAGATATACTTCGCATAGCCATACCCAATATTATTTCGAATGTCACCGTGCCCCTTATGGGCATTGCCTCGACCGTAATAGCGGGAAGAGTGGGTGGTAGCGATGCCGCCACAACCATAGGTGCACTCTCGATAGGTGTCACCATTTTCAACTTTATATACTGGAACACCTCGTTCATACGTATGGGCACAAGTGGGCTCACGGCACAGGCATATGGTGCTGGTGATAATCGCGAGACAACACTGATGCTATGGCGTGCTCTGGTGGTGGCCCTCGGCGTGGGCATCTTGGCCTTTGCGTTGCAATACCCTATTGGCGAGTTTTCGATATGGTTTATGAGCACCGACGACACCTCGCTCGATGTGATCATCGCCGACTACTTCTATACTCGTATATGGGCCGTGCCCGCAGGCATTATGCTCTTTGCCTTCAATGGCTGGCTCACGGGTATGCAGAATGCTGTGATACCCATGGCAGTGGCCATCGTCGTAAACCTAATACATATCGGGTGCAGCTATCTATTCTCGATCGCAGGAAGCATGGGTCTCGAGGGTATAGCCCTCGGCTCGGTGGTGGCACAATGGACGGGTGTGGTGATTATGATCATCATCATCGCCACGAAGTACCGCAAGCATCTGGTGCGTGTGAGCCGTAGCGAGATATTCGACATCGCAGCGATGCGCAGGTTCTTCTCGATAAATGGCGACATCATCATCCGCACCTTCTGTCTTGTTGCCGTATACACATTCTTCACCAAGGCATCGGCCGATAGTGGCGACAATAATATCTTGGCCGTAAACGCTATACTCCTTCAGTTGTTCACGCTCTTCTCGTATATGAACGATGGCTTTGCATATGCTGCCGAGGCGCTTACAGGACGCTTTATCGGCGCACGTGACAGCGCATCACTCAAGCGCTGCATCAAACTATGCCTCGTATGGTGCTTTGCCGTGTCGTTCATATTCATAGGCGTATACGTAAGTTGGTGGAGAGATATTTTCGCACTACTGGTAAGCCCCGAGCAGGGCGATGTATCGACTCTTCAGAGCGTTGCCGAGGAGTATATCGGCTGGATAATATTCATCCCTCTGGCCGCCGCACTACCCTTTGTTATGGATGGAATAATGGTGGGTGCTACACGTAGTCGCATTATGCGCAACTCGATGATATGGGCCTCGGTATGCTACTTCGTATTGCTCTACGGCACACGCCCCTTTATCGGCAATAATGCCATATGGCTCGCCTTCTCGATGTATATGCTACTACGAGGTGTGTTCCAATACTTTATGTCGGACCGCCTCAGGGATATATACCACGAGGCGGACAAGAGGAGCTGTTAGAGTGCGTAGCCGAGCCTCCTAAATACAAGCGAAGCGCCCCTCAGAGCAAAGCGCCATACCAACTAAAACGCCCTAAAGTGAGGTATAATAAATTATTTTACTATCTTTGTGGTTGATGACTAATACTAACAACTAAATAACCTAACAATGAAAAGAGTATTAATATTTGCGGCTATGCTTCTCAGCATCGGCACACTCAGCGCACAGCAGCCCACAGGAGGCATCAGCGAGGCTATGCTCCAGGAGATTCGCTCATCGCACAAACTCACACAGGCCGACAAGGCTGCACACAACGCCATGGCGCAGACATCTATCGCTACGCTTGCTATAAATGGCGAAAACCTTGCAATGATCGACACACACTTCTCGCACCGTGTGAAGACAAAGGGTATCACAGACCAGCATCAGTCGGGACGCTGCTGGCTATTCACAGGCCTCAACGTGCTACGTGCCGAGATGATAGATAAGTACAACCTGCCAAGTATGAACTTCTCGCAGAACTACCTATTCTTCTACGACCAGCTCGAGAAGTGTAACCTATTCCTTCAGGCTGTTATCGACACCAAGCATCTTAAGATGGAGGACCGTCAGGTGGAGTGGCTGTTCAAGAACCCACTGAGCGACGGTGGTCAGTTTACTGGCGTATCGAACCTCGTGATGAAGTATGGCGTAGTGCCTGCCGAGGTTATGCCCGAGAACTTCCAGACAAACAACACTGCACAGATCTCTAACCTCCTGAAGCTCAAGCTACGTGAGTATGGTCTGAAGCTCCGTGAGCAGAAGGATCGTCGTGCCCCCGCAGCACTCAAAGTCGAGATGCTCAAGGAGATCTACGGTATGCTGGTACGTGCCTATGGTGTGCCTCCAACAGAGTTTGAGTGGACACGCTACGACAGCGAGGGTAAGGTGGTGGACACCAAGACCTACACACCACAGTCGTTCTACAAGGAGTATTTCGGTGAGCTCGACCTCGAGAAGGACTTCGTGATGATTATGAACGACCCTACACGTGAGTATCATAAGGTATATGAGATCGAGTATGACCGCCACGTATATGATGGCGAGAACTGGGTATATCTAAACCTTCCTATCGAGGAGGTTAAGGCCTTGGCGATAGCATCAATCAAGGATAACACAGCGATGTACTTCTCGTGCGACGTGGGCAAGTTCCTACTCTCGAAGAAGGGTACGCTCGATATCAACAACTTCGACTACGAGTCGCTATTGGGCGTTGAGTTCCCAATGACCAAGGAGCAGCGTGTGCGCACCTTCGCAAGTGGCTCATCACACGCCATGACACTTATCGCCGTAGACCTCGACGAGGAGGGCAATGCCAAGAAGTGGATGGTGGAGAATAGCTGGGGCCCACAGTCAGGCTGGCAGGGCAACCTCATTATGACCGACGAGTGGTTTGAGGAGTATATGTTCCGTGTGGTGGTAAACCGCAAGTATATCCCCGCAGAGACTCTTAAGCTCCTTGAGCAGAAGCCTATAATGCTCCCATCGTGGGATCCTATGTTCGGCTACGAGGAGTAATCCAACACTCTATGGCACAAGAGATTGAACGTAAATTCAGGGTTATGGGCGAGTTTCGACATCTCGCCCATAAATCGATACATATGGTTCAGGGCTACATAGCCTCGGGACGTCGCACGGTGCGTGTGCGCATCAGCGACGACAAGGCGTGGCTTACGATCAAGGGGCCCTCGACAAACGGAGGCCTCACACGCTACGAGTGGGAGCGAGAGATCAGCCTAAAGGAGGCCTTAGAGCTTATACAGCTAAGCGAGGGTGCTACCATCGAAAAGCGCCGCCACATTGTCGAGTACGAGGGTCACACATTCGAGGTTGATGAGTTTGAGGGCGAGAACGCAGGTCTTATCATCGCCGAGGTGGAGCTACAATCCGAGGATGAGGAGTTTGAGCATCCCGAGTGGCTCGGACGAGAGGTTACGGGCATCAAACGCTACTACAACTCCCACCTTAGAGCCCACCCCTATCGTGAGTGGAGTGACGAGGAACGAGAGTAGAACAACACTAAATAACAGAGAGATATGAAGAGATTAGCAACCCTACTTTTGGGCGCACTGGCCTTTGTCGCTTGCGCCGAGCAGACGCCTTCGGAAGAGCAGCTTCCAAAGGTATATATGACAACAGATATTTCACCCGATGGCCTTGTGAAGGTATATGAGGCTCTTGGCGTCAAGGCTGATGGCAAGGTGGCCGTTAAGATCTCGACAGGTGAGCCTGGGGGTAAGAACTATCTTAAGCCTGAGCTTATCGGCAAGCTCGTGCAGAGCGTCGAGGGCACCATCGTGGAGTGCAACACGGCCTATCGTGGTCGTAGGTTCTCAGCCGAGGAGCACCTCAAGGCAGCACGTGAGCACGGCTTTTTCGACATTGCCAACGTAGATATTATGGATGCCGAGGGCGAGATTAAGATCCCGGTGCAGGATACCACACACCTTAAGTACAACCTTGTGGGTAAGAATGTTGCCAACTACGACTTTATGATCAACCTTGCACACTTCAAGGGACACGCCATGGGTGGCTTCGGCGGTGTGCTTAAGAATCAGTCTATCGGCGTGGCATCACGCAATGGCAAGGCATATATCCACTCGGTGGGTAACACCGAAGACCCAGACAAGATGTGGGGCTTTACCGATAATCAGATTGGCTTCCTCGAGTCTATGGCTGCCGCAGCACAGTCTGTTCACGAATACTTTGGCGAGGGCGACATCGTATATATCAACGTGATGAACAATATGTCTATCGACTGTGACTGCGATGCACACCCTGCCGACCCACTGCTCAAGGATGTGGGCATTCTCGCATCTACCGACCCTGTAGCCTTGGACCAGGCGTGTCTTGACATCGTGATGAACATTAAACCCGAAGAGGGCAACGACAATGGCCCGCTACTCGAGCGCATCAAGGAGCGTCACGGCACACACATTGTGGACTATGCCGAGAAGATTGGCCTTGGATCTAAGCGTTACGAGCTTGTAAACATCGACTGAATAGCTATGCGTGGTGCGGTTGAGCAACTTCTCGACCGCTACCCCGCTGCTACACTCCAGGATGTGTATAAGTCAATGTTTCAGGATCGCTTTGGCGTTGCACACCTACTCTCGGGGCGTGATGCAGTACGGGAGTATATCGCCAAGGAGGTAGATAGCACCGAGGGCGAGTGCGAGGAGTATTACGAGGCGTGTGGCTGGCGTGGCGACTATGTTCGTGTAGACCTTCGTGCGGTGCGTGACGGAGTGATTAGCCTCGATGAGCTTACCGAGAGGTTTATGCTTAGCGCCGAGCATAGCATCAGGGCTGATAGCAGAGCGTTGGAGAGGTGGCTCAGCGAGTGGATGACAATAAACGATGTATGCCGAGACCTGCTCATCACGATTGATGGCTACCAGCAAGACTCAGCAAAAATCGCAGAGCTTATCGCCACGGGCAAATATGTGGTACACCACAGCCGTAGATATAACAAGGCTTACCACCCCCACTACCGCATAGTACATCACACGTTGATACCATAAAAAGTTAGAGGTTGCTTTAGGGCAACCTCTAATTTTTTAGTCGGCATGTATCTTATACCGTAAGGCTATCGGCGGCGGGCCCAAGTCTCTTGCAGGATAGCGAATACCACGACAAGGCCTATTATGATATAAGCAAACGTGCGCTCATGTTCGCCATAGAAGAGGATAAAGGGTATAAATATCGCAACGATAATAAGCATTGCGCCCGTAATAATACGCAGGCGAAGGAGGTTATATCGCTCGCTATTGCGCCGATACTGCTTGATAGCCCAGTCGGCCTTACCCATCAAAGTTGCAACGCCGAGTGCTACAAGTAGTAGCGTGGCAACTATCATCACAACTAATTGAATATCCATAATATATGAGTTTTTCGGTTAGTTCATCGCTGGGCGGTAGATAGTATCCCATAGGTAGCTATCATCCTCGCTCTTAGCGTCAGCCTTGCGCTGTTTGCCATAGTTACGCACCACCCACTCCCAAAGCATATCACGTTCAGCGTTACGTAGCTCGATAGCAACATCTGGAGCTATATAGTCTGAGCTACGAGCCTCACGATCGGGGCGCACAAAGTGCTTATGGCTCACAGTAGCAACAGTTTTGGTGTTTGGGAGCATGCAATAGAGTAGATCTCCGTAGTGGCTTGGCTTGCCACCCGAAGGCTCGCCAACAATAATACCTATGCCGTTATCACGTGCGAGTGTAAGCAGCAGCGTAGCACTACTAAACGACTCCTTGCCCTCGACAAAGATTACATCGCCACGGAAGATACGCTCCGCATCGTGGTTTAGAATATGACGTGTAGAGTCTTGCTGTGACTCGGTATCAGCATCACTCACTCGGTTATGGTCGAAGCGCCACATGTCGTATACCCGACCAAGTTCCAGGGGCTTGCCATCGTAGGTAAACTCTCGATAGTAGGGATATGTCGAGTATAGAAGTTCCGACGTGCGCACATCTACACCGTAACGCTTAAGCTCCTCGATTGGATATAGCCACGAGAGCAGAACATCGCCAAGCATACTATTGCCACCGCCATTATACTGAAGATCAACAACAAGGGTCTTGACACCCTTAGCCTCAATCTCGGCCATCATCTCCTCGATAAAGGTATCGAAGCGTGCCAACTGTTTATATTGAGGGAGTGTCACCCTATCGGCAAATTGGTTGAACTGGAGGTAGCATATACCCTCCTCGTCGAATATCGAATAGTCGAACAGCACATTGCGCTTTGCCGTAGTGCGGTTTGATGTGTCGCTCTGCAGCTGAGCTATGCGGAGCGTATTTCGTTGGATTGGCTCAATATCTACGGTTGTACCATCGGCAAGCGTAAGCGTAAGCTGCTCCTGACTCATATCGAGGAACGACCAAAACTCCGTAAACATAAGGTAGTCCTTAACGAGGTTCTCGAAGTTGATATCGTTGTCGGCACTCACAATCTTTCGTGCCTGGGCGAGGATCTCCTTTAGCGGGCGACCACCAATGTGCGTAACACTCTTACCGAGCAATGCTCGATGCTCCTGAGAGGTGACATCTATAATAGCTGACTTATTGCCATTTATAGCCATACGCACAGGAAATATCATCTCCATATTGCTCCAATACGATATGGCGGTATGTCCATCGCCAAGTTTGGCAGCAAGACGAGCCAACAGCAACTTAAAGCTGGCGACATCGCTAAGCGTTGCACACTCCTTATAGCTCTTACGCACCTCACGACTAAGCTCCTTGCGGTGCTTAGCATCGGCATAGTATGGGTGGGTCGTTGCGAGCATATCGGCATATAGTAGCAGGTCTTGCTGATAGGCATTACCCGCTTGATACTCCTTTGTAGCCTCCACCTCAGAGCTATGATACTCCGCAATGTTCTGCGCACTAAGAGTGGTTACAGCAAGTACTGTAAATAGTGTAAATAGCATCTTCTTCATAGCAGCAAGCGGTTTAATTATTCGGCGTCTAATACGACCTCCTTAGTTTTACGTTTTGCACGAGGCTTGCGCCCACTGCGACGCAAAGCCTCGGCAATAATCCATTGCAGCTGACCATTGGTCGAACGAAACTCGTCGGCAGCCCACTTCTCGAGCGCCTCCATCGTCTCGCTGTCAATGCGAAGTACAAAGCTGCGCATATTTGACTCCTTCGTAGCCATAGGGGGACTTTTTACTCTATTAGTTATGCAAAGTACCGGTATTGACAACAGGCTGCGCCGCCTCATCAGCACAGAGGACAACGAGCAGGTTGCTCACCATAGCCGCCTTACGCTCCTCGTCAAGCTCCACTACCTCCTCGGTCGAAAGACGCTCAAGGGCAATCTTTACCATTGATACAGCACCCTCAACAATCTTCTCACGTGCCGAGATGATAGCATCTGCCTGCTGGCGACGAAGCATTGCTGCAGCAATCTCTGGAGCATATGCAAGGTAGTTAAGGCGTGCCTCGATAACCTCGATACCGGCAATCGAGAGGCGGTCGTTTAGCTCGTCGGTAAGGCGGTCGTTAATCTCGTCACCACCCGAGCGCAGTGTCACCTCGTCGCTGTCAGCATTGGTATTCTCATCGTAGGCATACATACCGGCGACCTGACGTAGTGCCGAGTCGCTCTGCACTGCCACAAAGTTCTCGAGCACGTTCATACGTGTGTTCGACGTAGCGCCAACAACCTCAGGAGCATCAATCTCAAATACAGCATTATAAGCACCATCGTTCTTAATCTTCCACACAACCACCAAGCCGATAAGGATTGGGTTACCCGCCTTGTCGTTCACCTTGATTGGGTCTACATTGAGGTTACGTGCTCGCATAGAGAGCTTCTTAGCGGTCATAAAAGGGTTGATCCACCAGAAACCTGTGTCGTAGAACGTGCCACGATAGTTACCAAAGAAGAGCAATACACGTGACTCGTTAGGCTCAAGCATGATGTAGCCAAAGAGCATTAGGAAGCCAGCGATGGCCGTAATGATAAGTGCCGCAAGTGCCCATACGACGGGTGTCTCACTCCCTGCAAGAACGATGATCGAATAGACCATAGCAGCCAACAATAGAAGGTTGGCAATAAGTGCAACGAAGCCATTGAGCTTCCATCCCGAATAAGTGTAGTTTTTCATAGTTATAAGGTTTAGTTTAACAACGCCTTGACTCAATTTTTTTGTTAGCTAAAGCAGATGACTGCTTTTATATAAAATAATATCATTTTGATATCACAAAGATATATCATATTTTTTGTATCTACAAACATTTTTGCAGATTTTTTTCAAAAAAAACGGAGGTGACTAAAAAGTTAATTAGCCACCTCCGTTATGAGGTTGAATAAAAAGATGTAGTTTTAGGCCTGCGAAGCCCGAAAAAGCGGAGTTTACTCGGCGTAAATGAGCATTTTGAGGGCGAGTATAACGACAAAATACACTTTTTATTCAGTCGCTATCTATAAGATATCACATACTCGATAACATACTGAGGCTCACGCTTCTTACCCGAGTAGACACGCTCCTCGACGAGGTTGTTATGCTCGTCATACTTATATAGCGTTGTGAGGTATGTTGCGTAGAGCATATCCTCGTCTACAGCCTCCACCATACGCCCCTGATCGTCATACTTATACGTGGATACTGATAGCAGATTATCACCATTTACGATACGGCGCACCTCCGCCAGGTTGTTAGCCTCATCATAGGTACGCAGACTGCTCTCGACAACCTTGCCCTGAGCATCATAGCGGCCGTGCTCCAGAAGATTACCATCGGCATCGTAGCGCTCCACAACACGCTCCTCAAACTCGCCAGCAGCATCATAAACCGTATATTCGACATCACGGCCATTCTCGCCGTAGGTGTACTTGGTGCTACCATCTGACATATCATAAGCATCGAACGTGAGTATCTCCTCGATGCGTCCCTGAGCATCGTACTTGCGCTCCATACGACGCTGAAGCTCATCATACTCATCGTAGCGAAGCTCCTCGACACAGCGGTTTGCATCATCGTAAACAAGTGCCACCTTGAGTGTTACACGTCCCTCGCCATTCTCCACGATGCGCTCTATCTCGTTGCCACAATCATCATAGACGATGCGTGTGCGGCTCTCGAGCTTGCCGCTATCCTCGTACTGCTCGTCGAGCACTATGCATCCATAGTCGTCGAGGGTGTAGCGATGCTCCATAGCGCCACCGTCGTAGCTATACAACGAGCCAAGGAGGTAACCATCGTCGTCGTAGGTGTAGGTATAACCCTCGGTTATCATCACTCTCGCCTCGGCCTCGGCGGTATTTGCAGCCACCTCTACGTTATCCATCGTTGTGGTGTCGGTCTCGATAAGCTCCTCGGCCATCACCTCACGGAAGATCTCGTCGAACTCGGCATCGTCAGTACCAGCCACCTCGGCGTCGATAGTCGTTATGGTGAGCACATCGCCACGTAGGTTGAACACTGTTGTTGTCCTACCCTGCTCGTCGCCCATAGTCTCTGCGCCGTAGCGTCCTGTGAGCTCCGTAGATATCTCCTCGATCTGCGCTATGTCGCCGTGGAGCGTTGCTCCATTCCAGTTCTGACGCTCGGGGATCTCCACACTCACACGCTGCGAGCCAAGCATACCCACACAGCTTGCCATCAATAGGGCTACGATAGATAGTAAAACAGATGAAAATCGTGTCATAGTTATAAAGTTAATCGCTAATAGTTACAAAGTTACGAATTATTTACCAAATAATCGCAAAAATAGGTGAGGAAATAATAGGACAATTAAGAGAGTAAGACGATTAAGCTGGTTAGGACGGTTGCGACCAACAGCGCAAACAGCTAACGGCCGAGACTACGGCGATACCCGACCTTGTAATGGTCTCAATGGTCTTAATGGTCCTAAAAAAATTTAAGACGATTAAGACCTATAAGACTATTAAGACAATTAAGACGGTTGCGGCCAACCCTTGATACCCGACTTCGTAATGGTCTTAATGGTCCTAAAGGTCCTAAACTGGGGATACTGGGGATACTGGGGAAATTGGGGAGACTGGGGAAATTGGGGAGACTGGGGAAACTGGGGAGACTGGGGAATTTAAGGTCAATAATACCCATAATCCCCATCGTCCCCATAATCCCCATAATCCCCATCCTTCCTAAACCCACTCCCGCCCCAATTTTTGATTAGAAGGTCGTAGATGTGGCCTCGATTAAGAGATTGCCCCGGATGGGACATACTTGGCGTATTTCCCATTCGGGGCAATGATTGAGAGGTCACAGATGCGGCCTTATAATCAAAAATTAAAAGTACTTTGTAGACTTATCCACAATCGCCGAAATAAGATTATTCGCTGCCGACGATGCTCCGATGCGGAAGAGGTCTGTTGTGAGCCACTCCTTGCCGAGCACCTCCTCTACGATGGTGTAGTAGAGCGCAGCATCCTCAGGGGTGCGCACACCACCAGCTGCCTTGAAGCCCACCTTGCGGCCTGTGGCGTTGTAGTAATCTCTGATAGCGTGACACATAACAAAGGCAGCCTCAGGTGTTGCAGCAACATCAATCTTACCCGTAGAGGTCTTCACAAAGTCGGCACCGGCAAACATCGACACGAGCGACGCACGACGGATAAGCTCAGGGGTTTTGAGCGCTCCCGACTCGATGATGACCTTGAGGACTACATCCTTGGCCTCCTCACGAAGAAGCTCCACCTCGCTGGCAGCCTCGTCGATATGACCCGCCATAACCATACCGGGGTTAAGAACAATATCTACCTCATCAGCACCATTCTCGATAGCCATAGCCACCTCCAAGGCCTTAACCTCGATGAAGCTCTGCGATGCGGGGAAGGCACCTGCGACACTGGTAATGCGCATAGGCGTGCCATCGACCTCGAGGCCTACGGTCTCGACAAATGGAGGGTAGACACAAATCGAGGCTACATTGGGGATGTTTGGAAATACTCGGTTGAAGTCTACAGCCTTGCGTGCGAACTCACGTACAGACTCTACGGAGTCGGTACACGAGAGCGTAGTGAGGTCTATTGCCGAGTAGCAGAATTTGTACACATCGGTATTGCCATTACGGTTTGCTGCGATCTTAATCTTGGCCACCTCCTTGCCCACTTGCGCCTCGGTATGCGCTGGTGCGTAGTTTTCTAATTGCTTTGCGTAGTCCATAGTCACACTTTTTTGCAATCACAAATATACAATTTTTTTTCTAATCCACCAACATCATCCCAAATTTTTAGCCTGTTGATGCGTAATATTGGGGTATATATACAAAAACTGCCCCACCTCGTATGAGGCGGGACAGCATATATCAGTGAGAATCTTGGCTATTAGCGAAGAACTACTGAAGTGTTCATCAAAGAGTAGTTCTTAGCAGGCTTGTTAAGAACCTTTGCAGTAGGAGTAGCAGCCTTGGTTACCTCCATTGCACCAGCACGGTATACTGCTGGGAACTCCTCGATACCAGGGAAGCTCAAGAGATTATCAGGAGTGATGACAAAAACATCAGTGCTGACTACCTCAGCCTCAGCCTCAGTACCATCATTAAATCGAACACCGAACTTACCAGTCTCACATGTTACTGTGCCATTCTCGGCCATTGTGAGAGTGTGAGCAGGAACCTCACTATTAAAAGGATTAAGACCCACCAACTCACCATCAACTGCGACACATGGCAACCAGATATAATTATTGCCATTAGCATCATAGCCAAGGCTTAGGTTAGTAGAGATCGTAAGAGTGTTCTTATCGATATAACCAAAAGTAGGATTCTCCTCGCCCAAAACGCTGAGGCCGTCGATCACTACCATCTCTGGACCATATGTGCTTGCAGTGATTGTGAATGTGAAGTTACTCTCCTGTGCAGACAAATCGTAAAGCAATCCGTTCTTCTCATCAACATTTATAGAGAGAATCTGTGAAGTTTTAGCGTTCCAAGTACCAATCCAAGCCTGAGTCTCAGCAGGAATATCAAAATCAGAGGTAGTAATCTCGTTCTTTGTGAAGAACTCCATACCCTCTGTGTTCTTAACCCATACATAAGCAGTGTAGTTTGTATTAGCCTTGCAACCACCATAGATAATCTCAAGACCCTCCTCCGAGTTGATAAGCTCCAATGCTCCAGCAGGATTCTCGAAAGTGCTCATCTTATTCTTGATCTCAGTATCAGTAAGCTGCTCAGCAGTGGCTGACTCGAACAAAGCGTAAGTGATGTCATCAACACCAGTACCCTTCCAAAGCGCCTTTACACCATTGTAAGGCTGATAAACCATTACCTGGCCTTCGCCATAATCAACAGTCTCATCTACATCTGGAAGAGATACAGTCTGAGTGAACCAGTCTACTGAAGTAGCACCTGTAAGAGTAACCTCAATCTTAGCAAGATCAGAGTCCTCATAACCCTCAGCCTTAGCACCTACACGGATAGTGTACTTACCAGCATTGAGCTTCTCGAAAGTGTACTCGCAAGCCTCGGTGTTGTAGGTCTTACCAGAGAGGTTCACGATGTAAGCCTCTGCGTTCTCAACAGCACCCCACGAAACAGTGATAGATGTCTCGGTGTGAGTCTCAGTGAGCTCTGGAGTAGCGAGCTTACCGCCCTTGTTGCCACCACCACCCTGTGGATCATCACCAGTCTTCTCGCAAGCTGCAAAACCAAATGCAGCAACTGCGATCATCATAATTGAAAAAAACTTTTTCATAATAGGTTGTTAATATAAAAAAAATAAAAAGTTGTTAGTCGTAAACTCTGTGCACGCTACAAAATGAACGCCAGGAACGATAGATTATTATATGATATCTACCCCTCCATCAACATCCGATTTACGCAGACACACTTTCACGATGCGAAGATATACAAAAAAATCTATTTCAGCGCAAAATAGCAAAAAAAAATGTTGCCTGACTAAAGAGCTTATAGTATGTGGATTGTGGGGATAACCGCAAGCAGAGCTTAATAAAGGGTAGTACGTCCGCCAGAGGCGGACTAAAGGGTATGGCGCTGCTAACGCAGCTAAAGAGTAGTAGAAAGGTGAAATAGAAAAGATAAGAGAATTAAGATGGTTGCGCCCGACAACCCCACGCCCGAGACAACAGCGTGATACCCGACCTCGTAATGGTCTTAATGGTCCTAATGGTCCTAATGGTCCTAAACTGGGGAAACTGGGGAGACTGGGGATGCTGGGGAGACTGGGGATGCTGGGGAGACTGGGGATGCTGGGGATGCTGGGGAGACTGGGGAATTTAAGGTCAATAATACCCATAATCCCCATCGTCCCCATAATCCCCATAATCCCCATCCTTCCTGAACCCACTCCCGACCCAATTTTTGATTAGAAGGCTGTAGATACAACGCTCGGCACAAATGCCACCGATGGGTAGTACTTGGCGTACGTCCCATTGGTGGCACTTTTTGTTAGCGGCAGTAGATACAGCCTTATAATCGAAAATCAATTATAGCTGGATCTCCTTGCCAATATACTGACGCAAATTAACATCCTTCTTGCAACGCTCAGCATAAGCACCATCCTTAGCGATAGCGCTCTTAAGCTCAGCAGTAGCTACGGTGAAGTCACCCTGCTTTGTAGCGATGATAGCACGCAAGTAGTCAGCCTTAGCGCTCTTATCCTGAGCGATAGCCTGCTTAGCAGCAGTGTAGTCAGCGTTCATTGTAGCAGCGATGGCAGCATTGTAGCCATCGAGCTGTGACTGTGCCTGTGCGTAGTTACCCTCAGCAGCAGCAGCCAAAGCCTTAGTCTCAGATGAAGCACCATTCACATAGCCCTTAGCAGCCTCAGTGTCGCCGTTCATAAGATTAACGAGCGCAAGGTTGTTGTTGAGCTGTGAGGTCTTGCCACCAACAGCAACAGCCTTCTGGAATGCCTCAGCAGCCTTCTCACCCTCACCAGCAGCAGCATATGCTACACCGAGGTTGTTGTAAGCAGCAGCGCTCTTATACTCCTGAGCTGCAGCCTCCAAAGTAGCGATAGTCTCGTTCTGAGTAAGCTTGCCAGTAGAGGCGATGTGAAGCATCTCCTTCTCGTCGAGCTGTGCAAACTCACCAGAGCGTACCAATGCAGCCATCTCATCGTCGGTCTTACCAGTGATGTCAGAGCTGTTGATAAGCTGAGCACGACGGAGCTTAGGAAGAATGTCGTTCTTCAAAGTGTCGTAAACCTGCGACATATTCTTAATCTGGATCTCACGATCGGTAGAAGAGTCGTAGCTACGCAATACAGAGAGGATAACCTCCTTGTCCTCCATATCTGAAGCAGCAACCAACTCAGCGAAGCCATCCCAGTCCTCACCATATGATGCAGCATCGAGCTCGAGGCCTACCTCCTTGAGGAGCTTCTCAGCAGCCTTCTTACCAGACTCGCTACGTGCAGCCGAAAGCTTGTCGTTGAACTTCTCAGGACCATCTGGTGAAGCGTAACCCTTAACATATAGGTTCTGCTTGATACGATCGTTGTCCTTCTGATCTACGGCGTTCTGCTGGAATGCCTTGAGGTCATCAGTCTCGGTAGCCTTCTTTGAGAGCTTTGAAGAGTTGATGGCATAAACATAGTCAGCCTTAGTAACCTCAGTAGTTACGTTCTGGTAGTTAGATGCCATATTCTGCATTGCAGCAGCGTAGTTGATATCCTGCTGCAAAGTGTTTACACCCTGAGCGATAGTCAAACCAAACTGACGCTTAAGAGCATCTGCCTCAGCACCACCAGCTGCCAACACTGCAGCCTCCTCCTTAGTAGGAATCTCACCATTGTTCAAATTTACCAAAGTGAACTCCTTGCACTTGCCACCTGGGCACTTGATCTCGGCACGAAGCTGAAGTGAGCTGCAAGCCATACGCTCGTCGTATGGGAACGATACGTGCATAGTGTACTCGCCACCCATCTTCTGATCGATAACAGTGTAGTTGTCATCAACCTTCGTACCCTGGAAATACTGAGTAGTACCAGCTACCTCACCACCCTCGAATACGATTACTGGAGTAACCTTAAGTACAGCCTTCTTGTTGTAGTACTTTACAGGGAAAGTTACCTTTACATCGGCGTCAACCTTACCATTGTTGAGGACCAAAACCTCTGGTGTGCAGGTAAGCTGCACATCGTCACGGTTCTTAGCCATCTTTGAGAAGCAGTTACAGCCAGTGAGAACCAAAACTGCTGAAGCGAGCACAAGGCTCATCTTGAAAAGATTTTTCATAGACGTCAAAATAAATAAGTTAAATTCTTTTGTTTTCTATTTGCTCTTTGGTGAGTGTCGCAAGAACAACACTCATATTGTGTAACGCTCCGCACCACATATTATTATATATATATGGTGCGAAACGGCTACTTTCTATCGGCGATCACGACGTGGACCACGCTGCTCACGCTTCTCACCATCGTGGTGCTCACGTGGCTTGCGCTCACGAGGCTCACGCTCTACCCAACCCTCAGGCTTTGGCAAAAGAGCCTTGCGCGAGAGCTTGAGCTTGCCGGTCTTCTGATCCTTGGCAATGAGCTTAACCTCGATCATATCACCCTCCTTAAGGCCTGTCTCCTCCATAGTCTCGAAACGCTTGTAGTCGATCTCTGAGATGTGGAGCAAAGCATCCTTGCCTGGGAGAATCTCAACAAATGCACCGAAGTCTACGATAGAGCGGATCTTACCATTATAGGTCTCGCCAATCTCTGGAACAGCAACAATAGCCTTGATGCGTGACAATGCAGCATCCAACGACTCCTTATCCTGACCAAAGATATCTACGATACCCTTCTCATCAACCTCGGTGATGGTGATGGTAGTGCCAGTAGTCTTCTGGATCTCCTGGATAACCTTGCCACCAGGGCC
This sequence comes from Alistipes sp., assembly GCA_017408825.1. GTDB lineage: Bacteria > Bacteroidota > Bacteroidia > Bacteroidales > Rikenellaceae > Alistipes. The sequence goes on from JAFQTX010000037.1 coordinate 95,791, forward strand.
GATAACAGCACCGATGAAGTCCTGAGGAATGGTGATCTGCACGATACGTGGAACAAATGGCTTGTAGTCCTCACGTGGCTCAGCGATAGTCTCAACGAGCTTGTCGAGGATGTGCAAACGACCCTGACGTGCCTGCTCCAAAGCCTTAGCCAACACCTCGTATGAGAGGCCATCAACCTTGATATCCATCTGTGTTGCGGTGATACCATCACGTGTACCCGTAACCTTAAAGTCCATATCGCCCAAGTGATCCTCGTCGCCAAGGATGTCTGAGAGCACTGCCCAACGGCCAGTAGCCGAATCAGAGATAAGACCCATAGCGATACCCGATACAGGCTTACGGAGCTTAACACCAGCATCCATAAGTGCAAGAGTACCTGCACATACAGTAGCCATTGACGATGAGCCGTTAGACTCGAGAATATCTGATACTACACGCACGGCATAAGGGTTCTCCTCGCCCAGTGGCACCATAGGCTTAAGCGCACGCCAAGCCAAGTGGCCGTGACCAATCTCACGACGGCTAAGACCACGTGCTGGACGTGCCTCGCCAGTAGAGAATGGAGGGAAGTTGTAGTGGAGAACAAACTGCTCGCTGCCCTGAACCAAGACCTCATCCTTCTGCTTCTCGTCGAGCTTAGTACCGAGGGTTACGGTAGTCAATGACTGAGTCTCACCACGTGTGAAGATTGCTGAGCCGTGAGCGCAAGGCAGATAGTCGATCTCGCACCAGATAGGACGAATCTCGTCGGTGCGACGGCCATCAAGACGCTTACCCTCATCGAGGATCATATTACGCATAGCCTTCTTCTGAACATCGTCGTGGAAGTACTTGTGGATGAGTGGAGCCTTCTCCTCGAGCTCCTCCTCGGTATAGCGTGAAGCAAACTCAGCCTCCAAAGCATCGAAAGCCTCGGCACGCTCGTGCTTCATAGTACCGCTGGTAGCGATAGCATATGCCTTGTCGTAGAGCTCCGAAATGATGGTCTGACGAAGCTCCTCATCGTTGGTCTCGTGGCAGTACTCACGCTTAACATCCTTGCCGAGCTCCTTCATAAGCTCGATCTGAACAGCGCAGTGCTTCTTGATCTCCTCGTGAGCAAACATAATAGCGCCGAGCATAACCTCCTCAGATACCTCGTTCATCTCACCCTCAACCATAAGGATGTTGTCGATAGTACCACCAACCATAATATCAAGGTCGGCACGCTTCATAGCCTCAAAGCCTGGGTTGATAACATACTCGCCATCGATGCGAGCTACTCGAACCTCAGAGATAGGGCCACCAAATGGGATGTCCGACACAGCAAGAGCTGCCGAAGCAGCCAAACCTGCAAGTGCATCGGGCTGAATATCCTTCTCGGCTGAGATAAGGTTTACGGTAACGAATACCTCAGCGTGATAATCTGCGGGGAAGAGTGGACGCAACGCACGGTCGATAAGACGTGCAACCAAAATCTCAGAGTCACCAGCCTTGCCCTCACGCTTCATAAAACCACCAGGGAAGCGGCCACATGAGGCATACTTCTCCTTATACTCTACCTGCAAGGGCATAAAATCGGTACCCTCCTTAGCATCCTTAGCGGCAACAACAGTACCCAAAAGCATTGTGTCGCCCATACGTACAACCACCGAGCCATCAGCCTGCTTAGCAAGCTTACCTGTCTCAATCATAATCTCTCGACCATCGGCCAAGGTGATTGTCTTCTGTACAGCATTGTACAACTTGTTAGCTTCCATAAAAAAAATCAAAAACCTCTAAAAAATTTCCTCAAAAAAATATCTCAAATAAATTTGTTTTTCACGAGAAATGAAGGCAACACACCGAGGTGGTCGCCTTCATTTTCTGCACACTCTTACTTACGGAGGTTAAGAGTCTTGAGGATCGCACGATAACGCTCGATATCAACCTCCTTCAAGTACATAAGCAACTTACGACGCTTACCTACGAGGCGCAACAACGAACGCTGTGTGCCGTAGTCGTGACGGTTGCTCTTCATGTGCTCGGTAAGGTGGTTGATACGGTAGGTGAATAACGCGATCTGGCTCTCGGGTGAGCCTGTGTCGGTTGTAGACTTGCCGTACTGGCCAAACAACTCCTGCTTCTTTTCAGGTGTCAAATACATAAAAATTAAGGTTTTATGGTGCGCCTCCCACATTCAATTTCCCGAGGAGAACGCCCCTGGTTCCACTCCACGACAGATCATCCTTACCTTGATCCTGCCGGAGCGTGCGGCAAAGATACATCTTTTTTTTCGTTCAGCAAGGCTTTTTCAAAGAAAAAGAATATTTTCTGCAAATATTTTCACAACTTTTTCGCAAAATATGATATTTATCGCCAATATCACTCCACAAACTGACAAATCAACGACAATATTTCATAGTCCTAATAATATGTTTTATATTTAGAAAAAGAGAGATATTACAAATAGAAGAGATCAAAAAGCTAAAATGCATAAAAATCCAGTTGCACAATATTTCGCATAAAACGTAAAAATTAATGGCAAAAATGGTAGAAAATTATAAATTTTCACTACCTTTGTTCGCCAATAGGGAATCTAACGAGAAATGTTAAGAACAGTCATCACACACTGCAAAATAGTTGTGCTCCTCGTAGCCTCACTGCTTGTCGGGTGCTCGGGTGGTGCAACGCACTACACCGAGGTAAACAGCCTCGCACTGGGAACCTTCGCCCAAGTGACGTGTGATGCCACCCTATCACCCTCCGAGATTACGCAGATAATAGCCGACATCGACGCCGAGGCAAAGGCATCAATGTCGATCTTCGACCCAGAGTCACTAATATCACGCATCAACACCAATCAAACCGATTCGCTCGATAGGCACATAGGCTTCAACCTCGAGCTTGCAGAGCGCTACTACAAGCTTAGTGGCGGCAAGTATGATGTGACTGTGAAGCCACTAACCTCGGCGTGGGGATTTGCACAAAAGCAGGAGCAGGCCCAGAGGCCTAACGTAGACTCGCTACTACAATTTGTGGGCTTCGACAAGATATCGTTCGAGGACAACAGACTCATCAAGAGCGACAGCCGTGTGGAGCTCGATCTTAACTCGATAGCCAAAGGCTATATCGTAGACCTCGTGGCACAGAGCCTCGAGCAGCGTGGCGTGGCAAACTATATGGTGAACATCGGTGGCGAGATACGCTGCAAGGGTCTTAACCCCCACCACGTAGAGTGGACGATAGGCATTGAGACCCCTTATGAGGGCAACTTCGAGCAAGATAGCCTCGAGAAGATTGTGTCGGTGACCAACTGCGCAATTGCCACATCTGGCAACTACCGACGCTTCTACACCACCGACGATGGCCGTAAGGTGGCACACACCATCGACCCAACGACCGGATATAGCGTGCTGAGCGACCTACTATCCGTGACAGTGCTTGCGCCAACGTGTGCCGAGGCAGATGCCGCAGCAACAATGTTTATGGCGATGGGCTCTGAGGGTGGAGCGCTCGAGTTGGCACAAAGATGCGAGAGCGAGTACGGATGGCGGTACTACTTCATCTATGCCGACGGCGAGGGCTACCGTATTGAGGCATCTGAATCGCTAAAATAGAGGAGAGAATGAGGGGAGTGCTACTATACAACAGCCACGCTGGACGTGGTCGCATCACAAAGCATATTGACGAGATTGTCGAGATATTTCGCCAAAGAGATATTGAGCTCGCCACTCGTGAAATTGCCTTTGATGCCGACCCCCTTGAGGGCTACGACGATGTGGAGCTGGTGGTGATAAGTGGTGGCGATGGCACGATAAATTTTGTGGTAAACAAGCTACGACAGCGAGGCATCAACCCACAGATAGGCATCATACCTTCGGGCACAGCAAACGATTTTGCAGGGGCTTTGAAGATGCCACGTAACACACTGCGTGCGGCACGACGTATCGCCGAGGGTACGGAGCACAGCATAGACTGCGGCGAGGTAGATGGCTCTCTCTTCGTAAACGTACTGAGCTTTGGTGTACTCACCACAACATCGCAGCAGACATCGGATCGTGAGAAGCATATGGTGGGCAAGTTGGCCTACTTGCGTGTAGGTGCTAAAGACCTTATGACGATGCATCCGATACCGCTACACGTAAAGTGCAACGACGAGGAGTTCGACATAGATGCCGTGATGTGCTTAGTCTTTAATGGCGAGACTGCGGGAAGTTTTCACCTTGCCCCCGACGCAAAGCTCGACGATGGACTGCTCGACATACTGATACTCGAGTATCACAACCCCGTGACCACGTGTATCAATATGCTTCGACACCTTGTAAAGGGAAACCCCGAGGCTGTACACCACCTACGCTGCCAGAGTATCGAGATAACATCGCCACTCGAGGAGCGTACCGACGTGGATGGCCAGCCAGGGCCGAGCTTCCCGATGCACATAAGCTGCAAGGTAGGAGCACTGCGCATAAGATATTAACAAATAGGAGAGAGATAGGGACGGTGACATAGTGTCACCACCACAAATGAAGATAAATAAATGAAGCAAGATGGTATCAAACGAGCTTCGATAGACAAGCTCAAATCACGTTTCGAGACAGCGTACTACTCGGAGGATATGGTTATCACCCCTCTGGTGATGTTTCGCGAGCTCGACGATCTCACAGCCCTAATTCAGGGTGTGTCGATTGGTGTGACCGTCAGTGGTACGGCCAAGATTAAGATAAATGGCAAGCTTCACGAGCTACGACCAAATACCTTATTCATCTTCAACGAAAACACCGTTATCGAGCAGGTGAAGGCCTCGATACGCTCATCGGGATATATGGTTACATACTCACGCCAATATCTCAACAGCATCCACGTAGACACCCAGGATCTGATCTCGATATATCATGGCTTCCTCGATGAGCCTTGTGTGCAGATCGAGCCTCAGGAGGCAGCCTACATCCACGACATCTCGAAACTTATGCGCTCGGTGCTCTGCGACTACGCCCCAACGGCTAATCGCAACAAGATTATCAGCTCGCTCTTTGCCGCAATGTTCCACTATGTGATGGGGATACTCCAGCAGCATAGCGTGCCCACAGCAGGCAGCGTGAGCAACCGCACCGACGAGCTATTCAACCGCTTCCTAACACTTCTGCGTGAGTATTGCAGCACGGAGCGTAGCGTGGAGTTCTACGCCTCGAAGATGAACATCACGCCTAAGTACCTGTCGCTGATACTCAAGAAGAAGAGCGGCCGCAACGCATCGAAACTTATCGACGAGGCCGTAGTCTACGAGGCTAAGCGACTGCTTAAATACTCGGGACTAAGCATCCAGGAGATCTCTACAAAGCTAAACTTCGCATCGCAGTCATTCTTTGGCAAGTACTTCAAGCAGCGTGTGGGTGTATCGCCATCACGCTACAAAATATGGGATGGCCGCACCGAGGGACATATCCTCAACGAGGATAACTCGCTATTTGGTGAGGCTATGCCACTGCACGAGGATGCTACAAACAACGACAACAATTAATTAACAAACAATAACTTAAACAACTTATTTATGAAAAAACTTTTGAAGATGCTTGTGTTGGCAATGGCACTCGTAATGACTTTTGCCACCAACACAACAGCAGTTGCAGCCGACCCTATTCGTGGTAAGGTTGTAGATGTACACGGTGGCGCACCAGTGACTTGGACATTCTATGCTACCGAGAATGGCAACGACATCTACACTCTTGTGTTTGTGGGTAATATCCGCAATGGTTACCACGGTTATCCCCTCTCAGACCCATATTCGGCACCATCGTTCGATTTCAAGAACTGTACAAAGGTAGGCCGTATGATGGAGCAGGGCAAGCTCGAGGAGGTTGTTGATGAGTATGGCGATAAGGTGAAGCACTACCACGGCCAGATGACCTTCATCCAGCAGGTTAAGGCAGCTCCAAACACCAAGGTGACTGGTGCTATCAACACCAACATCTGCACCGACTCAACAAACCAGTGCCAGCAGAGCTCTTTCGACTTTGAGATTACGCTTGCACCTGCAAACGCCGCAGCTCCAGCAGCTACTCCTGAGCCTAAGAAGGAGGAGCCTAAGGCCGCAGAGCCTGCAAAGGAGGAGCCAGCTACCAAGCCAGCAGCAGCCGTAGAGGGCCCAGAGTGGATGGTTGATGGCGTTAGCAAGGGTGATGCCCTCAGCCTTGTGTTCAGCCACGTAATCACCGATGCTGACCTCAAGAACAAGCCTGCAATGCCTGTTATCTCATTCAAGAATGGTGAGAACGCCATCGAGACTATCACACTCAAGAGTGGCGACATCGACTATGCAGCATACAAGGCTTGCGACACCTTGCGCATCGCTACCAACAACTTCAAGGCTAAGGAGCTTGGCGAGAATGTAGCAAAGCTCACTGGCGACATCAAGTTCGACAACAAGGAGTATAGCTACGAGATCGCACTCCCCTCTGAGGAGGAGAGTAGCACCAAGCTCGACTGGTCGTCAATCATCCAGGCTATCCTCTGGGGCTTCGCAGCACTGCTCACACCTTGTGTATTCCCAATGGTGCCTATGACCGTATCCTTCTTCATCAAGGGTTCACAGTCACCTGCACAGGGTCGTTTCCGTGCTACGATGTATGGCTTCTTCATCGTTGCTCTCTACGTATTGCCTATCGCAGCACTTATACTTATATCTAATCTTGCGGGCGGTACAAACGTTACAAACGACATCTTCAACTGGTTGTCTACACACTGGATTCCTAACCTCATCTTCTTCGCTATCTTTATGATCTTCGCAGCATCGTTCTTCGGTGCATTCGAGATTACAATGCCTTCGAAGCTCGTTAATAAGAGCGACGCAGGTGCTGAGAAGGGCGGTTTGCTCGGTATCTTCTTTATGGCACTTACCCTTGTGCTTGTATCGTTCTCTTGTACAGGTCCTATCGTAGGTACTGTAATCATCAGCTCGACAAGCGGTGGTAACATCTGGATGCCTATCCTCACTATGGCAGCCTTTGCGATCGCCTTTGCGCTTCCATTTACGCTCCTCGCTTGGTTCCCATCAATGCTTAAGAATATGCCTAAGAGCGGTGGTTGGTTGAACTCTGTGAAGGTTGTTCTCGGTTTCATCGAGATCGCCCTCGGTCTTAAGTTCTTGATGACTGCTGACCAGACATACCACTGGGGCTTGCTCGATCGCGAGATCTACCTCGCTATCTGGATCGTAACATTCGCACTCCTCGGTCTCTATCTCTTGGGTAAGCTCCGCTTTGCTCACGACGATAAGATGGAGCACCTCTCTGTTAAGCGTCTTGTTTTGGCTATCCTCGTATTCTCGTTCGTCGTATACCTCATCCCAGGTATGTTCGGCGCACCATTGAAGGGTATCTCAGGCTACCTACCTCCAATGAGCACTCAGGACTTCCGCCTCGATGGCTCACCTAAGAACCACAACTCTCAGGTTAAGTATGGCGACTTCCTCCATATTCCTAATAACCTCGAGGGTTACTTCGACCTCGATGAGGCTATCGAAGCTGCTAAGGAGCAGAACAAGCCTATCTTCGTTGATGTTACTGGCCACGCTTGTAACAACTGCCGTGAGATGGAGTCATACGTATGGAGCGACACTAAGGTTACTCGCCTAATGTCGGAGGAGTATATCGTATGCGCACTCTACGTGGACGATAAGACACCTATCGACGAGGCTGACTACTACACCAACGAGAATGGTGTGGTTATGCGTGAGCTCGGTCGTAAGAATGCCGCTATCGCTATCGATCGTTGGGGCATCAACGCTCAGCCAGGCTACGTACTTCTTACCCCTGATGGTGAGAATATGGTATCGCCTAAGACTATGAGCTACGACCGCGAGATCTCGCACTTCGTTGAGTTCCTCGAGACTGGTCTCAACAACCACAAGAGTGGCATCAGCTTCGGTAATGGTGCATTCTCTGGTAATGTAACCAAGAAGTAGTCCTGACGACTATATATGCGACAAGGGCCATCCACGAGGGATGGCCTTTGTTTTTTTTAGGCTTAATGGTCCTAAAAAACAAGACAATTAAGACCTTTACGACAATTAAGATGGTTGCGGCCAACAGCGCCAGCGGCCGAAACAGCAGCGTGATACCCTACCTCGTAATGGTCTTATGGTCCTAATGGTCCTAATGGTCTTATGGTCTTAATGGTCCTAAAAGAATTGAGCTGCCACCGTGTTTTCAGACTGAGCCCCTATTTCTTGTCAGAAGCTGTGAGATGTGGCACAAAATGAGAGAACCCCGGATGGGAGATACTAAGTGTATTTCCCATTCAGGGTTATAAGTTTTGTGCCGCAGATTGCGGCTTATCACAAGAAATAATTATTTCTTTGCCTCCTCAACAGATACCTTACGGAACTCCTTCAAAAGCTTGGTAAGCTCCAAAGCTGCCTTACGAGCACGTGTACCAGCTGCCTTATTATTCTTCTCTACCTGCAATGCTGCGTTAGTTGCAAATGCCTCATACTGGGCTGCGATGTTTTCTACTAAAGTCTTCATAATAAAAAATATTTATAAGGTTTTCTAATCACAAAGGTATAAAAATATTTTAGATAACAACAAATTTTTCAATGAAAAAAAATCATAATATGGTGATTTACCGACATTATCGGCATTTTTACGTATGAATTGAACTAAAGAATGGAGAGTGAAATTTAGCTAAAACATAACCAAAATACCCACATATAGGGATTGTGATTAGGCTATTTATTCGTATCTTTGCGCCATATATAATAAAAATAGGTAGGATTATGCGACTTAGTGAACTGAAAACTGGAGATAGCGCCGTGGTTGTCAAGGTATTGGGCTACGGAGGCTTTCGTCGTCGTATAATCGAGATGGGCTTTGTGCGTGGCCAGAGGGTCGAGGTGATACTCGACGCACCGCTCAAAGACCCTATTGAGTACCACATCATGGGCTACGACATATCGTTACGTCGCAAAGAGGCCGAGATGATTGTGGTGATGACCCGTGAGGAGGCTGAGCGACTAACCCTCGACAACAACACAACAACGACTGCCGAGGAGGAGGAGATCGTAAGCCGTGCCGTGGAGAGCGAGCATAACAGAATAACAGTAGGATTGGTAGGCAACCCCAACGCAGGCAAGACATCGTTGTTCAACACGCTGTGTGGTCGTAGCGAGCACGTGGGAAATTATAGCGGTGTGACGGTAGATGCCAAGCGTGGCGAGCTGAAGTATCGTGGCTACACCATCGAGATTACCGACCTGCCAGGCACATATGCCCTCTCGGCATACTCTCCTGAGGAGTTATACGTACGACGACACATTATTGACAATACCCCCGACATCATCGTTAATACGGTTGTGGCATCAAACCTCGAGCGCAACCTATATCTTACGACCGAGCTTATTGACATCAATCCACGTATGGTCATTGCGCTGAATATGTATGATGAGCTGGAGCGTAGCGGTGCGAAGTTCGACCACGAGGCCTTAGGGCGCATGATAGGTGTGCCTATGGTGCCAGTGGTAGCCCCTGCGGGACGTGGCATCGAGGAGCTTCTGGATGTCATCATCGCCCTGCACGAGGGTCGTGATGGCCGTGAGCGACATATCCACATCGACTATGGTGCGGTCATCGAGGAGGCACTCACAGAGCTGAACGCCGATCTGCGTGAGAGGCGCGATGAGCTACCAGCACTCTTTCCTCCACGCTACTTTGCCCTTAAACTTATCGAGGGCGACAAGGAGGTGCACAGCATGGTGAGCAGCTCACCACACTACGACCGATGGAGCGATATGGCACGCAAGGCACGTGAGAGTATCGAAGAGGCACTAAATACCGATATCGAGACAGCACTTGCCGAGCGTAAGTATGGCTTCGTGTCGGGCGCACTCAAGGAGACATACTCCGCCTCGGAGCTAAAGCGTAACACGCTCTCGGATAGGCTCGACGCCATTGTCACACACCGCATATGGGGTTTCCCGATATTCTTCGCCATAATGTGGTTTATGTTCTACTGCACCTTCACGCTCGGAGCATATCCTCAGGAGTGGATAGACCTCGGCGTAGGCTGGCTCTACGACACGGTGCGAGGAGCTATGGGTGAGGGTGCACTGCGTGATATGCTTACCGATGGTGTTATCAGCGGTGTGGGCAGCGTGCTTGTCTTCCTGCCCAACATTATGATTTTGTATCTCTTCATCTCGTTCCTCGAGGATTCGGGATACCTGGCACGTGCAGCATTTATAATGGATAAGGTGATGCACCGCATGGGCATTCACGGCAAGTCGTTCATACCTATGGTTATGGGCTTCGGCTGTAACGTGCCCGCAATTATGGCCTGCCGCACTATCGAGTGTCGCACATCACGACTTATCACCATCATGGTCGTGCCATTTATGTCGTGCAGCGCACGTCTACCTATATATATGATGATTGTAGGCACCTTCTTCAGCGAATGGGCAGGCACAGCACTGTTCCTACTCTACCTGCTGGGAATACTTATGGCAGTAGTCTCGGCACGCCTTATGCGCAGATTTATGTTTAGGGAGCAGGAGGCACCATTCGTCATGGAGCTATCGCCATATCGTATGCCTACGGCAAAGACCACACTGCGCCATATGTGGAGCAAGTGTGCGCAGTATATCAAGAAGATGGGTGGACTCATCCTCATCGCCTCTATCGTGGTATGGCTGTTGAGCTACTACCCACGCCCCGAGTATAGTAACGAGGATAGTGATGCACCACTCTACGAGATGTCGTATATGGGCAAACTCGGTCAGGTGTGCGAGCCAGTGTTCAGGCCTATGGGTCTTGGCTGGCAGGCATCCGTAGCCATTCTCTCGGGACTCCCCGCTAAGGAGATTGTCGTAAGTACGATGAATGTGCTGTATGCCCACCCCGACGATGAGGCACCTATGGGTGATGATGAGCTCTCTATAGGGGCAAGGGAGCGTATTGCCAAGAGTATGACGACGCCCTCGGCCGTGGCATTCTTGCTCTTCTCGCTGCTCTATCTGCCCTGTATCGCCACGATTATGGCTATCGCCTCGGAGCTGAATTGGAAGTGGGCCTTAGGCTCGGCAGTGTATAACACCGCTGTGGCATGGCTTTTGGCGTGGATAGGTTATCACATAACGATGCTGATACTATGATGGGCTTAACGTGGCAAGACTGGGCAGTCGCTATCATTGCTGTCGTGGTGTTTATAGCACTCGGCTACCGAGTATGGCGTTTCTTCCGCTGTCGTGGCGAGTCGGCCTGCTCGTCGTGCGACAAGGAGTGCCCACTACGCAAGGAGCGGTAGACATAGCGGACAGAGAGTATAGGGAGATTAGGGAGTTTAGGAGTAAAGACTAAATTCACTAATCTCCCTAAATTCATTAGATTCTCTCTGAACAATCCTTTTTTCGATAAATTTGTAAGTGCGTTAAGTCTTTTTCGCACTCTGAGCGTTATATATTCGAAAGCGCGCTTCCAACAAACGAAAACAGACTATGAAACTAACAACCGAAAACAAACAACTCACCCGCCTCGCTGAGCTAATGCAGTCCGAGCGCGACCATCTGTTTCGATACGCCTGCTATCGATTGGGGTCTGCCACCGAAGCTGACGACGTGGTGCAGGACCTCTACCTTCGGCTCTCGAAACGTGGCGCACGACTTGCCGAGATTGAAGACCTAAAAGGCTACGTCTATCGCTCATTGACAAATAGTTGCACCTCAGTTTTACGCTCACGACGACAGTTTGCGACCACCGAAACGCTCGATACATTGAGTAGCGACGACCTCGCTCCGAAGGATTTCGAACAAGAGTTTCGATTGATCGAACGACTGATGGCGCACCTCCCCGATGAGCAGAGCGAAGTGATCCGATTGCGAATCTATGGCGGTCGTCAATTTGACGAGATTGCCTCGATCTGCAACATCCCTCTCACAACGGCCAAATCGCGTTTTCGCTATGGCATTGACAAGTTGCGTGAAGCCCTCGAGAAGCGTGGGCTGATTTAACTCTCTGAAAAAAAGACCAACACTATGAAAACTAACAACAATTTAGACAACTCTTCGGATAGTCGCATTGAGAATATTCTCACTCCGCATTTTGCCCCCACCACCTCACTTTCGTTCAAAGCCCCCGCACCACGCCGACGCCCTCTCTGGCGAGCAGTACGCATTAGTGCCGTTGCCGCTGTAGTAGCAGTGGTAGTTGTCATCGGCATTCGTAGTGTGCAGACCAGCACCGCCCGTGAGGTTGTCGAGCGAGCAATGACCCAACTGCTCGAATCGGATAACTACCTCATTCAATTCACCGCAAATGTTACCGAGAACAAACTCTCGCAAGATGAACTCTACAATATTGACTTCGTAGGTACTCCGATGCAAGGCAGCGTTGAGATTCGCAAAGAGGAGTCAAAGGTCAAGATGGCTATCAAGTGGCAGGACGAGGCTCGCTCTATGGAGCTCTATGACGGCGAGAGCTATCGACGTTATCAGAACGGGCAATTAGTAGTTGAACGACCCGACGGAGGTATCGACCTCACTCCGCTCGCTACGCTCGATAATTTGAAGGAGTACGCCTTGCTAACGGGCATACTGCTAAAATTCCGTGAGGAGGGCGATATGATCTATGTTAGCACCAGGGGCGACAAGGTCGGGATCGTTGCTCGTTTCTCAAAGAGCGAGGGTCGCCTGCTCGGTGCCGAGTGCTCAGGGCTATACAACGGGCAGCAGGTTACGGTACTCACCCTCAATCGGATCGACTTCGATGTGCCACCCGCCGAGTAAGTACCACGCATCCTACTATAACATTGGCCACACCCTCGTAGAGTAGTGTCCACTACGCAAGTAGAGATAGACAAAGAGACTAAGACAATAGGAGATTAAGATAGTTGCAGACAACACTGATACCCGACCTCTTAATGGTCCTAATGGTCCTAATGGTCTTAAAAAGACAATTAAGATATTGGGCTGGATAGGAGATACTAAGCGTATTTCCTATTCAGCCCAATGATTGAGTGAAGAGCAGATGACCCCTTATCTCAAGAAATTACTTTTTGACGAAGCGATCAACAACACAGGCACACGCTGCGTCACCAGTGATGTTAAGCGTGGTACGTATCATATCGAAGATACGGTCGAGGGCATAGAAGAGTGGCAGACCCTCAAGAGGGATACCCGCAGCCACAAGCACAGCGGCAGCCAGGAGCGTAGGACCTGGAACGCCTGCCTGACCGATAGCACCGAGTGTGCAGACAACAGTGATCGACACGTAGTTATCCATCGTAAGCTCGATGCCGTAGAACTGCGCAAAGAATATTGCCAGAAGTGCGTAGTAGATGGCATTTCCCGACATATTAATCGTTGCGCCAAGAGGTAGCACAAAGCCTGCTGTCTGCTTCGATACACCCATCTGCTCGCACGCCTCCATATTCACTGGGAGCGTGGCCAGCGATGATGCGGTAGAGAACGACACAACCTGAGGTTTGATCATAGCATGAAAATAGTCACGGAGCTTTACACGTGAGAATAGCGATATGGTCAATGGGTAGAGGCCAAGACCTATGATAAGCACCGCCAGGAGATCAAGCCAAAGCACATTGGCCATCTGCAATAGTTGGTCGAAGCCGAATGTTCCCGTAGCGTCGGCGATAAGGCCAAAGACACCGAAAGGAGCTACAAGCATAACCTTGCCTATGCACCATACAAGGGCATCGAGGATGGTGTTAAGGCCACCCACAACCTTACGACGAGGCTCATCCTTGAGCGCCGAGATTCCGAAACCGAGGAATAGGCCGAAGATGATGATCTGCAAGATATTACCCTCAGCAAGCGCACGTATAGGGTTGTCGGGGATCATACCAATGACCGTATCCCAGAAGCCCATAGCATCGGGTGCAGACCCCGCAACGGCAGCCGACACACCCGCAGCACTGATAGCGGCACGAGCCGATGCATCGACATTTGCGCCAGGCTCAAAGAGCTCGGCAAGGAGTATAGCCAGGATTATAGATACAGCCGTGGTGGCGAGCATATAGAGGATGCTGATACCACCCACAAGTCCTGCTGAGCGGGTCTCGCCAAGGGCTGCAGCACCGCTTATGATTGACACAGCGACCAAAGGCACTACGAGCATCTTGATAAGCTGAATAAAGAGGTCGCCCAGGGGCTTAAACATTGAGGCCTCGGGGCCCATAAAGGCACCCACGACAGCACCCACGATCATAGCGATGATGATCCACACGCCAAGATTTTTAAGTAGCTTTTTCATTATCATACATATATTTACCACAAAGGTAGCATTTTGCTCTAAAAGTGCAATACTCCCACCTAAAAATGTTCTACGAGTGGCAATTATTAATCCAAAAATTTGTATCTTTGGCATTGCGACGGTGATATTACCGCAACTCTCAGGAAATAACAGGGCTAACATATGACAGATAAGGAGTATAAATACTACGCTTTTATAAGCTATAAACGTGAGGACGAGAGGTGGGCTAAGTGGCTTCAGAGCAAGCTGATGCACTACCGAATACCAACAAGCATACGCAGAGCGAAGCCCGACCTGCCTAAGAACGTGCACCCCGTATTTCGTGACTCTACCGACCTGAGCGGAGGGGTACTTGCCGAGGCGATAAACAACGCCCTCGACAACTCCCGCTATCTTATCGTCATCTGCTCGCCACGTGCCGCACAGTCGAAGTGGGTGTGCAAGGAGGTGCAACACTTTATCGACACTGGCCGTGAGAAGTATATCATCCCGTTTATCGTCGAGGGTACTCCCAACTCCAATGACGTTGCCACGGAGTGTTTCCCCGAGGCACTACGCACATTGGCGGGTAGCCGTGAGCTCCTTGGCATCAACATCAACGAGATGGGGCGTGATGCTGCCGCCATTAAGGTTGTTGCCCGAATGTTTGGTCTCGAGTTCAACGATCTTTGGCGACGCTACGAACGCTATCGCCGCCGCCGCATAGAGCTTTTCGCACTTATAATGCTGCTAATCACCTCAATATCAATCGGCGTAGGAGTCCATATCGATAATCTTAATGCCGATATATCGGCAACAAACTCGGCCCTTACCGAATCAAATACCAAGATGCAAATCAACCAAGCCCGATTTGTATCCGAAAAGGCTATGCAGCTCATCGAGGAGGGTGATAGCTACACTGCAGCAAAGATAGCTTTAGCGGTATACGACAAATTGGAGAATGAGAATATACCTATTCCCGCCGAAGTGGAGTATGCATTGCGAGAGGCTACGGAGTATAAAGCTATGACTTTTAAGGGGCATAACGATAATGTATATTCAGTCGCATTTAGTAGTGACGGAAAGTATATCGTTTCGGCTTCTGGCGATAAAACCATTAAGTTTTGGGAGGTAGAGAACGGAAATGTTATTAAAACTAATAATACATCTAATGATTTAGTTAATGCCACATTTAGCAGTGATGGAAAGTATATCGTTTCGGCTTCTGGCGATGGAACCATTAAGTTTTGGGAGGTGGAGAAGGATAACCGTAAGGCAATTAAAACTCTTAAAGGGCATGATGCTTGGATAAACTCTACCGCATTTAGCAGTAATGGTAAGTATATTGTGTCGGCTTCAATGGATAAAACCATTAAGTTATGGGAAGTTGAGGGGGATAACCGTGAAGCCATTAAAACATTTGAAGGGCATACAGATTTTGTAGAATTTGCCGCATTTAGCAATGACGGAAAGTATATCGTGTCGGCTTCATTCGATAAAACCATTAAACTCTGGGAAGTTGAGGGCGAAAATACCGAAGCAATTAAAACATTTGAAGGACATACTGACTTTGTAAACTATGCCACATTTAGCAGTGACGGAAAGTATATTGTGTCGGCTTCAATGGATAACACCATTAAGCTTTGGGAAGTGGAGGGGGATAACCGTGAAGCTATTAAAACATTTGAAGGACACACTGATGGGGCAAGGTCTGCCACATTTAGCAGTAATGGAAAGTATATCGTGTCGGCTTATTACGATGAAACCATTAAGCTTTGGAGTATTGACAGTCAAAAGTGCATTAGAACCATTAATGGACATGATGATACTATTTCATCTGTAGCATACAGCCATAATGATGAATTGATAATATCATCATCATGGGACGACAAGATAAAATTATGGCGTACACAAACAGACTATTCATCTAAATCGTTTATTGCACATGATGAATATGGTGTTTTTGCAATGGGATATAGTCATGACAGAAAACAGATAGCCACAGGAAGTACGAATGGTGAAATAAAACTATGGGATGCAGAGAGTGGCACATGTATTAAAACTTATGATGGACATAATAGTGATGCAGTTCGTTCTATACAATTTAGCAGTGATGGAAAGTATATTGTGTCGGCTTCTTACGATGAAACCATTAAGCTTTGGGAAGTTGAGGGGTATAACCGTGAAGCAATTAAAACATTTGAAGGACATACAGATGTTGTATACTCTGCCACATTTAGCAGTGATGGAAAGTATATTGTGTCCTTATCAACAGATGGCACAATGATATTTTGGGATATAGAAAGCAGGGAAATTATCAAGACACTAAAGGATGATGGTAGTTTTTCGTACGAATCGTGTCTGAGTCCTAATGGCAAATACACTGTAAGCACATCTAATGATGGAAAAGTACAACTTAGGGATATAGAGAGTAATAAAATAATTAAACAATTTGATGGAAATAAGAATACTCTCTACTATACTACCTTTAGCCCTGATGGAAGGTATATCGCCGCAAGCGCTGGAGATAAAACATTTATAATATGGGATGTAGATAGAGGAACAAAATATAAAACATTTAAGGGGCATAACGATATCGTTAGCCATTTCGAGTTTAGCCCGGATGGAAAGTATATAGCATCAGTGTCTTCTGATAGTGAGCAGATTAGAATATGGGATATTAATAGTGCTAGGTGTATCAAAACTTTTGAAGGTCACAGTGAGAGTATCACCTCTCTATTATTTACACCAGATGGTGAAAAGCTTATTTCTTCGTCATTTGACGGCACCATCAAATTTTGGGAATTCAAACCTCTCCAAGAGATTATCGACGAGACTCGTGAGCGATTTAAGGATAATCCGCTGACGGCTCAGGAGCGTAGAGAGTATTATATCGAGTAGCTATGCGACGGAGTAAAAAAATGTATAACACTGAAAATCAAATAAGTATGGAGCGAAAGAGGATAGTTGTATTTACGGGTGCGGGCGTAAGTGCCGATAGTGGCATTGCAACATTTCGTGATGCGGATGGCCTGTGGGCAAACTACCGCATAGAGGAGGTGTGCACGCCCGAGGCGTTGCAGCGCAATCGTAGCAAGGTTATCGAGTTCTACAACCTGCGTCGTCGTGAGTCGCTAACAAAAAAGCCCAATGCCGGACACGAGGCAATAGCCTCGATGGAGGAGTGGGCAGATGTGACAGTAATAACCCAAAACGTGGATAACCTACACGAGCAGGCGGGCTCGAAGCGTGTGGTGCACCTCCACGGCGAGCTTATGAAGCTACGCTCGGAGCGCAACCCCGAGCTTATCTACGACATCAACGATGGCTGGGAGCAGGATCTCGATGCTCGTGGCGAGGATGGTGCACTGCTACGCCCACATATCGTCTTTTTCGGCGAGTCAGTGCCTATGTTCGACGCTGCTTGTCGCATTGTCCAGTCGGCCGACATCCTCATCATCGTGGGCACGTCGTTGGCGGTCTACCCCGCTGCATCGCTGGTATATTACCTACGTGACCGCAACGTGCCTATATATCTTGTCGATCCAGGATCGCCCGACACGGCGATGATACGCAACCCTCTCACGCACATCAAGGAGCGTGGCGCTGTGGGTGTGCCTCAACTTGTAGAGCAGCTGCGCAATGAGCTTACGAAGTAGAGTTAGGGAGCGTGCCACAAAGCTACTGGAGTACTGTCGAGAGCGAGGCTACAACACACGCATAGCACTATTTGTAGACCTTAGCCGCCACTCGGGGCGCAGGCGCTTTGTGGCGTGGAGCTTCGAGCGAAATGCACCGATATTCACATGTCTTGTGAGCCACGGTAGCGGCTCAGCGCAGTCGCACGTGCGCTCGGCATATGCACGCACCTCCAACGAGGATGGCTCGCACCTCTCGTCCGCAGGACGTGCTCTTGTGGCAGAACGTTACGAGGGTCGCTATGGTGTGGCCTACCGTCTCGACGGCCTTGATGCAACAAATAGCAACCTACGCCCACGCTGCGTGGTGCTTCATGGCTGGGAGCATACGACAAGCTACCCCATCTGGCCACGTGCCACGGTAGGTAGTTTCGGCTGCCCTGTGCTCTCACGCCGCATGATGCAAAAAGTAGACACCCTGCTCCAAGCGGAACAAGGTGTCATCATCGAAATATTTATTTAGAGAATTATTTGTAAATACGGATTTTTATTCGTATAATTGCATTAGCGAATTACACGAATACATTTTTTCACTACTAATCAAACTTTACTACGCAGCACTATTATAGGGGTTATCAGCAAGTTATCATTCTGGGGTTTGCATTAACAGACCTCAATACCCCTACTACTATCTGCGTAACAACAACTTACACATGGAGCTGACATATATAAACAAAACTTTAACCTAAACTACAAACAATATGGAACAGCTAACACTAAACATTAAACGCCAGAGCAGTTTCACTGGCATGGCAATGCCATACCGCATCTACATAAATGGTGTAGAGATGGCAACAATTAACAACGGAGGTAGCGTATCACTGCAAATTCCAAATCAGCAATCAGTCCTCAAGGTATCGATGGTGGGAAATAGTATGACATTTCATAGTGTTGAGAAAGATGTTGTTATATTTCCAGAGTATTGTAAATCCAATGTGATAAATTGCGAGATTGTGACAAATACAAACTGGGTAGGTGCACTCAGCGGAGGTCTCTTTGGTGCGGTAGGCAAATTGGTTATCAATGTCAATTACTAATGTGATAGAATTATGAGGTATGTATCTTTCATACTTGCGTTCATATTTGGCTTTATCTCCCTGGGTATTATCACAGAGTACTTCAAGATGATATTCGGCATCGATGATTATTACGATATTCCGATTGCATTAGAAGGAACGATAGAGTTTTTTGATATTAAATACCAACTAATTGGGCAAGATATAGGCTCAATAATCATTGCCATAGTATTCTTTCTACTATTTTCGCGCTTCTACTCTATATATCATAGACTCAAAAAGCGCAAGAAAGATACCTATGATGTCAATGAGATAAATGGCCCATTTATACTATATCTACGCTCATTCTCCGCTGATGCTACCACAAAGAAGCGTGTATCCTTTGCAGATACACTCTCCGAAGAGGAGGCACTTGTAGAGGCCCTATCAGACATCGCCCCAGTATATGCTATCGGTGATCCCAGAGATAAAAAGATGCCGATAGGAGCATCGCGCATATATGTAGACGACGAGCATTGGAAATCTACCGTGGCCTCGATGGCCAGTAGAGCTACTCTTGTGGCTCTTCGACTGGGCAAAACTGATAGTTTCTGGTGGGAGGTGGAAATGGTATTAAAGAGTGTACCAATCGACAGAATACTCTTCATCATCCCTGAGAGCAAGACATTCAGCGAGCTATCTCTGCTATACAAGATTTTGTTGGAACACAATGTAGACATCCAAAACGTAGATGTTGCTATTGAGGCCAACAATCGCGGTAGCATATCCAGTTTTGTATTCTTCGACGCAGACGGAAAGCCCTATACATCGCAAGTTAAGACTGGACGTTTCACTCAGATATTCTTCAAATATACTGATGCAATACGTAAATCATTAGCAGTATTAAGGGCAAAATATGGATTAGGAAGCCCAAAGAGAACACTACGAAAGGCCAGAATTTTACAAATTCTCTTTATCGTCAGTGTTATCTTCATGGGTATCATAACAACCCTGGGTCACTACCTAAATTTGAAGTATCAAAGACCTTATGAGATTGTAGAAAAGTGTGTTAAAGACCAATCATTCGCACAAAAGTACTCAAGTGACATTAATGACATAAATCTGACATACAGCATTATTGAGGCTCAAATAGGTACAATATCGCTCAGTGAAGAGGATTACAGAACTCTCCTACTCATTGAATCTAAAACAATGATGCAAATATCAGCATCGGAGTTTGAGTGCATTGATGCAACTCCTTACAACCTACTATTGATGGTTATGAAGTATGCGCCAAACGACTACAACACGTATGTAGATATTCTGGCGAAAGCTGCACTATCATCAATTAGACAACCCGAATACGTAGACGAGCAATACAACACATACTACTCGTATGCAGCATATATAAAGCTACCTGAGTGGTTGGAAATAGCGCTCTGCGAACTCGAGCAATGCCAGGATAAGTATTATGCTAATAAACAGTTTTATACTTCAATCTACAATCATATAAACGACCCAGACTTAGTTTTTATACAAAAGGTTGGTTTTAGTAGTATGTATATGGATAGTCTACAATTAGCTCAATAGTTGAGCGGGTTGAGTATATACGGTAAATAACATAAAAAACAGCAGGAGCAGTGTTGCGTACACCACTCCTGCTGTTTTTTATATATCGCTATGCATCTACTTGAAGTAGATGTCGAGCAACTCCTTGGCGGCGATGAATGACGAGAGCTTGGCATCGAGAACGCGCTGCTCGACATCAGCCATACGCTCCTGAATCTCAGGATTGTTGTAGAAGCTCGACTTAAGAGTCTCGTTGATAGTCTCGTACATCCAATACTTATTCTGGCGGTTACGGTTCGATGTAAAGTAGCCGTTAAGCTCGATATGTTGCAAGTATTGCTCCACGCCCTGCCATACCTCCTCAAGGCCTGTGCCCTCGAGCGACGAGCAGGTATAGACCTGAGGTCGCCAGCCCGAGTCGGCGAGAGGGAAGAGGTGTAAAGCTCCCTGATACTGCGCCTTAGCAAGTTCGGCCTTGGTGACATTCTCGCCATCGGCCTTGGTGATAACCATCATATCGGCCATCTCCATAATACCACGCTTGATACCCTGAAGCTCATCGCCAGCACCCGAGATCTGGAGCATCATAAACATATCGACCATAGAGTGCACAGCGGTCTCGCTCTGACCTACGCCCACGGTCTCGATAAATATCACATCGAAGCCCGCAGCCTCGCACAACACGATAGTCTCACGGGTCTTACGTGCCACACCACCCAACGATCCCGCCGAGGGCGAGGGGCGAACAAAGATATCGGGGTTGTGGCAGATGGTCTCCATACGTGTCTTATCGCCGAGAATTGAGCCTCCGCTACGCTCCGACGAGGGGTCGATAGCCAATACGGCCAACTTGTGCTTATACGACGTCACCATATTACCTACAGCCTCGATGAAGCTCGACTTTCCAGCACCTGGAACACCCGTGATACCGATACGTACCGACCTACCCGAATGGGGCAAGCAACGCTCGATAATCTCCTGTGCCTGAGCATAGTGCGTAGGATTATTACTCTCGATAAGGGTGATTGCCTGAGCAAGTATCGTGATATTACCAGCCAGTATACCATCGACATACTCGTCGGTGGTCATCTGGCGGCGCTTACGACGCACGAAATAGGGGTTTACAACAGGCTTATCCTCAACACCCTCAGTAACGTTAAGGGCGCTATCGTGGTGCTGATCGAGATACTCTTTCTCGTAGTGCTCAATCTTGGTATATGACATTGTTACAGGTATTTAGGTTTTACGTTTTTCAAATTAAGCAGATCGTAGAGCTGCTCGGCAGAGAGTTGCATCAACGATCCAAACCACTTTACACGTCGGCTCTTGGTCTCATAGACCACGGCAAATGGTATATGGCTGACACCGAAGTTCTTAAACGTACGATAATCGTTATCAAAAGCCAAGATGGTATCTTCCGACGTAAAGCTATTGAGCACCTCCTGCTCGAAGCCATCCTGCTCGGGGGTGATGAGCACCACGGCGAGGTGACCACGTAGGCTCAGCGCCATATTCGAGAACTCACGAATAGCATCCACCGAGGGTCTACTCTCGGAGTGCATAAATATGATACAGGTGTAGGCTCTATCCACAAGCTTCAGATCGGAGCCCACCGTAGAGTCCACATCGATGCTCGGCAGACGCTCGTCGAGCTTCAGATGCTGCGCCCCAACAACGCTGGCCGACATCGCAAAAGCGAGTATGATAAGTAATAGCTGTTTCATCATCCTACAACGGGGTATTAGCACCCATAGTCCAGAGTGCGAAGATAACTATTTTTTCGGCAAATATCAATTTGCACCCATAATTTTTATCATTTTCAGAGGTTTTATTTTCACAAAGTTGCGTTTCCGAAAATTTGTGAACTTTTTTTATAAAAAAGAGCCGAAAATATTTCGCTGTTTCAAAAAGAAAGAGTACCTTTGAATGATTTTTGGAAATAGTGAACGCAGGTAAAATTTCAAAAAAAATATTAAGTTAAACTTTATAAAAACTAAACACTATGAAAGTATCACACATTGAGCATCTCGGCATCGCCGTAAACAGCTTGGAGGAGGCAATCCCTTATTGGGAGAACGTATTGGGTCTTAAGTGTTACGCTATCGAGGAGGTAGCCGACCAGAAGGTTAAGACAGCATTCTTTATGCTTGGCCAGACTAAGATCGAGCTCTTGGAGCCTACATCACCTGAGTCTACTATCGCTAAGTATATCGAGAACAAGGGCATCGGCATCCACCACATGGCACTCGCTTGCGAGAATATCGAGGAGCAGCTTGCCGACGCTGAGGCTCACGGCATCCGCCTTATCGACAAGACCCCACGTAAGGGCGCTGAGGGCCTTACCATCGCATTCCTCCACCCAAAATCTACTCAGGGTATCTTGACAGAGCTTTGCGAGAACAAGAACAAATAATCAAATCGACAGTTTCAATCAAATAAAACTAAAAACAAAATATTTCACTATGAGCGAAATTCAGAAAGCAATTGAGAAGTTGATGGACAACCGTCAGACTGCTCGTATGGGTGGTGGCCAGAAGGCTATCGACAAGCAGCACGAGAAGGGTAAGTACACCGCTCGTGAGCGTATCGCTATGCTTTTGGACGAGGGCAGCTTCGAGGAGTTCGATATGTTCGTTACCCACCGTTGCTACGACTTCGGCATGGACGCTAAGCACACCTTCGGTGATGGCGTTGTGACTGGTTACGGTACTATCGCTGGCCGTCTTGTTTACGTATTCGCACAGGACTTCACCGTGACTGCAGGTTCATTGTCTATCTCATTGGCAGATAAGATTTGCAAGGTTATGGATATGGCCGTACGCAACGGCGCTCCTTGCATTGGTCTTAACGACTCTGGTGGCGCACGTATCCAGGAGGGTGTTAATGCCTTGGCTGGTTACGCTAACATTTTCCAGCGCAACGTGATGGCTTCGGGTGTTATCCCACAGATCTCAGCTATCTTTGGCCCTTGCGCAGGTGGTGCGGTATACTCTCCAGCATTGACCGACTTCATCATCATGCGTCGTGAGACATCTAACATGTTCCTCACCGGTCCTAAGGTTGTTAAGACTGTTACTGGCGAGGATGTAACTCAGGAGCAGCTTGGTGGTGCTAATATGCACACTACAAAGTCGGGTGTTGCTCAGTTTGCAGTTGATTCTGAGGAGGAGGGCTTGAAGCTTATCCGTGACCTTCTCTCATATATGCCACAGAACTACACAGCACTCGTTCCAGATCAGCCTTGCACCGACGATATCGCACGTAAGGAGGACATCCTCAACGAGATTATCCCAGATAACCCTAACAAGCCATACGATATGATGGAGGTTATCAAGGCTATCGTTGATAATGGCGAGTTCTTGGAGTCGGCAGCGCCATATGCAAAGAACATCATCACTGGTTTTGCTCGCTTCAACGGTCAGAGCGTAGGTATCATCGCCAACCAGCCTAAGTTCATGGCCGGCGTACTCGATATCAATGCATCACGCAAGGCCGCTCGTTTCGTACGTTTCTGCGATGCGTTCAACATTCCATTGGTAACATTGGTAGACGTTCCTGGCTTCTTGCCTGGTACTGCTCAGGAGTATGGTGGCGTTATCACCCACGGTGCTAAGCTTCTATTCGCATACTGCGAGGCTACAGTGCCTAAGGTAACTGTTACATTGCGTAAGGCTTATGGTGGTGCTTACATCGTTATGTCGTCGAAGCACATCCGTGGTGACGTGAACTACGCATGGCCTACTGCCGAGATCGCAGTTATGGGTGCAAGCGGCGCTGTTGAGGTATTGCACGCTAAGGCGTTGGCAGCATTCGAGAACAAGGATGAGAAGGCTAAGTTCGTAGCTGAGAAGGAGCAGGAGTACCGCGATAAGTTCTCTAACCCTTACAACGCAGCACGCTACGGCTACATCGACGATGTTATCGAGCCACGCAACACACGTTTCCGTGTAATCCGTGCGTTGGAGTCATTGCGTAACAAGCGCTTGGAGAATCCTGCAAAGCGTCATAACAACATTCCTTTGTAGTCTAATTAATAATTAGGTAAGTTATGATGTTACTTGCAACCACAAATTGGGGAAATGCAGCTCTTATGGCACTTGTCAGCATCTTGCTGGTGTTCACAGTGCTTGTCCTTCTTATCTTCATCTTGAAGCTCTTCGGAGTTATCTTCCACAAGAAAGCGAAGGCAGCCGCAGCTCCCGTAGGTACATCATCTGACGAAATCACAGACGAGGAGGTTGCAGCCATTGCTATGGCTGTAAACCTCTTCTTCAATCGCCACGATGAGGAGAGCGACGTACTTACTTTCCGCCAGAACCACGATGTTTCGGCATGGCAGGTACGCAATATTAACAAGCAATTGTAAACAAACATTCAAAGCTAATTTAGACGCATTATGCAGAAATTCAAATTCAATATTAACGGCAAGGGCTATGAGGCCATCGTTGAGGAGACCGAGCGTAACACTGCCCGTGTAGAGCTTAATGGCAAGAGCTACACTGTACAGATCGAGAAGGAGGAGGCTATCGTATCACCTAAGATTGCTGCCGTTAAGCCATCATCGTCAAGCGCTGATTTCGTTGATGCTCCTCAGCAGGTTATCTCTGGCAACGCTGGTTCAATCAAGGCTCCACTGCCAGGTAACGTATCTAAGATCAAGGTTAAGGAGGGTCAGGCAGTTAAGGCTGGTGATGTGCTCATCACCCTCGAGGCTATGAAGATGGAGAACGAGATTATGGCTCCTGCATCAGGTACTGTTAAGAAGATCTACGTTGCTGAGGGCAAGGCTGTTCAGCAGGGTGAGGCTCTCATCGATCTTGCTTAATACTAACTCTTTAACTATTTCATAATATGAAGAGTGTAAAACTATATTTTTCGTTGCTCCTCTCGGCAGTGATGCTTGCTGTGGCCGTTCCCGTAATGGCTCAGGATGCAGAGAACGCTCCCGAGCAGCCAGCAGAGCAGCAGGCCGAGACCCCAGCGCTCACCAGCGAGACTGAGGCAGAGGCTCCTGTTGTGGAGTTGGCTGAAGCAGAGGAGGTTGCAGCACATGCTGTAGCTAAGAGTACTCAGGGACGTGAGAATACCGATATCGACGCTGAGTTCAGCGTAGGTAAGGCTCTTAAGGACTTCGTAAATCAGTCTGGTTTTAAGGGTTTTGCCAAGGATTGGAGATTTGCGGTGATGATTCTCATCTCATTCGTATTGCTCTATCTTGCTATCGTTAAGCAGTTTGAGCCACTGTTGCTTATGCCTATCGCATTTGGTATGCTGCTTACCAACCTCCCAGGTGCTGAGATGTTCCACTCAGAGTTATTCGCTGGAGGCCACGTACACTGGGAAGATTTCGCTTCGGGCTCAGGCGTAGGCCTTTTGGACTACTTGTACCTCGGTGTTAAGCTCGGTATCTACCCTTGCTTGATCTTCATCGGTGTAGGTGCAATGACCGACTTCGGTCCACTTATCGCTAACCCTAAGAGCTTGTTGCTCGGTGCTGCAGCGCAGATTGGTATCTTCGCTACATTCCTTGGCGCTTTGGCTCTCGGTTTCAACTATTGGGAGGCAGGCTCTATCGGTATCATTGGTGGTGCTGATGGTCCTACTGCCATCTACCTCACATCGAAGCTCGCTCCACACTTGTTGGGTCCTATCGCCGTTGCAGCATACTCTTATATGGCGTTGGTACCTGTGATCCAGCCTCCTATCATGAAGCTACTCACAACTGACAAGGAGCGTAAGATCGAGATGAAGCAGTTGCGCACCGTATCACAGCGTGAGAAGATTATCTTCCCTATCGTCATCACCGTAATCATCGCTATCTTGTTGCCTTCGGCAGCTCCACTTATCGGCTGCTTGATGCTCGGTAACTTGATGAAGGAGTGCGGCGTTACTGAGCGTCTGTCAAAGACCGTTCAGAACGAGTTGATGAACATCGTGACCATCTTCCTCGGTATCTCGGTAGGTGCTACAACTACGGCTGATGCATTCCTTAACTGGCAGACCTTGGGTATCTTGCTCCTCGGCGTTATCGCCTTCTCGTTCGGCTCAGCTAGTGGTGTGCTTCTTGCAAAGCTTATGAACCTCTTCACCAAGGAGAAGATCAACCCACTTATCGGCTCGGCAGGTGTATCTGCTGTACCTATGGCAGCACGTGTATCGCAGAGCGTTGGCCAGAAGTACAACCCAGGTAACTTCTTGTTGATGCACGCTATGGGTCCTAACGTAGCAGGTGTTATCGGCTCGGCTGTTGCCGCTGGTATCCTCTTGGCATTCTTGCCTTTGTAATCTACAAAGGGCTAATATAGCCACACGCTCCCCACGGGTAATGCTCGTGGGGAGTTTTTTTTGATAGGAGGAGATAATTAAGACCAGTAGGACAATTAAAGCTATTAGGACCACTGAGACCATTGAGACCATTAAGACTATTACGAGGTCGGGTATCACAGTTGCCTCGGCCGCTGGTATCTCGGCGGTTGGTGTCTCGGCGGTTGTTATCTCGGCCGCTGGTATCTCGGCCGCAACCATCTTAATGGTCTTAATGGTCCTAATGGTCTTAATGGTCTTATAAACAACAAAAAACGACCTGCGAAGAACGCAAGTCGTTAAAAAGTGGAGGTGGCGGGGGTCGAACGTAAAATCGCAAGATTTTTCGTCGCTGGGCAGAGCGGCTAAACCAAAGAGCCGATATGCACAGCAACCCCGATAAAAACCACCACCACCGAAACGACGGAGAGGGCAAAGGCATTGAGCCGTAGGCTTGTGGGATGAGGGGTTGGGCGTGGGAGCTTGCTCACAAACGCACAAGCCACTCAGCACACACAACAACCGCAAGGTTGTATGCCTTTGCGCAACAACAAAAAACGACCTGCGAAGAACGCAAGCCGTTAAAGTGGAGGTGGCGGGGGTCGAACCCGCGTCCAAACAAGGAACCCCAGAGCTTTCTACATGTTTAGCCGACCATTTAATCCTCCTACTCGAGCCAGGCAGGCGGCAGCCAAACCCGAGTCCCAGCCCCTAAATCTCGCATGATGACCGAGGCACACACCACGCTATCTCTTAATTGATGATACCCCATAATGATTGGTCGTTAAAGAGCGGAACAACCTCTCGGGATACTCGTCACACAGCCTCCTTGGGCTACGCGATTAAGCCAATTTTCCCTGAAAATTAGGCAGCGAGTGCGTAATTGTTATTGCCATTTATAGCTTGAGCGTTCAGTTTAACGAGACCCCACACAAGGCTCGACATGCTTACAATCGAATTCTACCTGCTGTCAAAACCGGTCACCCCCGTTAAGATGTCGGTTATGCTCTTTGTTGAGTAGCCCTTAAGAGCTATATACCTATATAGGTAAACAACACCGTAGCACTATCGTAGTGGCATTTGTGGCAATGCAAATGCGGTGCAAAGATAAGAATAATTTGCCTAAAGAGAAAATATTTTCTAAATTTGCAGATATAATAGCACGAAAATATGGGAAATAGAGTTATTGAGCTACGTGGCGTGTCGATATACCATGGCGAGGCAGATAGCAAAACAAACATCGAAAACGACCTAATACTATCCAACATCGACCTCAGGGTTGACGAGGGCGAGTTTGTATATCTTATCGGCCGAGTAGGCTCTGGCAAGAGTACGCTACTCAAGACTCTATATGCCGAGATTGAGCCTGCTTCGGGCAGTGCCGAGGTTGTGGGCTTCGACCTATGTAACCTACGCCGTCGTGACATCCCCGCACTACGCCGCTCTATGGGCATAGTATTCCAGGACTTTCAGCTACTCACCGACCGCAACGTATTCCTCAACCTATACGACGTGATGCGTGCCACAGGCTGGCGCAAGGAGGAGGATATACGCAAGCGTATCGACGAGGTACTCACACTCGTAGGCCTCGAGCATAAGAGCTATAAGATGCCCTTCGAGCTCTCGGGAGGCGAGCAGCAGCGACTGACTATAGCACGTGCCTTGGTAAACAAACCACGCCTAATACTTGCCGACGAGCCCACAGGAAACCTCGACCCAGTAACCGCCGAGGGCATCATGGAGATCTTCCATAAGATTGCTAAGAGCGGCTGCGCCGTGGTGATGTCCACGCACAACATATCGCTCATCGAGCAGTTCCCCTCACGCACCCTGCTATTTGCTAAGGGAGGTATTTCTGAGCAGGATATCAACAAGCTGATATCAATGATGGGATAACATAAAGAGGCTGAATAAAAAGTGTATTTTGTCGTTAAGCTCGCCCTCAAAATGCTCATTTACGCTTAGTAAACTCCGCTTTTTCGGGCTTCGCAGGCCTAAAACTACATCTTTTTATTCAACCTTATAACAAATGAAGGAGGTGGCTAATTAACTTTTTAGTCACCTCCTTTATTATTATCTGGGTCTACCGCCACCACCAGGGCCACCACCCTGTGAGCCTATGGTTGTAACCACACTACTTGGCGTAAAGCTTGTTAGCTGAGTACCAGAACTCCACACTCCACCAGAGTACCAACCATGCCACATATCATCATAGCCTGATAGCGTACCCGAAGACTCTACCCTATAGCTTGAGCCTTGAATAAGCGCTGGTGAGGAGAAGAAGAAATTAGCACCACTTATTTGGAAAGGCACTTCAAAGGTAAGTATTGGCTGCGACTGACCGTCAAGCACAGCAAGCATCTGACCTACTGACACAGACACACCACCATACGACACCGCACATTGTTTACTCTGTGTCGATGGCGTAGACTGCAAAGTGGCGCCGTAACCAATCACCGTACCACCATTAATCTTGAAATTGTTGCTATTATCAACATCTATACCGGCCTCGGGAGCGCCCTTGGAGCTAACGCCAATCACAAGGCCACCATCAACAGTAAGGGTTCCGTTACAATCTATACCATCATTATTTGAGGAGCGAGCATAGAGACGACCACCAGTAATCGTAAGTGCCGATGCAGCATTTATAGCATCGTCGTAAGCATCAATAACAATATCGCCCCCCGAAATGGTGATAGATGACTTGCTCTCGAGTCCCTCCGAACCCTCGCTACGTCCTGTAACCGAGATATTCAGTTCTCCTCCTGAGATCACAACATTACCATCTGCCTTAACACCTTTGGGCGAAGAGGTGAGCTGCGACGAGTAGGTATAACGTGTTCCCAACGTTGTGATTGCGGTAGTACCACCCTTGATATATACATCGGCATCTGCATTTAGTCCCTTACATCCCGAGCCACTCGATGAAAGGATGTGGTTGCCACCCAAAATCTCGATATTAACATCTGCCTTGAGAGCCGCCGATGAGGATGTATCCATCTGCTCACTATCGTAGTAAGCATTGCCAGAGGTGGCAATATCGAGTATGCCTCCAGCAACAGTAATGTTCATATCACTTTTAACACCCTTGCCCGCAGTAGCTGCAACACGAGCATAGAGCTTACCGCCGGCGATATAGGCTCCAGTGCCATCATCCGAGTCACCCTTGACGTGAACACCATTCTTCGCCGCCGACTCCACCACAACGGTAGTTCCTGGACGCTGATAGTAGCAGCCGTCTGTGGCTATTGCGTGGTTATACTTACCATTTACCACGATAGCACCGCTACCACTTATAATTATATTACCCTCGGCAAAAAATGCACCTTTACGATCCTCGTTAAATACTCCCGCAGGGGTATATACATCTTCGCCATAGGTAACACAATCTGTAATACGGTTGGTAGTACCCTCTGCAAGATCGACATAGATACGCTTCTTTGACTGGGAGTTAATAGCAGGGCCGCGCTGTGAGGTAATGTCTACACCATACAATGAGAGTTTATATTTGTTGTCGCTATAAACCTTAAGACTACCATCTGTTGTTGTGCCAATGAGGAGTATTTCTACGCCACTAACGCCATTTGATGCAAGGTCAATGGCTACATGTGCACCTTCAACATAGCTTAGCACCCCACTATTCGTACTACTTACCGACGCTGTATTACCATCGTAATGCACGACTACAAGGTGTGAAAAAGTATTAAGCTCATAAAAGAAATCAACGTTATCGCCTATAACATCGTATGTTAAATCATCAGCCCACTCGCCTGTCCACTTATCAATATTAAGGTTAGGCTCAGGGCGTGATTGATTATCGACAACGCCACTATCGTCCGATGGAGTGTCGGACTCGTTATCCTTAGGCGAGGTGGTGTCGTCTGTTGGGGGAGTCTCTATCTGAGTGGTATCATCATCAGGTGGCGATACAACAATCTCTGGGTCGCAAGAGGCCGAAATAAGTAGGACCAAGACCATACATACGGGGAAAATAAGTCGCTTCATAGGCGTGCAATCATTTAGTGAGCAATATGTTACTACTGCAAATATACTAAATTTTCAAAAATTACAACACTTGGTTCTTAATTTTTTACTCCTGCGGTTTAGTGCGCTTGAAGTAGCCTTTGATACGTCGCCAGCCCTCGGCGCCAACGATAAGAAGGCCTGTATACTGAGTGAGCTTAGCCATACCAAAGAGAATAACCCACAACGTGCTCTTAGCCGCCACAGATATAGGGAGTAGTGCCTGCGCAAACGAGAGAATGTAGAACAGCACGCAGATGATAAGCACTATGACTCCCGTGCGGAACGAGAGGCCAGCGAGGAAGTTCTTAATGGATTGCCATATATTCTTAAAAAACTGCTTCAATGTCGATTTGTGCCTAATTGGTTATACACTACAAAACTTAACGCCACAAATATAGATATAGTATTGAGATTCGCAAAAAAATAGCAATCTGATTACCGCTCGCAGATAGTCTGCAATTAGGCCTAAGATGAGTGCTATACTTCTATATCATTATCAGCGCCCAAACGATAAATCGGCCGCACTTACCCACCAACATCCATAGTGCCGAGGGCAGAAACTTTGCCTTGTAAAAGCCTAATACCACGGCAAATACATCACCCACGAAGGGGACCCACGTGAGCAGCGCAAGCGCAGCACCCCACCGCTCGACCTTAGCCTTATGACGCTCGATGGTCTCGGGCTTGACCCTAAACCATCGCTCCAGCCACTCGAGTTTACCGAGCCATCCCACCCAGTAGGAGGTGAGACCGCCGAGCCAATTTCCCGCCGTAGCCACAGCCACAGTGAGCACCGGATCGCCACCCAAGGCAATCATACCTATGAGCAGCACATCGGAGCTAAACGGGAAGATGGTAGCTGCGAGAAACGACCCGATGAAGAGTCCTATATATCCATATTCAAGAAGAGCCTCCATAATATTTCAATTGCGCAGTGCAAATGTAGTAATTATTTTGTGATGAAAAAAATACAAAACTGAGGTGACCCTACAAGATTTTGTCCAAACTTGCGGGGTCACCTCTCTTACTGACTCTTAAATGGGTCTCTACCTTAGAAGCTGTTTTGAATTTTATTGAAAGAGTTTATTCGTTGCTACAAAAGATAGTTTCGGCCTCTTAGATTACCACTCCACGAACTTACCCTTACCCTTGAAGACGCCAGAAATCTTATTGCCTAAATCATCGTGGCAGTCGATAGTGAAGATATAGGTCTCGTTATCGACCTTCTCAACATTAACACTACCATCGACCAATGGGGCAAAGTCGATATAACCGGCCGTCATATACCAGCTATTCTGCTGCATAAACTGACCTCCGAGGTCCTCGGCAGAGCCAGGGATAAAGTTACCTTGTCGTGTACCAGGGGTGTAATAGCCCTCTATCTCTGTACCACTCTTCGATAGTTGAAGGTCTATCTGGAACTCATCGCCTCTCTCCTCGCCAGTAACAGGGTCGAGATACTCAAACAGGTATACCTGGCAGGTGTTACAACCCGTGTTCATCAAGTCACCAACATAGGCGCCCACAAAGACTCCATCTTCGATATTAAAGTGGTGGTCGCTGCGAAGCGTGCTGAGACCCTCGGTAACGGTCGAAGAGTAGATATCAATATCCAACGAGCCCTCGTATATAATATGGTGTACCTCGTTATTATCGAGAGTAACAAAGGCCTCTATACCATTCTCGGTAACATTGACGCGAGCATCTATAAACACCTCGGTAATAATTTTATCGCTCGTAAGCGTGAGGTTGCTATATCCATTATAGAGTGTATTAGGTGTGGTATCGAAACCAAACTGATACTCACCAACAGGAATGGTAGCCACCTCCTCACCCTCGGCAGCCGTAGCCGAGTAGAGGTCGAGAATATAGTATGTCGAGTTGCCATACATATTGCCACCACTGCTTACGCCTACCTCTGAGAGCATGACGCGATAGTTGTAGCTCTCCTGCGAACGGTTGCCATAGTAGAGGCTGCCATCGAGAGTCGTGGCATAGAAAGTAGTAGTGATATTCTGCTCGGTACGCTGCATTACGGCTATCGACTCACTATGTTTACCGTATGAGAGTGTAACCGTGCCTCGGCGCTCCTCCTTGGTATCGTTCTCCTTGACGCTATATTCAACGATGTCGCCTATGCTTATTATCTCAATCCACTCGACATTGCTCGTAGCATCGAGCGTGGTCGCCTTATCGCCATTTTCTACTATGTAGGTGATGCTACCTGTACCACCCTCAGCCTCAAACCACACCCCACTATTAGAGATGATTTTCAGCGTGGGCTCTTCGGTATTCGAATTTGCAGGGTCATCGTTGCAAGCAAAGAGGCCAAGCGCAAGAGTGCAAATAAGAAGTATTCTTTTCATTGTCTAAATCGTTTTAAACTACTCTGGGTCTGCTGGGAGGAATGGCTCCGACATAAAGACTGTGGTAGTTGGGCCATTATCGAAGCCCCAAACAACAATCTGATATTCAGAGAAACCATTAACCGTCTTGCTTAAATCGGAATTGCTAATTGTCTGCTCACCTGTAAAGAGGCGGGGGTTCAACTGGGTCTCATACTCTGGCAATAGATTATCAATAAGGTCGTCATAAGACTTATCCTCGCCAGGACCATAACCACTCAAAGTGCCTACCTTCTCAACCGTTACGTAGTATTGGTCGTTGGTAGTAGGAGTTACGGTGAAGTTGACCGAAGAGCGCGTCATCGAGTTGATTGTAATAGTAAACTCGTTAGATGATTGCTGAGGAGTAAGTGTGGTGAACTCCTTAACTACGACATCTGTTGCAAGTGAGCCATCAGCATTAACACCGAAGACAAAGAAAACATATTCGGTACTCCAGCGGAGTGCACCAATATCGGCAACACGATAACCATCATTTGTATACCAACCCATTACCGTAAGCCAGTCATAGCCATACGACGAGCCCTCACTCTGCCAACTTGCTACAACGCTGTCGTAGATGCCATCAACCGAGCCATAACGCTCCTCAAACTTTGCACGTGTGCAGCACTCATAGTAGTACTTGAAGTCGCCATTGGGAGTTAGATATATGTCAGCACCATTCCAAGCGAGGTTGGTCACCTCAACCTCAATAGTAGGCTTTGCATCTGGCACGGCAGGGGTAGTAATGATATCGCTAAGGAATACCTCAGAGGTCATTGTCGAGGTGTTGCCATCATAGCCAAATACCACTACATAGTACTGCTTCTCAGGCTCTACAACAACCTCATTCTGCACAGGGCCGCTCGAAAGACGCTGATAGAACTTCTCCTCGGCAATAAGCGACTCGGCCAATGCCTTGCCACCATCGGTGCCAACCTCCTCGGCAGTAAATAGCGAGTGGAAGTAGGTAACAGAGTAGCTATTAGGAACAACACTATACGTCACCTTGTCATGGCTAAGCTCGTCAATAGTGATATTAACCGAGAGGTCAATAACAGGGTCGGTAGGCTTGAACTCCTCCGAGTAGAAGACCTTGGTAGTAGGGCCATTCTCGAAGCCCCAAACCACAACCTTATAGCTCTTAAAGCCGTTGACCGACTTACCGAGGTCGCTGTTGGTGATTGTCTTAGTACCGGTGAACGTGCGCTGCTCAATCTGGTTGTTATATTGAGGCAAGAGGTAGCGAATAAGCTCCTCGTCGCTCTTGTCGGCATAGGGTGCCAACACATCAGTAGTCTCCAATGTTACGTAGTATGGATCATTGGTAGTGGTTGTAACTGTGAACTCAACAGACGACTTGGTCATCGCATCAATCGAAATAGTGATGTCGTTCTCCGAAGCTACTGGTGCTACGGTCGCAAACTCTGCGGTAGCGACACTCGATGTGACGTTACCCTCATCGTCGATACCGAAGCAATAGGCTACGTAGTCGCTACCCCAGCTGAGGTTGGCGATATCGCTATCCTTGATGTTGTAGGTGCGCTCGCCCTCGCGCTGCTCAAGCTGCATGTAGTACTGCCATGGGTCGTCGTAGCCCATATCCTCATACATCTTGGCGGTAGACTCCCACTCTGCAATGCGGTCGGCGATGATAGCCTCGCTATTCTCGGCATACTTCTCCGCAAAGAGCTCTGCACCCATAACGCCAAGCACATACTCGATATCCTCCGAAGGTGTCACTGCAATATCGGCATTGTTCCACTCGATATTGCTTACCTCGAGTTCGATAGTGGCCAGCGTAGGCTGAGGCTCAGGCTCCTCGCTCTTGGCAGCCTGATTAATGGTAATAGTGCGTGGTTCAGTCTGAGGATACTCTACGCTAAGCTCTGCCTCACGGGCCTCAGGTGACTCGTTAGGCTCTACCACAAAGGCGATATTATTTGGCTCCACGGTGATGTCTACAATCCACTCGGCATCATTTACAATGTTTAGCTCTACACCCTCTATCGCATTCTCGATGGTGTAGCTAACACTATAATTACCACCCTCGGCCTTAACCGAGATGCTCTGCTTATCGAGAGCTACAATAGGCGTCGCCTCAGGCTGAGGTTCTGGTTCAGGGTTTTTATCGCAACTTGTCAGCGCAAGTGCCACAATTGTCAAAAGTGCAAATATCTTTTTCATATCTCTAATTATTTTTTGCTAACATTATAATATTACTCCTCCTTTGGGAGGTCAGGCGTTGTAAACTCCTCAACAAACAGAGGCGTTGTTGGACCATCCTCCGACATACCAAAGATGAAGACGCCGTAACGCTTATTTGGCATGAAGTTCTGTGAACGAAGCTCGAATGGCTTGTACACATCCTCACCTACAAGGCAATAGAGGCGAACAATATCACACGATGGACGAGAGGTATTTTTAAGAATCTCGTACTGAATAAATGCATCATCCTTACGACCGGTGTGGTTTGGCGTGAAGTACCACTCATACCAATCCATATTGGTGATTGTAATGAAGTATACAGCATCGGGATCCGAAGGCGTAACGTGCGCCTCAAGGATATACTTGTTGAATGACACATCCCACTCACACTTAGTAACTTCCACATCGAAAGTCGTATCCTCGGTCTCAGGCTTCTTTGTTGTGAACTTACGCTTAGTCATCTGGGTTGTAATATTACCCTCCTCATCTAAGCCATAAGCATACGCCATGTATTCGGTATCCCACTCAAGAATATTATATAGGTTGTCCGATGACTCTTCGAGGTCGCCAGAGCGAAGGTCCTGACGCATAAGCTCCTTCCAGTCTACACCCTCGTAAAGAGAGGCCGTATACTGCCAGAAGGCATAGTCGTGTTGCATTAATACATTGTCACTATTCTCGAATGTTGTCTCATAGTCGCTAACCTCGTCCAACCAGAAATAGTATGACGCACTCTTGTCGTTAGGCTCAATAGTGAAATTTGCCGAAAGACCCGTGATGTCGGTAACATCAATATTTATGCTCTCCTCGCCATCGGGCGTAGTAATGCGCTCCGAACGATGAAGTTTGCCAAAGATTTGCTTCTTCTCGCTGTCGTACTGGAAGTATAGCAGACGATAGTTCGAATGACCAATAAGACCGCTAAATGTCAAGCTCTGCTCACCTCGGAAAATCATACTCTCTGCATTAGGATTACTAAGCTGGTCCATAACAATAACCTCATCCTCACCGCCAAGATACTTATTCGTATCCGACGCTAAACAAGCATAGTAGTAGTCAACCTCCTCCGATGGTGTTATGGTGATTGTCACAGAGTCTGCCGACAACTCATCGACATTCACCTCAAACGTACCCTCCACCAAAGGCTTAGCATCTGGCTCATCGGGGCCAGGTTCCGGAGTAGGTTTCTGCTCACAACTTACTGTTGTCAATGCAACAAACACTGAGCACACAAATAGTGTAGCCTTAGTAATAATTCTCATCCCTTTAGTTTTTAAAAAATTAAATAAATTAACTGTGATTAATTGTGTTATTCAAATAACAATGCAAATATAAAGAAAAATTTTATTTTCCAAATATTTTTACGAAAAAATGCAATTTGGTGAACATATTTTATTAAAAAATATTTACCTTTGCGATAAATTTTAGGGGTGTGTAGCACACCAGCATATAGAATTATAGTAAACCTAAAACATATAACTAACGTTAAACAAGCAAATGAAGCGCATTTTGGTTTTGGGTGCCGGTGGTCAGATTGGATCTGAGTTGGTACCATATCTTCGCTCAATCTATGGTGCATCGAATGTCGTTGCTACCGATGTAAAACACAATGCTACGTTGGCTGAGGCAGGCCCATTTGAGGCTCTCGACGCTCTCGATGCTAAGCAGTATGCCGAGCTTGTAGATAAGTACAAGATCGACTCTATCTTCAACCTCGTGGCACTCCTTTCGGCTACTGGTGAGAAGAATCCTCAGCTGGCCATGCGCATCAATATGGGTGCGTTGGAGAACTCTTTGGAGATCGCTCGCGAGAAGAATTGCGCTGTGTTTACCCCAAGTTCTATCGGTGCTTTCGGTGGTGACTTCCCACGTGACAAGACGCCTCAGGA
This sequence comes from Alistipes sp., assembly GCA_017408825.1. GTDB lineage: Bacteria > Bacteroidota > Bacteroidia > Bacteroidales > Rikenellaceae > Alistipes. The sequence goes on from JAFQTX010000037.1 coordinate 133,059, forward strand.
CACCGTGATGCAGCCTAACACAATCTACGGCGTATGTAAGGTAACAGGCGAGTTGCTCTCGAACTACTACCACACACGCTTCGGTGTTGATACCCGTTCGGTACGTTTCCCAGGTATCATCTCTAACGTAACACTTCCTGGTGGCGGCACTACCGACTACGCAGTGGAGATCTACTACGAGGCTGCCAAGGGCAACAAGTTCACTTGTAACATCGCTCCAGACGTATATATGGATATGATGTATATGCCCGATGCATTGCGTGCTACCGTAGAGCTTATGGAGGCTGACCCATCGAAACTTAAGCACCGCAACTCGTTCAACATCGCAGCTATGAGCTTCACCCCAGAGATCATCCGCGAGGTTGTTGAGCGCCACGTGCCTGGTTTCCAGATGGACTACAACGTAGACCCTGTTAAGGATGTAATCTCACGCAGCTGGCCTAACTCTTTGGACGACACATGCGCACGTGAGGAGTGGGGCTGGAAGCCTGAGTGGGACCTCGAGTCAATGACCAAGGATATGTTGGAGAAGGTACGCATCAAGCTCGGCCTATAATCTAACAGAGATAAACAACAAAAGGACCAAGGAGCGAGGGCTCTTTGGTCCTTTTTGTCTGTGCGAGGTGGGGAGGGGTTCAGAGGGAGTTCAGAGAGTTCATGGAGGATGCACTAAATTCTGGCTTATTGTCCCAATGGTCTTAAACTAAAGACAATTAAGACCTTTAAGACAATTAAGATGGTTGCGGACAAGAGCGAAAACAGCTAACGGCCGAGACAACAGCGTGATGCCCGACCTCGTAATGGTCTTAAAGGCCTTAAAAAGTGCCCGAGACCACAGCGTGATACCCGACCTCGTAATGGTCCTAAAAAGTGACCGAGACCACAGCGTGATGCCCGACCTCGTAATGGTCTTATGGTCTTAATGGTCTTAATGGTCATAATGGTCCTAAACTGGGGAAACTGGGGATGCTGGGGAAACTGGGGAGACTGGGGAGACTGGGGAGACTGGGGATGCTGGGGATGCTGGGGATGCTGGGGAGACTGGGGGAGACTGGGGGAGACTGGGGAGATTAAGGATAGTGATCCCCATCGTCCCCATAATCCCCATAATCCCCATAATCCCTAAGCTCACTAAACTCCCTATCCCCCCTGAAACCTCTCCCCGACCCAATTTTTGATTAGAAGGTCGTAGATACAACGCTCGGCAAAAATGCCACCGATGGGTAGTACTTGGGCGTACGTCCCATTGGTGGTATTTTTTGTTAGCGGAAGTAGATGCGGCCTTATAGTCGAAAATTTTTGATTAGAAGGCCGTAGATGTGGCCTCGATTAAGAGATTGGGCTGGATAGGACATACTAAACGTATTTCCTATTCAGCCCAATGATTGAGAGGTCACAGATGCGGCCTTATAATCGAAAATCACAGTAGGCCGGCCTTATAATAGAGCACAATCTGCTCAAGCATAGCATCTTCACCCTTGGGGTCGTAATGGAGTTTGAGGTTGTTGCCAAAGAGGCGGGCTAAGGCTTGATAGAAGCCTGCGGTAAATCCCGAGCGGAAATCTTTGATGATGTTGAACACCGTGTGGTTGGTCTCTCGGTCGATAAGTTTAAGCAGGATCATACCCTCAAAGCGTGTCATCTTCCAGAGCATAGGCGTTATCTCCTCCTTCAGAGCATCCTCAATAGCCTTGGTGTAGCCACGTTGATCCTTACGACGCTCATACTCCGCAAGGCGCTCATCGAGGTTCTCCATACGCTTTGCTGCCTCAAGAGCCAAGGGGTAGACCTTTTTCACGGCATTTACCATACGTTGATACTTGCGTATATCACGATTACGCTTGTATATTGGCACGGTCATCACCGTGACGTGCAGTGTCGAGTCGCCGGTGATGCTACGCTCCCAACGCACAGATGTTGCGCCACGCACACGCTGACGTCGTGACTGCGCCGTAACATCGGTCACAGCAATAAGCACAACAACGAGCAGTAGTAATATATGGCGCAGACGCATCATACAGAGGTATTTTTTACAAAGATAACGATTTAGAACGATATAGAGTTGTGTTTGTGAAATAATTTTCGTACATTTGCTTTATGTAACACTTAAACACAGAGGTATAACAATGGTAGAAAAGGGACTGAAACACAACAGCATAATGCGTGTCGAGGAGGGTAACACAGCCGAGTTTATCGGCTCGGGCGATATGGCTGTGCTGGCAACACCAGCAATGGTGGCACTTATGGAGAATGCCGCAATGCTTGCCGTGGCACTACACCTGGACGAGGGCGAGACCACCGTGGGCTCAATGATCTCGACATCACACCTTAAGCCATCGAAGGTGGGTAACATCATCGAGGCACGTGCCGAGCTCATAGAGGTAGATGGTCGCAGACTGGAGTTTAAGATCGAGGCATACGATGGCCAGAGGCTTATCGGCGAGGGTACACACACACGCTTTGTGGTAAACCGTGAGAAGTTTCTCTCAAAGCTATAAGATTGATTGATGGCCGATAGCTGAGATCAAAAGAGAAAAAGGCTGGTGTGCACTTCCCCCAAAACATCCAACCTTTAATACCCAAATGAAAGCTTATAACCCCGATTGGATGTATTATGCACACCAGCACTAATACACTCCGTTGAGTCGTGTGACTTAACGATGATGCAAAGGTAATGTGGTTCACGTAGTTACACAATATACGGATTACGGAACATATAACCAAAATTACTTTTTCGCATATAAATATTGCCATTATTTCAATAAAAACGGGGAAAATGGGTAGTAATAAGAGTATCAAGCGGGTTGAGACCATAGCTGATGTAAGCAAATATTTCGGTGTCAGCGCATCTAACGAGTGGACCTGTGTTGTAGATCTATCTCAGATGGCAAAGATTGATCCTCAGCCTATATACATCAACCTATACTGCGTGGTGTGCGTTGCCGAGGATAGTAACAAACAGCAACAACCACGCATAGTATTTATGCCTCCAGACCACTTCCGTGATATATTTCCCAACGGATACACAACATTTGATGGGTGGATGCTATGCTTCAATCAATCGTTGATTGAGGGCACTATACTGGAGAATCGTATGGGCGAGTATGCATTCTTCCACGACGGCTCATTGGCACAGCTGAGCATCAGCCCTACAGAGTATGAGATGATAGTAAATTGTATGTTCTCGCTGAGGTCGGAGCAGGATAATATCCCTGATAGATATACTAAGCGAATATTGGCTGCGGGTATTGCAGTGCTACTCACGCAGTGTCTACGCTACTACGAGCGCCAGTCACCACGCAACTACACACGCAATGCCGACATCGTTAAGCAGATGGATTTACTGCTCAACAACCACTTTGCATCACCCTACCCTCACCGTGCACTACCTACCGTGGCGTGGTGCGCCAAGCAGCTACACATCACACCCAACTATCTTGGCGACCTTATGCGCAAGTATGGCGAGTGCTCGGCGCAGGAGTTTATCCACCAACGCATAATTGATGAGATCAAGGCACGCCTTGAGTTGGACAGCAGCTCGATAAGTCAGATTGCATACGACCTCGGCTTCAAATATCCGCACCACCTATCACGCCTATTTACGAAGATCGAGGGGTGCTCGCCTCACGACTACCGCACATCCCTTGCTACAAAGTAGATATAGGCTCAATGCAGCTCAATTTGCAATCTATATTTTGCAGATTAAAATATTTACACTATCTTTGCCGACGCTTACGAGCAACGATTGAGCTATGGTGTAATGGTAACACAGCAGATTTTGGTTCTGTTATTCTGAGTTCGAATCTCGGTAGCTCAACTCACAGATGAGGCCTGCACGCTGAAGTGCGGGCCTCATATGTGTTTTTTTCCTAAGGTAGATCACCAATGGCCGATATTTGAGAATAGATAGTTCGCAAATATATGCCGAAAATAGTTTGAGTATTGCATTTTTATTCGTATCTTTGCACCACGAGCCATACCCCAAGCTTAAGATCATAGCAAGCAATGCCGAGGCCTCATACCTTTACCTCGAATAGCCATAACCCCTGGTTGAGATTGCTTTGCTCCTTAAGAGGCTTTTTCTCATAATGAAACTTAATTCAAAATGTGTTATTCGCAGAGGCATCATCCTTGGGGTTGGTGCCTCATTCTTTGTGATGGTAGGAAGCAAAGCGATTAAGACGGGACAGCAAGACAACTAAGAGGGTTGCGGCTGGCCGCACCAGCGACCACAGCCCCAGCGGCCAAAACAACAGCCTGATACCCGACCTCGTAATGGTCTTAATGGTCTTAATGGTCCTAACGGTCCTAAAAAAAATTAAGACAATTGAGACCTTTGAGACCTTTAAGACAATTAAGAGGGTTGCGGACAACGCAGTGATGCCCGACCTCGTAATGATCTTATGGTCTTAATGGTCCTAACGGTCTTAAAAAAATTAAGACAATTAAGACCTTTGAGACCTTTAAGACAATTAAGATGGCTGCGGACAACGCTGCGATACCCGACCTCGCAATGGTCCTAATGGTCTTAATGGTCCTAACGGTCCTAAAAAAATAAAAAAGAATACTTAGCAGCCCTAATCACCACGCCCACAATTTGTTGTCAGAGTGGCGTAGTAGTGGCGCTGACACGAGAAAGGGCGGATGGGACATACTTGACGTATTTCCCATTCGCCCTTTGGACTGAAGCGTCGCTAATGCGCCACTATCACAATAAATTACCAGAGGTTGCGAGGATACTCACCCGCAGCAATCAACTCCTCGATCTTCTGCATAAGCTGAGGCTTATCCTCCTTATATGTTACGCCAAACCACTTAGACGACGTCTCGAGAACACGCATAGTGGCCGTACCCTCGCTGATCATCTTATTGACCATCAGCGGGATGAAAAACTCAGACTTGAGGTTGTCGATATTCTCCTTAAGGAAGACCTTGAAGTACTCCTCCGAGTGTGTGAAGTAGTCGGGGGTGAAGCCAAAGAGGTTCATCGACACAGGGGTATTCTCGGCCAAAGGCTCGTCGGTGCCGAGGTCGTGGAAGACGATAGTACCATCGACACGCTCAATCTTGGTGCGCTCGACCATACCCTGGAGGTTACCCTCCGAGTCTACGGTACACACGCCACGTGACACTGTGCCATTCTCCGAGAGGGTCTTGCTCACCTCATAGCCCACCATACAGTACTTACCCTCGGAGCCTTCGAGCTGTGAGAGGTAGTTGCCGATAACAGCGTAAGCATCACGGCCATAGAAGTCGTCGGCATTGATTACAGCAAATGGTGTGTCGATAACCTTAGCACCCATCATCACTGCGTGGTTAGTACCCCAAGGCTTAACACGCTCTGCGGGGAGAGTAAAGCCCTCGGGGAGCATATCGAGTTCCTGAAACACATACTCCACCTCGATACGATGGCCAAAGCGCTCGGCATTGAACACCTCGCAGAAATCGTCGGCAAAGCTGTGGCGAATGACGAATACCACCTTACCAAAGCCAGCACGTATAGCGTCGTATACCGAGTAGTCGATGATAGCCTCGCCGTTAGGACCTACGCCATCCATCTGCTTAAGCGAGCCGTAGCGAGAGCCCATACCCGCAGCAAGAACTAAAAGAGTTGGTTTTATCATAATCGTTTTGTGTAATTAGTTGTCGATATTGGCAAAATTGCTCGACAAAGGTAAAAATTTTTGAATAAAGTACCAAGTATCCACCCTTTTTCGTTATCTTTGCCGTAAATATATATTTAGGTATGGAGGGAAACTTCTTTAAGCGTCTTTGGACAAGACTTACGGACAAGCGACAGCTATCGATGCGTGACCGCACAAGCGACGAGCCACACTGGAAAGTGAACCTAACACCCATAGGTGTTGTGAGCGGCATCACAGCATTTGTTGTCATCATATTCGCCATTGTGATGCTGCTGGTGGCCTATACACCTATTCTCGAGATATTCCCTGGCTACAAGAGACAATCCGAGGCTATGCACGACCGTCTGGTCGAGAGCATCATGCGCATCGACTCGATGGAGCACACGATGGGTCGTATGCTCGAGTATAACAGCGCTGTGACAGAGATACTCAATGGCGGCACACCAACGCTACGCTCAACGATTAAGACCGATAGCACACAGCTGGAGAAGAGAAGCGTTCTTCCTTCGCGTGCCGACTCGCTACTACGCAACATCCTCGAGCGTGAGGAGGGTGTGTACTCGCTCTCTAACTCCAAGCAGGTGACTCCCGTGGCAGCGATGTTCAGCGCCCCCATCTATGGCACAATAGTACGTGGGTTCGATGCTCCCGACTCGAGCTTCGACATCACAATTATGGGTATCGACTCGGAGCGCACGGTGATGGCCATAGAGAATGGCACCGTGGTAGGCGTAACACCAGGATCGGCGGAAAATACGTCGATAATCATTCAGCACGGCAACGGCTACGTATCAATCTACAAGCAGCTCGGCGAGGCCCTTGTGCGCAAGGGTGAGATGATACATAGTGGCGCTGTGATTGGTCGTCAGGCCGTGACCGAGGATGGTAAGGCCATAGACCTTGGCTTCGAGCTATGGCGCAACGGAACGGCCGTAGACCCCGAGCGATATATATTGTTTAAGAAGTAGAAACCGACGATTACGAATGAGTATTGAGAGAGTAACAATCCTTGGCTCGACAGGCTCGATAGGCGTTCAAACACTCGACATCATACGTCGTAACCCCGAGCGCTTTCAGGTATCGTCGCTGGTGGCACATAGCCGCTGGGAGGAGCTTGCACGCCAGGCCCGAGAGTTTAATGCCGAGAGTGTGGTGATTGGCGACAAGAGCCTATACCCTCAGCTCAAGGAGGCTTTAGCGGACACCCCCACGAAGGTGCTTGCCGGAGAAGAGGATATCAACTTTGTGGCCGAGAGCTACCGTAGCGATACGGTGGTGAATGCTCTGGTGGGCTACGCAGGACTACACCCCACGGCACTCGCCATCGAGAGTGGCAAGCGCATAGCACTGGCCAACAAGGAGACCTTGGTGGTGGGTGGCGACATCATTATGGCGGCCGCACGACGCAAGGGTGTGGAGATTATGCCTATCGACTCGGAGCACTCGGCGATAATGCAGTGTCTCGAGGGTGAGAGGCGTGAGGCGATACGCAACCTCATAATCACGTGTAGCGGAGGGGCACTACGTCACCTCTCGATCGAGGAGCTTGAGGGCGTAACCCCCGAGATGGCACTTAAACACCCCCAGTGGTCGATGGGTGCAAAGATCACTATCGACTCGGCAACGCTGGTAAACAAGGGCTTCGAGGTTATCGAGGCTCGCTGGCTCTTCGACATTGAGGCTGAGAGAATTAAGGTGGTGATACACCCACAATCTATCGTGCACTCGATGGTGGAGTTCACAGATGGCTCGGTGAAGGCACAACTCGGAAATGCCGATATGCACACACCAATAAGCTACGCCCTGTTATACCCCGAGCGTGCTACGAGGGCCGTAGAGCACTTCTCGATATTGGACTACCCCACGCTCTCGTTTGCAGAGGTAGACAGAGTGAAATACCCAGCACTCGACATTGCGTATGAGTGTCTAAGGCGTGGTGGCACGGCAGCCTGCACGATGAATGGCGCTAACGAGGTGGCCGTAGCAGCATTCCTTAATCACAAGTGTCGTTACCACGACATCGTGGGTGCTATACGCTATGCTCTCGACAACGCCTCGTTCGAGGCACACCCCACGCTCGACGACTACGATGCAGCAAACCGTGAGTCACGTGAGCTGGCACGCAGATATATTAAAATGTAAAACATAAAACATCATATGGAGGCTATACTAATCAAAGCATTACAATTCTTCGCATCACTATCGCTGTTGGTGCTTATCCACGAGTTTGGACACTACATCACGGCACGCATATTCAAGATCCGTGTCGAGAAGTTCTACCTATTCTTCAACCCTTGGTTTACGCTCTACAAGCGTAAGATCGGCGAGACGGAGTATGGCATCGGCTGGTTGCCTATGGGTGGCTACGTATCGTTGGCAGGTATGATTGATGAGTCGGTGAGCAGCAACGACCTATCCTCAGAGCCACAGCCCTGGGAGTTCCGCACAAAGCCAGCGTGGCAGCGTCTAATAGTGATGCTCGCAGGCGTGTTTATGAACGTGATACTCGCCATGGCGATATACTCTATGATGCTCTTCACGTGGGGTGAGCAGTATATCCACAACGACGACATCAAGCATGGCTACGCCTTCACAGAGGTTGGCGAGGCTCTCGGCTTCCAGGATGGCGATAAGATTGTAGCTATCGATGGCCAGAAGATTGGCAACATCAAGGATATCACCAAGCACCTCGTAATCGCCGACCAAGACCGCACAGTCTCCGTAGAGCGTGGTGGAGAGATGGTAGATATAACAATACCGCTGCAAACACTCGTTCAGATGCGTGAGGATGAGACCATCTTAGGCTTCTACGACATAATAGTACCCTTTGAGATTGAGGAGGTTAAGTCAGAGAGCGCAGCGAGTGCAGGCCTTATGGCTGGCGATAAGGTTGTGGCCATAGATGGTAGCCCAGTACGTGACTTCGTGCAGGGCAAGGAGCTTTTGGCCTTAGCCAAGGAGCGCAATGCCGAGATTGACATTGTGCGCAACGCTTGCGACACCCTACGTCTTAGCGTGCCGGTGAATGGTGAGGCACAGCTCGGCGTGATGATCAAGCTGCCACAGCCCCGCACCGTAGAGTACGGCTTCTGGGAGTCTATACCCGCAGGCATCAAGCGTGGTGGCGAGCAGCTAAAGTCATACTGGGATCAGCTTAAGATGATTGTTAATCCCGAGACCAAGAGCTATAAGGAGGTGGGTGGTTTCATCGCCATCGGCAACATCTTCCCCGATGAGTGGAACTGGCAGAGCTTCTGGTCGCTTACGGCATTTATCTCGGTGGCTTTGGCCATAATGAACCTACTCCCAATCCCAGGTCTTGATGGTGGCCACGCACTATTCACCCTATGGGAGATTATCACACGTCGTAAGCCCAGCGAGCGATTTCTCGAGATTACGCAGTACATCGGCATGGGACTCCTCATACTGCTGATGCTATATGCCAACGGCAACGACATCATACGACTATTTAAGTAAACGACAATGGCAGCCAAACTTAAGCGCACGTTCTTCTGCACGGCGTGCGGCTACGAGACACCCAAGTGGCTGGGTAAGTGCCCCTCGTGTGGCGAGTGGAACACTATAACCGAGCACGTTGTGGCTAAGGAGTCGTCGCAGTCGGCACGCCTTAGGTCAGTACCAAAGCCACAGCCACAGCTTGTTCAGGATATCACGGAGCAGACAACACGCCGCATAGATACAGGCATTGGCGAGCTTAACAGAGTGTTGGGCGGAGGCCTTGTGCCGGGCTCACTCATACTCCTTGGTGGCGAGCCAGGCATAGGCAAGTCTACCCTATCGCTGCAAATTGCCCTCACGGCAAATGGCCTACGCACACTATATGTCTCGGGCGAGGAGTCTGCCGAGCAGATTAAGATGCGTGCCTTGCGTCTTGGCATCGGCAATGAGCAGTGTACGGTGTATACCGAGACGCTACTCGAAAACATTGTGTCGCAGATTGAGGAGCTTCGCCCCGATATGGTTATCATCGACTCGATACAGACAATGTCTACCGATGCAATAGAGTCGTCGGCAGGCAGCGTGCCACAAATACGTGAGTGCGCAGCAACACTGCTGCGTGTGGCCAAGAGCATGGGTACGGCGATATTTATCATCGGCCATATCACCAAGGATGGCACTATTGCAGGCCCAAAGATATTGGAGCATATCGTGGACGTGGTACTTCAGTTTGAGGGCGATGGAAACCACACATATCGCATACTGCGTGGCGTGAAAAACCGCTTTGGAGCGACCTCCGAGATTGGTCTGTTTGAGATGCGTGAGGCGGGACTACGCCAGGTGGATAACCCCTCGGAGATACTCATCACGCACTACGACGAGCCACTGTCGGGTTGCTCGATAGGCGCTGCCGTAGATGGCATACGCCCCTACGTTATCGAGGTGCAGGCACTTGTGAGCAGCGCAGCCTATGGCACACCCCAGCGCTCGACGACAGGCTTCGACCAGCGACGACTAAATATGCTTATCGCCGTACTTGAGAAGCGTGTGGGTATGAAGATGTACCAGAAGGATGTCTTCCTCAACTTCGCCGGTGGATTTAAGATTTCGGATACGGGTATGGACCTCGCCGTTGTCGCTGCTATCATATCGTCGTACTACGACCGTGCGCTCAACGATAAGAGCTGCTGCGCAGGTGAGATAGGACTCTCGGGAGAGGTGCGCCCAGCACCACGTACCGAGCAACGCATTGCCGAGGCAGCACGCTTAGGCTTCAAGCGCATCGTGGTGTCGAGCTTCGTGGAGCGCTCGATAAAGGCACCCAAAGGCATTGAGGTGGTCTATATCTCAAGCATCGAGCAACTCCCCAAGGCGATGTTCTAAGGAGTAAGAGAGGATGCTGAGAAAATAGGACCATTAGGACCATTAGGACAATTAAGATGGTTGCGACCAAGAGTACAAACAGCCAACGCCCCAACCGAAACAACAGCGTGATACCCGACCTCGTAATGGTCCTAATGGTCTTAATAGTCCTAATGGTCCTAAAAAAAATCCACAACCCAATTTCTTGAGAGAAGGGGTTAGGCTTGGTCTATCGCAAAAGAGACTACCGCAGGATAGTACTGTATCGTACAGCCTGCGGTAGTCTACTTTTGGGATGGACCGAGAATGACCCCTTATCTCGAGAAATTTAGTAGGCTCTACTATGCTCCACAATCATTCCCTTACTATCAACAGCTATATGACGGCCGAGACCTGTATATGCCCTATACTCATGGCCATCGTCATACCAGCCACTCGCCTTAATCTTGCTACTACCGTGATACTCGACAAGGAGCTTGATAGGCGCACCAATAGGTATATAACCATCGACAACCTGCTCTACATGGTATTGATTGTAGCCCTTAGCGACAAACTTATCAATCTTCTCACGACGTGCACGCTTCTGCTTATACTGCGACTCAAGGCGAATGGTCTCCGAGGTACTTAGCTTATTACCATTTTGATAAATCTCGATGACTTTGCCCTGAGCGTCGAAGAGTGCACCATCGTAAAACTCAACACCCACAATAGCCTCTGGTGAGGAGTTAAGCTTAATCTTACGTATCTTAAGACGCTGTTCATCGTTGAGAGGATTAACAATAGTCTTATCGAACTGTAACCTATACTCACCATCGAACAATCGGCCATCGGCAAACTTGATATAGTTCTGATTATAGGTCACACCATCCTTCGCATAATCTACTTTCTTAAGAGTCAGCCCCTCATCACGATAGTTTGTCGAATAATATGCATGGCCCAATGGCGTTGAAGTAATCAACTCTGAGCCTTTGATAGTTAAGCCATCATTATACATCACTTGTATAACATCTATATCCCTTGATATAAAAGAGTTGATATGTGGAGGTAGAGCATTCGTGTCATCTCTAAACTTCTCTAATGTTGAATATGATGACATACGAAGTATTACACGATCGCCATTGGCATAGTTGAAATATAAGTAATCTTCGCCACTATCTTTATTATACTCGACATACGAAAGGTCCAAATATGTATGACGCATATAGCTTATACGCTTACCATAATAGTAGTTGTGGTAATACCTTGTCACATCCCTCTTCTTTGCCTGCTCCCATCGTTGTTTCTGAGCTGCCAGCTTGGACTTCTCAATACTAAACTCATATGATTTTTTCGTTCCATCTGACAAAGTAAGGACACCGGTATTAACGTGTTGATTGAAATCCTCCCATTTCCAGCCATCATAATCAATCAACATCTGAGGTGTAACAACTATTCCTCGTGTTGTGCCACTATAGTGATTGCCATTGGCAAAGGTATACGATATAGAATTATTTGAGATATAGCCATTCTCGTAGACAATCTTGTAATCACCTTCAATCTCTGAGTATCCGTAGTATGATTCTAATTGAAAGAACGTGCCATCGGCGAATTTTGCATTACCGCTTAAACCATACTTTAGACACCACTTATAGTCGATACACTTCTCGAGATTGATAATCTCATTAAGCGTAGGGCTCCAGCCACCGAACGACATATATATGCTGGTATCTTCAGTTTTAACATCAATCAAGCTATAGTTGAATTGTCTCTTGGGATCTCGAATGATTAGTTTAATATCGCCAACATTAATCACGTCGGGCAACTCAATAGGTTTTCCCTGTGCAACAGTTAGACATATGCCATTGGCCAGCGTAAGCTTACCAAGCACAATCCAATCATCAAGAGACTCAACCTGTAGTTCAAGATCTTCGGGATAGAGTAGCGCCTGATGCTGTTCCAAAACAACATTTCTATTGTAGTCACCCTCATATTTCACTCCATTGGGGAAGGTGTAGTACATCTTATGAGGCGTTATACGACCATACTTACACTTTAGGTTGAAATCAAGTGAGGAGTTAATCACACTTAATGTACTGCCATTAGCATAGACAAGCTCTCCGTTATCCATATGGGTAAATAGAGTGTCGTCCCACTCCCACTCTATGCTCTTAAGGTCGATAAGTTCATCAATGGTTGTGGGTGCAAGATTACGATACGAGCCATTGTACTTAGCACCATTTGCAAAGCTATACCAGATATTATCATGGCATATCCTACCCTCTTTGATAGCGATGCTAAACTCCAAAATCTTATCTTTGCTACACTTAATAACATCACCATTAGTGCGTGTAATGGTCATATTACCACTCTTATCAATCAACGCAGTGGCCTTGTTCGAGAAGCTAAGCGTAGCTGTGGTAATCTTATCCCAGCCCGATACCTCGACACCCATAGCGGTAGAGGCTGTAAGCGTAACGACACCACCACAGTTGGTGTAACTATCGCAATCCACAGCTCTCTTTGCCAACGCTATATACTTCTCATCAACACTACATTCTACCTCTATAGTAGATTGACCTGTAAGCTCTGTGCACTTCGTAGGAATGGTCAGCGCAAAGGTCTCGTCGCCATTAAGCACAGCAATACTTTCGCTACCACGTCTAATCTCACCATTACGCAGTGTCACGATTGTTGCCTTGAGCTTTTTATCGACAACGTAGCTAACATCACCTGAGAATGTAACACCCTGGCGCTCCATCGTAAATATCGCATCGCTAACACTGCCATCCGTAAACCTACCTTGCAGCGTATATAGATATTCGTTGGTATCATCGCCATTCTTGATTGTCATAATACCCTCGCCGGCAGGTAGCTTGTCTACAACAGCACCAACATAGCGAACACTCTTACCAAGAAGATTAATAGGCTTCTGAGCACTTACCGAGGCAAACGTTAGTAGTCCAGCAAGTAGTAGCAATAGTCGTCTCATATATGAAAGTTGTTTATGGTGTATCGGTTTAGCAAAGATACTATATTTTGATGAGAGAGTGAACTTTTTTTTGTATCACATTATGCCAAAGAGGGTGTTCGGTATAGGATTTGTCCTACGGAGGTTAAAAAGAGTAGTGTTATGAGGATTTCGGATTTTGACAGCATCATACGCTCGGAGCGGCTGATGCTCATAGATTTTTATGCTACGTGGTGCGGGGCGTGTAGTGCTATGGACCAAACACTTGACCGTGTAGCCTTGGCTCTCAGCGACTTAGTTACGGTGGTGCGCATCGACACCTCAACCCCGAGTAGCCGTGAGTTGGTACGTCGCTATAATATCGTTGCGGTGCCCACGCTGATACTCTTCTCGCACGGCGACAGGCTGTGGCGTGAGAGTGGCATCGTGTCGTTCGACAGACTATGTAGCACCATACGGTGCTTCCGACGCCTGACGATCTTCTGATCGAGCAGTGAGCGTCGAGGTGATAGCAAGAGATTAGAGGAGATTGGGGAGATTAGGGAGATTGGGGTGATTTGGAAGATTGGGGAGATTAAGGAGATTAAGGAGTTTAGTGAAATTAAGGATAATCCCTAAGTTCCCTAAACTCCCTAACCTACCACGACTAGATATTTGCAGCATCTACTGCCTTATCTCAGGAAATTATTTTTTGAGATCAACCGTAACGTGAGGAAACGGAAACTCAATACCGTGCTTAGGCAGCTCGGTATAGATACGCTCGTTGAAGTCTAACTTAACGCCCCAATAATCCCCGTTGCGTACCCACACACGCAGCGAGAAGTTCACTGAGCTATCGGCAAGCTCGGTGAGGAATACCACAGGAGCTGGGTCAGCGGCAACACGCTTGTCGGCACGTGCAATGGCAAGCAACACCTCACGAACCTTCTCGATGTCAGAGCCATACTCCACACTAACAGTCCAATCTACACGACGCATCTCGCCCTTAGAGTAGTTGTCGATAACAGCGGTAGAGATGGTGCTGTTGGGGATATAGATAACACGGTTGTCTACGGTGCGAATCTCGGTAGAGAAGAGGCCAATCTTCTCTACAGTACCCTCCTCGCCCTGAGCGTCGATATAGTCACCCACACGATAGGGCTTGAGGAAGAGGATCATAACTCCACCGGCAAAATTCTGGAGTGTGCCGCTAAGAGCCATACCTACAGCCAAACCAGCAGATGCGAGCATCGCCACGATAGAGGCTGTGTTGATGCCCAAGACCTGAATTACGATGAGGATGATGAGCGTGTAGAGCAACACCTTGATAACGCCAGAGAGGAACGAGCGCAACGATATCTCCACGTTGCGGCGCTCGTAGATACGATCCATAAAGCGCAGCACACGGCGGATAATCCAACGACCCAAGTAGTAGATTACAAGGGCAGCGATAATCTTAAGGCCAAGATTAACAGCGCCATCAACAATAATGTTTACAAGTTCACCAAAGTCGTACGAGAGTAGCTTATCGACACTCTCCTTGATATTCTCAGGATTGGTAATCTGCTCGATAACCTGCTCAGGAGAAGCAGTTTCAGCCACCTCGACACCACTCTCAGTAGCCTCGACAACAGTCTCAGCGGCGGGAGCCTGAGCAGCAGCCTCCTCACCCTCGATAAAGAAAAGATGTTTCATCGTTAGATAAATTTGTGTTATTGAGTTACTGTAATTGTTCCACTACACATACTCCAACCTCCAGGCCAGCTCCTCCTCGATAAGTTGCTTTGTACGGGAGTCGGCAAGGCGCTCGAGGAGCACTGGTATGCCCACCTTTGCCGAGCGGTCACGTGATGCCACGTAGCACAACAGTGCCACAACACCCTGAGCGATATAGTGCGACTCGGGGTTTGCACGCACAGCATTCTCCACAGCGATAAAGGCCACCTCCGTTGTAGTGCGCTCGTTGCGTGATGCCGCCATAAGCGCTGCATAGGCTACATACTCGTTGCTCTCGGTGGTCCAGATGCCCATCAGCGAGTTGATATCGTAGATCTTCGAGAGGAGTGCAAAGGCGAGCTCCTCGCTAAGCTCGGCATTGACGATGCCACGTGACCAGAAGGGGAACTCGTTGATATCGACACTCTTGGCCGTAGCCAGATGACAGGCAGCGAGCTTTAATTCACGCACCTGCTGCTTGTAGAGATACTTGGCAAACTCGTAGTCGGGACTCTCCTCGGCGACAATCTCTCGCACTGTGGCGATGCTCACGCCATAGTTTAGGCCATACCTCTGGCCATCACGTGCCATACTCTCCGACACTGCGCCATTCATCTGCTTGCGTAGGCGGCCAAGCAGCGATATCATTCTTTGCGTATTGTCCATACTACTTCGTTGGAGCCAAAATCTTCACGGTCTTGCCATACTCATATATAGGCAGTATGCGCTCAACGAGCACGTCACCAACAAGGCTTAGGGTGATCTCCGAGTTGTTGGCATAGCGATACTCGGCCTTACCCTTGATGTTGCTCTCGGGGTAGGTGGTATCTGTTGGGTTGATTGTCACAAGGAGAATGTCGCCACGCTGGTCTTTTGTAGAGAGCATACCGATATTGTCGTTGAAACGTGCCACGATATGGCTCTGTGGCAACGCCTTAGGCTCTGGCATAGCTACCGTTTCGGGGTCTACGCCCTCGGCCACTGCGGGAGCTTCAACCTTCTCGTACTCGGGTGCCGACACAGGGACAAAGTAGCGATACTTAAGCGTCGTTGAGCTTCTCTTACCTAAGAATAACTCGGTGTACTCACGCTCAAGGCGCTCAATCTCACGCAGTGCACTCTCGAGACCTGCGCCATAGACACCATCACCAAGCTCGGCAGTGATAAGCTCAAGACGTGCGGTGCGCAGTGCGAAAATCTGGTCGGCAGTGCTCTTAGCGCTCTTCTCCGCATCGCCAGCTGTGGCACTCATACGGTCGGGCAACAGGACTGGGAAGGGCTCCTCGTCGATGATCTCAACCCTGCAAGGCTCGGCAGCAAGATAGGCGTCGTTATCGACAACCGAGACATTGGCCTCGACGATGGTATATAGCTTACTATCCACCTTTCGTGCCTGACATCCCAACATTCGCTCGGCATACTTGGCATAGGGGCCAGCGACGTAGTTATCTACCTGAATGGTAAGGTCCACGGCAAGCATCGTATGAGCCTCAGCAACAGTGACATTGCCATTCTCGATGAAAGTGCCGATACGCTTCTTCACGACGAGCTGTGCTGCTGCATCGAACGAGGTTATCGTTCCGAGCAAGAGTAGTGCTATGATAAATCTCTTCATAATGGTACGATTAAATTTGCGAATAACTCAACAAAGATATGAAAAAAAAGATTAAAGCACAAAAAAGTGAAGGATAATTGCTTTAAGAGATTGAGACCATTAAGACGATTAAGACCTTTAAGACAATTAAGATGGTTGCGGACAACAGCGCCAACGGCTGAAACAACAGCAGATACCCGACCTCGTAATGGTCTTAATGGTCCTAATGGTCCTAAACTGGGGATGCTGGGGAAACTGGGGAAACTGGGGAAACTGGGGATGCTGGGGATACTGGGGATACTGGGGATACTGGGGATACTGGGGAATTTAAGGTTAATAATCCCCATAGTCCCCATCGTCCCCATAATCCCCATAATCCCTATCCTCCCTGAAACCTCTCCAACCCAATTTTTGATTAGAAGGCTGCAGATGTGGCCTCGATTAAGAGATTGCCCCGGATGGGACATACTTGGCGTATTTCCCATTCGGGGCAATGATTGAGAGGTCACAGATGCGGCCTTATGGTCGAAAATTAGATTTTTGATTAGAGGGCTGCAGATACAACGCTCGGCAAAAATGCCACCGATGGGTAGTACTTAACGTACGTCCCATTGGTGGCATTTTTTGTTAGCGGAAGTAGATGCGGCCTTATAATCGAAAATTACAGTGCCATGAGCATAAGTAGCTGCGCCGTAAGCACCCTTAGGAACATAACTACAGGATAGACCGTGGCATAGCTCACTGCGGGCATATCGTTACCCGACGACGAGCTGGCAAAGCCGAGAGCTGGAGGATCTGTCATAGCGCCCGCCATAAGGCCCATAAGCGTATAGTAGTTGATCTTGAACTTTAGGCGTGCTATGAGCGCCACGACGATGAGCGGCAGCACGGTGATGATCACGCCATAGCCAATCCACTTATAACCGCCACCCACGATAGCGTCGATAAAGCCATCACCAGCGCCGATACCTACGGCAGCGAGGAACATTGCAAGGCCTATCTCTCGGAGCATAAGGTTAGCACTCATCGTGGTGTAGGTGACAAGGCCGAAGTGAGGGCCAAACCTACCAAGCAAGATAGCGATGATAAGTGGGCCTCCTGCCAAGCCGAGCTTCACGGGCTGTGGGATGTTCATAAGGGGCAACGAGCCGAGGAGCACACCAAGGGCGATGCCGAGGAAGATAGGCAAGAGGTTTGGGTGGTCGAGCTTCTTAAGCGAATTACCGAGCACCTTCTCGGCAGCGGCAACAGCAGCCTCAGGGCCGACAACCATAACCTTATCGCCCACCTGAAGCTCCATACCCTGATATGGGATAAGATCGACACCGGCACGATGTACTCGTGTGATGTTGATGCCGTAGCGTGTACGTAGGCGGAGGTCTGAGAACTTCTTGCCGTTGATATTCTCGTGCGTGATGAGTATTCGGCGTGACACAAGAGGTGTAGACTGCATTGCCGTAGCACCCCACTCGTCGGCAGTCATCTCCACAGGCTTGCCGAAGAATGCCAAGATAGCCTCGCTATCCTCCTCCGAGCAGATGATGCGCAGACGGTCGCCAATAGTGAGCTGCGAGTTGCCATCGGCCATAACAATCTCTCCCGAGGAGTGCATTATGCGTGACACGACAAACTGACGGCCGATGAGCATATGCGCAATGGCGATGGTCTTACCCTCGAGCATCTGGTTGGTAAACTCCACAGAGTAGCGGTGAGGCAGATGTGTCTCGTTGTTCATAGCTGCCAGTCCCTCGTCCTCCTTCTTAAAGTCTACACGCATAGCGTAGCGCATAAATATCATCGTGAGGATGATGCCTATAACACCCAGCGGATAGGCCACGGCATAGCCCAACGATATAGAGTCGGCAATATCGGGATCTGCCATTCCCGAGTCGGCATATGCCTGCTGTGCAGCACCAAGACCTGGGGTGTTGGTCACAGCACCCGACATCACACCCACCATCGTGGGGAGTGGCTCGCCAGTGACAAGGTGTATGACATATGTTGTCACAGCGCCAAGGAGGATCACCGAGGCAGCGAGCACTATGAGCTTGATACCACCACTCTTGAGCGATGAGAAGAAGCCGGGGCCCACCTGAAGTCCGATGAAGAAGACAAAGAGTATCAGACCGAACTCCTTGATAAAGTGGAGGGTATCGGGATGCAACGAGCCAGCATCGAGGAAGTGTCCCGCGACGATGCCCGTAAACAGAATCCACGTCATACCGAATGATACGCCCTTGATCTTAATCCTGCTCAGCGCAATACCCGAGGCGATGACCAAGGCGAGAATAAATATGGTGTGAGCAATAGAGGGATGTGCCACATCGCCACTGCCCACAACAACGGTTTTTAGCCAATCTAAATTCATTATTTGTCTCTAATGGGTTAGTTTCGGCGGCAAATATACACAATATATATTATATAAGCAAGTTGAAAGGGTTGTTCGCCCGCTTGTGGCGGGCTAAAGGGGGCTGAAAGAGTAGTTCGCCCGCTGAAGCGGGCTAAAGGGTAGTTCGTGCCTTGCGGCACTAAAGAGTAGTAGAAAGGGTTTTCCCTTTAGCAAGCGTCAGCTTGCGAACTACCCTTTAGCTGCGAAGCAGCGCTCTACCCTTTAGCTGCGATAGCAGCGCCCTACCCTTTAGCTGCGATAGCAGCGAGCCACCCTTTAGCTGCGATAGCAGCGCTCTACCCTTTAGCAAGCGCCAGCTTGCGAACCACCCTTCAGCCCGCTCCGCTTGCGCCCTACGCCTTGAAGTGCTCGAAGAAGCGCTCTTTATAGTTCTCGCCAAGAGGGATATACTCGCCATTGTCGAGGAAGATACGTCCCTTGGTGTAGCTCGAGATGCGCTTGAGGTTCACGATATAGGAGCGGTGCACACGCAAGAAGAGGTTGGCGGGCAATGTGGTCTCCATATTCTTAAGCCTAAAGAGCGTAGTGATCGTTGGACCTCCCTCGATATGCAGACGCACATACTCGCCAGCGCTCTCGAGGTAGACGATGTCGGCAATCTTGACAAGTTGCGTCTTATAATCAGCCTTGACCGATATATAGTCCTGGTCGGCACTCTCGGCCTCGTTCTGCGCCACAACACTCTCGGCAGCACGGCACCTATCCACGAGGTCTACGAGCGAGATAGCCTTCTGCGACGCCTTCATAAACTCATCATAGCTGAAGGGCTTAAGCAGATAGTCGATGGCATTGAGCTTGAAGCCCTCGAGGGCAAACTCCGAGTGCGCCGTGGTGAATACTATATAGTGGGTCGAGGTGAGACTACGCACAAACTCAAGACCATTCATATCGGGCATATTGATATCGACAAAAATAAGGTCTACGCTCTCACGAGCAAGCACCTCTTGTGCCTCGTGTGCACTGCGACACGTGGCCACAAGGTGTAGCTGCTCGGTACGCTCGATATAGCTACGTATCTGTCGTAGAGCCAGAGGCTCGTCATCAATTGCAATACATCTTACCATATGCTAATGTGTTACAGGGATTACAAGTTTTACAATATATCGTTGTGGGTCGCCATCCTCCTTATCGAGTTGGTAGCGACTATCGAAAAGTAGGTCGAGACGCTTGGTGATATTGTTAAGGCCTATGCCACTATGCTCCGTGGAGTGCGACATAGAGCGGCTGTTGGCCACAACACACGTAAGCTCGTCGTCATCGACATATATGTTGATATGTATGAACGACTCTTGGTTATAGCTTATGCCGTGCTTAAAGGCGTTCTCCACAAGCACGATGAGTAGCAGCGGTGGTAGCGACACTCGGCGACAGGTATTCATATCGGGGTGCGTAAACTCGATATCGACGTCGTCGGCAAAGCGTATGCGCATAAGCTCGATATAGTTGGTGATAAACTCCACCTCCTTATCCAGCGAGGTATAACTCTCACCCGAGTCGTAGAGCACGTGGCGCATCATACGTGAGAGGTCCATAACGCTCTTGCGTGCCATCTCGCTATCGAAGTCGATCATAGCGTGGATGTTGTTGAGAGTGTTCATCAGAAAGTGGGGATTTATCTGATACTTCAAATACTGCATCTGTATCTCGATATTCTGTCTCTGCAACTGCGCCATATGCTGCTCGGTGATTATTGAGCGGTAGTAGAGCTTTATCATCGAGTTAGCCCCCGCCATCAAGATGCCAAACAGCACGTTCCAATACCAGGCCAACTCCGTTAGCGAGGCCTTATCACGGAGGTCTACGTTGCTCTGCCAGTAGCGGAAGTCGAGCACCTCGATAGTACCAAACACCGAGGCTACGAGCGTAATGAGCAGCACGATATACCAGCCATACCTATTGCGCATAAGCAGCGGCGTGAGCAGGTAGTTGTGCACCAGAAAGATAAAGAAATAGGGCAAAATCTTAACCCACGAGATGATCACCTTGCCAAAGTCGATAGCCTCCTCCGACATCAGGTGAGCATTCATAAATGGGATAAGGAAGATGGCAGCCCATACGCAGGCGTAGAGCATATTCTCGCCGATCCACAGATTTCTGATTGCACCCTTAATGTTCATACCCCGCAAATTTAACATATTTGTGCCAAACATCAAAGCAAATTGCTCAATTATAAACGACAGCGTGGTTTTGTTCAACGAGTGTTCGTTGGAAGCACTTTGATTTTTGGGGGTAGGGCGCAAGCTGGCGCTTGCTAAAGGGTGGGGCGCTCGCCTGTGGCGAGCTAAAGGGTGGCTCGCAAGCAGAGCTTGCTAAAGGGTAGGGCGCTGCTGGCGCAGCTAAAGAGTAGAGCGCTGCTGCGCAGCTAAAGGGAAAAAACTCCCTTTCTACTACTCTTTAGTGCCGCAAGGCACGAACTACCCTTTAGCCCGCCTTAGCGGGCGAACTACCCTTTCAGCCACCCTTTAGCCCGCCTCAGCGGGCGAACAACCCTTTCAGCTACCCTTTAGCCCGCTTCAGCGGGCGAACAACCCTTTCAACTACCCTTTAGCCCGCTTCAGCGGGCGAACAACCCTTTCAACTACCCTTTAGCCCGCTTCAGCGGGCGAACAACCCTTTCAGCAACCCTTTAGCCCGCCACTCTACACCCGTTGCAGCAGGCGCTTGACTGGTGGTAGCAGTAGAAACAGATCGAGAACACGTGCGGGGAGTATGGCGCAGAGGGCCACGACAAGTTTAGTAAAAAGGCCCGGGGTGACACGTCTACGGCCACGGAACATAGCCCTCACACCACGACGTGCTATGCGCTCGGGGCGCATCATAACACCCAGCAGCACAAACTTTCGACGCAGCTTGTCGCTGAGATTATAGAACGGCGTGTCTACCGCCCCGGGGAAGAGCAGCGTGACACTAACACCCGAGCGGTGCAGCTCGTACCACAGGGCCGAGCCGAAGCTCTTGAGGTAGGCCTTCGTGGCGCTATAGTGCGAGATTGTGGGATAGGGCAACCACGCCGTAGATGACGACATTATGAGTATACGTCCACGACGTAGCTCCTTCATACGCTGGCCATAGTAGCGGCATAGTAGCGTTGTGGTGGTGCAGTGCAGGGTGATAATCTTCGTCAGAGACTCTGGGGCGGTGTTCACCAACGTAGAGAAGAGCAGCATACCTGCATTGCAGATAAGTATCTCCACCTCAAGACCTTGACTACGTGTGTAGTTATATATCTCGAGTGCTGCATCCTCGCGCGCAAGGTCGCAACATAGTGAACGAGCCTCAACACCATACTCACGACGAAGCTCCTCTGCGGTGGCATCGAGCTCCTGAGGCTGATTGCTCACTGCGATGATATTATAGCCACGTGCGGCCATCTCTGTGGCGTAGTGGCGACCAAT
The DNA here is from genome assembly GCA_017408825.1 of Alistipes sp. Classification (GTDB taxonomy): domain Bacteria; phylum Bacteroidota; class Bacteroidia; order Bacteroidales; family Rikenellaceae; genus Alistipes. Next base: position 155,566 of record JAFQTX010000037.1, read on the forward strand.
GCCCGACGAGGCACCTGTGATTAATGCATAGTTCATAGTGCAAAGTTAGCGAAATTTTGCTACCTTTGTATCATCTAAGAAGTCGAAATAAAATTCAAACAGCTTCTAAAAGTCGAAAAAAGAGTATGGCCAAGCGCATAGAGAAGACAAACGCCGCACGACTGCTCGACAGAGCAAAGATAGAGTACGAGTTAGTACCCTACGCCGTAGACGAGAGTAACCTCGCCGCAACACACGTTGCCGAAGAGCTGGGCGAAGATATAGCCACAGTATTCAAGACCCTTGTGCTGCGTGGCGACCGCCAAGGGCTGTTCGTATGCGTGATACCGGGCGATAAGGAGGTAGACCTAAAGGCCGCAGCACGTGTGTCGGGGAATAAACGAGCCGAGATGTTAGCTATGAAGGAGCTGCTACCCACCACAGGGTATATTCGTGGCGGATGCTCACCCATAGGGATGAAGAGACCCCTGCCCACCTACGTTCACTCCTCGGCATTGGAGCACGAGCGCATCTACATAAGTGCTGGCGTGCGTGGTATGCAGATAGCCATAAATCCAAACGACCTCATTGCCTTTGTTGGCGCCGAGGTCGAGGATATCATTGTTGAGAGAGAGTAGAGCTGTCATCAACCGAGCGTGGCTAAGAACGAGCGATTGACAACAACTCGCACCTTGCGGTGTACGTTGTGTAGCTCAACAGGGGTGACACCAAAGAGCTCACCGTCGATCTCGAGCATAGTCTCGGGAGAGGACTCTATGCGTATCTTACGCCCCTGAGCGTGTATCACGTGGCCGATGGTGTAGATGCTACCATTGAAGAAGCGCTTGAGACGGAAGATAATATTCCACCAGTGCATAGGACGTATTATCGTAATATCCAACAATCCATCGTCGGCAACAGCCTCGGGGAGCTGCTGGATACCTCCACCGTTATACTTACCTACGCCGATGGCGATACTAAAGAGCAGGTTGTTGTAGACAAGTCTATCGTCGATCCACACCTTGACACCCGTAGGCTTATATCTGAAGAAGGTGTTTACCAGCGCACGTATATAGAGGCTACGTCCTCGAGCCCCTCGAGAGCGCATCTGCATACCTCGCTCGATGACCGCTGCATCGAAGCCCAAGCCCGCAACATTGGCCATATAACGCACCTGACGGTAGCGTGACTCCTCATACTCCACCGTGGCAACATCCTGCAAGAAGGTATACCCCTCCTTAATGGCACGTATAGCCTCGGAGTAGCGCTTCGGGATGCCGAACATACGTATCCAGTCGTTGCCCGTACCCACGGCAATAACGCCAATGGTAACTGCCTCAGGCTCTACGACCTGCTGTATAAAGAGGCCATTGACGACCTCGTGCAGTGTGCCATCGCCACCCACGACGATGATACAGCGGTAGCCCGAGTTGATGGCCGACACCGTAAGCTCCGTGGCGTGGCACCTATGCTCGGTGAAGACCGCCTCCGAGCGAATACCATTATCACGCAGCAGCTTTGATATAAGCGGAAAGTCGTCGAGCCCCTTACCCGAGCCGGATATGGGGTTCACGACGACAAACCAGCGAACATCAGCCTCAAGCGTAGCTCTATCAATAGCCTGCTCGTTCATAGCTGAGTATCATAGCATTACTACTTGCGAGGTGCGTTACGCAACGTGTTGAGCAAGAAGTCGTAGAACTTCTCGACAGATGCGATGTTCACCTTCTCGTCTGGAGAGTGTGGATAGCAGATTGTAGGACCAAACGAGATCATATCCATACCGGGATACTTAGCACCGATGATACCGCACTCCAAGCCTGCGTGGATAGCCGTAACGGCTGGCTTCACGCCGTAGAGCTTCTCGTACGACTCAAGCATAGTGTGAAGAATAGGCGACTTCATATTTGGGTTCCAGCCGCTATACGAGCCTGTGAGCTCAACATCGGCACCTGCAAGCTCGAATACCGATGAGATAGCACCTGCCAACTCGCCCTTCTCGGTATCTACCGACGAGCGCAACAAGCACTGTACCTTGATAGTAGTGCCATCCGACACCACGATAGCGAGGTTAGAGGATGTCTGCACAAGACCCTCCATAGCAATAGACATACGCTGAACACCATTAGGACAGCCACATACCGCACGAATCAATGAGTGCGACTCGAGGTGTGGGATGATAGCCTTAGGACACTCAACCTCCTCGGCAAAGATCTCGATAGAGTCCTCGATGCCCTCGAACTCCTTAATGATCACCTTCTCGTAAGACTTCACGTTAGCCTCGAAGATAGCCTTCTCAGCCTCACGAACAACAACCACTGCCCAAGCCTCACGTGGGATAGCATTACGCATATTACCACCCTCAACGGCTGCAAGCTCCAAGCCGTAAGACTCGGTCTCCTGACGCAAGAGGCGGAAGAGCACCTTATTAGCATTAGCACGCTGAGTGCCAATCTGGATACCTGAGTGGCCACCCTTCAAGCCCTTTACAGTGACCTTATAGGCAGCAAACTTACCCTCCAAGGGCTGCTCACGATACTTAAACGTAACATTCACATCCATACCACCAGCGCAACCTACATACAACTCGCCCTCAGTCTCTGAGTCGAGGTTAAGCAGGATATCGCCCTTGAGCATACCGCTCTTAAGGCCGAAAGCACCATCCATACCTGTCTCCTCGGTAGCCGTAAACAAGCACTCGAGAGGACCGTGCTGAAGCTCAGCATCCTCCATAGCGGCCATAGCAGCAGCCAAGCCGATACCGTTGTCAGCACCAAGAGTAGTGCCATTGGCTGTCACCCACTCGCCGTCGATATATGCCTCGATAGGGTCTGTCGAGAAGTTAAACTCCTTGTCGTTGTTCTTCTGTGGCACCATATCGGTATGCGCCTGAAGGATGATACCCTTGCGATCCTCCATACCTGGTGTTGCAGGCTTATAAACATATACGTTCTGCGCCTCATCGACCTTATGCTCGAGGCCAAGCTCCTCGGCCCACTTAACGATATAAGCGCGAATAGCATCCTCCTCGTGTGAAGGGTGAGGGATGTTACAAATCTCAGCAAAGTGCTTCCATACCAATGCTGGCTTCAAACCTTTCAAATTCTTGTCCATAATTAAATTAAATATTTAGTTGTTAGTTGTTTAGTTTTAGGTTTTAGGGATTATTAACCTTAAATTCCCCAGTGTCCCCAGCTTCCCCAGTATCCCCAGCTTCCCCAGTATCCCCAGTATCCCCAGTATCCCCAGTATCCCCAGTATCCCCAGTATCCCCAGTATCCCCAGTTTAGGACCATTAGGACCATTAGGACTTTAAGACCATTGGGACCGTTAGGACCGTTAGGACCATTACGAGGTCGGGTATCGCTGTTGTCTCGGACTTTTCTGTGGTCTCGGACTTTTCTGTGGTCTCGGACTTTTCTTCCTCGCTGTTCTCTCTACTCCTTTGGTTTTAGGCCATTTTCAAGGGCCTCACGCCTGTCGAAAGCATCGACGATATACTTCACAAGCTGGTGGCGCACAATATCTCGCTTGTCGAACTCCACCTGACCTATGCCGTCGATACCTCGCAGTGTCTCCATAGCACGAGTAAGGCCACTATCCGAGCGGCGTGGGAGGTCGATCTGCGTGACATCGCCCGTGACGATAAACTTGGCATTGCGGCCCATACGCGTAAGAAACATCTTTATCTGCGAGAGCGTGGTGTTCTGCGCCTCATCCAAGATTACAAAGGCGTTGTCCAGCGTGCGGCCACGCATATAGGCCAACGGGGCAATCTGTATCGTCCCCTCCTCGATATACTTCTGGAGCTTGGCCGAGGGTATCATATCGCCCAGCGCATCGTAGAGAGGTTGTAGATAGGGGTCGAGCTTCTCCTTCATATCGCCAGGCAGGAAGCCGAGCTTCTCGCCAGCCTCCACAGCGGGGCGGGTCAATATTATGCGACGCACCTCACGCTCCTTTAAGGCACGTACCGCAAGGGCGATAGCCGTATAGGTCTTACCCGAGCCAGCAGGGCCTACGGCAAAGAGCAGGTCGTTACGCTCGGCGAGCTTCACGAGGCGTTGCTGGTTGATTGTGCGGGCACGTATTATAGCGCCATTGTTGCCATAGACTATCACATCCTTATCTACGGCTGGGGGCTCTGCCGAAAGCTCCTCGAGGCTCGAGGAGAAGGCCTGAGAGACCACCTCCGACGATATATGGCCATACTTGATATAGTAGGCCACAAGGGCATTCATCCTACGCTCAAAGGCCGTCACATCGCTCTTAGCACCAAGAGCCTTGATGGTGTCGCCACGTGCCACAATCTTCAGCTTGGGACTTAGCTCACGCATCTGCTCGAGGTAGGCATTCTGCGCTCCGTAAAGCTCTCGGGCATCGACGCCCTCTATGAGTATCTCTTTCTGAATCTCTTCGCTCATACTCTTCATATCAAAACATAAGTGTCACTCCACCCGTTACCCTCGACGTGCGCATCGAAAACTCGTTACCCTCAAACTGGTTGCTGGTTGCTGCCAGCGGGTAGATGTAGCGCACATCGAGCATCAGGTTGCGGAAAAGTCGTATGCCAACACCCGCTGCGAGGTTCCACGTAGGGTATGTCGGACCAAAGAACTTAGTCTCCGAGTCCAACGTATACTCGGCACTGCTGCGCACCGTGAAGACTGGGCCAAGGTCGAGCTGCAAACGGCTGTTAAGCATCCTAAACGACAAGAGCACAGGAACATCAATGGTCGTAAGGCGTATCTTACGCTCAAGGCCCAGCTGCTCGGCACGTATGGAGCTTCCCGAGTAGCACAACTCCACCTCGAGGGCGAAGTGACGGCCAACGAGCAGGCCCATATGCAGATGTCCCTGGTAGCCTATGCGGTGGTTGAGCGCCGCAGGGCCCGAGTCGGTGTCGAGCATAGTGTACACACCACCGATACCCACACCCCACTCTGTGCCGAGGCGTGGACCTCTATCCTCGGCGTGTATGGTGTGAGTATGGTTGTGCGAATGGGCACTCTGCGCCATCGCTCCCTGAGCCATAATTGCAGCCATCAAGACCAAAACCACACGTCGCATCACTACGTTAATCTTTGCAAACTCCATACTATTAAAAATAGCGATACCTCGCAATATCTTCCAAAGGTACGATTTTTATTACAACAAACAAAAATATCGGCTAATTATTTTATAAAGTTTTAATTATTCAACGATTTCGATTATCTTTGTGGCGTGGTATGCCCACAAAGGGCAGAGGGGCAACCTCGGAGGGTGGCTCGCAAGCGGACGTTTGCTGAAGGGTAGAGCGAGCCTGCGGCTCTGAAGGGTGGCTCGCAAGCGGACGTTTGCTGAAGGGTAGGACGAGCCTGCGGCTCTAAAGGGTAGAGCGCAAGCTGGCGCTTGCTAAAGGGTAGGGCGCAAGCAGAGCTTGCTAAAGGGAAAAGACCCTTTCTACTACTCTTTAGTGCCGCAAGGCACGAACAACCCTTTAGCCCGCAATAGGCGGGCGAACAACCCTTTCAACAACCCTTTAGCCCGCATTAGCGGGCGAACAACCCTTTCGTAACCCTTGAGGGCAGAGGGGGCGGGCGAACAACCCACTAAAAAAAACTAAAACTAAAAACAACATATGAGTCTTGTAGCAATCGTAGGTCGCCCAAACGTGGGCAAATCGACACTTTTCAACCGCCTTGTGGGCCAGCGTCAGGCTATCGTGGATGAGACAGCCGGCACAACACGTGACCGCCACTATGGCAAAACAGACTGGAACGGTAAGGAGTTCTCGGTAATCGACACTGGTGGTTACACCGTAAACTCGGAGGATATCTTCGAGGATGAAATTCGCCGCCAGGTGATGCTCGCAATCGACGAGGCCGACCTAATACTCTTCCTTGTGGAGGTGCGCACAGGCATCACCGACCTCGATATGATGATGGCCGACATACTACGTCGCTCAGGAAAGAAGGTGATGCTCGTATGCAACAAGGTGGATACCTACGACCTCATCTACTTCTCGCACGAGTTCCACGCCTTAGGCCTCGGCGAGCCATTCTGCATAAGCTCGATGTCGGGTAGCGGCACTGGCGATATGATGGATGCCATACTCGCCAACCTCCCCGAGGATACCACTGCCGAGTACGACGCAACACTTCCTCGCATAGCCATTGTAGGTCGCCCAAACGTCGGAAAGTCGTCTATGACAAATGCCTTGTTGGGACAAGAGCGTAATATCGTGACCAACGTAGCAGGCACCACACGTGACTCGATACACACCCGCTACAACATGTACGGTATGGACTTCTACCTTATCGACACTGCGGGTATGCGCAAGAAGGGAAAGGTCACCGAAGACCTCGAGTTCTACTCCGTTATGCGCTCGATACGTGCCATCGAGAATGCCGACGTTTGTGTGCTTATGCTCGACGCCGAGCAGGGCATAGAGTCGCAAGACCTCAACATCCACAACCTCATAGTGCGCAACCGCAAAGGGTGTGTCATCGTGGTGAACAAGTGGGACTTGGTAGAGAAAGATAGCAACACGATGAAGGTATGGCGTGAGTTCCTCGAGAAGAAGCTCGCACCATTTAGCGACATACCTATCATCTTCACCTCGGTGATCAACAAGCAGCGAATACTCGATGTGCTCCAGGCAGCCATACGTGTCTACCAGTCACGCAAGCGCCGTATCTCGACCTCGGAGCTCAACGACTTCTTCCTGCCACTCATCGAGAACTACCCTCCTGCCGCAACCAAGGGTAAGTACATCAAGATCAAGTACGTAACACAGCTGCCTACGCCTACACCGCAGTTTGCATTCTTCGTGAACCTGCCACAATATATCAAAGAGTCGTATCGCCGCTTCCTCGAGAACAAGCTACGTGAGGAGTGGGACTTCTCGGGCGTACCTATACAGATCTACTTCCGCCAGAAGTAAAAGGTCTTAATTTTTTAGGACCTTTAGGACCTTTAGGACTATAAGACCATTAGGACCATTAGGACCATTGGGACCATTACGAGGTCGGGTATCGGCTGTGGTCTCGGCCGTTGGCTGTTGGTGCTGCCTGCCGCAACCATCTTAATTGTCTTAAAGGTCTTAATCGTCTTAATTGTCTTATTTTTTTTCATCCAAGCGATAAATATATTTGTCGTTTGGATTTTTTTTACTAATTTCGCCGCCGAATATGCCTTAATAAGGCATAGTAAGGAGTGGTGTGAAACAACCGAAAAACAAATTTTAGGTAGGTTCTATAAATTAGGTCGAGTTGATTTTGAAGATTATTGTGAGGATATTTCTTATTTATTATGATGGCGCAATGCGAGCATTGTAACTGAGGAAAAATCAGAAATATACCACAATAAATTCAAAAGCGACCGAAAAAGAGTCTGCCGAAAGCGTATAACATATTTACTAATTTATAGAACATACCTATAAACCTAATAAACTTTATAACCATGAGAAAACTTTTCAACATTTGGGCAGTTATCCTCTGCGCTCTCGCAGTAGTTGGGTGCGAGAAGAGTCCTGTGGATGACGGCACAGGCACAGGTAACCAACCGACACCAGGCGCTACCCCTGAGATCACTCTTGAGCAGACAGCCATCGACTTCAACTCGTTTACGTTCAAGGTGACAACAAACGTCGAGGGTGAGCTTGGCTATGCAGTAGTTGCTGAGGGCAACTCAACACCTAAAATCGACGAGCTTTTTGCTCTCAACAGCGCCGAGATAAAGGATACGGCTACACTTACGGTATCGGACCTCAACGACAATACGGCGTACACGCTCGTGGCAATACTTCGTGCAAAGGAGGATGGCACACTCAGCGAGCCTGCAAAGTTGGAGTTCACAACACCTGATGACGGTGTAGAGAACCCTATCGAGATTGAGGAGGTGACATACAGCAGCGTGACATTCACCATCAACATCGCTGGCAACTACCTCTTCCAGTGCATCGACAAGGCATACTTGGAGCTTAACTCTCAGACCCCCGAGTCGTATATCAGCACTATGGGTATCGGCATCCCTGAGAAGGGTGTGCAGACTTTCGAGTGGGTTAATGGCTCGAAATATGGCAGCTACGATATGCGTCTTCGTGAGGATAGCGACTACTACATCATCGTAGCTATGAGCGACGGCAAGCAGAACGTAACGGGAGAGATCTTCGTAAAGCCTTTCCACACGCCTAAGCGCCCAGTATCGGAGGCAGGTATGACCATCGAGCTGAAGAACCCTTCATCTCATTCGATTACCATTGCAACAACTCCTGAAAGCTCTGTTGCCGAGTACTACGTATGGGTGGAGACCAAGGCAAACATTGAGTATTACGTCAAAGTTGGTGAAGGCGAGGCCATCTTGAACTCACTTATCAAGAATACTAACTCTGGCTCTTGGCACCTCACCACGGCTAACGAGCAGACCTGGGAGCGTCTTACGCCTGATACCGACTACTACTGCTTGGTATATCTTATCGACAACAAGGGCAGCGAACTGATGCAGAAGGTTGAGTTCCGCACCTTGGGAAAGACCCTCGACGCACCTAAGGGCGAGATTAGCGTGACCCCAGCAGCGGAGAACCCTCATAAGACCCTCAACATTAACCTCTACTCGAAGGATGCTACGTCGGTAAAGGTAGCGTTCAACACAGCTGCCGACATTCAGGAGCAGCGCAACTCGGATAAGACAGATAGTGACATCGCAAGACAATATGGTATCGAGCTCAATGCCGAGCAGGTAGAGGCTGTTCGCACCACAGGTCTATCACTCATCAACGAGGAGCTCTGGCCCGATACTGAGTATATTGCCGTGGTAAGCATCAAGAACATCGAGCAGACCGAGACTATCATCTGCTCAACAGGAACAACTCCTAAGAAGGCAGTGCCAGCACGTGTTGAGTCAGACCTCTTCGAGACATTGCAGGGTAAGTGGCTCGTATCATACGACCTTGTACAGGTAAATGGTGTGAACGTTTCTATCACCAACCAGGAGGTAACCATCGCAGCTGGTGCCGACGACAAGAGCGCCAAGGAGTACCGTGACCATAACCGCCTTGTGGTCCTCGGCTGGCCATTCGACGTATCAGCAAAGGGCGAATTTAAGGAGGTACCATATATGTCTCCTGAGGACCTTGTTGAAGCATCGAGCTACTGGCGCAACTACGAGTCGTTGGTATATCGTGACTACGGTCCTAAGGTATTCTTCGAGATTGGCGAGGGTGATGTTATCACAATGCCTTCGGAGAGAAACCACTACCTCTATAACTGGGCCTCTGATGGCTACACACTCTACTTCTATGGCGCAGACTACGACGCTAAGCAGTCGGCACCTGCAACATTCCCTGTAACACTATCGGAGGATGGCAACACACTCACAATCGGTGCACACCACTCTGGCGCAGAGTTTAGCTTTGGCGTATATCGTCCATCGGTATTCCGTGATAATGAGATGTGGTCGGTTGCAACATCTGACATCATACTTAAGCGTGTTGAGTAAAACTATATATTGATAATATGAAGAAGATTTTATTTGTTATATTAGCTATCGCAGGCCTTGTGGCTTGCGATAGCAAAGAGCCATCTGTCGAGCTTAAGCCACAGCTTTTAGTCGATAAGGCTGAGATTATTGCTAATGGCGAGGACTTCGTAACATTCTTGGTAAAGTTTGATGGCAAGGATGTGACTGCAGATGCGACAATACACTATGCCGACAGCCACGAGGCATTGGAGGGTAATACCTTTAAGACCAAGTATGCTGGCGAGTATGAGTTCTATGCGCAATATGGCTCGGCAAAGTCTGAGGTTTTGCAGGTCTATGCTAAGGAGGATAACGACACCCCTGGTCCAGAGCCTCAAGAGAAGGAGCTTAAGCTCTCGGTAGAGCCCGACACGATCTATGTTGATGAGAGCGCAACATTCAAAGTGGAGCTCGAGGGTAATGATGTTACCTCGGAGGCTACAATCTACCTCAAGGAGGGCGACGTGGCACTCGAGGGTGCTACCTACACCGCCACTGCCGAGGGTGTATATGCCTTCTACGCCAAGTATGAGGATGCAACATCGAACACCGTAGAGCTTAACGTGCGTATGAAGATTGTCGAGGAGGAGAAGCCTATCAAGATTACTGCCACCGAGACCACCATCAAGGCTAATGGCGTAGACTCTACAAAGTTCACCGTAACGCAGGATGGCGCTAACGTAACCGACAAATCGACCATCTATGTCAATGAGAGCATCCTCAATGGCAACCGCTTTATCACTACCACCCCTGGCACATACATCGTATATGCCGTAAAGGGCGAGCAGCGCTCTAACGAGCTGACAATCACCGCTGAGGAGGTTAGCTCTACGGGCAAGACCATCGTCTTTGCTGAGGGCGTAACGCTTAGCTCGGGTTGGTACGATGTGAATAAGAAGGGTCAGGGCGACAATGGCGATATGAATATGTGCTGGGCTGCCACCTCATCGAATATGATTCAGTGGTTCCAGGATCGCTACAAGGCTGCGGGCAAGACTCTACCAGCCGAAGCTACTGACGGCCCTGGTGTTACCTCATACACCAACTATGGCCCTTACGAGTTGGAGCTTATGAACGTATTCCACTCAGAGTGGGACAACTCACGTGGCGGTCATATGCAGGAGGCTATTCCTTGGTACTTCGAGGGTAAGCTCAATGGTGGCGAGTTTGCTTCGGCAGGCTCTCAGGCAGTGCCTAAGACCGCTGGTGGCTACTGGAAGAGCATCTGGGATAGCGAGGTATATCCAAATATCTACCACGGATACGAGAATGTCATCGTTCCAGGTGTTGCGGGTCTCGACCTTAAGGACCTCTATATCACCATCTTCAACAACTACTACCTCTGGGGTAATGGTACTGATTTGTTGGGCGCAGAGCGCTTGGCAAAGTTCTCTGAGCTTATTGTCGAGTCGTTCAAGTATGGTCTGGCAGGTCTTACAGTCAATCTCGGCGCTAACCTCAACGCCATAAGCCACGCTGTTACGCTGTGGGGCTACGAGATTGACAACAGCACAGGCCTCGTAACACGTCTTTGGATCACCGACTCTGACGACCTGATGTCAGAGCCTAAGACCCCTCTACTCAACGAGTATAGCGTATCTATCGACGAGGGTAAGGCGAATATCAAACTTACGGGTAATACTCGCTACGGCGCCTGCTATGTGGTATCTATTCATCCATTCGCAGGATACGGTATTGGTATCGACTAATCACAGGAAATGACAAAAAGGAGGTGGCTAATTAACGTTTAGCCACCTCCTTTTTCGCACCTAAAGGTGCTAAAGGGTAGAGCGCTGCTACGCAGCTAAAGGGTAGGGCGCAAGCTGGCGCTTGCTAAAGGGTAGAGCGCTCGCCTGCGGCGAGCTAAAGGGTTGCTCGCCCGCTGAAGCGGGCTAAAGGGTTGTTCGTGCCTTACGGCACTAAAGGGTAGTAGAAAGGGAGTTTTTCCCTTTAGCTGCGTAGCAGCGCCCTACTCTTTAGCTGCGTAGCAGCGCCCTACCCTTTAGCAAGCGCCAGCTTGCGCACTACTCTTTAGCAAGCGCCAGCTTGCGAACAACCCTTTCAACCTCATATCAGTCAAATGGCTCTATATCTGCATCAGCGGCCTTCCACGATGGCTTACGCAGTGCATATATAATAATAGGTATAATCACCACGATGACCTCGCCAGCGATAAGCACACCATACCACACAGCCTTGCTACCCACGGCAATCTGCGACGGAGGGATGAAGCTAAGAACAAAGGCGAGTAGCGACCCCGCAAAGCCCAAACCCGCAAGCAGCCACATAACGCCATTGCCACGACCAAGACGGAAGGGGCGCTCCACATCGGGCTTACGATAGCGTAGCACGATAGCCGCCGAGAACATCAGCATATACATCGTAAGGTACAACAGCACGGTAAGCTGCGAGAGGATCTGGTAGAAGGACTGCACCGAGGGCATAACGACAAACAGAGCGCTCACAACCGTGACGATACACCCCTGCACAAGGAGGATGTTACGCTGCACACCACGAGAGTTTGCCTTCTGGAAGAATGGTGGCAGGTAGCCCGCACGACCCACCGCATAGATACCCTTCGACGGTCCAGAGACCCACGTAAGCACGCCTGCAAGCACGCCAAAGACCAACGCAATGGCGATGATAGGGCCGAGCCACGACATACGTAGGAAGGCAAAGTAGCGATCAAAGCCGATAAGAAGCGTCTGCGTGAGGCTTATATCCTTCTCGGGAACAATGATACCAAGGGCAAAGGTGCCGAGGATGAAGATAACTACCGTGACCAACGAGCCGAGGATGATGGCACGTGGGTAGTTGCGCTTGGGGTTCTCCACCTCCATAACGTGGATACCCATCATCTCCATACCGGCATAGAAGAGGAAGATGCTCGAGGCTAAGACAAGATTTGAGAAGTTCGAGAGGTCGGGGAAGAAGCTGCGGTGCATATCGAGGTTGTTATGGCCACCCTTCGAGAGATAGACCACAGCGAGGAGTATGAGCAACGCCGCAGGGATTATCGTGCCGATGATACCACCCCACTTACTCACCTTGCCTACCCAATCCAAGCCTCTGAGAGCAATTATCGTGGCTAACCAATAGATTGCCAACACCACTATGAGCGTGAAGACGCGGTTTGAGGCAAGTGCCGCATCGGCCGTGGGGTCTGTGCCGATAAATGCGATGCTCACAGCACCAAAGGTAAGTACCGTAGGATACCACACCGTAGATTGTATCCACTGCAACCATATAGCCACAAAGCCTATACGTGGGCCAAAGGCCTCGCCCACCCAGCGAAAGACACCACCCTGCTTGTTTGAGAACATCGCCGCAAGCTCGGCAGCGACCAGTGCCGTAGGGACGAGGAATACAATGGCCGCAAAGAGGTAGTAGAAGGCCGACTGAAGGCCATAAACCGCCTCGGAGGCGAGTCCTCGTAGGCTCACAACGGCCGTCACGTTCATCACCACAAGGGTGAGCACGCTGAGCCTAAAACCATTAGTTTGTTTTGCTTTATCCATAACAGTAAATTTAAGTGTTACTCGCCACACGATGCAATTATAGTACCTAATGAGTTCATATCTCTAAAACGGACAATCGTCATCATCTGTCACATTTGTCACATCCGTCACACTTGTCACATCCGTCACATCCGTCACATTAGGGCACACCCCTGTGACAGTGTGACAGCGTGACAGCGTGACAAAAGCATCATCAGAGGTAGCGACCTCAGCCGTAGGGGTGCATACAAGGTTATCGTTGGCAACGAGCAAGCCCCTATCTATGAGGCGCTTAATCTGCATAGAGGCCGTGGAGCGCTTTAGGCCCTTGGTCTCGATAAGCCTATTCACAAGCGTCGTGCGCTCGATAGCGCCACCATAGACCTCATCGACAATGGAGACTATGTCGTTACGCTCGCCCTCATTTCGTGGCAGGTCGCAGAGCTCGGGGATGCCCTCAGCGTTAATCGCGAAGGCAAAACGCTCGAAGGGCTCGTTGCGACAGAACTGCGGCTCGACAACCGACCTTTCACCCACACGGTGTACGAAGAGCACGCTCTCGGACTTGCGCTGCAACGACGAGCCGAGGTGGCCACGTGCCTTGTCGCTACCAGGATTGGTATGCAACACACATATTATATGTGTATTGGTACGTGTCGATAGCGCCATAAGCTCCGCAACCAGCGCATCGCTCTCCTCCAAGTCGTTGGTATTGCGTTGTAGGTCGGCGATGCCATCAATGACTATGATGTCGTAGACACCTACACGCAGAGCATCGTACAACATAGCCTTGCGGTCGTGCGGAGCAAGCTCACGTAGGGCAAGGGTCGTGAGTCGTGGCTCGCACCTTAGCCCCGTGACGGCTGCTCCTGTCATCGTAGCGATGCGTGAGATAACCTTGCGCACGTGACGCTCACCCTGCTCGGTATCAACCCACAGAACATTCAAATACATATTATTATCTATGTTTTTGAAGTTGTTGATACACCTTGCAGGTAGCGATATGGCTGAGGCTACAAGCGCCGAGGTTAGGAATGTCTTGCGAGACTTTGCCTCGCCACATATGGCCGAGATATTACCTCGAGAGCATACACACGCACCATTAATACTTATTAATGGCTCGATGTCGGGTAGCTCCTTCGACATATCTACGACGTAGGGTACTACACGCTCACGTGCCATATCCTCCTCGAGGAGCTGCTCAGGCGTGGGAGCGTTGATGATGCGGTCGATAACCGCTGCATTGAGATTGGAGTTGTCAGACATAGAGATTAAATTATAAATTGGTGATTAGAGAGGGTTGGGCGAGCCTGCGGCTCTAAAGGGTTGTTCGCCCGCTGAAGCGGGCTAAAGAGTAGTTCGCACCTAAAGGTGCTAAAGGGTAATTGAAGGGAGTTTTTTCCCTTTAGCTGCGTAGCAGCGCACAACTCTTTAGCTGCGTAGCAGCGCACAACTCTTTAGCTGCGAAGCAGCGCACTACCCTTTAGCTGCGAAGCAGCGCACTACCCTTTAGCTGCGTAGCAGCGCTCAACCCTTTCGTTCAATCGCTGAACATTTGCAGTGCAAATATACAACATCAGAACAGCGAAGTCAAGTATTTTAACAAATATTTTATTCTAAACTTTTTGGAAACGTCGCCACCGAGGGCCACACGTAGTCACATAGTCACGTTGTCACGTTGTCACGTTGTCACACTGTCACAGGGGTGTGCCCATATGTGACAGATGTGACAGATGTGACTCTTGTGACAAGCACCACCGCTGATGTGACTCGAGCGACTCTTGTGACTAATGATGTTGATTACACGTGTTAATAGTCGATAGGTTAGGTCGATAGGCTCATAGAGAGTCATCCTAACCCTCGAGTCTAACAACCAACCATAGTTTATGCTTATAGAAAAATAAAATAATATAATAAAAAAGCTATTGCAGATTGAAAATAATCTACTATCTTTGCATCAAGAAAAGAGAAGATAACTAAATTACAAACCTATAAACACTAAAGAGTATGAAAGATTTGAAAGGAACTAAGACCGAGAAAAACTTGTGGGAGGCATTTGCAGGCGAGAGCCAGGCACGCAACAAGTACACATATTTTGCATCAAAGGCTAAGAAGGATGGCTACGTACAGATAGCTAAGATCTTCGAGGAGACAGCGGCTAACGAGAAGGAGCACGCTGAGATTTGGTTCAAGCTATTGCAGGGCATCGGCTCGACTGCCGAGAACCTTAAGTCGGCTGCCGAGGGCGAGAACTACGAGTGGACTGATATGTATTTCCAGATGGCTAAGGATGCTCGTGAGGAGGGCTTCGACCACATCGCATTCCTCTTTGACGAGGTGGGTAAGATCGAGCGTGAGCACGAGGAGCGCTACCGCAAGCTGTTGGCTAACGTTGAGGGTGGCTTGGTATTCTCACGTGACGGCGATATGATCTGGCAGTGCTCTAACTGTGGCCACATCCACGTAGGCAAGGATGCTCCTAAGATGTGCCCTGTATGTACTCACCCACAGGATTACTTCCAGCTTAAGGCTGAGAACTATTAGTAGATACTGGTAGTTTCGCAAGAGACTTTCGAAGTTTTGGGGGCTTAGTGAAGATAGAGAGTGCGTTATATTCTCTACTCTCTCTAAGCTCCCTAAATTCATTAACACACACCAACGTATGACAACGCTACTTATCATCCTCGCACCATTTGTCGGCACCGTAGTTGGTGCTTCGGCAGTGATGTTTGCACGACAGAGTGTTGCACCTCGCATCACCAAGGCGCTGCTGGGCTTTGCCGCCGGCGTGATGGTTGCCGCATCGGTATGGTCGCTATTAATACCATCGTTGGAGCTCTCCGAAGATCTCGGAGGATTGAGTTGGATGCCCGCAGCCGTAGGCTTTATGCTCGGAATACTCTTCCTGCTGGGTCTCGACAGCCTCGTGCCACACCTCCACCCTGGAGGCACACAGCCCGAGGGACTAAGCTCTAAATTGGGACGTAGACCTATGCTTCTTATGGCCGTGACGCTACACAACATCCCTGAGGGTATGGCCGTGGGTGCTGTTGTTGCGGGGGCGATGGCGGGAGATGGTGCTGTGACGCTGAGTGCTGCAATGGCGCTGGCCGCAGGTATGGCCATACAGAATATCCCCGAGGGTGCTATAATCTCGCTGCCGCTACGCTCGGATGGCCTATCACGTGGTCGTGCGTGGTTGCTGGGAGGTCTCTCGGGAGTTGTCGAGCCATTAGCGGCAATAGCTATGATAGTGCTCTACGACCAAATTGCGGGGGCACTACCCTATCTGCTTGCCTTCTCGGCGGGCGCAATGCTCTATGTTGTTGTCGAGGAGCTTATCCCCGAGACGCAGCAGGGCAAACACTCCGACACGGGCACTGTGGCCTTTGCCATAGGCTTTGTCGTGATGATGATACTCGATGTGGCGATAGGATAGCCTCTACTTCACACGTATAAGGTTGATGCCATCACGTATAGGCACGATGACATTATCGACCCTCTCGTCCTCCCTGACCATACGGTTGAACTCAACGATAGCCTCCGTATGGCGGTCGTTACGTGCGATAGGCTCTGCGACCTTACCATACCACAAAATATTGTCGGCTAACATCACCGAGCCGCTACGCACATATCCACCATCCATCAACATACGGTAGTAGTCGGGATACTCACGCTTGTCGCCATCAATAAATACCATATCGTAGACCTCGCCAAGGCGTGGCACAACCTCGAGTGCCGAGCCAATATGGTGACGTATGCGCGAGCCATACTCCGACTCGGCAAAATACTTTGCGGCGATATCCTCAAGCTCGTCATCAACCTCGATAGTGTCGATAAAAGCACCCTCGTCAAGGCCACGTGCAAGGCTTAGGGCCGAGTAACCCGTGAAGGTGCCTATCTCGAGTATTCGCCGTGGGCGCATCATACGCACAAGCATCTCGAGGAGCTTGCCCTGAAGGTGTCCCGAGATCATTCGTGGGTTGATAACACGCAGATATGTCTCACGCTCAAGGCGGTGAAGCAGTGCCTCCTCGGGCTTGGTGTTATCCAAGATATATTGTTCAAGTCTATCCATCGTCACACTATTTATATATCAACTGCGACAGCTGCGAGAAGCAGTCGTTGGCCACGTCGCATATCTGCTCTACGGTGATTGCCATAACCTTCTTATATGCCTCCTCGAGCGTATCTATATCCTTATATAGCAAGTAGCTCTTGCCCGCACCGAGCATATACCCCTCGTTAGACTCCATCGACACAGCCATCTGGGCGATAAACTGACGCTTGGCAACACCGAGTCGGCGTGGCGTAAGGCGCTGGGAGCGTAGAGCCTCAATCTGCTTGGCGATAAGCTCTAAGCAGTGGTCCGAGTGGCAGTGGTCCGACGAGAAGTAGATGGCCACAATGCCACTATCCGAATAGGGGGTATAGCTTGCCTCGACGTTGTACGTAAGGCCGTGTTTCTCACGTAGCTCGATATTAAGCAGCGAGTTGGCAAAGGGGCCTCCGAGCACGTTACACAGCAGCGCCAAGGGCAGACGTCGCTCATCCGAAATGCCGTAGCCACGTGTGCCCACAATGCCGTGCGACTGATGTGTATGGCGATGCTGCACAACACTAAAGGGCACA
Source organism: Alistipes sp. (assembly GCA_017408825.1). Taxonomy (GTDB): domain Bacteria; phylum Bacteroidota; class Bacteroidia; order Bacteroidales; family Rikenellaceae; genus Alistipes. The sequence goes on from JAFQTX010000037.1 coordinate 173,175, forward strand.
TATACATCGGGCGTCACACGCTTGTAGCCACGCTCGGTAGGCTCATAACCGCCCAAATAGCGCTCGGCGACACTACGTGCCGTCGAAGCCGAGAAGTTGCCGATAGAGGAGAAGACCATCTGGTCGGTGGTATATGTGCGCTCGACAAAGCTACGCAGCTCGTTGGTCGATAGCCTCTCGAGTGTCGTCTTCTTGCCGAGGATGTTGTGGCCGAGCTCCGAGCCACGGAATATCATATCCTCGAAGTCGTCATAGATGCGCTCCGAGGGTGAGTCCTTATAGGAGTTTATCTCGTCGGCGATCACCTCACGCTCCTTGCGCAGCTCGCTCTCTGGGAACGTGGAGTGGAACATAACATCCGATATAAGCTCTACCGAACGGCGAAAATCACGGCGCAGCGACGTGGCGTGCAGCGTGGTATCCTCCTTTGTGGTGTAGGCATTGAGCTCGCCACCGAGGTTTTCGAGTCGGCAGTTCACCTGATAGGCCCGACGACGCTCCGTACCCTTAAAGAGTGCGTGCTCGGTAAAGTGGGCGATGCCATACTCCCCTTTAAGCTCATCACGGCTGCCAGCATTTACCACTAAGGCGCAGTGCGACACGCCACTTGCCACCTGACGATGTATGCCACGAATGCCGTTAGGCAGTATATATGTTTCAAACTCTCTCATCTCTCTTACGTAAAAACTCTCCTGTGTAGCTCTCGGCACACTCTGCCACCTGGTCGGGAGTGCCCGCAACAACCACACGACCACCATCAACACCCGCCTCAGGGCCGAGGTCGATAACCCAGTCGGCACACTTGATGACCTCCATATTATGCTCTACGACAACAACGCTATGGCCACGCTCGATAAGCGCATCAAAGGCCGACAACAGACGACCTATATCGTGGAAGTGGAGTCCCGTTGTAGGCTCATCAAATATAAACATCACACGCTCCGACGAGCGCTCCTTAGTAAGGAACGAGGCAAGCTTCACACGCTGCGACTCTCCTCCCGATAGCGTCGAGGAGCTTTGACCCAGCTTGACATAGCCGAGGCCCACACGTTGCAGGGGCACGATGCGCTCCACGATACGCCTGCACGTACTATTTGTCTTATCCTCCGAGAAGAACTCTACGGCCTCATCTACCGACATCTCGAGGATGTCGTATATCGACTTATCACGATACTTAACCTCAAGTATCTCGGGCTTAAATCTCTTTCCTCCGCACGCCTCGCACTGAAGCTCCACGTCGGCCATAAACTGCATCGACACCTTGATAACACCCTCGCCCTCGCACTCCTCGCACCTACCACCAGGCATATTAAACGAGAATGCCGTGGCCGGTACTCCCGTATGCTTGGCATAGGGCTGGTCGGCAAACAGACGACGTATCTCGTCGTAGGCCTTGATATAGGTCACGGGGTTCGAACGTGTAGACTTGCCGATAGGCTGCTGCGACACCATCTCCACACCGTTCAGCAGGCGTGTATCGACATCTATGCCGTCGTGATCGCCTGGCGTGAGCGTGGTCTCGGAGAGCCTGCGCTTAAGTGCGGGGAACAACACATCGTCGGCCAGCGACGACTTTCCCGAGCCCGAGACTCCAGTGATGCAGGTAAGCACGCCAAGGGGTATCTCCACGTCGATATTCTTTAGGTTGTTATGGCGCACGCCACGTAGCCGCACACTTCCAGCGGCAGCACGACGACGCTCCGGCGTAGCAATGCTCCTACGTCCCGCAAGATAGTCGGCCGTAAGTGTCGAGGCACTCTCAATCTCGCTTGCAGGGCCGTTATATACCACCTCGCCACCACACACTCCCGCCTCAGGGCCGAGGTCCACGATCCAGTCGGCAGCACGCATAACCTCCTCCTCGTGCTCAACGACAATAACCGTATTATCGAGGTCACGCAGCTCCTTGAGCACACCTATAAGGCGCTGAGTATCACGGGGATGAAGACCTATGCTTGGCTCATCGAGGATATACATCGAGCCTACAAGGTTGCTGCCCAACGACGTAGATAGGTTGATGCGCTGCGACTCTCCGCCCGACAACGTGGAGGATAGACGGTCGAGCGTGAGGTAGTGTAGTCCTACATCCATAAGGTATCCCAGACGGTTGCGAATTTCGAGCAGCACACGCTCTGCCGCCGCCGCATCACGCTCATCGAGCTCGAGTGTAGAGAAGAACTTCGCCAGCTCACCAATGGTCATACGCACCAGCTCGGCAATGTTACGCCCTCCAACACGCACATACAGCGCCTCGGGGCGCAGACGTGCGCCGTGACACTGCGGGCAGAGCCTCTTACCCACGTAGCGAGCCTTAAGTGCACGATACTGCACCTTATGGCGCTGAGTATCGACATAGGCAAAGAAGTCGTCGATACCGTGAAAATATTCGTTGCCACGCCACAGCAACTCACGCTCCGCATCGCTCAGCGCATAGTAGGGCGTGTGTATCGGGAAACCAAAGCGTGACGAGCTAAGGATAAGCTCCTGCCTCCAGCGACTCATCGAAGCGCCATTCCAGCAGGCCACAGCACCATCGTAGACGCTCTTCGACTTATCGGGCACCACAAGGTTTTCGTCGATGCCGAGCACCTTGCCATAGCCCTCACATACCGGACAAGCGCCTATCGGGTTATTAAACGAGAAGAGGTGCTCGGTAGGTCGCTCAAAGCTGATACCCCCCTCGTCGAAGTGTGTCGAGTAGCTCTCGAGGGTGTCGGTCTGCAAGAACATCTGCCCCGAGCCATAGCCCATAGCTCTGGCCACAGAGTCCGACATACGTGATACGCTATCTTGGTCGTGGGCCACCTTAATACGGTCTACCACCACCAACACATCATCTATCGAGAGCTCGGCACTAATCTGCGGCATAAACTCCTCGACGAGCATCACCTCGCCACGATATATCACCCTGTTTACGCCATCTTCGATGAGCGTGAGCATACGTTCAACGATACCCTCCGACTGCTTCAGCAGCAACGGTGCTGCTATGAGAACCCTCTCACCATCCTCGAGTTGCAACACTCTATCCACCACATCATCGACCTCGTAGCAACGTATCTCAGCACCCGTTAGGGGCGAGTATGTGCGGCCAATGCGGGCGAAGAGCAACTTCAAGTAGTCGTATATCTCTGTGGTTGTGCCCACCGTAGAGCGAGGATTGCGTGACGACACCTTCTGCTCGATGGCGATGGCAGGCGCTATACCCTCAATAAGATCGACATCGGGTTTTTCAACACGCCCCAAGAACTGACGGGCATAGGCCGAGAGGCTCTCCACATAGCGGCGTTGTCCCTCGGCAAAGATAGTATCGAATGCCAACGTAGACTTTCCCGAACCCGACAGGCCAGTCACCACGACGAGCTTCGAGTGCGGAATCTCCACATCGACATTTTTGAGGTTGTGCACCCTCGCACCCTTTATGACTATCTTCGACTCCAAAACTACTCTGCAATTAGAAATGAGAACTTATAATTTAGGCTAAGTCCACTCCGAGCCCAAACATCTATGTCTATGATTAATCCACACTTATCGTTGCACCCTCGACCTTCTCAAGGCGGCCGATAAGTTGCTCTGACTCCGACTCACGTATCGAGAGTGTCATCACACAGAGGTTATCGAAGGTCTGCTCCACGATGCGGGGTTGCATCTCCTTCACGATGCGCATCACGTCGTTCATCGCCACGTAGGAGAACTCCACCCTCACCACCACATCTACCGTGCGCTCCACAATCTCGCACTCGGCCAACACCTGTGCCGTAGACTCCTTATATGCCGCAATAAGCCCCGGAACGCCGAGCTTCGTGCCACCAAAGTAGCGCACCACCACAACAAGGCAGTTGGTCACCTCCTGCGATAGCAGCTGGCCAAGGATAGGCTTACCCGCCGTAGAGGAGGGCTCGCCATCGTCGTTGGCACGAAACTGCTCGCCGTGAGGTCCTAAGCGCCAAGCATAGCAGTGGTGAGTGGCATCGTACCAGCGCTTACGCAACGCGTCGAGCCGCTCCTTAATCTCTGCCTCGCTCTCCACAGGGTAGGCATAAGTAAGAAACTTGCTGCTCAGCTGACGATAGGTCGTCTCGGCAGGTCGGGCAATGGTCTTATATGAGTCGGCAGCCACTACTTTAGCTCTACTTTATCGACTTAAACATTCTATCCCAGCGTATGCCGCCGTGGTGTGGGTCCACCGAGAACCATACGTACGACGCCTTGCCCACGATGTGGTCCTCAGGGACAAAGCCCCAGAAGCGTGAGTCGAGCGATCCGTGACGGTTGTCGCCCATCATAAAGTAGTAGTCCTGCTCGAAGCAGTAGTCGGCACTCTCCACGCCATCGACAAGATAGCCGTCGCCACGACGCTCAAGAGAGTGACCCTCGTATACCTCGATTATACGGCCATAGAGTGCCACGTTATAGTCGTTAAGCTCAACCTTAGCCCCAGCCTTAGGTATCCAGAGTGGACCAAAGTCATCAAGAGTCCACCCCGTGGCCACCGTATGAGGCACAAGGCGCTCACCAGCAAAGCCCTGCGACTTGCTGAGCTTATAGATGGTGGTATCGGCATATGAGTGCAACTCCTTGTCACGTAGCAGCACGTTGGTCTGCACACGTCCTGTCTTGCGGTTGTAGATGTCGTAGAAATACTGCTTATTAGGGATCATCGGCTCGGGGTTATTGTTGTTGTGAACAACACCCTCGACAATACGCAGTGTATCGCCAGGTATGGCCACACAGCGCTTTATATAGTTCTCCTTCTTATCCAGCGGACGTACGGCGATGGTATACTCCTCGGCTATCTTCTTACGACGCTCCTCGGTGATAGGCCCAAACTCCGAGCTTAGCAACATCTGGTAGTAGCTCTCGGCAGCACGCTCCAAGACTACGGTGTCACCCTCGGGGAAGTTGAATACAACCACATCGCCACGCTTCACCTCATCGCACCCCTTCAGGCGGCGGTAGTCTCGCTGCCACAAGGTAGAGAACGAGGCCTTAAGGTCGTTGCGTGGCATAGTGTTATGCACAAAGGGGAACGACAGCGGCGTCATAGGCACACGTGGACCATACGAGGTCTTGTTCACAAGGATATAGTCACCCGCCATCAGCGTGCTCTCCATCGAGCCTGTGGGGATGACAAACATCTGAAACCAGTAGAGCTGGATGATGGTGGCCACGACGGTAGCAAAGATTATGGCGTGCACCCAGCCATAGAGCCATACATATATCTTGCTATTCGACTTAAGCTCCTCCCACAGCGCATAGGCAAACACCACGGCGAGCGTGAGGAGGAATACCCCCTCCCAGCGGAAGATGAACATATGGAGTATCACGCCTACAACAACGGCAAACACCAGCGCACACCATACAGCATAGAGCACCCTATACCAGCCATACTTCTCCATAAGGCGGGCGTGTAGCTTGGCACAATGGTGGCCGATGTAGTAGTCATAAATTATGGGGAGTGCTATGATGAGCGACCACGCCGCACCATACCATATGGCAAAGGCCACAACAATAATCGCCACTAAAATAGCCATAAGCCATGGACTACGAACAACACGGCCCACAGCAGCAAAAATATCCTTCAGCTTCTGCATAGATTTTCGATATTAGAGCATCGGCGAGCACACTCTACCGACACCTGTAAACATTTAGAGGAGGTTATCCATAGTGTGAACACCGCTCTTATCGGCAAGGTACTCACCAGCAACAACCGCTCCAAGAGCCAACGCACGACGGTTGATGATATTGTGCGTGAGCGTGAGCTGGTCATCTACCGATGCGTAGGTGATGGTATGAATACCTGTCACCATACCCTCACGGTGCGACTCAATCTCAATCTCCTCGGCCTTACCCTTACGGTTATTCACCCACGAGCACTTGCGATCAAGGCCCTCAATAATGCCCTCGGCAAGGGTAATCGCCGTGCCACTGGGGGCATCCTTCTTCCACATATGGTGAGTCTCCTCGATACGCACGTTGTACTCTGCGTGAGGGTTCATCAACTCGGCCAAGCGGCGGTTGATGCGGAACATAATGTTTACGCCGATAGAGAAGTTCGAAGCGTAGAACAGAGCGCCACCACGCTCCTCGGCCAAGGCCTCCATAGCCTTGAGCTCCTTGAGCCAGCCAGTGGTGCCACACACCACCCTGCCACCAGCCTCAAGCACCGTGCGCACATTAGCGGCAGCAGTGTCGGGCGTGGTAAACTCAAAAGCCACGTCCACGGTCTGGAGATTTTCGGCAGTAAGGTCCGCAGTGTTATTCTCGTCGATAACGAGCACAACCTCGTGGCCGCGCTCAGCCAAAATTCGCTCAATCTCACGGCCCATCTTACCGTGGCCTATAATTGCACATTTCATATTTGGTAGGAATGATTATAATTATTCATAATTATTGCGTGCAAAGATACGAAAAATTATCCTTACACGCAACAACTTTTTTCGCCGTCGAGGGCTAATATTTCACATCCGAGAGAAATAGACCACAGGCAGCCGCCCCAGCAGAGGAGCGTGAGAGGTCACGGCTACGTATTATATCGTCAAACTCCTCTACCGTATAGCGACCTCGCCCCACATCGACAAGAGTGCCTACTATGGCACGCACCATATTGCGCAAAAACCTGTCGGCACGAATGGTAAAACGCAGCGTACCGTCGGCCTCTTGCGACCAGCGTGCATAGGCTATATGACAGATGTTTGTCTTGTTGTTGGAGTTGAGCTTGGCAAACGACGTAAAATCCTCATACTCAAGCAGCTTTTCTGCCGCTAAGTTCATCCGTTCGACATCGAGATTTACGGCATAATGCCACGCTGAGAAGCGTCTAAAAGGTGACTTCTGGGGCGTAAGAAAGTAGGTATATTCACGCTCTCGGGCATCAAACCTTGCGTGCTTATCTGAGGCCACCTCATAGATGCGCAAAATGGCTATGTCGGGAGGCAAAACTCTGTTTAGCTTGTAGGCCAACTGCGCACAATCTACCGCTGCATCAGCATCGAAATGGGCCACGTAGAACGAGGCATTTACACCTGTGTCGGTACGCCCCGCCCCCACTATCTCGGTAGGCACGCCACGAAGCATCGAGAGCCTCTGCTCGATAGTCCCCTGCACGGTTGCCACATCGGGCTGTCGCTGCCAGCCGAAGTATGCCGCACCGTCGTATTGTAGCTCGATAAAGTATCGCATAGCACTTTTAATTACTCGGCAAAGATAGGAAAAAAGTTGCGACTTTTCATCACGTGACGCCCACTTTGGTGCAAAAGAGTGTCAAAGATAGGAGATAAGAGCAGTGTGATACCCGACCTCGTAATGGTCTTAATGGTCTTAATGGTCTTAATGGTCTTAAACTGGGGATACTGGGGATACTGGGGATACTGGGGATGCTGGGGATACTGGGGATGCTGGGGAATTTAAGGTTAATAATACCCATCGTCCCCATAATCCCCATAATCCCCATAATCCCCAAAATCCCCAAAATCCCCAAAATCCCTGAAACCCACTCCGCCCCAATTTTTGATTAGAAGGTCGCAGATGCGGCCTTATAAACGAAAATTTTTGATTAGAAGGCTGCAGATACAACGCTCGGCAAAAATGCCACCGATGGGTAGTACTTGGGCGTACGTCCCATTGGTGGCATCTTTTGTTAGCGGCAGTAGATGTCTGCCTTATAATCGAAAATTACATGTGGATGGCACACCCAAGCGCATCCTCAGCCGCCTCCATCACCGCCTCGTGCATAGATGGATGTGCGTGAATGGTGCGAGCAATGCGGTGAGCATTGACACCCAAGACCTTAGCAAGTGTTGGCTCGCCAATCATCTCGGTGACATTGTGTCCCACGAAGTGTGCGCCAAGCAGCCTCTCCTCAGCATCGAAGATAAGCTTCACGAAGCCATCACGCTCGCCAGCAGCAGTAGCCTTGCCAGAGGCGGTATATGGGAACTTACCAACCTTATACTCGATGCCCTGAGCCTTAACCTGAGCCTCAGTAAGACCTACTGATGCCACCTCGGGTGAGGTAAAGATGCACGATGGGATTGTCGAGTAATCAACTGCATCAGCCTCAAGGCCGCAGATATGTTCCACGCAGTGGATAGCCTCAGCCGAGGCAACGTGTGCAAGGGCCGGTGTAGCGATGATATCACCGATAGCATATACGCCATCTACCGATGTCTTATAGTGCTCATCGACCTTGATCTTATCACGCTCAATCTCGATGCCGAGCTCCTCGAGACCCATATCCTCGATATTCGACTTGATGCCTACGGCCGAGAGTACTATGTCGGCCTCAAGTGTCTGCTCACCCTTCTTACCCTCGATCACGACGTCACACTTGCCATCCTCACGAACAGCAACCGACTTAACGGTCGTTGAGGTCATCACGGTAGCACGTAGCTTGCGGAAGGCACGCTCCATAGCCTTGGCGGTATCCTCATCCTCCAAAGGCATAATCTGTGGCATATACTCTACGATGGTCACCTTAACGCCCAAAGTAGCGTAGATGTAGGCAAACTCCGAGCCGATAGCACCCGAGCCTACAACAACCATAGTCTCAGGGAGCTTAGGCAGCACAAGAGCCTCCTTCGATGAGATGATATGCTCGCCGTCGATAGGCATAAAAGGCATAACACGTGGACGTGCGCCCGTAGCAAGGATGATGTGGTCAGCCTCGTAGTCTACGCCCTCAACCTCTACGGTGTCGGCAGCCTTGAGACGGCCGAAGCCAGCGATAACGTCGATATTATTCTTCTTGAGGAGGAACTGAACGCCCTTGTTCATGGTTGTTGCCACCATACGCTCACGCTCCACCATCTTTGTCCAATCTGGCTTCACCTCGCCCTCGATTGCTACGCCATAGGTAGCAGCAGCCTTACAGTCGGCATATACCTGTGCTGAGCGCACAAGGGCCTTGGTGGGGATACAACCCCAGTTAAGACATACGCCACCGGCATCTGCCTTCTCAACGATAGCTACACGCTTGCCACACTGCGCAGCACGAATAGCCGCCACATAGCCACCAGGGCCTGAGCCTATAACAATGATATCGTATCTTTCCATAGTATTGTCTGCTTGTTTTAGTTTACCACGTTACAACCTTCAAAATCTCGCCCTTATCCTCGGCTACGGCACGCTTCCACTTCTCAGTGTAGCCTGGCTGGGTAATCTTACCAGGGATATCCTTGCCATTGCCATTGTCGATAAAGCCATTCTCATCCTCGCCCTTTACGTTGCCGTCGATATACTTGATCATAAGGTACTTGTCGAGCTCTACCCACTTAGCGAAGAGCTCCTCAGCCGTAGCAACAGTAAACTCGGTAGCAAGCTGCGTAGCCTTCTTTGGCTTAAGCTCTGCAAGCTGAGCATCAACATCAGCAACCTTGGCAAGCATCATAGTCTCCCACTGATTAACCACATCACGCACGTGCTTACCTATAATATTATAGCGTAGGTATGCAAACTGAGCCACACGATTGGTCACCCAGAACATAGATGTGTCAGAGTACTCAAGCATAGAGCCGTTGCCCTCACGCAAGCACTCAGGAACCTCAGTGGCTGTCACGTATACAGGGGTAAGTGGTGATGTAGCAGCATCATCCGTACCAAACCAGAGGATACCCACCTTCTCGGGACGTGCCTGGCCTACAAGCCAGAAGCCTGTCTGCTGAGTAGCGGTAGCACGCTCGTTGCAGTACTGAACACCATCAACCTCGAAGAACATAGGACGCCAACGGTAAGGGCACTCCTCGCCACCAGCACCAATATCGTTTGTCATATCCATCTTAGTACCCTCGTAGTGGTCACGCATACAGTCCATAAGCAGCTTTGGAGAGATCTTCTGCGAAGGCTTAACCCACAAAGGCATACGGTTCTCGGGGTTGTGACCCATAGCGTAGTCCTCATACTGATCCATGCCATCGGCTACTGTGCGGAAGAACGACCATACACGAGCCTCGCAGCCACGCAATGCACTGAAATCGGCAGGAGCATAAGCCTCAGCAAAGCTGAAATCCTTGTTCTCGCCCTTGAACCAGCCAAACTTACGAGCTACATCTGCCACATCGGGAGCATACTTACAGTTCTCAGGATCGTCCCAAGGGAAGGTGGTTATACGTGCCTGGTTAGCGTGTGCCGAAACATAGCCATCAGGGATGCGGCGAGCCACCCATACGATACCCTTATCCTCTGGGCCCTTGCCGATAAGCTCCATAATCCACGCCTCCTCGGTGTCGATAAGCGAGAATGACTCGCCCGAAGAGCAGTAGCCATAGGTGTTGGCCAGGTCTACGATGATGTCGATAGCCTCACGAGCGGTCTTGGCACGCTGCAAGGTGATGTAGATGAGTGAGCCATAGTCGATGCCACCCTTAGGGTCCTCCAACTCGGGACGGCCACCAAACGTAGTCTCGGTGATAAACAACGAGTGCTCGTTAGAGTTGCCGAGTGTGCGATAGGTAACCTCGGCCTGAGCAATCTGACCGATATAGCGGCCAGTGTCCCACTCGGTGACATCCATCAGCTTTGTGAACTTACCAGGGACATACTGATACAACGCACCATATAGCTGGTGAGAGTCAGCAGCATAGGTCACCATATTAGAGCCATCGGTCGATGCTCCACGAGTGACGATAAAGTTTGTACAAGCATCAGCCGTATATACCGAGCCGATGAATGCGCCAACAAGCGCGACAAGCTTAAAGAATCTTTTCATACTTTAGTTTTAGGTTATTATTTGTTTAATTGTTCGTTTGCTTTTGGCATATTAACCTCCAAAGATACAAATTTATTTTGAAATAGTTGTTGTGTTGCCTAATATTTTATACATTTGTGGTCGAAAAACGTAGCGAAACAATGAATATCAAGGAGCGTTTACAACGAATTTGGGGCACACTACCCGAGGGTGTGAGCCTTGTGGCTGTATCGAAGTTTCACCCCGCAGAGCGCATCGCTGAGGCATACGATGCTGGCCAGCGCATCTTTGGCGAGAGCCGCCCGCAGGAGATGGCCGCCAAGCAAGCGGTACTCCCCACCGACATAGAGTGGCATATGATTGGCCACCTCCAGACCAACAAGGTGAAGTATATTGCGCCCTTTGTTTCGATGATCTCTTCGGTGGACTCCGACCGTCTCATTGCCGAGATCGAGAAGCAGGCAGCAAAGTGCGACCGCATCATAGATATACTCCTCGAGGTGCACGTGGCACAGGAGCAGACAAAGTCGGGCTGGTCGTGGGAGGAGCTTAACGACTACCTACTTTCGGGTGAGCTTCAGAGTATGACGCATCTGCGTGTGCGTGGTGTGATGACCATAGCCTCAAACACCGACGACGAGACGATTGTTCGCAATGATTTCCAGCGTATTAAGGATATTTTCGAAGAGCTTAAACCACAATTTGGCGAGGCCTTCGACACCCTCTCTATCGGTATGTCCGACGACTACCCTATTGCCCTCGAGTACGGCTCTACGATGGTCCGCATAGGCACAGCGATATTCGGAGCAAGAGAGTACTAACGTCCGAGACCACAGCCGATACCCGACATCGTAATGGTCTTAATGGTCCTACTGGTCCTAAAAAAAATAAAGACAATTAAGACAATTAAGATGGTTGCGGCCAAGAGCGCAAACAGCCAACGTCCGAGACAACAGCCGATACCCGACATCGTAATGGTCTTAATGGTCTTAATGGTCCTAATGGTCTTAACGGTCCTAAAAAAATCCTAACGATCCTAATACTCCTAAAATAATTGAGCTACCCACCGGGTTTTCAGACTGAGCCGTTACTTCATATTAAGCAGGTCTGCCATTTTGTCAGTCGCTGATGTCACTTTGCGACATTTTTGTCACTCCAGGCCACCTTTCTGCGACACTTTCCCCAAGTTTTACTGTTTGGTACACCATTTGCCTACTCCTATTTCGTCAAGCGAGAACAAGTCTTGACGCAAAAACGAGTGCAAAAAAAGTAACAAACAAATAAAAACAAACTAAGATTATGAGCAAGATTATTGGTATTGATTTAGGTACAACCAACTCGTGTGTGGCTGTAATGGAGGGTAACGAGCCCGTAGTTATTCCTAACGCCGAGGGTCATCGCACCACCCCATCAGTGGTAGCATTCACCGAGGGTGGCGAGCGCAAGGTGGGCGACCCAGCAAAGCGTCAGGCTATCACCAACCCTAAGCGCACGGTGTTCTCTATCAAGCGCTTTATGGGTGAGCGTTACGACAAGGTGGCTGCCGACATTGCACGTGCGCCATACTCTATCGTCAAGGGCGACAACAACACCCCACGTGTGGACATCGACGGCCGTCAGTACACTCCACAGGAGATCTCGGCAATCACTCTTCAGAAGATGAAGAAGACCGCTGAGGACTACCTTGGTCAGGAGGTTACCGAGGCAGTGATCACCGTTCCAGCATACTTCTCTGACTCACAGCGTCAGGCAACAAAGGAGGCTGGCGAGATTGCAGGTCTTAAGGTGCGCCGTATCATCAACGAGCCTACGGCAGCAGCGCTTGCATACGGTCTTGACAAGAAGCAGGACGAGATGAAGATTGCCGTATACGACCTTGGTGGTGGTACATTCGATATCTCAATCCTCGAGCTTGGCGACGGCGTATTCGAGGTTAAGTCTACAAATGGCGATACCCACCTTGGTGGTGACGACTTCGACCACGTGCTTATCGACTATATGGCTGAGGCTTTCAAGGCTGAGCATCAGATCGACCTTCGTCAGGATCCTATGGCCTTGCAGCGCTTGAAGGAGGCTGCCGAGAAGGCAAAGATTGAGCTCTCGTCGGCAACAACTACCGACATCAACCTCCCATACATCATGCCCGTAAACGGCATCCCACAGCACCTTGTGATGTCACTCACACGTGCTAAGTTTGAGCAGCTCTGCGACCACCTCATACAGAAGACCATCGAGCCTTGCCGCATCGCCTTGCGTGACGCAGGCCTTCAGGCATCGCAGATCGACGAGGTTATCCTCGTAGGTGGCTCGACACGTATCCCAGCAATCCAGAAGGTTGTTGAGGAGTTCTTCGGCAAGACACCTAACCGCTCGGTAAACCCTGATGAGGTTGTTGCCGTAGGTGCTGCTATCCAGGGTGGTGTTCTCACCGGCGAGGTTAAGGATGTATTGCTCCTCGACGTTACCCCACTTTCACTCGGTATCGAGACTTTGGGTGGCGTATTTACCAAGCTTATCGAGGCTAACACCACTATCCCTACACGCAAGAGCGAGGTGTTCTCGACTGCTGCCGACAACCAGCCATCAGTAGAGATCAACGTATGTCAGGGTGAGCGTCCTATGGCTCGTGACAACAAGTCTATCGGCCGTTTCCACCTCGATGGCATCCCAGCAGCGCCACGTGGCGTACCTCAGATCGAGGTAACGTTCGACATCGACGCTAACGGTATCCTCAACGTATCGGCTAAGGATAAGGGCACAGGCAAGGAGCAGAAGATCCGTATCGAGGCATCGAGCGGTTTGACAGATGCCGAGATCCAGCGTATGCGTGACGAGGCTAAGGCCAACGAGGAGAAGGATAAGGCCGAGAAGGAGCGCGTGGATAAGGTGAACGCCGCCGACTCTAACATCTTCGCTACCGAGAAGCAGCTCAAGGAGTATGGCGATAAGATTCCTGCCGATAAGAAGTCTGCTATCGAGGATGCTCTTGGCAAGCTCAAGGAGGCTCATAAGGCTCAGGATTTGGCAGCCATCGACTCATCTATCGAGGCTCTCAACGCCGCTTGGCAGGCTGCATCGCAGGATATCTACGCACAGCAGCAGGCCGAGCAGGCTCAGGGTCAGCCTAACGCTGGCTCTCAGCAGGGCGGCGAGCAGAAGGCACAGCCTGAGGATGTAGACTTCGAGGAGGTTAAGTAATTTCCAAAACATACTTCATAGAGTAGTCCGCAGCCCACGTGGTTGCGGACTTTTTTTTTGCATAGGAATTAGTGATGGGGCGATGGGTAACGCTTCGCTTAATGGGAGAGAGGGGAATTTAGGGAAGATAGAGAATTTAGGGATAAGATTAGCGGTTAGGGTTTGCAGATAAATGTCGAGAGCGCCTCACTAAACTCCTTAAACTCCCTATCCTCCCTATAACTCTCATACGAAACCAACCTCACTTTTCACCTCTCGGTTTTGCATTTTCACTTTTTTTGTTATCTTTGTAAAAATCTTTCCGAAATTAACAAAAAACACTCAAAAATATGCTACGCAAACTGTTTACTTTTATTTTGTGCCTTATGGCAACTATTGCTACCGTCTCAGCGCAAACACCACCCAATAATGAGATTTGGTACACTACTACCAATGGTAAAAAGTTAGATGTCTACTTTTCCAACATGGTTTCAAATAGCTATAATAATGGTCGAGGAGTACTAAAATTTCAGAATTGCATAACAAGCATTGGTGATTATGCATTCGAGAACTGCAGCAGCCTAAAAAGCATTACTATTCCTAATAGCGTAAAAAGCATTGGAAGTAGTGCATTCGCTGGTTGCAGCAGCCTAACTAGCATTACTATTCCTAACAGCGTAACTAGCATTGAATGGAATGCATTCGGTGGTTGCAGCAGCCTAACAAGCATTAATATTCCCGATAGCGTAACTAGCATTGAAAGTGGTGCATTCTGGGATTGCTGCAGCCTAACTAGCATTACTATTCCCGAGAGCGTAACTATCATTGGAGATGAGATATTCAAAGGTTGCAGCAGCCTAAAAAGCATTACTATTCCTAATAGCGTAATATACATTGGAGAGGATGCATTCGCTGGTTGCAGCAGCCTAAAAAGCATCACTATTGGCAATAGCGTAACACACATTGGAGAGGATGCATTCGCTGGTTGTAGCAGCCTAAAGAGTGTTAAGGTAGCGAATAAGTATTGCTACGATTATTTCAAAGACGATATATCGAATATTTCATTTTTCGATGCAAATGTATCAGCCGACGGAAGATGCTTAATTGTCGATGGAGTACTTAAGGCATTTAAGGCAGAAGGAATAACCGAATATACCATTCCCGATAACGTAACTAGCATCGGAGGGAGTGCATTCTACAATTGCGATAAACTAACAAGCATAACTATTCCCAATAGCGTAGTAAGCATTGGAGAGGAGGCATTTGCCTATTGCGGCAGTCTTACAAGTATTAATATTCCTAATAGCGTAACGGAGATTGGAGAGGATGCATTCAAGTGGTGCAACAACCTAAAAAGCATAACTATTCCCAATAGCGTAACTGAGATTGGAGATGATGCATTCGCAAATTGCAACAACCTAACAAGTGTCAAGGTATCAAACAGGGTTTGCTACTTGTATTTCATAGACAAAGTATCGAATATTTCATTTTTCGGTGCAAATGTATCAGCCGACGGAAGATGCTTAATTGTCGATGGAGTGCTTGAGGCATTCAAGGCAGAAGGAATAACCGAATATACTATTCCCGAGAGCGTAACAATCATTGGAGAGTATGCATTCTATGGTTGCAGCAGCCTAAAAAGCATTACTATTTCCGAGAGCGTAACTAGCATCGGAGAGATTGCATTCTATGGTTGCAGCAGCCTAACTAGCATTACTATTCCTAATAGCGTAACTAGCATTGGAGAGGATGCATTCTATGGTTGCAGCAGCCTACCAGTAATAGACAATATTAGATACGCAGATACATATTTAGTGGAGGCTGTTGATAAATCATTGACAAGCTATTCAATTAAGACGGGAACTAGATTTATTGAAAGTTATGCATTCTATGGTTGCAGAAGCCTAACTAGCATAACTATTCCTAATAGCGTAACTAGCATTGATAGTGATGCATTCCATGGTTGCAGCAGCCTAACTAGCATTACTATTCCGAATAGCGTAACTAGCATTGGACGTAGTGCATTCTGGGGTTGCGGCAGCCTAAAGAGTGTTAAGGTAGCGAATAAGTATTGCTACGATTATTTCAAAAATTTGGATGTTTACGACATCACCTTCATGGTATCAACTCTCGAAGAGTATCAGGAGGCACAAGAAGTAGGAGCAACAAAATTAGCCATTGATAGCAATAGCAAATATGCATCTAAAGATGGGCTATGCCTAATTGATAATGGAAAACTTATTCACTTTATCGGAAAAGATTTAACCGAATATACCATACCAGAGAGTGTAACAAGCATTAGAAAGGGGGCATTCAATGGTTGCAGCGGTCTAAAGAGTGTTAAGGTATCGAATAAGTATTGCTACGATTATTTCAAAGACAAGGTCACTAACATAGCGTTCTATGGAGCAAACGCCACAGCCGACGGAAGATGTTTAATTGTCAATGGAGAGCTTCAGCGATTCATTGGAAAGGGCATAGCACAATACTCTATTCCCAATGGCGTAACTAGCATTGGTGATTATGCATTCGAGAACTGTAGCCATCTAACAAACATAACTATTCCCGAGAGTGTAACTAGCATTGGATATCAGGCATTCAAGTATTGCAGTAGTCTAACAAGCATAACTTGTTTAGCCACAACACCACCTACAATTAGTATCTTAAGCATCGCCGAAACAACAAGGATCTATGTTCCTAAAGAGGCGGTAAAACTATACAAAAAAGACCTTTATTGGAGTAGATACAAGAAGCAGATAAAGGCGATTAAATAACGAATAAGCCTACCAAAAAAAGGCGAAGTGACCCCAGAAGTTCGTGCAAAACTTTTGGGGTTTCTTCGTATGTTGACGCCAAGCAACATCAACCCATCGAAACTCATAGAAATCCATCGTAACCCATTAACAACTCTCGCCCTATCAACCCACAAACAGGCTATTTTTATCAAAATAGAGGCACGCAATTTCGGTAATCGGGAAAAAATTGTTATCTTTGTGCGCTTTATGTAGATACATAAAGAGAGAGAAAATAGACTTAAATAAAGGCACGAAGAGATGTTTTCGCAGTTGGTACCATTTGAGACATACACCACATTTCTGTGGATTATGGCAGCCGTGGCTGTCGTGGTATTCGTAGCACTCTATTTCGTAGAGGCTGGTTATGGCTACTTATTCAACCCAAAATTCGGTTTTCCCGTACCCAACAAAGTAGCGTGGGTGCTGATGGAGTGCCCCGTATTCATCGTGATGGCGATACTATGGTGGATGTCAGACTATGCTTTGCAGACAGCCCCACTCGTGCTATTCATCATCTTCCAGACGCACTACTTCCAGCGCTCGTTCATCTTCCCGCTGCTCATACGTGGTAACTCGAAGATGCCCGTAGGCATTATGCTTATGGGTATGGTATTCAACACGCTCAACGCCGTGATGCAGGGAGGATGGATATTCTACTATGGCCCAGAGCGTGGCTACTACGACGACTGGATGTCAAAGCCATACATCTACATCGGCATCGCAGTATTCCTCTTCGGATTTATCACCAACCTACACTCCGACTACATCATTCGCAACCTGCGTAAGCCTGGCGATACAAAGCACTACATACCCCGTGGAGGTATGTTCCGCTACGTATCTTCGGCCAACTACTTCGGCGAGTTTATGGAGTGGGTAGGCTTCGCTATCGCCTCGTGGTCGTGGGCAGGCGTGGTATTCGCCCTATGGACATTTGCCAACCTCGGACCACGTTCGGCATCGCTATATAAGCGCTACGAAAGGGAGTTTGGCGAGGAGTTTACCTCGCTAAAGCGCAAGCGCATAATACCATTCATCTACTAACGACAATCTAACATTCACTACAATGGATAACAACAAACGACTCGAGGAGTCAAAGCTATTTACCCCCTACAAGCTGGGCAGCGTGACGCTACGCAACCGTGTAATTCGCTCAGCAGCGTTTGAGTCTATGGGTAAGGATTTCTCTCCTACTCAGGCACTCAAGGAGTACCACGTAAGCGTGGCTAAGGGTGGTGTGGGCATGACCACAGTGGCCTATGCCTCGATAAATCGTAGCGGCATATCGTTCAACAAGCAGCTATGGCTGCGTGATGAGATTATACCATCGTTGCGAGACCTCACAGATGCGGTGCATAAGGAGGGTGCTGCCGTGGGTATTCAGCTCGGTCACTGCGGAAATATGACCCACTGGTCTACGGCGGGCAGCTTCCCAGTGTCGGCATCTAACGGCTTTAATCTATACTCGCCTACCTTCCATCGCCGTATGCGCAAGTCGGAGGTTGTGGAGTTTGCCAAGGACTTCGGCAAGGCTGTCGAGGTGGCATATAACGCAGGTTTCGACTCTGTGGAGGTGCACGCAGGTCATGGCTATCTTATCTCGCAGTTCCTATCGCCATATACCAACCACCGTCGTGACGAGTATGGTGGCTCGCTGGAGAACCGTATGCGCTTTATGAATATGTGTCTCGAGGAGGTTATGACAGCAGCACGCAAGCGAGGTATGGGTGTGTTGGTGAAACACAACATGGAGGATGGCTTCAAGAGTGGTATTCAAGTACCAGAGTCTATCGAGATAGCCAAGCAGATAGAGAGCTTTGGCGTAGATGGCATCGTACTATCGTCGGGCTTCGTGTCGAAAGCTCCTATGGCCGTTATGCGTGGCCGCATACCCACAAAGACAATGGGTTACTATATGGGCTGGAACGAGTGGTTGCAGAAGATCGTTGTATCGCTGTTCGGCCAGTGGCTCATCAAGCAGTACGACTTCGAGGAGTGCTACTTCTTGGAGAATGCCAAGAAGTTCCGTGCCGCACTCAAGGGTCCATTGGTATATGTTGGTGGCCTCGTATCACGTGAGGGCATCGAGCGAGTTTTGGACGAGGGCTTCGAGCTTGTGCAGATGGCACGTGCTCTGGTTAATGACCCTGGCTTTGTAAACAAGCTCAAGGCTGGCGATATGGCCACACGCAGTGGCTGCGACCATCGTGACTACTGTATGGCACGTATGTACTCGGTAGATATGCAGTGCTGCCACAACTGCAAGGAGCATATTCCTGAGCGTCTGTGGCGTGAGATTAACAAGATTAAGTAGTCAAAAAATGTGTTTTAGACGTAACTTAGGTGTTGTAGGACGAGGTACGGCGTGGGCATTGGTGACAGGCTCGGCAATGGGCATTGGTCGCCAGTATGCCGAGTTGCTTGCCGAGAAGGGATACAACCTCTACTTGGTGGATGAGCGTGAGGAGATCGTGCGTGAGGCTGAGATCCTGGAGCACGCACATAGAGTGAAGTGCGTGGCGAGGGTTATGGACTTGGCCGTTACGGAGGCTGCTAAGACTCTACACGCCGATACTGTGGCCGAGGGCTATGTCTTCGACGTGGTGATCAACAATGCCGGTATCTTCTCGCACTGCGACATCCTGAAGACCCCCGTTGAGCGTATCGAGCGTATGATCACGCTCCACGACCTTACACTCACAACGATGTGTCGCCTCTATGGTGAGGATATGGTGAAGCGTGGCAAGGGACGCATCCTCAATATGTCGTCGTACTCGATATGGATGCCCTTCCCAGGCTTAGCTCTATATAGCGCCTCGAAGGCCTACGTAAAGAGCTTCACCGAGGCCTTTGCCAAGGAGCTTCACAAGACGGGAGTGACAATCACGGCTATATGCCCTGCGGGTATCGCCACCGACCTCTACGGACTATCACGCTCGTTGCAGAGGTTCGGCGTTAAGTGGGGCGTGCTTATGACACCACGCAACTGTGCACGCCGTGGCCTTAAGGCGATGTTTAAGGGTCGCCGAGTAGTAGTTCCCGACTGGTGGTTCAAGCTACTTATCCCGATATGTAAGTACCTACCAGGATTTATTATTAGACCATTGCGCAACTTCACGATGAAGTGGCAGAAATAACTTTAGATATGCAGCACAACGAGCACAACGAGCACAACAACCCATCACAAGACCCTAAGCCACAGCCTAAGCATCGTCGTAGATGGCTACGTGCACTCCTAATAACCTTAGGGGTGTTACTTGGCATTGTACTACTCACAGTTGCTGCAGTTATCATCTGGCTTGGCCCTATCGCCGAGCGTGTCGTTGAGGAGTACGATAAGGAGCTTGTGGGCCGACGCATAGAGCTATCCAACCTACGCATACGCCTCTTCGATGGCACACTCACGGCCGACAGTCTATACCTCTACGAGGCTAACGACAGCACCGAGTTTGTGAGCATCCACCGCTTTGAGGGCGATATAGCCCTCGGCGAGATATTGGATAAGCATATCGACATACGTCGCATCGCACTGGGCCGCCCACGTGTCGAGGTGGTACAGAATGGCTCGGAGTTTAACTTCGACGATATGGTGACATTCATCACTACGACCTACGCATCGACCGAGGAGCCTGAGCCCGAGAGTGAGCCTTGGCGCATATCGCTGAAGAATATCTCTATCGAGGGTGGCGCTGCGGGTTATCTCGACCGAGAGCTCGACCAGACGTGGCGTGCCGACGACCTTGCACTCCACTGCGACAGCATAATGCTCTCGAACGTTATGACACATATCGACGCCCAGATGACCATCAACCGCACAGCATCGCTCAAGGGTCATATGGGCATAAATCTCGATAACCTCGACTTTGAGTTCGCAGGCCAGCTGCGTGAGTTTCCCCTCGGCGAGCTATATAAATATATAGTACCGGTGGTCAATCTACGTGAGCTGTATGGCAACCTCTCGACCAACGTGGAGCTGATGGGTAACGCCTCAAACATTATGGCTATGGATATCAGTGGTGATCTCTCGGTCGATGATCTTCATATCACAGGCCCCGATGGTGGTCAGCTACTTACGGCCAACAACCTCTCAGCCGACATCAGCGAGCTAAATATCGACAAACAGCGCTACATACTCTCGTCACTTACGGCCGATGGCTACTACACACAGTTCATCATGCGTAGCGACGGAGGGACCAACTTCGACCGTCTGTTCTACGACGAGCCAGAGGTAAACCTCGAGACAACGTCGGAGCGTGTCGGCGACCATATGTACGACCAGCGTGAGAGGGTTACTATCACCACCGAAAACAACGTAATGCCGTTCAGCGGTATGACACTGCTCATCGACCAGCTGCGACTGTCGGGCGGCAGAGTCTTCTTTGCCGACAAGACGATGAAGAAGGAGTTTGCCTACAACCTCAGCAACCTCAGCATCGAGAGTTCGAATTTCAACATCGCAACACGCAACAAGCTAACAGTCAAGGCCAACCTACAAAACAAGGGAACGGCCACACTGCGCTGGGAGGGCTCGCTCAACGACTTCTACAACCAGAGCCTACTTGCCTCGCTGTCGAATGTCGATATGAAGGACTTCACCCCATATACCGAGCACTACACGGCATTCCCTATCACCTCGGGTAACCTCACGTTCCGTAGCCAGAACACCATAAACAATGGTGAGCTCAGCGGTATGAACCGCCTGGGTACGTACGACTTCAACGTGGGTAAGAAGGATAAGTCGCTCGATCCAGAGTACAAGCTACCACTCAAGCTCGGCGTATATGTGCTTACCGACAAGGATAAGCATATCGACGTGGATCTCCCCATCACAGGACATATCGACTCGCCAGAGTTCTCGTTCCGTAAGATGATATTTAAGGCTATTGGCAACCTGCTGCTTAAGATTGTTGCCTCGCCCTTCCAGTGGATGTCGCCCGATAAGCAGGATGCATTCCGTGCTATCGACTTCACGCTGCTCGACCCAGCGCTCAACTCCGAGCAGTATGCGCGCTTGGATAAGATGGCTGAGGCTCTTAAGGAGGACAACTCTATAAAGGTGCGTATGATACAACGTGTGAACTACGAGCGTGCCACACGTGACATCGCCGATCTTAACCTCAAGATGGCCTACTACAACTCTACACAGGCCAACCCCAACGAGCGTCTCGATATGCTCGACTTCGTGCGTATCAATGAGATGCGCCTATCACGCAAGGAGGTTTCGGAGTTTGCCGACTCGCAGCTCATAGCCCGAGGTATCGACCCACAGCATATGTCTACGCACGACAAGGCACGTGCGCTCTATGGCGATCTTATCGACACACAGCTTCAGCGTATGATGGATGCTCGCAACAAGACCATACGTGAATATATCAGCTTCCAGCATAAGGAGCTGCCCGCAGAGAGCTTCACCATAGAGTCGATGACCACCCCCGAGATGCAGGCATACAAGGGTAAGAGCCGTCTGGCTATGGCCCTTATCATCGATGACGAGGAGGTGGAGATTGCTCCCGAGGTGGAGAATGTGGAAGAGGAGGATGAGGAGCTCGCTACCGACGATGAGACGCTCGACGAGGAGACTGACGAGGAGGCTGATGAGGTGAGCGAAACAAATGTTGAGGAGGTGGCCGACGAGGAGAGCGGAGCGAATAATAGTGAAATTAGCCCAAATATCGACCCTGTGGCTACCAAAGAGGAGGAGGAGGGCAATATAACGGCTGATGATACGTTGGAGAGTAGCCAACAGAGTGCCAAGAGCACAACCGACGAAGATATTAAGAGAAGCGAACAACAACAATAAATCATTAATAACAAACAAATCAAACGATGAAAAAGGTATTTTTTGCAGTTGCGGCAGTAGCGTTTGCTATTGGCAGCACAGCTTGTGGCGGAGGTCCACGAATGGAGAACCAGAAGGACTCTCTCTCGTACTGTATCGGTGCGAACGTAGGTCTTAGTGTAAAGTTTAGCGTTGAAGAGCTTCAGCTCGACCAGGCAGATGTTCTTGCAAGTGTCAAGGAGTTCATCGCTAATGGCGACATTAATAGCGACGAGTTTATGAACAATATGCAGCAGTTGCAGATGTTCCAGTTTAACAAGTTTATGCCCTATATGTATGCCGCTGAGGCACATAAGAACTCGGAGCGTCCCGACACCTTGCCAGCACTTCCACAGCTCTACGACGAGACATATACTCGTGAGAACGTATCTCGCTGGATTGGCCAGACAATGGCCGGCAATGTTGTTGCCTTGAAGGAGGAGCTAAACCTCGATCAGGTTGAGCACGGTATGCAGGATGGTCTTAAGGTAGAGGATATCGAGAAGATGGACGAGGTACTTAAGATTACCCAGGAGCAGATGAACCCTCTATTCGAGGCAATGGATAAGAAGATGAGAGAGAAGGCTGAGGCCGAGCTAAAGAGCATTGCCGAGACCAACGCTAAGGCGTCAGCAGAGTGGCTTGCCGAGGTCGAGAAGCAGGAGGGCGTGCAGAAGACCGAGTCGGGTCTTCTCTATCGCATCGACCGTGAGGGTAAGGGCAAGAGAGCTACTAAGGATGAGGATATCGTAAAGGTAGACTACGAGGGTCGCACCCGTGAGGGCCGCATCTTCGACTCAAGCTACGAGCGTGGCCAGGCTATCGAGTTCCCACTCAACGGCGTAATCAAGGGTTGGACCGAGGGTATGAAGCTCGTAAAGACAGGTGGTCAGATCACATTGTGGATCCCTGCAGAGTTGGCTTATGGCGAGCGTGGCGCTGGTCAGGACATCGGTCCTAACGAGGCTCTCGAGTTCACCGTAGAGCTCCACGAGGTTAATCCTAAGGCTAAGAAGAAGTAATCTGCAAATCGCAGATAATAAATATGGAGGTAGCTAAAAAGTTAATTAGCCACCTCTGTTTTGTTATAAATAAAGACAATAAGACCGTAAGACGATTAAGACAATTAAGATGGTTGCGAACAAGAACACTAACGGCCGAAACCACAGCGTGATACCCGACCTCTTAATGGTCTTAATGGTCATAATGGTCCTAATACTCCTAAAAGAATTGAGCTGTCCACCGGGTTTTCAGACTGAGCCGTTACTTGATATTAAGCAGATTTGAAGCATAAATAAGGAGGTGACTAATTAACTTTTAGTCACCTCCGTTTTGTTATCAGGTTGAATAAGAAACTCTTTCAATAAAATTCAAAACAGTTTCTTAGTGCCCCCCTACTGCTTCTTAGGGAGTAGCTCGGTAAGTGAGCCGAGTGCGCCCACAAGGTTGCTCGCCTCGAAAGGTAGGAATACGGTCTTGGCCTGGTTGCCAGCACCTATCGCCTTGAGCGTATCGACATACTTCATAAGCAACATATAGGTCGCTGGGTCGGTCTTAGACTCGGCAATAGCCTCTGCAACCTTACGAATAGCCTCTGCCTCAGCCGTAGCCTCCAACACCTTAGCGTCGGCCTCACCCTGAGCCTTGAGAATCTGTGTCTGCTTCTCAGCCTCTGCCTGGTTGATCTGCGACGCCTTCTCACCCTCCGACTTAAGAATCATAGCCTCCTTATGACCCTCGGCCTCAAGCACATTAGCACGACGCTCACGCTCGGCCTGCATCTGAAGCTCCATAGTGCGACGCACCGACTCTGGAGGAGTAATATCCTGAAGCTCAACACGATTTACCTTAACACCCCACTTGTTTGTAGCATCGTCCAACACAGCACGCAGCTTAGAGTTGATGGTATCACGTGAGGTAAGGGTCTCGTCCAACTCAAGCTCGCCGATGACATTTCGGAGTGTTGTCTGCGTGAGCTTCTCGATGGCGTTAGGCAGGTTATCAATCTCGTAAACCGACTTCACAGGATCGACAATCTGGAAGTAGAGCAAGGCGTTAATCGTAGTAGTAACATTATCTTTGGTGATAACGCTCTGCTTATCGAAGTCGTAGACCTGCTCACGAAGGTCGATGCGTGATGTGGTACGCATCGTTGCCATCTTCGTGCCATTGGCAAAGCGCACCTCCTCACGATAGTACACCTTACGAGCACGGTCGATGATTGGGAAGAGGTAGTTGATACCCGACTGTAGTGTGCGGTCGTAGCGGCCAAGGCGCTCGACAACACGTGTCTCAGACTGAGGCACAATCATAAAACCCTTCAATACATAGATCACTGCGATAATCGCAATGATGACGTAGATCATCACGTCGTAATTTAGATTTGCAATACTCATAATTATAATCGTTTAACTGTTAGTATCACGCTGTCAATGGCAGTAACCTCGACCGTAGCGCCGCACTCTATCACCTCGCCCGACTCTGCCTCGGCCTTCCAGTCCACGCCATCGATCATCACACGACCCTCGTCGCCACTTATCGTCACACACACCTTACCACGACGACCAATCATAGCATTGGCATTTGTCGCCACCTTCTCGCCATCCTTATAGAACGAGCGCTTGAGCACTGGGCGCACAGCGAAGATAGCAAAGAGCGTAACAATAGCAAAGACGACAAGTTGCAGCTCGAAGCTAAGATCAAAGGCCGCCGCCACAGCGCCACCCGCAGCGCCAATGGCGATACATATTACTGCAAAACCTTGCGTAAATAGTTCGATGATAAAGAGCAGAAGTGCTGCGATAGTCCAATAGTGCCAAATCTCCATAGTAGATAGTTTTTCGTTTTATTATTAGAGAGTGTTTACTGCAATAATTTCTATCAAAGATATGCAATTTATTTCGATATTCCAAACATTTATCACACTAAGGTTATATGGTCGAAAAAATATGGGTAAACTATTGTTTAAGTTCGAAAATATTTCGTACATTTGTATGATTGAACCTTAACCAAACGTTAAACCTAAAATTAGATAATATGATACGACACATCGTTATGTGGAAATTCCGCAGAGACCTTACCGAGACACCACACGAAGTTGCACTCGAGCTAAAGAGCCGTCTTGAGGAGCTCAATGGCAAGATTGATGGATTGATCCGTGCCGAGGTGGGTGTTAATATCAAGGAGACAGCCTCATCGTTCGATGCTGTGCTCACCGCCGACTTCTTCTCGTGGGAGAAGATGGAGGCCTATAAGGTTCATCCGCTCCACGTAGTCATCAGCGACTACTGCATGGAGCGTCGTGAGCAGCGTATCGATGTAGACTACGAGATATAATTGCGATAAGAGGCTATCGATGAAGCCTTGCTTGGATGAGAGAAGGAGAATAGAAATCAAACAAAAACAAAACTATACAACTATGCAGAAAAGAATTATCGAGTGCGTGCCTAACTTCTCTGAGGGCCGCAACTTAGAGACAATCAAGCAGATTACAGATGTTATCGAGGCAGCTAAGGGTGTTAAGCTCCTGGATGTTGATCCAGGCGAGGCCACAAACCGTACGGTTGTAACCTTCGTAGGCGAGCCTGAGGCTGTGTGCGACACCGCAGTAGCTGCTATCAAGCGTGCCACAGAACTTATCGATATGCGCCACCACAAGGGCGCACACCCACGTATGGGTGCTTGCGACGTATGTCCACTGATCCCTGTATCGGGCATCACTCTTGAGGAGTGCGCCGAGCTGGCACGTGCACTTGCAAAGCGTATCGCAGAGGAGGTAAACGTACCTACATACTGCTACGAGGCTGCAGCCTTCAAGCCTGAGCGTCGTAACTTGGCAGTATGTCGTGCCGGCGAGTATGAGGCACTGCCTGAGAAGATGATGGACCAGGGGTGTAAGCCTGACTTTGGCGCTCGCCCATACGATGAGGGCGTTGCTCGCACAGGTGCTACTGCTGTGGGCGCTCGTGACTTTCTCGTAGCCGTAAACTACAACCTCAACACCACATCTACACGTCGTGCCAACGCCATAGCCTTTGACGTACGTGAGAAGGGCCGTCCTATGCGCGAGGGCAACCCTATCGTAGGTAAGATAATGAAGGATGAGAATGGCAACACCATCATGAAGCCAGGTACACTGAAGGCTTGTAAGGCTATCGGCTGGTTTATCGAGGAGTATGGCATTGCTCAGGTATCTATGAATATGACCAACCTCTCGGTAACTCCTTTGCACGTAGCCTTCGACGAGGTATGTCGTGCCGCTGAGGCTCGTGGCGTACGTGTCACAGGTGCTGAGATTGTAGGTCTTGTGCCTAAGAGCGCATTGGTAGATGCTGGCCGTCACTTCCTCCGCAAGCAGAACCGCTCGACAGGTCTTCCTGAGCGTGAGCTTGTACGCATCGCTATCGAGAGCATGGGCCTTGGCAACCTCAAGCCATTCAACCCTGACGAG
Organism: Alistipes sp.; assembly: GCA_017408825.1. Classification (GTDB taxonomy): domain Bacteria; phylum Bacteroidota; class Bacteroidia; order Bacteroidales; family Rikenellaceae; genus Alistipes. The sequence goes on from JAFQTX010000037.1 coordinate 200,093, forward strand.
AAGGTTGTTGAGTATATCCTTGAGGCTGACGAGCAGAAGGGTGTTAAGAAGCTCGTCGATATGACCTGCACAGGCTTTGCTGAGGAGACTGCAAGCGAGTCACCAGCACCTGGTGGTGGTTCTATCTCTGCATATATGGGTGCTTTGGCAGCTGCCCTCGGCACTATGGTGGCTAACCTATCGTCGCACAAGGCTGGCTGGGACGAGCGTTGGGAGTACTTCTCAGATTGGGCAGACAACGGCATGGCCGTAATGAACGAGTTGCTCTACCTCGTAGATGAGGATACCGCTGCATTCAACAAGATTATGGATGTATTCGGCATGCCTAAGTCTACTGACGAGGAGAAGGCTGCACGTGCCGCAGCGATGGAGGAGGCTACGCTCTACGCCACACAGGTACCTTTGCGCACCATGAAGGCTGCATATCGTGCCTTCGACGTGGTACGTGCCATGGCTGAGGAGGGTAACCCTAACTCAGTATCGGATGCTGGCGTAGGTGCTTTGGCAGCACGCTCAGCAGTAATGGGTGCTTGCCTTAATGTGAAGATCAACGCTGCTGGTCTTAAGGACCGCACTGTAGCTGATGCACTCGTTAAGGAGGCTGAGGAGATTCAGGCAGCAGCACAGAGGGCTGAGGCTGAGATCTTGGCAGTTGTAGAGAGCAAGATTAAGTAAAAGAGTTATAAATACTTAAAACTACAATTGAAATGACCGACTTTCAGAAAGATATATTGGCAGGTATTCCTGATCCGCTGCCCGCACCTAAGGCCTACGACCCAAGTGCCAACCACGCACCTAAGCGCAAGGATATCCTTACCGATGAGGAGAAGAAGCTCGCCTTGGCAAATGCCCTACGTTACTTCCCCGAGAAGCACCACGCAGAGCTTGCTCCCGAGTTCCTCGATGAGCTGAAGCGCTACGGACGTATCTATATGTACCGCCTACGCCCCGACTACGAGATGTATGCTCGCTCTATTGATGAGTATCCAGCACGCTCACGTCAGGCAGCAGCAATCATGCTCATGATACAGAACAACCTCGACAAGGCCGTAGCACAGCACCCTCACGAGCTTATCACCTATGGCGGCAATGGCGCAGTATTCCAGAACTGGGCACAGTATCGCTTGGCGATGAAGTATCTTGCCGAGATGACCGACGAGCAGACACTCGTAATGTACTCGGGCCACCCACTCGGATTGTTCCCCTCGCACAAGGATGCACCACGTGTTATCGTGACCAACGGTATGGTAATCCCTAACCACTCATCACAGGATGACTGGGAGCGCTTCAACGCTATGGGCGTATCGCAGTATGGTCAGATGACCGCAGGTTCATATATGTACATCGGCCCACAGGGCATCGTACACGGCACAACAATCACTGTTATGAACGCTGCACGCAAGCGTATGAAGCCTGGCCAGAAGGATCTTCGTGGTATGTTGTTCGTGACAGCAGGTCTCGGTGGTATGTCGGGCGCACAGCCTAAGGCTGGTAACATCTCAGGCGTGGTGAGCATCACCGCAGAGGTGAACATCGCAGCTGCCGAGAAGCGTCATAAGCAGGGCTGGGTAGATGAGCTCTACTCATCGCTCGACGAGCTTATCCCACGTGTACGCAAGGCCGTAGAGAATAAGGAGGTTATCTCGTTTGCCTACGTAGGCAACGTCGTAGACCTCTGGGAGCGTCTTGCCGAGGAGGATATCAACGTAGACCTCGGCTCTGACCAGACATCGTTGCACAACCCATGGGCTGGTGGCTACTACCCTGTTGGCTACTCTTACGAGGAGTCTAACCGAATGATGGCCGAGGAGCCTGAGCGCTTCCACGAGTGCGTACGTGAGTCATTGCGTCGCCACGTGGCAGCTATCAACAAGCTCACAGCTCGTGGTATGTACTTCTTCGACTATGGCAATGCCTTCCTACTCGAGTCATCACGTGCCGGTGCTGACATCATGGGCGAGAATGGCAAATTCCGCTACCCATCGTATGTTCAGGACATCATGGGTCCTATGTTCTTTGACTACGGCTTTGGTCCATTCCGCTGGGTATGTACCTCTGGCAAGGAGCAAGACCTCATAACCTCTGACCGCATCGCTGCCGAGGTACTCGACGCAATGCTCAAGGAGGCCCCCGCAGAGATTCAGGGACAGTTGGCCGACAACCTACACTGGATACGTGAGGCTATGGAGAACAAGCTCGTAGTAGGCTCACAGGCACGTATCCTCTATGCCGACTCGGAGGGTCGTACACGCATAGCCTTGGCATTCAACGAGGCAATCAAGCGTGGCGAGATCTCAGCACCTATCGTGCTTGGCCGTGACCACCACGACGTATCGGGTACCGACTCGCCATATCGTGAGACATCGAACATCTACGACGGCTCGCAGTTCTGTGCCGATATGGCTGTTCACAACGTCATCGGCGACTCATTCCGTGGCGCTACGTGGGTATCTATCCACAACGGCGGCGGCGTAGGCTGGGGCGAGGTTATGAATGGTGGCTTCGGTATGGTCATCGACGGCTCGGAGGACTCAGCACGCCACATCGAGGAGATGTTGCTCTGGGACGTAAACAACGGCATTGCACGTCGTAGCTGGGCACGTAACGAGGGCGCTATGTTCGCCATCAAGCGTGAGATGGAGCGCACACCACTACTCAAGGTGACACTTCCTAACCTCGCAGACATGGAGCTTATTAACAAGGTGTATAACGAAAACAAGTAATAGTTATGATTCATTATATTAGTGCTGAGCGTCTTACCATCGCTCGCGTAGCGGAGATCTTGACCAAGGGCTACAAACTTGCTTTGAGCGAGGAGGCTAAGGCTCGTATAAATAAGTGTCGTGAGTATCTCGACAAGAAGATGGAGGATGCTGGTCGTCCTATCTACGGTGTTACCACAGGTTTCGGCTCGTTGTGCAATATCTCGGTAGAGAAGGAGGGCTTGTCGCAGCTTCAGAAGAACCTTATGATGTCACACGCCTGCGGCACTGGTGAGCGTGTACCTTCAGAGATTGCACGTCTTATGATCCTTCTCAAGGTGCAGTCGTTGTCGTACGGCCACTCGGGCGTACAGCTAATCACCGTAGAGCGCCTCATCGAGATGTTCAACAACAATATCATCCCTGTGGTTTACGAGCAGGGCTCACTCGGCGCTTCGGGCGACCTCTCACCACTTGCACATATGTGCCTACCTCTCTTGGGCCTTGGCCACGTGGAGATCGACGGCAAGGTTGTCGAGGGTAAGGTGATGATGGAGAAGATGGGCTGGGAGCCTATCACACTCTGCTCTAAGGAGGGTCTTGCGCTGTTGAACGGCACACAGTTTATGTCGGCATATGGCGTATACTCGCTAATCAACGCTCAGCGTCTTAGCCGCTTTGCCGACTACATCGGCGCTATGTCGCTCGATGCCTTCGACGGTCGTATGGAGCCTTTCGAGCACAACGTACACGCCATACGTCCTCACAACGGACAGATCGAGACGGCACGTAACTTCCGCACAATACTCTCAGGTAGCCAGATTGGCCAGCAGGCTAAGCAGCACGTGCAGGACCCATACTCGTTCCGTTGCATCCCTCAGGTGCATGGCGCATCAAAGGATACTATCGCCTATGTAGCATCGGTACTCGAGACCGAGATTAACTCAGCTACCGACAACCCAACAGTATTCCCAGACACAGATGAGGTTATCTCAGCAGGCAACTTCCACGGTCAGCCTATCGCCGTAGCTATGGACTTCTTGGCTATCGCCGTGGCCGAGCTTGGTAATATCTCGGAGCGTCGTACCTACAAGCTTATTTCGGGTGCTCGCAACCTGCCTAACTTCCTTGTTGCCAACCCAGGTCTTAACTCAGGCTTTATGATACCACAGTACACTGCCGCCTCTATCGTGAGCCAGTCTAAGGGCTTGTGCTGGCCAGCATCGTGCGACTCTATACCATCGTCACAGGGTCAGGAGGATCACGTAAGTATGGGTTCGAATGCCGCCACAAAGCTCTGGAAGGTTGTGAAGAACACCGAGCGTGTACTCGCCATCGAGATTATGAACTCGGCACAGGCACTCGAGTTCCGCCACCAGATGACAGGCCTACGCTCGTCGGAGACCGTAGAGGCAATGTTCGAGGCTTACCGCAAGGTTGTACCTTTCGTGGACAACGACACAGTGATGTATCCTCACATCGCAACATCTGTAAACTTCCTCAACGACTATGAGCCTACTTGTTAAAAATATAGGTATGCTCGTCGGCATCGACGAGAGTGGTCGCCTAAAGGTCGAGGGCAAGGCGATGGCCGAAATCGAGACTCTTGAAAATGCGTGGCTGCTAACCGATGGCGAGCGCATCAAGGATTATGGCACAATGGACTCACTACCCCACATCGAGAGCTGCGAAGTTCTCGATGCTGAGGGTGGATGGCTGTTCCCCTCGTTCTGCGACTCGCACACACATATTGTCTATGCTGGCAGTCGTGAGCAGGAGTTTCTCGATAAGATCAACGGCCTCTCGTATGAGGAGATAGCCAAGCGTGGTGGTGGCATCCTCAACTCGGCAGATCGTCTGCACGACACCTCTGAGGATGAGCTGTACCGCCAGGCTATGGAGCGTGTAAACGAGATTATTGCTATGGGTACAGGCCTTGTGGAGATTAAGTCGGGCTACGGACTCACACTCGAGGACGAGCTCAAAATCTTGCGTGTCATACGCCGTATCCGTGAGACATCGCCCATCGCCGTACGTGCCACGTTCCTTGGTGCACACGCCGTGGGACGTGCCTACAAGGGTCGTCAGGCCGACTACGTCGAGCACGTGTGCCGTGATATGATCCCTGCGGTAGCTGCCGAGGGTCTTGCCGACTTCGTTGATGTATTCTGCGACCGTGGGTTCTTCACCGTCGAGGAGACAGCAAAGATTATGGCTACGGGTGCTAAGTATGGCCTTCGTGCAAAGATTCACGCCAACGAGCTCGCCATATCGGGCGGCGTGGAGATTGGCGTGGAGCATAAGGCGCTATCGGTAGACCACCTCGAGTCTATGGGAGAGGAGCAGATCGAGGCACTGCGTGGCTCGGAGACTATGCCTACGATGCTGCCCGGTTGCGCATTCTTCCTCGGCATTACATACCCACCAGCACGTAAGATGATAGATGCAGGCTTGGCCGTGGCCCTCGCCTCGGACTTTAACCCTGGCACAGCACCTTCGGGCAATATGCGCTTTGTAGTGTCGCTCGGCTCAATCAAGATGAAGATGACGCCAGCCGAGGCACTCAACGCCGCAACGCTCAACTCGGCGTGCGCAATGGGTCTTAGTCGTGACTATGGCTCAATAACACGTGGCAAGGTGGCTAACTTCTACCTCACACGTCCACTACCCTCGTTGGCCTATATGCCCTATGCCCACCAGACCCCCATTATCCGCAGAGTAGTTCTGCGTGGAGAGCAGGTAACAATTTAATACTTTAATGATTATGAGAGCATTATTAAAAACAACTCTATGCTCAGCCGTTGCTGTGGCTATGGTAGGTTGCGCAAATATTAACGAATCTACAACTGTAAACGTGGAGAAGTCTAACGAAAAGGCCGTTGTGGAGACTATCATGACACGTCGTTCGGTACGTGACTATAAGGATGAGGCTGTCGATCGTGAGCAGATGGCCAAGGTTATCGAGTGTGGCATCTACGCCCCAAGTGCTATGAACAAGCAGACTTGGGCCGTACGTGTTGTTGATGACAAGGCGTTCCTCGATGGCGTAACCGAGATTGCCGTAAAGCAAAATCCTAAGCTCAAGGAGCAGGCTAACTTCCGCAACTTCTTCCGCAATGCCCCCACGGTGGCATTTATCGCCTGCCCCGAGGAGAGTTATAGCGGCGAGTATGACTGCGGACTGTTGTCCGAGAATATGATGCTCTCGGCATGGAGTATGGGTATCGGCTCTTGCTGCTTGGGAAGCGTCGTTCCTGTAATGAACTCTGAGGAGGCAAAACCCTATATGGAGCGTCTAAACCTCCCCGAGGGCTACAAGCTACTCGTTGCCATCGCCTTTGGCTACCCCGCTGGCGAAGCACCCGTAGCACCCGAGCGTGATGCCTCGAAGGCCTACTACGTGGAGTAGGACGATACAAACAATAGCGAGTTTAGGGAATTTAGGGAGCTTAAGAATTATAGCTCACTAAGTTCCCTAAACTCTTTTTAATCGCCCTAATCTATCATTTCTAATTAATAAGTTGTATCTTTGTCGGCGAAATTAGAGATAACAACTATGGCAAAGATTTCGGACTACTTGCGACTTGTAAAGTTCTCGCACACGATATTTGCAATGCCCTTCGCACTGCTATCATTCACCTACGCCTGGCTTACTACCGAGCCCGAGGCCAACGTCTACATACTCCTTGCGGAGGTTGTAGGCTGTATGGTCTTCGCCCGCAACGTGGCTATGGGCTTCAACCGCTGGGCCGATCGCAAGATAGATGCCGAGAACCCACGTACTGCCACACGTGAGATCCCCGCAGGCAAAATTTCGGCACGTGGCGCTCTTATCTTTGTGATTGTAAACGCCATACTCTTTATCGCGCTCGCCTCGCTTATCAACCCACTATGCGGCTGGCTATCGCCCGTGGCCCTCGCCATAGTGATGTTTTATAGCTACTGCAAGCGCTTCACAGCATTGGCACACATCATGCTCGGCATCTCACTCGGCATCGCTCCCGTGGGTGCTTATATGGCTGTAACGGGGACCTCTACCTTAGAGTGCTGGCTGCTTGCCCTCATCGTTATGACGTGGTGCAGCGGCTTCGACATCATCTACGCACTTCAGGATGCAGAGTTCGACCGTGAACGAGGCCTACACTCGATACCATCACGCTTCTCGGCACGTACATCGCTTATAATCAGCACACTGCTCCACCTTACGAGCATTGCACTATTGGTGGTGTTTGCATCGTACCAGCCACAGTCGTGGATGTTGTACGTAGGATGCTCGCTCTTTGCACTGATACTTCTCGCCGAGCACTATATCGTCACCCCCACCAAGCAACGCAACATAGGCATCGCCTTTGGCACGTTCAACGCACTGGCAAGCGTATCCTTAGCACTATTTCTAATCGCTAACCTTGTGATATGTGGGTAGTTGCAGCCTTCGTATCGGCCCTACTACTCGGATTTTACGACGTCGCTAAGAAGCGCTCGTTGAAGGGCAACGCCGTGGTTGTGGTGCTATGGCTCAACACCCTATTCGCCACGGTTATATTCCTACCAGTAATCCTCAATGGCGAGCTGTCATTAGGATGGTTCGAGGGAACACCTCTCGATAGTAGCTCTGGTACGGGGAGAGATCATCTGCTCGTCGCAATCAAGGCTATGATAACGCTATCGTCGTGGCTGTGTGGCTATTACGCCATAAAGCACCTTCCACTCACCATAGTAGGTCCCGTAAATGCCACACGCCCTGTGGTAGTTCTCGTTGGCGCTATGCTACTCTTCGGTGAGCGTCTAAACACGTGGCAATGGGGAGGTGTGCTACTTACGATTGTATCGCTATATCTGCTTAGTAGGGCGGGGAGCAAGGAGAATATCAGTTTCCGACATAACCGCCACGTGTGGGCGCTGTTTACAGCTATGTTGCTCGGAGCTGTTAGTGGCCTTTACGATAAGTATATCATCTCGAGTGAGGGTCTCGAGCCCAGTTTCGTGCAGAGCTGGTTCAGCGTATATCAGCTTGCTATGATGACCCTTATCGCCGCTGTGGTGTGGTATCCAAAGCGTCGTAGCGAGATATTTCACTGGAGTTGGGCGATACCCCTTATTTCGATATTTGTGTCGGCTGCCGACCTATGCTACTATAACGCACTGGATAGCGAGGGCTCAATGATCGCTATCGTGTCGATGATACGCCGCTCGTCGGTTATCGTCACATTCACGTGCGGCGCACTGCTCTTCGGCGAGCGCAACCTACGAGCCAAGGCCTTGGACCTTGCACTAATACTCATCGGTATGGTGCTATTGGCAGTAGGCAGCGTGTAGAGGGATAGGACATACTGAATGTATTTCCCATTCAGGCTTTGGAAATAAAGACCATTGAGACAATAAGACCTTTAAGACAATTAAGACCAATAAGACGATTAAGACAATTAAGATGGTTGCGGACAATCTCTGATACCCGACCTCGTAATGGTCTTAAAGGTCTTAATGGTCCTAAAGGTCTTAAAAAAAGACAATTAAGAGTTGGGCTGGATGGGACATACTAAGCGTATTTCCCATTCGGGCTTTAGATTGAGAGGCCGCAGATGACCCCTTATCACAAGAAATTAATACATGTAGTCGTACTGCGAATAACTCTTATCATACTTCAGGTCGGCGAGCGAGGCTGCCTTAACACCGATGTTGAATGCCCAGCTCTTATGGTTACCGAATGGCACCCACGTGAACGACATCTGCCAACAGTGAAGATCTCGAGCGATAGATATAGAGGTCATCGACATCTTCTTGGTTGTAAAGTCGAAGCCCGAGTTTGCCGTGATCATCCACTTATCCGTGAGCTTGACGCTACCATTGAAGTTGATAGTCTGCGATATCTTCTTATTATATCCCGTAGTACCGTTGTTCACGTATTGCGCCGAGTAGTTGATGCTATAGTTGAAACCGAAGTTCCACGGTATCGAGAAGTCATAATATTGGCCCGCCATCCACTGTCGTCGCATCGCTGGGTTGAGCTCGCCATAGGGGTCGGACCAGGAGTTGAAGTACTCGGGAGGCAGCGACGTGATATCGTTAGCCGCTGTCTGATTCTTATTCTCACGCGACTTAAAGGTGTAGCCAAAGCTCCAACCGATATTCTGTATACGTCCGGGCAAGCCTCGTTTCCACATCAGTTTATTGTAGCGAACACCCTGTGGCGACACCTCATAGGGGTCGAGCGTCATCGAGAGGTTGAGGGCTACGTTCTGGTAGATTGTCGTACGCAGCTGTATAGGTAGCGTTGATAGACGCATAGAGTCTGCGAGGAAGTTATACGAGCCATTGATCGAGATCTGGTCAATAATCTTAATCTTCTTCACAGTATCCTTTGTTCGCACCTTAGCCTCAAGCGACTGCGACAGGCCGAAGGTTAGCGATAGCTGCTGTCCTGAGCCAGGAACACCGTAGGCGTTATCGGTAAATGGCGAGTAGACCTTAAATCTACCCGTCGTATCGGTCTGCACGGTCTCGTAGAAGCCGTAGCGCTGGCGGCTAAAGTCGGGGGCGTACGAGAAGCCGATATTTGGTGTTATGGTATGACGCACAGCCTGCAACTTACGCTCCTTCTTCTTGGCCACGTACGTACCATATATAGTTGTATTTGCCGATACCGAGGCGTTATAGTTATATAGTCGCCAGAAGCCATACTCGGGATCGAGGGTCTCTACCGTACGTGTCTCGTTGTTCCACTCCTGACGTACCTTCTTGAAGTACCACCTCTCGGTGTAGTTGAACGATGGGCTCACGTTGATATAGTTGAACAGCGACAACGACGTAGAGATAGGAATGGTATGCTGGATACCATTCTTCATCTTATCAAGTGTCTCACGTGTAAATATCTCGTTCTCCTTGGTATTCACCGTATTGGTCATCTTCATCGAGTAGCTCATCTTGATCTTCTCATACCAGCGGGTCTTACCCACAGCCTCCTTACGCTTGAAGGGGTTGAAGCTGGCCACGTTGAAGGTGATTGTAGGGAGCGTCACGGCGATGGTCTTATCACGTGAGTTCTGCGACACGGCGAGGTTCAACGACAAGGAGAATGGCGTGCCCTCCCAGCTCTTCGAGTAGGAGATCGACGAGTTGGTCTGCGTAGCAAGGATGTCGTTCACGGTAGTTGCCGAATAGCGGCTATAACCACTCGACGTGAGGTTTACCGATGCCGAGAATGTCGATCCGGGGTTGGCCTTAGAGTCCTGCGAGTGCTGCCACTGAATCTTATAGTTGTTCTGATTTACATAGTCGGGCTCGCCCTTCTCACCCGTACGTATCGACGAGTACGAGAGGTCGAAGTTACCCTTGAACTTATATCGCTTGACATACTGCGAGCGTGCCGACACCTCCCACGAGCCGAGTGTATAGATACCACCACGAATGGCAAGATCCATATGTTCGCCTATCTTGAAGTAGTAGCCGAGGTCACGAATGAAGAAGCCCTTTGCATCCTCGCCATATGTAGGCATCAGGAGTCCCGACTTAGGACCTGTCTGCACAGGGAAGAAGCCCTCTGGGATACCCGGGAAGTAGATGGGCACATCCTCCATTACAAGGTAGGCATATCCCGTAACCACCTTTTTACCAGGGATTACCTTTGCTTGCGTCATATGCAGATAGAAGTGTGGGTGATCGACGCAGTCACACGTCGTGTACATACCCTCGCCGATATGAATCGAGCCATCAGGCTGCATCTTCACCTTACTACCTACCAGCCAGCCGTCGCCCTCCTGGGTTGCGATACCCTTGATTACCGCCTTACGAGAGTCGAGGTTGTAGGTGATAGTATCCATAGAGTATGGCGAGCCACCATCCGAGAACTCAGGGTGGGTCTTTGTTGCCACACCATCAACGCTATCGAGGAAGCCATGGGCAAAGATATCCTTGGTCTCCATGTTCACACTCATAAAGTCGGCCTTGAGGTTCATACCTTGATATGTCACATCGCCCTGCTTATAGCTGTAAATCATCTTATTACGAGCATCGAACACCACCGAGTCTACGGCCTTACCCTCGATGATGTCGTTGAGTTGCATACCTTGCGAGCGCTTCTTAGTAGTATCGCTCTGTGAGGTTTGATTCTCGGTGCTACGACGTGTTGTGTCTCGTTCGGAACGTGATGCTGGACGCTGAGCACTCTGCGCCGTGCCACGACGCTCATTAGCTGGGCGCTGCGAGGTGGGGCGCTGAGGAGGTGTTGCCGCTGGCTCATTGGCATCCGAAAGTGTGCTTATTGCCGCACTTTTAGGCTTCTGCAACGAGGTAGTATCCTGCCCTGCAAACCAGCTAAAACCGCTTGCACCCACTCCCGAGAGGCCCGAGAATAGACACAAGAGGACTGCAACCATCAGCAGCGACATTAGATATTTTACAAAAAATTGTCTCAAAATTCAATATTTTTTTGTACCTTTGCCGACACAGTCGGCAAAACACCCCGACAACACTATTAATACGTCGATAAAGCGGAGTTACCTTTAGGTAAAAACACCCACTTATAATCGGCAAAGATAACATTTTTTTACGGATAACGTAACTTTGATGCTATAATTTATGCGAAAACTTACACTCATACTCTGGGCGCTTGTGTTCACCATTCTGAGCACTAACGTGTGGGCAGCCACTTTTGTTGCGTCGCCCAAGGGTAGAGTTGTGGTTATCGACCCCGGACATGGCGGTCCATCACGCCCAGGAGCAATACGCAACTCGGTAAATGAGAAGGATCTCAACCTCACAATATCGCTCGAGGTGCGACGACAGCTCGCAGAGAAGATGCCCAAGCTCGAAGTCTACCTCACACGTGAGAGCGACAAGGAGCTACACCCAAAGAAGGAGAACGACAACCTCCTGCGCCCAAAGCTCGCCAACCAGAAGCAGGCCGACCTCTTTGTCTCGATCCACGCCAACGACTTCGAGAGCGACCGCAGCGTACACGGCGTCGAGATCATCGTGCTATCGTTGGATGGTGCAACACAGGGTCACACCAAGCGACGCACCGTAGCACGTGACAACGAGGACTTTACGCATATTGACAACATCGATAAAAACTCTATGGCTTATATCGAGGCGCTATCGCTGCTTATGAACAACGACCCCATAAATCGCACCTTTGGTGAGATTGTGAGCACAAAGTTCAAGGCCATTGGTCGTAAGTCTCGAGGCATAAAGGTCTACCCCGAGAAGGTGTGGACAGTGCTCTACCCTCTGCGTGGCCCAGGCGTAATCATCGAAGTGGGCTTTATGACCAACGCCGCAGAGCTCGAGTATATGAACTCGAAACGTGGTCAGCAGCAGATTGCAGGGGCAATAAGCGATGCTATCGTAGAGTATATGAAGCGCCTTGACCAGATGACCGTGGAGCAGACAACGACATCCGAGACTGGGAGTGGGTCTGTGGCGGTGAAGGAGAGCGCAGCAAAGAGCACACCGAGGAGCAGCGATGAGAGCGTGGAGGAGGGTTACACCATACAGCTGATGGCCTCAGCAACGCACCTTAGCATAGATGCCAAGCGCTTTGGGTCGCTACATAGCCACGTTGCAGAGTTCACCGGCAAGGGCACGTACAAATATAAGTATTGCTATGGCCGCTACTCGACACTCGCCGAGGCGAAGAGTGCACTGGCAGGCGCACAGGAGAGATTTGCCGATGCCTACATCGTGCAGTATCGAGGCGACAACCTCAAATAGTTGCACACGACACACGAACATTGAACACGCAACACACAAACATCGAAAATACTAAAAATTGAGTGAGATATGAAGATTCGTAGAGAGTTTAAGATTGGATTTTTCGCAGTCATCGTGATACTCGTATCGTGGTGGGGCATCAAGTGGTTAGGAGGTCAGAACCTACTACTATCAAGCAGCACTTACTACGCCTACTATGACGATGTAAGTGGTCTTATGGTCTCGTCACGTGTAAAGCTACGTGGCGTGGTTATCGGTAACGTTCAGGATATTGCGCTCGAGGGCGATAAGGTGAAGGTCGAGATGCTTATCGAGGATAAGTATGCCGAGATGATCCCTATCAACTCTGTGGCAGAGCTTGGCGCAGCAGGCCTTATGGGTGGCACTGAGATCAACATCATCCAGGGTAATGCCAACGCATATATTGCTGAGGAGAGCACCATCGAGGGTCGTGTGAAGCCAGATATGATTGGCTCTATGGCCGACAAGGCGACAACACTTCTCACAAACGTGAACGTGACCGTAGATAAGCTCAACGGCCTACTTGGCGAGAATAGTGAGTCGATTACCAATATGATCAGCCACCTCGAGACTATGAGCTCGTCGGTGAACTCTATACTCTCGTCGGTTCAGGGAAGCATCGGAGGCATTGTTAGCAACATACGCTCGTTCACCTCGACACTTGCCGAGAATAGCAACCGCATAGAGTCTATGCTGGCCAACGTAGATAAGTTCACGGGCGACCTTGCTGAGGCACAGTTTGTTGAGCAGCTATCTGCAACCCTCACCGAGCTTGATGGCATCATCAACGCTATCAACGATGGCGATGGCACAGCAGGTATGCTCATCAACGATAAGGCTCTATACGAGTCGTTGAACACTGCGGGCAACAACCTCGCAACACTCCTCGAGGATCTTAAGACCAACCCTATGCGCTATGTTCACTTCTCGCTCTTCGGCCAGTCGGAGGAGAAGATAGCCGAGAAGGCGGCAAAAAAGGCTGCAAAGGCTGAAAAGAGGGCAGCAAAGCGTGCTGCGAAGGCGGCAAAAGAGGAGTAGTAATCAACCGAGCACAGGGCAATGATCTATCCTTCGAACTTCGAACAACGTGTAGGCTTCGACCGCATCCGTGAGCAGATCATGGATCGCTGCTCGATGCTATCTTCTCGCCAGAGGGTAGCATCCGAGGGCTTTAGCCACTCATTACGCGATGTTACTGAGCGACTGGATCTTGCCGACCAGATGCGTCTGGTGATAATGATGGAGCCTGGCGCCGAGATTGGCGAGCAGGAGGATATAGGCTCTATCGTCGAGAAGGTTGCCGTCGAGGGGTCATACCTCACCTCCGAGGAGTGTGCCACACTATGGCGCTCACTACGTAATGCCGCAACGATCGTGCGCTTTATTCTATCACGCCGTGCGGAGAGCTACCCAGCGCTGCAACGCATAACACGTAACGTGGAGACCTGTCCACATCTTACCACAGCCATCGAGCGTGTGGTTGATGATAAGGGCGAGGTGCGCTCATCGGCCTCTGCCGAGCTTAGCGACATACGCCGAGCCATACGAGAGCACGAGGGTCAGGTGGCCAAGCGCCTGCAACAGGTCCTACAACGAGCCAAGGCTGCGGGCTTAGTAGATGCCGATGCGATGATATCGATACGTGATGGTCACGCCGTTATCCCCGTTGCGGCAGCAAACAAGCGCAAGATCTCGGGATTTATCCACGACGAGTCGGCAACAGGCCGCACGGCATATGTCGAGCCAGTGGAGGTGGTGGAGCTCAACAACGAGCTTCGTGAGTTGGAGTACTCCGAGCGTCGTGAGATTGTGCGCATACTCACCGAGCTAACAGCAACACTGCGTCTTGATGTCGAGAGCCTTAAACGCATAGACGATTACCTAACGACCATAGATGTGCTACGTGCCAAGGCCCGCTGGGCAATTGAGAATGGCGCCGTGAAGCCAATAATATCTCAGGATGGACGTCTTGTGCTGCGCAAGGCTCGTCATCCGCTACTCGAGCAGACGCTACGTCACCAGCAGCGTGAGATCGTACCACTCGACATGGAGCTAAACCCCGAACGACGAATACTCGTAATCTCGGGACCCAACGCAGGTGGTAAGTCGGTATGTCTGAAGACCACGGGAATACTACAATATATGGTGCAGTGTGGCTTCTTGGTGCCTGCACTCGAGAACTCGGAGTTCCCGCTATTCGACTCGCTGCTAATCGACATTGGCGACCAGCAATCTATCGAGAACGACCTATCGACCTACTCGTCGCACCTTATGAATATGCGTGCCATGCTCCATGAGGCATCAGCTCGCACACTCATCCTCATAGATGAGTTTGGCTCGGGCACAGAGCCTACCATTGGTGGAGCGATATCGGAGTCGATACTCGAGCGCTTTTTGGAGCGCAAGGCCTATGGTGTGATCACCACACACTATGCCAACATCAAGTACTTCGCATCACGCAACGAGGGCGTAGCAAATGGTGCTATGGCCTTCGATGTTAAGAATATACGTCCGCTGTTTAGCCTCGAGATGGGCAAGCCTGGCAGCTCGTTTGCTATCGAGATAGCACGCAAGACGGGACTTCCCGAGGATATCATACAGCGAGCCACGGAGAGGGCTGGCGAGGACCATATAAACCTCGAGAAGCAGCTACGTGAGATTGCACGTGACAAGCGCTACTGGGCCGAGAAGCGTGACCGCATACGTCTTACCGACCGCAAGGTAGAGCAGCTGGAGCAGACCTATAGCGACCGTCTTCAGAGCATCAAGGATGAGCGACGTGAGATTATCGAGAGGGCACGACGTGAGGCCGCCGAGCTTCTATCGGAGGCTAACCGCACCATCGAGAATACCATTCGTACGATCCGTGAGACACAGGCCGACAAGGAGATAACACGCTCGGTACGCAAGGAACTTACTACATTTGCCGACGAGGTGGTATTCGACCAGAAGGCCCACGAAGATAGCCTCGAGCGTGAGATGCAACGCTTAGCACGCCGACGTGAGAGACGTGAGCAGAGAGCACGAGAGCGTGAAGAGCGTGAAGAGCAGAGTAAGAGTGTTGCACCAGAGCCTATAAAGATAGAGGTGGGCTCAAAGGTGCGCATCGAGGGTCAGCAGATTCCCGGTGTGGTGCAGATGATCAAGGGCAAGAGGGCTCAAGTGGCCTTTGGCCAGATGATTATGATGGTGGAGCTCGAGCGCCTAAAGGGTGTATCGTCGGCCGAGTATAAGCGTGCCACACGCCCAGAAGCCCCACGCACCGTCGTATCGGTGGATATTCGTGAGCGCAAGCTCAACTTCCGTGACCACATCGACGTGCGAGGTATGCGTGCGGTGGAGGCATTGGCCGCCGTGGAGGATCTTGTGGATGATGCTCTGATGGTGGGCGTAGGAAGTGTAACAATCCTACACGGCAAGGGCACAGGAGCACTTAAGGAGGAGATACGCCGCTATCTGCGTACAGTACGTGACGTGGCCACCATCGCAGATGACCACGCCGACCGTGGTGGTGCGGGAATCACCATTGTGACATTTAGACAGGAGTAACGAAAACTATAAATAGATGAACTATCTATTATCTGAAATAGCCCACATTGTGGGCGGAGAGCTTCGTGGCGACGACCTCCGAGTTAGGGAGGTTGCTACCGACTCACGTAGCGTCATTTCGACCGAGGATACGCTCTTTGCAGCTATCCACGGTAAGCATCACGATGGCCACAACTACATTGAGCGTATGGCCAAGCGTGGCGTGCGTGCCTTTATTGTGGAGCGTGAGGTGGCACTCGACAGCACATCGAGTATGATCATCGTCGATGATAGCATAGCTGCCTTGCAACGCCTTGCAACACACCAACGCTCGCAGTTTAAGGGCACTGTCGTGGGCATCACAGGCTCTAACGGCAAGACAATAGTCAAGGAGTGGGCAGCACGCTCAATGCCCTGCTCGGTACGTTCGTTTGCCTCGCCAAAGAGCTACAACTCGCAGCTCGGCGTAGCCCTATCGCTACTTATGCTCGATGGCGAGGAGCGTGTGGCATTCATCGAGGCGGGCATCTCGGAGCCGGGCGAGATGGAGCGTCTGGAGCGTATGATACAGCCCGACATCGTTGTCATCACCTCGATAGGCGATGCCCACTCGGCAAACTTCGCATCGCTCGACCAAAAGATCGACGAGAAACTTGAGCTATGCCGCAACGCGCGCACAATAATATATAGTAGGGAGTATCCAGCACTTAAGAGGCGCATCGAGGAGCTATATGCCGACCGTGAACTCATAGACAGTAGCTGCGAGTCGGTAGATGATATACTCGAGCTTAGCGACGCCCTCTCGGTCGATGCGGCACACGTGTCGGCACTTATGCATAAGCTGGGCTATGGTGTCGATGGTGCAGTATTCTCTGCAAAGGTGGCAATGCGACTTGAGCTGAAGGAGGGTATCGACAACTCAATGATTATCGACGACACGTACAACTCCGACATCAACTCCGTGATCGTAGCACTCGACGCCCTACATCGCCAGTCGATGGGACGACGCAAGGTGGCCGTGATATCCGACATACTGCAAAGTGGCATGGCCGCCGAGGAGCTATATGCTCGTGTGGCAGAGGCTGTGCGTAATGCACGTGTCGATCACCTTATCGGCGTAGGCTCTCAGATTGCCAAACACAGCGCACTCTTCGAGCGCAACGCATCGTTCTACTACTCTACCGACGAGCTTTTGGAGAACTTCCAGCGTGAGCGCTGGGGCGACTCGGTAATTCTTGTTAAGGGTAGTCGTGACAGCCGCTTTGAGCGCATCACCCGCCTTCTGGAGCGTCGCACACACACTACAACTCTTGAGGTGGACCTTGCGGCGATGAAGAAGAACCTCAACTACTTCCGCCGCCACCTACCCCACCAGCACCCTATGGTGGCTATGGTCAAGGCGTGGAGCTATGGCACAGGCGATGCCGATGTGGCACGTATGCTTCAGCACGAGGGTGTGTCATACCTCGCCGTGGCCTTTGCCGACGAGGGTGTAACGCTTCGTGCCAAGGGTATTACGATGCCTATCGTGGTGCTCAATGCCGACCACGACAGCTTCGATGTGATGGTGTCGCACGACCTTGAGCCAGAGATATATAGCTTCCAGTCGCTCGACGAGTTCCGCCGTGCAGTACACCGTGCCGGCAGAGAGAACTACCCTATTCACATCAAGCTCGACACTGGAATGCATCGTCTGGGCTTTATGGAGGATGACATCGACCTACTTGGTCGTGGTCTACACCTCGACACCACGCTGCATATTGCCTCGATATTCTCGCACCTGTCGTGTGCCGACATCCCCGCTGAGGATGAGTTCACACGTGAGCAGCTTGCAAGGTTCGAGTATATGAGCTCGCAGCTTATCGAGTGGTTGGACTATACCCCACTACGCCACATCGCCAACTCAGCAGCTATCGTGCGCTTCCCCGAGGCCAAGTATGATATGTGCCGTCTGGGTTTGGGTCTCTACGGCTACGGCTTCGAGCATAACGATGAGCTTATCCCCGTAGCATCGCTCTCGACACGCATCGTGCAGATCAAGCAACTGCGCCGTGGTGAGTCAGTAGGCTATGGTCGCTCGGCACGTCTGGAGCGTGACACCACAATAGCAACAATCCCCGTGGGTTATGCCGATGGTCTTGACCGTCACTTGGGAGGTGGTCGCTGGAGTGTTAAGGTGGCAGGACAACTCGCCCCCATCATCGGACGAGTATGTATGGATAGTGCAATGATCGACATTACGGATATTGCAGGTGTTTCGGTAGGCGACAAGGTTACGATATTTTCAGGCGAACGAGGCCTCTCGCTCGAGGATATGGCCGAGGTGCTGGGCACAATCTCGTATGAGATTATGACATCGGTATCGGCACGTGTAAAACGCATATACACAGAGCGATAATGGCCGGTACGATATATATGATACCCTGTCCTATTGCCGACTCGGAGTCGGTATGGGAGGTGCTGCCCGAGGCTAACCGCAAGATAATGAACTCACTCGACTACTTTATTGTCGAGAATGTCCGCTCGGCACGCAGGTTTCTCTCCAAGGCGGGCATCGAGCGCAAGATTGACGAGCTGGAGTTCGTGGAGCTTAACGAGCATACCACCTCGCAGCGTGACATTGAGCGTATGCTACGCCCTGTGCTTGAGGGGCGCTCGGCAGGCGTAATATCGGAGGCGGGTGTTCCGGGTGTTGCCGACCCAGGAGCCGACATCGTTGCCCTGGCACATCGCCACGGTGTGCGCATAGTACCACTGGTAGGCCCCTCGTCGATACTTATGGTGATGATGGCCTCGGGGCAGAACGGACAGTCGTTTGCCTTCAATGGCTACCTTCCGATCAAGGAGCCAGAGCGCTCACGGGCGATCAAGGGTCTCGAGCGCCGTGCCACAGAGGAGCGCCAAGCACAGATATTTATCGAAGCACCCTACCGCAACACAAAGCTCTTCGAGACGTTGTGCCGCACGCTATCGCCAAAAGTTCGCCTTACGGTGGCCTGCGACATAACAGCACCCAACGAGCTTATCTCGACACGAAGCATCGAGGAGTGGAGACGCAGCGGAGTGCCAGAGATTGAGAAGCGACCAACGATTTTTGTATTAGGCATATAATTTGTTCAATATATATTGACAATGTTTAATATAGGTAGATTTATGAAGAAGCAAACATCAGATTTAGAGCAAGATATGAATACAGCGACAGTGGCTCAGGAGCAGACAACGGCTTCGGAGACAAACCCTGCGGAGGACAAAGTGGCAGAAGAGGGCACTACCGCATCTGACAATGTGTCAGTAGAGCCATCGCTCGAGGAGCAGATTGCAGCGTGGCACGACAAGTATCTACGCCTTCAGGCCGAGTTTGACAACTTCCGCAAGCGCACCATCAAGGAGAAGATGGAGCTTGTGGAGCGTGGCTCAGAGGGTGCGTGGAAGGCTATTCTCCCCATCCTCGACGATATGGAGCGTGCGGTGGCAGCCTCAAAGAAGAGCGACGACGTAGAGTCGTTGCGTCAGGGCGAGGAGCTTGTAATGAAGAAGTTCGAGAGCGTACTCTCGGCAGCAGGCATCGTGGCCATCGACTGCGTGGATAAGCCTTTCAACGAGGAGGAGCAGGAGGCAGTGGCTCGCTTTGCTGCGGGCGAGGAGAAGCACGGCACGGTTATCGACTGCGTGCAGCGAGGCTATAAGATGGGCGAGCGTGTGTTGCGCTACGCTAAGGTTGTCGTAGGCGAATAAAGGATTAAAACTATGGCAGAGAAGAGAGATTACTACGAGGTGTTAGGCGTTGAGCGCAACGCCGATGCAGATACCATAAAGAAGGCCTACCGCAAGGCGGCCATCAAGTATCACCCCGACAAGAACCCTGGTGACAAGGAGGCTGAGGAGAAGTTTAAGGAGGCTGCCGAGGCCTACGACGTGCTGTCGAACCAGGATAAGCGTGCCCGCTACGACCGCTATGGTCACGCAGGAATGGGCGGCGCTGCTGGCGGTGGTGGCTTTGGAGGCTTCTCGGGCGGCGGTTTCTCGATGGAGGATATATTTGAGCAGTTTGGCGACATCTTCGGAGGTGCCTTTGGTGGTGGCTTCGGTGGCGGTCGCTCGACACGCTCACGCACAGCAACACGTGGTAGCGACATTCGCATCACGGTGAAGCTCACCCTAAGCGAGATTGCCGAGGGCGTGACCAAGAAACTCAAGATTAATAAGACCGTAGCCTGCGAGGCGTGCGGTGGCACGGGTGCTAAGGATAAGTCGTCGTATGCCACCTGCTCGCAGTGTAACGGCTCGGGATATATCATCACGGTGCAGAACTCCTTCTTCGGCCGTATGCAGACCCAGAGTGTATGTCCTACCTGTCAGGGTACTGGTCGTACGATCAAGGATAAGTGTACAAAGTGCTCGGGCGAGGGTACGGAGCGTGGTCAGGAGATCATCGAGGTGAAGATCCCTGCGGGCGTGAGCGACGGAATGGTGCTTACGGTTCGTGGCAAGGGCAATGCAGCACGTCAGGGTGGCGTAAATGGCGACCTTCTTGTGGTTATCGAGGAGGAGTACAACCCACAGCTGATGCGTGACGGCAACGACCTTATTCACAATATGAATATTACGGTAACAACGGCTATTCTCGGAGGTGAGGTCGAGGTGCCTACTATTGATGGCAAGGCACGCATCAAGATTGCCCCAGGTACCCACGCAGGTAAGGTGCTACGCCTTCGTGGCAAGGGTCTGCCCGACGTAAATGGCTACGGCCGAGGCGATATTATGGTTGTGGTGGATATCACCATCCCCGACGAGATCACCAAGGAGGAGCGTCAGCTAATCGAGAAACTCGCCGAACAGCCTAACTTCAAACGTGCAGCAGGTGTCGAGAACCAGAACATCTTCGAGCGTATGAAGAACTTCTTTAGATAACGTATAGAGGCCACAGTTATGTCAATATTCCGACCACCCAAGACCAAGCCAAGGCAGTTTAACTACTTTCCACGCTACTACGACCCCGTAAAGGAGGAGCGTAACCAGCGTCGTAAGATACTGCACGGCACATCGTCCGAGAGCGACAACGAGGAGTACACTCCGGGAAAGTATGTTCGCACACAGCGTGAGGCACGTGATGCAGCACGTGAGAGTGCTCGCAGTGCCGGAGGCTCAAAACTTCGTGGCCTGGTCATCATCACCGCAGCCATAGCACTCGGTATGCTATGGCTACTACCTCGCATCATGGAGTTTGTAGTTGCTACGAGCGAGGAGAAAGAGGCAGTGGCACAGGGGGTTAGCAAGAGCGTAACAGCCGATAGCGAGAGGGTTGAAACACCCCTCGACTGGGTGTATAACGAGAGTATTGACCCCACAATTTTGGAGGGTATCGAGACCCTAACTGACGAGGAGAAACTCAAGGAGGCTGCCGAGTCAGAGTGGCGACACAAGAAGATAACGATAATACCAAACGATTAAGCCCAGATGACCAACCGCATAAAACTTCTACCCGAGATTGTAGCCAACCAGATTGCCGCTGGTGAGGTTGTCAATGCGCCATCGAATGTCGTCAAGGAGATGATGGAGAATTCGATCGACGCAGGGGCGAAGTGTGTGAAGGTGAACTTCCGAAATGGCGGTAAGGAGCTGATACAGATCATCGACGATGGCTGCGGAATGTCGGCTATAGATGCACGAATGGCCTTCGACCGCCACGCAACATCGAAGATAGAGTCTATCGAAGATGTCTACAAACTACACACCTTTGGCTTCCGTGGCGAGGCCCTTGCCTCGATTGCTGCGGTATCGGAGGTGGAGCTACGCACACGCCGTGCGGAGGACGAGATAGGCACATCGACACTTATTTCGGGTGGTGAGTTCCGCTCGCAAACCCCCGTGGCCTGCCCAGCAGGCTCGCAGTTCTTGGTGCGCAACATATTCTACAACGTGCCCTCACGACGTAAGTTTATCGATGGCGATAACTCACGCCTTGCGTCGCAGATTAAGAGCGAGTTTCAGCGTGTGGCACTCTGCAACCCCGACGTGGAGTTCGAGCTACGCCAGAACGACGGCATAGTGTACTCGCTCAAGCCGACAAACCGTGCTGGCCGCATCGTGGACATCGTGGGCAAGCACATCAAGGCCAATCTCCTCGATGTCGAGGTAGACACCTCGGTGGTACGTATCGAGGGATATATCGGCCGTCCGGCAGCAGCCAAGAAGCGCAACAACGAGCAGTATCTCTTTGTCAATGGCCGCTACTTCTACTCACAGACAATGCAGCGCACGATAATACGTGCCTACGAGAAGCTAATACCCGAGGGTTGCACACCCTCATACTTCATATACATCACGGTAGACCCTGAGCGTGTCGATGTAAACGTACACCCACAGAAGACCACCGTGAAGTTTGCCGATACCGATGTGATATTGCAGATACTGCAAGCCGCCATACGTGAGACACTGGCCAAGACGGGAGCTGTGCCTATGATGGACTTCTCGGCAGACAACCGCTTAGATATACCTACGTATACCAACCAGCAGACCGTATACCGTGAACCTCGCATAGGTACAAACAGCAAGTATAACCCCTTCAGCGACGAGTATATCGACCCAACTGCAACGATGCCCGACATCCCATTTACTGGCTTTGACGTCCCCTACGACGATAGCCCGGACACTACGCCGCACAAGGCTAAGGCCCTGAGCGAGAGCGAGGAGTGCTACACGATACACTCCTCGGAGTCAAACCTATCGACCGTTGTCGAGTATATCGACGAGGATGCCGAGCAGGGGAGATTTGACTACGTGGAGTCGAGCCTACACAGCGACACAACATCGTTTGGCGAGATGATGGTGGTAGGTGGCGGCTATGCCATTGCGATGTATGGTCCACGCTGCGTGGTACTCAGCCTACGTCGCATGCGTGAGCGCATACTATATGAGAATATCTTGGCCTCAACATCGGTGGGTGCTGTGCCCTCGCAGCGTATGTTCTTCGCCGAGGAGCTGACACTCTCCTCGGAGGAGTATGCCCTGATGGAGAGCCACGCAACAGAGTTTGCAGCCTTAGGCTTCGAGGTAGAGTATCGTGGGGCGGGACATATATCGGTAGTAGGACGCCCTGCCGTCATCGACATGGCGACACCTCTCGACGAACTACTCTACGAACTGCTGCACGGCATCGACAATGGCCAGATGCCCCTCGACGAGGAGCGCCGACGTCTTGCCGAGCTTATGGCACGCCGTGGTAGTGCAGGCTATGGCCACTCGCTACGCTCTGAGGAGGTCGAGGCGCTAATACGCAGCTTCGAGAAGTGTGACAACCGCAGTTTCACCCCCTCGGGAGCACCTATTATGGCTGAGATAACACTTGACGAGCTACGCTCGAAACTTACAAAGAATTAGAGAGAGTATGAACCAATATCGAACACAAACACCCCCTGCGGTGCTTAACCTACTCATTGCCAACTGCGTTGTCTACTTGGCGACGATGCTGCTGGACGAAAATCGCATCTATGAGCTCTTCGCACTCTTCCCCATTGAGAGCCAATGGTTCAAAGTGTGGCAGCCTGTGACATATATGTTTATGCACGGTGGCTTCTCACACCTATTCTTCAATATGTTTGCGCTGTGGATGTTTGGACGTGGTCTCGAGGTGGAGCTTGGCACTAAACGCTTTCTCATCTACTACTTCGTCTGCGGTATTGGCGCAGCGCTAATACAGCTCGGTGTGGCCGAAATCGACCTTATGCGTCTACCTGAGAACTCTCTTCTATACCACCAGTATCTGTGGACACCT
This sequence comes from Alistipes sp., assembly GCA_017408825.1. Taxonomy (GTDB): domain Bacteria; phylum Bacteroidota; class Bacteroidia; order Bacteroidales; family Rikenellaceae; genus Alistipes. The sequence continues at coordinate 223,826 of JAFQTX010000037.1, forward strand.
ACGGTAGGTGCCTCAGGTGCTATATTTGGTCTGTTGCTGGCCTTTGGTATGCTACACCCCAACGCAACAATTATGCTACTATTCCCGCCTATACCAATGAAAGCCAAATGGTTCGTAATCATATATGGACTTGTTGAGCTTTTCTTCGGCGTGACAGGAAGTATGGATAGCGTAGCCCACTATGCCCACCTCGGAGGTATGTTCTGGGGATGGTTGCTACTTACGTGGTGGAGCTATCGTGACAGACGTAGATATAGATATTAGGACTAACCAAAACTTAACTTATATGGCATCGAAAGAGAACTCGCAGTACAACGGAATATTCGATACTGCAAAAGAGGGCGAAAAGCGTTCGTTCTTCGGTACACTCTTCACTATTGTGCTTCTGGCGATATCATTCTCATTGAGCCTTGCGCTCGTCATCGCCTACCTCACGCCACACGTGCCCCCAGCAATGTTTGGCCAGTTTACAATCGTGGGTCTATTCACCCCGATACTCTACATAATGGTGGTGATATGCACGCTGCTATGGGTGATTATGCGCCGCTGGATCACAGCACTTGTCTTTGGTGTGCTCCTCATCCCAGGCATATTCTACTTCGGCGACTTCTACAACACCGCAGTGATGGTCGAGAAGCAGCTGCCCGAGGATAGCACCGAGTTTACGATCCTTACGCATAACGTGCGTGGCTTCTACAACGACGATGGCAAGAGAGATGTTAGTGGCTATGTGGAGTATCTCGAGAAGGGCAACCTTCCTGACATCCTCTGCTTGCAGGAGTTTCCACGTGAGGCTCGTGGCATCAACAAGCTCGACACGCTCTTCGAGAATAGCTATAAGCAGTACTATAAGTCTGATGCCGAGGAGGGTGGCGAGTATGCTGTGCGCACATATAGCCGCTACCCCATCATTCGCACTGGCAGTGTTGCTGGCGAGGGTCGTGGCACATCGCAGTGGTGCGACATCGTATTCAGCCGTGAGACTATTCGTGTGTTCAACAACCACCTCTACACGATGAGTATCTCGGCCGACGACACTGAGGATATTGTGCGTGGTAAGATCCTTCAGGATGGCGACCGTATGCGCAGTATCGTAAACCGCATTGCCGACAACTCGTCGATACGTGCATCACACGTCGATACGCTACGCTACATTATGGATAACACGCCCTATCGCCAGATTGTATGCGGCGACTTCAACGACACGCCAATGTCGTATGTATATGGGCTACTCAGCGAGAATCTCTACGACACATTTGTGGAGAGTGGCAACGGCTACGGATATACCTTCCGCCCTATGCGTGGCTTGTTACGTATCGACTATATTCTTCGTAGCGAGGGCCTTGAGTCGAAGGGCTACACTGCCGACGAGAGCGCCACATTCTCGGATCACCTGCCTGTGATGGCACGCTTGAAGGTAATCAAGGATTAACCTCAAAAATTGGAAATCTAAGGCTGCTGGGAGCAATCTCGGCAGCCTTTATCGTAAAAAATAGGTGTGTAAACCATCTATTTCGCTTTTTTAAGTCGGGAAATACTTGGCTGTTTGAATAATTCTTTTTACCTTTGCACGCTATTATTAACTAATTTAACTTTTGTAACAATGCCAAAAATGAAAACAAATGCCGCTGCAAAGAAGCGTTTTTCTTTCACCGGCACAGGTAAGATCAAGCGTAAGCACGCTTATCACAGTCACATCCTGACCAAAAAGACTAACAAGCGTAAGCGTAACCTTTGCTACTCAGGTATCGTTTCACCAGCCGATGAGGCTAAGATCAAGCAGTTGCTCGTTAAATAATTAGCGACCAACTCAACAAGTAGTAGTAAACAACACTTTTTTTATTAACAACGGAGCGCAATAGCCCCAAAGAGTGTGAGAGAATCACACCGCTATCAGCTCTATCAAAAACTTTTAATTTATGCCACGTTCAGTCAATGCTGTTGCGTCACGCGCAAGAAGAAAGAAGGTTTTGAAACTTGCCAAGGGTAACTTTGGTTCAAGGGGAAACGTATGGACAGTTGCGAAAAATACTGTCGAGAAGGGTTTGCAGTTTGCCTATGCACACCGTCGTGAGAAGAAGAGAACATATCGTTCATTGTGGATCGTTCGTATCAACGCTGCAGTTCGTATGTACGGTATGACCTATTCAGAGTTTATCGGCAAGATGAATGTTAAGGGTATCGCCCTCAACCGTAAGGTTTTGGCTGACCTCGCACTCAACGAGCCTAAGGCATTTGAGGCAATCGTTAATGCAGTTAAATAGTCTCTTTCACCTTAGAAAGAATATAGGGGATGGCCAAAAGGTCATCCCCACTTTTTTTATCTTACGATTATTGCATTTATCAGCCTTATTCCTGCCCGGTCGTTAAGCAATTTACACAGCTCGTCACGACGATAGAAGAGCTCGTTACGCACAACTCCCGTACGCACCGTGACATAGAGTATATGGTTATCGAGGCGGAGGCTGTGTGTCTGCTCGGCGACATACTCCCCCACTATCTCACGCCAATACTCAGGCAGGCGACCCTCAGCAACCTTAGCGGCTACATAGGGGCGCTTGAAAAACTCCTCGAGGATCTCGCCTATGGGTTTTGTGCGTGTTCGTTTCATAGCGTTACGTGACCCTCGGCAATGTGGAACAACTCATACTCGACACCTGCCTCACTGAGAGTGCGCTGAAGACGGTGTTTATTGCAATCAGTAATAAGAATTTGGCCAAACATCTCGCCACCCACCAAGCGTAGTAGCTGAGACACACGACGCATATCGAGCTTGTCGAAGAGGTCGTCGAGCAGCAGAATAGGTTTATCGCCAACCCTCTCGGTCAAAAGACGATATTCGGCCAATTTTAGTGCAATAAGGAATGACTTCTGCTGCCCCTGTGAGCCAAACTTACGCAGTGGATAGCCCCCTATCGAGAAGAGCACATCGTCACGATGAACACCTACGGTGGTAAACTCGTTAATAAAATCCCTCTTTCGTGAGGCGAGCAATAGCTCCGCCAGCGTAGAGTTCTGAAGCTCCGAGCGATACTCCATACCTATTGTCTCACGCTCGTCCGAAAGCATTGCATAGTACTCCTCAACAATAGGGCGCATCTGGGCGATAACCTCCTGACGACGCTTAAACAGCACGTCGGCCGATGCCGAAAGCATACCGTCGTAGATTAGTAGCATCTCCTCCGAGGGGTTAGCCTTAAGTAGACGGTTACGCTCCTGAAGTGTTGTGTTGTAGCGTATTAGCTGCGCCATATAGCCACGATCAATCTGCGAGATAAAGCGATTGACATACTTACGACGCTCCTCGGCCGAGTCGCTGATAAGGGCAGAGTCGGCGGGCGACACAACCACTATCGGGAAACCGCCCACGTGTTCCGATAGTCGCTCATACTCCTTGCCATTGCGCTTAAGGGTCTTGCCACCACGGCGTGTATAGCTACATACGACTTGTTCGGGTCGGCCATCATCACGCCTAAAGCGACCATCGAGCAAGAAGGCATCTTCGGAGTGGCGCACGCTCTGGGCATCTGTTATGGTGTGCATCGAGCGAGCGAGCGCAAGGTAGTGCACTGCATCGAGAATATTGGTCTTACCAGCGCCATTATCGCCCACAAAACAGTTCACCTGCTCGGAGAGCTTAAGTTGCTCATCAGCAATATTTTTGAAGTTTATTATCGAGAGTGTATCGAGGATCATAGGCCTAATAGATTAACTTGTTAAGTTCGGTGATTAGCTGCTGAATATCGTCGGGCTGGTACTCATAGGTCATAAAACGAATAACACCCTCGACATCAATCACATAGCAACGTGGCACATACATATCGGCATATTGATAATATATCTCTTTTGACTCATCGGCTGCCACCTTGAAAGCGAGATTACACTCCTCGACAAAGGCCATAATCTCGTCACTTGTGCCGCCACGTGAAATTGCCATAACATTATAGCTCAGGGCGTTGCTATCAAGATATTGTTGCAGGTCGCTCATCATATTCCTACAATCGGGGCAGGTGTGCGAGAAGAGTATTAACAGCGTAGGCTCGTGACTGGGCATCGTGAGTTCTGTACCATCCAAAGCCTCAATCTTGAACATTGGAGCAAGGTCGCCGACACGCACCTTTGAGCTCTGCTGATAAGAGGGGAGCTCCTCGTTAATAGCCTCGCACCCAGCAAATAGTGCAGCGGCTAACATCATAAGGCACAGTAGTTTATTTCGTCTTAAGAGTTGCATCATAATCACTTCTCGATTTTGACATTAATCATAGTGCGAAGATACATTTTTTTTCGGTCTATTGCAACATTTTTTCACCATCCCCAATTTTTTACTCCAAAAGCTATGAAATTAAAACTTTTTATTGTACTTTTGTAGGTTGAAACTATTGAAGACTTAAATAATTAAAAAACAAATAGTATTTATGGCACACAATGTAAAGACACCCGAGACCGATATTATGGTTGAGACTAAGGGTAAGTTGGAGTTATTTTTCGACAAGCACGGCAACAAGCTTTTGTGGTTGATCATCATCGTGGGTATCGCAGTCAGCGGTTACTTCATCGTCAAGAACTACATCGACAGCCGCTCTGAGGCTAACGAGCAGTCGGCAAGCATCGCAATGGCCAATGAGCTCAACGGCGCTGATAGCGTTGAGGGCTACGCTAAGGTTCAGGAGGAGTACGAGGGTACTGCTGCTGCTAACACTGCAAACTTCCTTGCTGCTGCAGCTGCTTTAGAGGCTGGCGACATCGCTAAGGCTGAGGCTGAGTTGGCTAAGTATGAGATGGCTGAGGGTGCTGCTGGTGAGATGATTAACGCAATGGCACTTGGTCTTAAGGGCGACATCGCTGTTGAGAAGAACGAGCTTCAGGCTGCTGCTGAGCACTTCGCTAAGGCTGTGGCTGCAAGCGACGACGAGCACACATTTGCTACCTACTCTAAGAAGCTCGCCTTGGTTTACGAGGCTATGGGCGACAACGCTAAGGCTCAGGAGTGCTACAAGGAGATCGTAAAGAAGTATCCTGCACAGGAGCGTGCAATGGCTAAGTTCATTCGCTAACAAGCCTAACATCCACTCGCAATATGTTTAGAGTGAAGAGTGCTGAGGCCCCCGATAAGCAGGTGAAGGTTGGTATTATAGTGGTACGCGAGTACGAGAACTATGGCGATAGCAACCTGATGCCATTCATCGAGCGACTGACTGCGTTGGGATGCACATCGGAGCACTTCGTACTCAAGCGTGTGGCTAAGCTCCACGACACGGTGATAACACTGCAATACTTCGCACAATATACCGATGTCGATAGCGTGATAATACTTGCTCCCGAGGAGCGAGTGATGGCCGCACCAGCACTTATGGAGGCAATCGTGCGCCTCGAGTTGCAGTGGAATATGTATATAACAATGGGTGGTGCAGAGCGTGCCGACGATATGCAGGCTATGTACACGATGTTCCTTGAGATGGAGCAGTCAGCACCCGAACAAAATTTCGACCTCAGCATATCGTAAGTGCTGCGACGAGATTTTCAATAGTAGTTGTGGGAGTCTAACCAATAGGTTGGACTCCCTACTTTTTAATTTCCAAATCTTTTCGTATCTTTGGCGTCATAATGACGCTTCTACTACAACATCCTTCTACATCAAAGTAGGTCTCACGTGATGATAGGTCATAACTTTTTTCTATATTTGTAGAAACAACCATACCACTATGCGCCTACTACTTCTCCTACTGCTTTTCACAATCCCGCTATCAGCTGATGCTCAGGCATATCTATATGCCGGAAACTCGACATACTCGAGTGATACTCTCTATACGTTCGATGGTCGTAAAATCTATAACGGCCGCTCGACATACTCTTCCGACATACTCTTTACATTCGACGGACGACACCTCTACCAAGGCAACTCAACCTACTCATCCGACACGGTGCTGACATTCGACGGCAGTAGGATATATGACGGCCGCTCGACATACTCTTCGGACATACTCTTTACGTTCGACGGACGATATCTCTACCGAGGCAACTCGACATATTCGTCCGACATCCTACTTACGTTCGACGGGCGACATATCTACCGTGGACGTTCGACATACTCCTCCGACATACTCTTCACCGTAAAAGGCTCGTTTCCGATACTATTTATTGCCACCCTGCTATAAAAGATTTTGAGATTTTTTCGACCAGGGTTGCGAATTTTTCACTATCTTTGCGTGATATGGATGCACGATATAGATATGATGGCATTGAGCTCGCCTATTCGATTGAGGGCGAGGGAGATACAATAATACTACTACACGGCTGGGGTTGCGACCGTAACATATGGAAGCCAACCTCTGAGCTACTGCGCCAACACTTTCGGGTCGTTGCCGTAGACTTTGCGGGCTTCGGACGTAGCGCCGAGCCGCAGACAACGTGGGGTGTCGAGGAGTATACACGCTCTATCGAGGCACTCGTTAAGGAGCTCGGCATCGAGTGCCCAACGCTCATAGGACACTCGTTTGGTGGTCGAGTATCTATACTCTACGCCTCTCGCAACAAGGTGCGCAGCATAATTCTTACGGATGCTGCCGGCGTAAAGCCACGACGCTCGTTATCGTACTACCGCAAGGTATACAGCTTCAAGCTGATGAAGCACCTACTACCGCTGCTTATCGGCAACCGTAAGGCGCAGATGCTCATCGAGCAGCGCCGTGCAAAGTCGGGCTCGTCTGACTATAACCGTGCGACACCCACGATGCGTGCCATACTCTCGAAGTGCGTGAACGAGGATCTCTGCCACGTGATGCCCAAGATCTCTGCCCCCACACTCCTCTTCTGGGGCGACAAGGATACAGCAACACCTCTCAGCGATGCACACAAGATGCAGCGACTAATTCCCGACGCAGGGTTGGTGGTGGCCGAGGGTGCTGGTCACTTCGCTATGTTGGAGCAGAAAGAGATGTGGATTGCTGCACTAAAATCATTTCTTAAAATCGAGTAAAGGATGAGCGTAGTACTATATATCTTCTCAGCCGTATGGCTTGTATATCTCTGGGCTACAATGCGCTACTCGGTGCAGATGTTCCAGCAGAACAGCTATCGCACGGAGCGTTACAACCGCTGGTTGCGCTCTACGGGCGAGTGGCACTCGATGATGAATATCGTAGCCGTGGTTGCGGCCATAACTTTTGCATTGACCGACCATATCGCAGCACTTGCGGTGTTTGGCCTATGGATGATGATAATTGCAGTAGCAGAGTTCTCGATAAAATATAAGATCGCTTTGGTCTACACGATGCGTGTTAAGCGCCTGATGTTCACACGCCTGATGCTTACTGCTACGGGCGTAGCACTCACGCACATCTTCTACACGGAGTATACGCTCGTGGCGATGATGCTACTTACGTTTGACTACTGGACAATCCTTGCCAACCTCCTAAATCGCCCTCTCGAGGCGCTCATCACACGTTGGTACTACAACGATGCTAAGCGCCGCCTACGTGCAATGCCACACCTACGCATCATAGGCATTACGGGAAGCTTTGGCAAGACCTCAACAAAGCACTTTCTATACCGTGTGCTCAGCGAGAAGTATAACGTGCTGATGACACCAGGCAACTTCAACACAACGCTTGGTGTGGTGCGCACCATACGTGAGCACCTCAAGCCCCACCACGAGGTATTCATCGTCGAGATGGGTGCCAAGCAGCGTGGCGACATCAAGGAGATATGCGACTTGGTAGCCCCCGAGATGGGCATCATCACCTCGGTAGGCGAAATGCACCTCGAGACCTTCGGCTCGGTGGAGAACGTGGCACGCACCAAGTTTGAGCTTATCGACGCTCTGCCTGAGGGTGGCCTTGGTGTGGTGAATATCGACTCGGAGAGCGCCTATGAGCATATCAAGAAGAGAGGCATCAAGGTGACAACCTACGGTATCGAGAACGCTGATGCGGACTACCGTGCGGTGAACATCGCCTACTCACCCTCTGAGACCGAGTTTGAGGTTGAGAGTAAGGCCGGCAAGGCAAGGTTTGCCACACACATCCTCGGCCGTGGTAATATACTCAACATCCTCGCAGCCTTGGCCATAGCCGATAAGCTCGGCGTATCTATAGAGGCACAGCGTCGTGCCGTACGCCAGATTGAGCAGATAGAGCATCGCCTGAGTATGCGACGCAACGGCGGGATAACAATCCTCGACGATGCCTACAACTCCAACCCCACGGGCGCACGTATGGCCCTCGAGGTGCTCAGTGGCTTTGTTACCGAGGGTAAACGCTATGTGCTCACACCAGGATTTGTCGAGATGGGCACTAAGCAGTACGACAACAATCGTGAGTTTGGCCGAAACATCGCCGCCGCAAAGCCCGATGGTGTATATGTCATCAACGAGGTAAACCGCAAGGCGATAGTCGAGGGACTCACCGAGGGTGGCTACCCTACTGCACAGCTTCGCTGCGTGGCATCGTTCAACGAGGCGATGGGCGAGCTACAACCACGACTCAAATCGGGCGACGTGATGTTATATGAGAACGATCTGCCCGACTCATTCAAATAGAAAACGACTAAATAACTGATACAATGAAGATTAATGTAGGTGTAATTTTTGGTGGCCGCTCGGTAGAGAACGAGATTTCGGTGATCACCGCAGCGCAGACAATGGCAGCGATGAACCTTGAGAAGTATAACATCGTGCCTATCTACATATCAAAGGAGGGCCGCTGGTATACTGGCGACAAGCTCCGTACTACGGACAACTATCGTGATATGGACTCGCTACTTAAGAGCGTTACAGAGGTCTACTTCCGCCCCGTATTTGGCGACAACAAGCTCTACAAGGTGCGCAAACCTCTGTTCGGCAGCGATAGCGTATGCTCTATCGACGTTATCCTCCCCTGTCTGCACGGCACATCGGGCGAGGATGGCTCGTTCCAGGGCCTCATAGAGATGACAGGCATCCCATATGCGTGCCCTAACCCTCTCGCCTCGGCAAATGGTATGGACAAGATTACGATGAAGATGATCCTCAAGGAGAGCGGCATCCCCGTAGTGGAGTACGCTTGGTTCTCGGATAAGGAGTGGTTGTCGGAGCGTGATGCCTGCGTGGAGCGTAGCGAGAAGCTTAGCTACCCTCTTATCGTGAAGCCCGCAAACCTCGGCTCGTCGGTAGGTATCAAGGCGGTACACAACCGTGAGGAGCTTATTGATGCCGTAGACAATGCCATCAAATACTCTAAGCGTATCATCGTGGAGCGCCTTGTTGAGAAGCTCAAGGAGATCAACTGCTCGGTGCTCGGCGACTACTACGACTGCCAGCCATCGGTATGCGAGGCCCCCGTGCGCTCGGGCGAGATTCTTAGCTACGAGGATAAGTACTTAGGCGGTGGCAAGAACAAGCCATCCGAGGGTATGCACTCTACCGTGCGTGAGATTCCTGCCAACCTCCCCGAGGATGTCACAGCATTTATCCGCAAGACCGCCTGCCAGACCTTCCGAGTGCTGGCCTGCGATGGCGTATCACGCATCGACTTTATGATCGACGAGGCTACGGGCGACATCTTCGTAAACGAGATTAACACCATCCCTGGCTCACTATCCTTCTACCTCTGGGAGGCCACAGGTATCAAGTTCGATGAGCTCGTAGATAGGCTTATCGCCGTAGCATTCAAGCGCAAGCGTGACTCAGAGTTCAAGACTACAAGCTACTCGGAGAACATCTTCGCCTACCAGGCTAAGCACGGCGCAAAGCTCGGTGGCTCGAAGGGTGCGAAATAGCAGCCCTAAGCAAGGCGGGGGGGGGTGTTACTTCCGCCCGTAATAACCTAAAAACTAACTATTTAAGATGACTTCATTATACAACAACATAATATTTGGCCCAGTACGCTCACGCCGCTTGGGACTATCGCTGGGCGTAAACCTACTGCCCATCGACTCTAAGATATGCAGCTTCGACTGCATCTACTGCGAGTGCGGCTGGAACGGTGAGCACCCAGGCAAGCGTCGTTTCAACTCACGTGACGACGTGCGCACAATGCTCGATGCAACACTTGCTAAGATGGTTGGCGAGGGTACGCCACCCGATGTAATCACCTTTGCAGGTAATGGCGAACCCACGCTACACCCTGAGTTTGAGCAGATTATCGAGGACACCATAGCCCTTCGTGACAAGCACTGCCCCGAGGCAAAGGTCTCAGTGCTATCTAACGCTACACAGATACACCGTGAGGATGTACGTCGAGCATTGCTACGTGTGGATAACAATATCCTCAAACTCGACTCGGCATTTGACGCCACAGTGCAACTTATCAACAAGCCTCAGGGCGCATATACCGTAGAGCGCACCGTGGAGCTACTCAAGGCCTTCGGTGGCGAGCTTATAGTCCAGACAATGTTCCTTCGTGGCGAATACCTCGGCCAGCGTGTTGATAACACCACCGACGTGGAGGTCGAGGCGTGGTTGCGCCTTATCGAGGAGATCGCTCCTAAGCAGGTTATGGTCTACTCGTTAGATCGTGACACCCCCTGCCAGACCCTCGAGAAGGTTGAAAAGGAGGAGCTGCGTAAGATTGCCGTACGTGTCGAAGCTCTTGGCATCGCCTGCTCGGTAGCATAATAGCGAAAACTAAAACAGAGAAAATATGGAATTTGAAGGAAAAGTATTGGAGATCCTCCCTGCCGTCACTGGCCAGTCGGCACGTGGCACGTGGGAGCGTCAGACAGTTGTCTTTGAGCAGCCTAACAAGCAGTATGGCAAGGAGATAGCCGTAACATTTATGAATAAGGGGCAGGAGGTATCGTCGCTACGTGTTGGCGAGATGTACACCGTGTCGTTCGATATCGAGAGCCGCAACTACCAAGGTCGTTGGTATACCGACGTGCGTGCATGGCGTGTTCAGCCACAGCAGCCACAGGCAGCTACTGCAATGCCCGATATGCCACCATTTGCCGAGGAGCCACAAGCAGCATACTCGGCAGGCGCAGGTGTTGTGGACGATATGCCATTCTAATCTAAGTTTACAAGGGGGGGGGCCACGGCCGAGACAGTGCCGAGACCACAGCGTGATACCCGACCTCGTAATGGTCCTAATGGTCTTAATGGTCCTAAAGGTCCTAAACTGGGGATACTGGGGATGCTGGGGATACTGGGGATACTGGGGATACTGGGGATAGCGATTCCCATCCTCCCTGAAATCACTCCGCCCCAATTTTTGATTAGAAGGTCGTAGATGCGGCCTTATGGTTGAAAATTAGATTTTTGATTAAAAGGCTGCAGATGTGGCCTCGATAAAGAGAAATGGCGGATGGGACATACTGAGCGTATTTCCCATTCGCCATTTGGATTGAGAGGTCGCAGATGCGGTCTTATAAACGAAAATTTTTGATTAGAAGGCCGTAGATGTGGTGCATCGCAAAAGAAGAGGCCTCGGGATAGTACTGTAGCGTACAGCCCGAGGTCTCTTACTTTTTGTGATGTGCCGCAGATGCGGCCTTATAATCGAAAATTACTCTTCGAGAGCCTGCGATATATTGATTATAAAGTCGCCCATACGCTCGATCTCCGATACTGTGTCGAGATAGTAGACGCTCGACTGGTAGTTCGAACCATCGGTCTCGATCTTGCGAATCTCCTCCTCGCGGATGTTGTTACGAAGCTCGTTAATCTCAATCTCGCAATCAGTAGCAAGGCGAACACCGATGTGGTCAAACTCCTCGGCACGAAGGTTATCTATCATCACGCCATAGGCCTTGTCTACGGCTGTGAGCATCGCATCGAGCTTAGCGCACTGCTCCTCCGTAAAGCTCTTGCCGTGGCTATTGCGACGAGCAAGGATGCGGCCCACGCTCTCGCCCGAATCACCGAGGCTCTCAAGCTCGCCGATAATCTTATACATACGCTTGGTCTCGGTACGTGTAGCCTCAGAGATGCTATCCTCGGGTAGCGAGTTGAGGAACTGAGCAATCTCATACTCAATACGATCCGAAATCTCCTCATACTTAACGAGCCTCTGACGTGCAGCCTCAAACTCCTTATCGTTCTTAGCGGCAATAGCCTGACGGATATGGCCTACGGTGCGGCGTGAGATCTCGGCGAAGTGGATGACCTCGTTACGTGCCTGACCCACGGCAACCTCAGCAGTTGGGAGTGGACCAGCTGAGATATACTTGAGCTTCACGTTATCCTCGTCGCCCTCCTTCTTATCCTTGATTACTGAGCTTACGATCTTCACAATCACAGGCACAAACCATATGAGGATTATGGTATTGAAGAGATTAAAGAGCGTGTGGAGCATCGAGATACCGTAGAGTGTTGCCATGCTCTCATCTGGAGTCATTGATATGGTCGCTGAATGCTCAATATCCATAGGGTTAGGCAGACCCATCCACGTGATCGTAGTACCCACAAGCGACAGGAACGGTGTGAATAGAGCCAAGGCCCAGCATACACCAAAGAGGTTGAAGAGTGTATGGGCAAGGGCTGCACGACGTGCGTTTGCGTTACCTACGGCTGCGGCAATGTTGGCCGTAATCGTAGTACCGATGTTCTCACCAAGCACCATTGCAGCACCCATCTCGAATGGTATCCAGCCCATATTAACCATTATAAGCGTGAGCGCCATGGTTGCCGATGATGACTGAAGCACGAGTGTCAGCACAGTACCAAATACCATGAAGATAAGCACCGAGCCAAAGCCATAGCTTGTCCAGTTCTGGATGAAGGCAAGTACCTCGGGGGTCTCCTTAAGATCGGGCACCGACTCCTTCATCAGCGAGAGGCCGAGGAACAGCAGCGAGAAGCCCACGATAAGTTCGCTTATATGGCGACGTTTATCACGCTTCGAGAGGCTGAAGATAAAGCCCAGTGCCATGAGCGGCACGGCGAAGAGTGAGATATCGGCCTTAAAGCCCAATAACGAAACAAGCCATGCGGTAACCGTAGTACCAATGTTAGCACCCATGATTACACCCACAGCCTGTGAGAGAGTTAGCAAACCTGCATTTACGAAACCTACGGTCATCACCGTTGTTGCCGACGACGACTGGATTACTGTTGTTATACCCAAGCCAGTCATCACGCCCTTAAAGGGGTTAGATGTCATTGCAGTAAGGAAGCCACGCATCTTGCTACCTGCCGCCTTCTGCAAACCTGCACTCATAAGGTTCATTCCGTAGAGGAACATACCCAGTGCGCCGAGAAGTGTTAGTACTTGTAATACCATAAATCTATTGTTATAAAATTTTTTTTCATCTTTTTCGACACAAATGTATGAATGATATTTGGGCTTTACAAGCACGTTGCACGATTGTTACTCAATTTTAACCCTCTTGCAACAATCGCCCCGTCATTGTAACGATTTTGTAACAACGGCACGAGAATTTGTCAATTTAGCATATATTTCGTATATTTGTGACAACAAATAAAACTTGAGGTTATGAGGAGAGTACTAATCGCAGCTATTGCAACATTGGCTATATCGTTCAGCGCATCGGCACAAGCCATCAGCGCTCAGCAGGGCGCAGAGTATCGACCACATGAGGTGAGCCTGTCGTACGGCTACATCACACAGCAGTTTTTGTTTAACAACTTCATCAACCTTGTAACACTTGGTCAGGGCGACATCGAGCCATTGCTCTTTGGAGCAGTAAGTGGCGAGTATCTCTACTTTGTCAATAAGTATATTGGCTTGGGTGGAACGCTCAGCTATGAGCATGGCCGTGAGACGCCCAATAAGAAGGATCTTAAGGCTCGCTTCCACTACGGCACGGTGATGCCTACGGCGAAATTCTACTGGTTTAACCGCCCATACGTAGGTATGTACACAAATATCTCAGTAGGAGCAACGTTTGGCGTAGGCACAAAGAATGGAGAGTTCGAGACACGCATACTTCCAGCCTTTCATCTTGGCGCTGTTGGCCTCGAGGCGGGAGGTCAGCTACGAGGATTTCTCGAGGTTGGCTTTGGTGTGAAGGGATTTATACAAGCAGGTATACGATATAAGTTCTAAGCTAAAGAGAAGGGAGTAAATTAATTACGCCTCACAGCATTGTGAGGCGTAATTATTTTTGTATCAATGATTAATCTCTCGAGTTACCAAATATGCGCAACAGGAACAAGAAGAGGTTGATAAAGTCGAGATAGAGCGTAAGCGCACCAAGCAGCGCGAGCTTCTGACCTCCCTCATCTGCCGAGCCATACTCATAGAATATCTGCTTGAGCTTCTGAGTATCGTAGGCGATAAGACCTACAAAGATGATCACACCGGCATAGGTAATCACCCACTGGAGCGTGCCAGAGGCAACAAAGATGTTTACGATGGTGGCGATGATCAGGCCAATGAGCATCATATACAATATGTTGCCGAGCTTCGAGAGATCCATCTTCGTAATATAACCAACAAGGCTCATAGCGAAGAACGTGCCCGCCGTAACGAAGAACGTAGTGGCAATCGTAGCACCGCTATATACGAGAAATATCGTCGAGAAGGTAGCTCCCGTAAGCACCGAGTAGAGGATGAACAGGAGTGTTGCCGTAGCCATCGACATACGCATAACACGTGCCGAGAGAAGGATAACCACACCTAACTGGGCGAAGAACAAGATCCACACCGTAGAGGGGTTGTTGAACAAAAACTCAAGGAAACCTACCGACTGCGAGAGGAAGTAGGAGGTAATGCCTGTGAGTGTTAGCGCAGCAGCCATCTGCATATACATACTCTTAAACAGAGATGCAATCATCGACTGCGTCTGCGACTGAGCTGTTGAATAGTTTGTCATAATATTAGTTGTTTACTTATAGTTTTAACGCTTGCAAAACACTTTTATTATATATAGAGCGCATCACACGGCGACATCTATCACCTTTAGCGCCAAAGCACCCTACAACGTGCAAATATAGCACGTTTTGGTGAATATTCAAACATAGGACTCTATTAGCCCGAAAATAGATCAATAGCTACCCCACTACTGCTCGTCGTCCTTAGGCAGGACTAATACAACAAGTGGCTCAGAGATGATCTTCCCCTTACGAGCGACGAAGGTATACTCTCCAGGCTCCAGAGGGGTATATGGCGATGTTATCTGCTGCTCGTCGAGATCGTAGATAGTTGCCTTGGTGGGCTTACCCTTGAGCAGAGTGGTGAAGTGTAGCTCCTCGCCAAGGGTTATAGTATCACGCTCAACCTCGATAACAAGATCGGCACTTGGAGCCACAGGCCTACCATCACGCACAAACAACACCCTCGCAAACGACTCATAGATGGGAGCACGATAAGCCCAATATGAATGGAAACCATCCTCCGTAGGCACATGAGTGTTGCTCTTCAGCAGCTCTTCGCCATCCAGCTTACGATGACGATGCGTGATGCGACACTCTGCGGTGACATCCTCCGAGTCCTGCATAGCCGTAAACACCAAAACTCCCTCCTCATCGAAGATATCACGGTCGTATCTGAGCGAGAGGAAATCACGCATCACAAGAGTTATAGGCTTCGACTTTAGCCTACCCTTGGTGGCGTAAAACTCGTAGACGCCCGGGTGTCGAATATCGTGAACATATTGAAGCAACTCACCATCCTTATTATACACATCGGTGTTGCGAGTAATATCCTTATCGCCCTGCATCACTCTAAAGCGTAAGGGGTTACGATCGAGCTGCATAAAGTATTTCCCCTCGGCAGTCTCGCTAAAACGTCTGTGGTTATCTCTCTTGATGCTGAGCACTATTGGCTTTGGCTCAACGACATCTACCACTACGGGGTTGGAGCACACACGGCCATCGGTGGCATAGTAGCGGTATGTGCCAAGCTGCTGGGGCGTAACTCCCTGCGCATCTTTCGACACTACGTCACCACTCTCGTCACGCAACACATAGCCATCGTTCAACAGCTTATGGTCCAACTCATTATTTGTGTGCGAACCCCGATATACCGAGTAGCGGAACGTATCACCAAGCTCAACCGTTGTGGGGATGATGTTAAGGTGTAGCGAGTCGGCAGTCTCAACAGTCGCAATATTCGAGCTATGGTTATCGAACTGCGCAACAAGATTATACGAACGGTTAGCCTTCGTGAGTATCTCTCTATCGTATGCAAGCACCCCGCCATTATAACTAATGGTTGCATCGGCGGTGACATCACGACCATTTAATACTACCTCCACTCGCACCGAGTCGCCAGGCATAATGCGTAGGTGGTTATCACCGATAACCGCATAGCGATCTGCAACGATCTCCGAGTCGGTGCTCGAGCGCACAACTCTACGGTGACGCTCCTCGGTGGCCTCGTAGCCATAGACATTTAGTTGCAGTGCAGGCACTACACGCACAATTGCCATATTTGAGTTATAGCCATCATCCTCAGCAATATAGCGATACGTGCCTATCTCTGTTGGGGTGTCGCTAAACCAGGCCGACGCCCACTCGCCACGCTCGTCATAGCGGCTTAGCGACAAGAAGGCGTACTCATCAGGGTCGCATACCACGCCACCTTCGAGATAGCTAATCTCGATAGGCTCGCCAAGCGTATAGACACTCTTCGAGGGCTTAATCTGCGAGTAGCGCTTCAGCGTAAACGGAGGCAACTCCTCGATCTGCCACTGCATACGGTCGCTACCAAGGAGCTTATAGGGTAGCGAGGCGGTCAGCGGGGTGCCATCCACATCTTTGGAACTCTGGTGTAGGCCCTTAACAAACTCCAACGACGCACGTATATCATCCTCGATATGAGGTATATACTTACTATACTGCTCATAGCCATTCTTGATATAGAGGTTGCCAACCCAATATCTCTCCTTACCCTCTACGACGTTGCTAAATGTTATCTCGCTCGCAGTTGCCGACCAGTCAATAGTCATATATACCGAGCAATCGTACTGCACCTTTAAGGGCACTCTTTTACCACTCTCAAGCATCAGCGAATAGTCACCCGTCTGCACCACGCTTGTGGAGTGAATATAGAGCTTGTTGTCACGTGCGAAGTTAAAGTATAGCGACATATCGGGAACATCGTCGCTGCCCACCAGCTCACGCATGGAGAGCACCCACGTGCCATATAGACTCTCTTTTGGGGTTAGCTGCGGCGCGGAGCTCGAGGTCTGCGCATTTACGCCAAGTGCTACGAACATAAGGAGCAGGAGAGTAATTAATCGTTTCATATTGCTTGTGCTTATATTTTAGTGCTGTTATTCACCCATAAAGATACGAATAATTTTTCAACTATTGATATACAATCACTTTTTTACCTTAGTGACGATAGCGACTATCATAGTTGTTTTTTTGATGACCATTAAGACTATTGAGGCCATTGAGACCATTACGAGGTCGGGTATCACAGCGTTGTCCGTGGCCATCTCAATTGTCTTAAAGGTCTCAATTTTTTTAGGACCGTTAGGATCGTTAAGACCATTGAGACCATTACGAGGTCGGGTATCACAGCGTTGTCCGTGACCGTCTTAATTGTCTTAAAGGTCTCAATTGTCTTATTATTTAGGACCGTTAGGATCGTTAAGACCATTAGGACTATTACGAGGTCGGGTATCACCATTGTCCGCAACCAGCTTAATTGTCTTAAAGGTCTCAAATTTTTTTTAGGACCGTTAGGACCATTAAGACCATTGAGACCATTACGAGGTCGGGTATCACCATTGTCCGTGACCGTCTTAATTGTCTTAAAGGTCTCAATTGTCTTATTATTTAGGACCGTTAGGACCATTAAGACTATTGAGACCATTACGAGGTCGAGTATCACAGTGTTGTCCGGGGCCATCGTAATTGTCTTAAAGGTCTCAATTGTCTTCTTTATTGTCAGAGTGGTGCTTATGTGGCGCTGATAGGAGAAATGGCGGATGGGACATACTTGAGCGTATTTCCCATTCGCCATTTTGACTGAAGCGTCGCAGAAGCGCCGCTATCACAATAAAGTAGCCCCTCCGGGACTCGGACGGCTTCAGCCGTAGAGCCGACACCTTATAAAAAAAGCGCAGGGCGCAAGCCCGAGCAATAAACCTCTGTCATATCGGCTCAACCCGCAGAAAGTGAGTAGTGCCGATAGACGGCTAATGTAGTAGTAATCACCACCGCTCTGGCGGCGGGAGGTGGTGGGTGTGAATGGAGCTCGCTCCAAATTCACACTCACCGCATCACGGGGACTACTCAAGTAGTCGGTGATTACTACGCTAAACAAAAAAAAGGATAAGCCTAAGCCTATCCTAAAAACAGTAGCCCCTCCGGGACTCGAACCCGGATTTAAGGTTTAGGAAACCTTCGTTCTATCCCTTGAACTAAAGAGCCTCGAGGTGCAACAAAATCGCTACCGAAACACAAAGATACAATTTTTTTATGAAATACGAAAACAGATTGGCGATTATTTGACCTTAAGGCTACAAATATGCTCTATTAAGCATAGCCGCAGAGTGCCCAATGGAAAAATTATACAAATAACCAACAATCCTTCAAACGCCATATTATCGTAATACACAAAGCATTACACACATCAACACATCATTAATCACAAATAGACGATTAGAAATTTAGTTGAAAAGGGTTGTATGTCGATAAAAATCGCTATCTTTGCAGCTGTTAAACTGACTATTAAACAAACCAAATATATTATGTTGGATAGAAATTTAATAAAGATTTACGAGCAGAGCTTCCGCAACAACCGCGAGATGTCGGCTCTCACCGACTACTTCAAGGGCGAAAACTTCTCGTACTACGAGCTTGCTAAGGAGATTGCTAAGATCCACCTTATGTTTAAGGAGATGGGCATTGAGCGTGGCGATAAGATTGCTCTTATCGGCCGTAACAACACCCGCTGGTGTATAAGCTACATCGCCACAATCACCTATGGTGCAATCATAGTACCTATTCTTCAGGACTTCAACCCTACCGACGTCATCAACATCATCAACCACTCAGAAAGCCGCCTACTATTCCTCGGCGACAACTTCTGGGACGACATCGAGGGCGACCAGATACCAGCTATCGAGGCAGCGCTGTCACTCACCGACTTCCACGTGATCTATGAGCGTGAGGGCAACAAGTGCACCGAGTATATGAAGAATATGACTACACACTATCGTGAGGCATATCCTCGTGGCTTCACCTGCGACGACATCGTATATCCTGAGGTACCTAACGACGCAGTATGTTTGCTCAACTACACGTCGGGTACTACAGGCTCATCAAAGGGTGTGATGCTCACGGTGAACAACCTTACAGGTAACGTGACCTTTGCCATGGATATGGTAAACCCTAAGAACGGCGAACACTTCTTCCGCAAGGGTGGCCGCACATTGTCGTTCTTGCCTCTGGCACACGCCTACGGCTGCACATTCGACTTCCTCTCGCCACTGGCTTGTGGTGGTCACATCACCCTGCTGGGTCGTATTCCTTCGCCAAAGATTCTTGTCGAGGCTATGAAGGTTACTCGTCCTAATATCGTATGCTCAGTACCTCTTATCCTCGAGAAGGTGTATCGCAAGAGCATCTTGCCTATGTTGGAGAAGGCACCTATGAGTATCGCAATGCGTATTCCGCTTATCAACACAGCCATCTACTCGACCATCCTCTCACGCCTTATGGAGCAGTTTGGTGGTTGCATCGAGATATTTATCGTTGGTGGCGCAGCCCTCAACCAGGAGACCGAGAGCTTCTTGCAGAAGATCAAGTTCCCTATCACCGTTGGCTATGGTATGACCGAGTGCGCACCACTCATCAGCTTTGAGGTCCCTACAGCCTTCAAACCAGGATCTTGTGGCCGTGTGATTCCCGATTTACTTGAGGCACGCATCGAGTCTACAGACCCACACAACATCCCTGGCGAGTTGCTCGTTCGTGGCGAGCATGTGATGAAGGGTTACTTCAAGAACGAGGCTGCCACAGATGTAGTGCTCGAGGAGGATGGCTGGCTACACACTGGCGATATGTGTACTATGGATGATGATGGCACGCTATATATCCGTGGTCGCTGCAAGAATATGATCCTCTCGGGCTCGGGCCAGAACATCTATCCTGAGGAGATTGAGGAGCGTCTGAACAACCTATATATGGTTGCCGAGTCACTCGTTATCGAGAATAATGGACGCCTCACAGCATTGGTAGTGCCCGACTATGAGCTTGCTAACGCCGAGGGTATCAACATGGAGCGCCTTCCTGAGATTATGGAGGAGAACCTCAAGCAGCTCAATACGATGGTTGCATCGTACGAGAAGGTCTCTAACATCGTTATCCACCGCGAGGAGTTTGTTAAGACCCCTAAGCGTTCTATCAAGCGCTACTTGTATACCGCTGAGCGACTTAACCTCAACTAAGCAATGAGGCAATAGAGAAACTAAGAGGCTGAATAATAAAACGGAGGTGGCTAAAAAGTTAATTAGCCACCTCCGTTTTATTATTGTATAGTGGATTACCACACAATCTCAACCTCTACGTCGTTAGTTGGATCCCAAGCGAATGGCTCATGGAAGTTACCATCCTCACCTACCCAAGTAACATAGATAAGGTGCTCGTCCTTAGTACCGTAGAAGAATGAGTTGTAAACACCGGGGAGATTATCCTCATAGTACTCTACCAACTCGTCGAACTCGATACGACCATCACCATTAATATCCTCCATCTCTTTCCAAGTACGAGAGTAACCATCCTCCGAGTACTCGCACTTATGGCCACAATCACGCTTA
>JAFQTX010000038.1 GCA_017408825.1 Alistipes sp.
ACTTCGCCACCTCAATCATTGCCCCGAATGGGAAATACGTCGAGTATGTCCCATCCGGGGCAATCTCTTGATCGGCGGCAAATTAGCACCACTCTGACATGAAAGACCTACTCTGCGATTGATGTAGTATCGGCGGCAAATTAGCACCACTCTGACATAAAAGAGGGTGGTGGGCTGATTAATGAATTTAGGGAGGTTAAGGAGTTTAGTGAGTTTCTAAACCTCCTTAATTTCCCTATTCTCCTTAATCTCCTTACCCCTCCCCGTTTATAATCTAAAATAGTGCCGTTTGGTTGAATTTTGTTTTGCGGAGCAGAAAAAAGAGTTACATTTGCCCTAAATATTCGCGTACGCACGCATAATGGTCGCACGTGCGCATAACCCCTTGTGATATGATTCACAAAAAAATAATATACCCAATGATGAAAATTTTTTATTACGAATCCCCCAAGATTCAAGTGGTAGAGATTGCTGTCGAAGAGGGCTTCCTGCTGAGTGGTGATGGTAGCAGTAGCGACTATGGCGATGGTGGCGAAGGCACTGAGATGGAGTAATCACTTAAAACAATTCACAGTTATGAGAAAGATTTTTATTGCTTTGGCAGCTGTTGCTGCCGTGGTGGGTTGTTCTAAGGAGAATACC
The DNA here is from genome assembly GCA_017408825.1 of Alistipes sp. GTDB lineage: Bacteria > Bacteroidota > Bacteroidia > Bacteroidales > Rikenellaceae > Alistipes. The sequence goes on from JAFQTX010000038.1 coordinate 643, forward strand.
CCCGCAGATGTTGTCGCTAAGAACAACTTTACACTTGATGCCTCAATCATCACCGATGATACACGTGTAGTCGTTGGTGGCGAGAAGTTCACCGAGGTGAGCTGGGAAGTGGGCGACAAGATTCGTTTGGAGTCTGATAATGGTTACAACGGTGATCTTACGGCTACGGCTGCGGGTCGTACCGATATCCGCTTTGAGGGCACGGAGTCTCCTAAAGCCACTGTGGATACCTACTATGCTGTCTACCCATCGTCAAACATCAGCGATGCTAAGGTGACATTCTACCTCGACAACCAGCCAGGCGATGATGTTGCGGCGCTTGTGGCTAAGACAGAGGACGCAATCTCTTCTGATATCAAGATGACATTCAAACCCGTAAACTCGCTCCTTCACGTTAAGGTAAATGGTGTAGGGTCACTCTCAAAGGCGGAGTTTATGAGCTACACTGGCAAGACTCTTCCTGAGTCCTTTACATACGACTATACGAACGACACTATCACGCATAATGACTCAAGAGCGTCATATGAGGTTACCAACTTTTCGGCTGATGGTTTCTTCTTTTCGCTACCTGCCGACCTCGATATGTCGGAGGGCTATATGGTGCGTCTTACCGATGCTTCGGGCAACGTATGCACTAAGGCCTACGAGGGCAAGAGCTTTAAGCGTGGCACAACAACATGTGTGGAGATCGACTTTGTTGTCCCTACTGTAACGCTTGGTGCAAAGACATCGTATAGCTACTATCTCGCTGGCGACTCTGCAACAGCTAACAAGTGCGCTAATACCGACATCTTCTTCGTTACGGGCAAGAATGGCGAGAGCTGCGCTTCATCGTACGCCGGTGTTCAGGATGCAATGATTACGGATCTTGGCTATGAGGTCGATGGTGCTACATATACCTACTCTGCAGGTCAGGTGTCGTGGGATAAAGCCACCAACACATTCTGTGTGATTTCTAACCCTGATACAACCTACTCTACATCGTGGGGCGAGAAGACAGGCATCAAGGCCTTTGTTGTAGTTGAGGGCAAGAAGGTCTACTCAACCAACAATCTATGGCTTACAGGTCTGCCATATGGTTATAACTTTGTTAATGGCTCATTGGATGCTTATCGTAATGCTGGCTGGACTTTGAATGGCAGTTTGAGAGTTGCGGATCAAGGCCAGAGTACTGATGATAAACTTGTGTTATATAGTGATTTTAGCGGTCAAACGGCAAATGGATATATTGTATCGCCTAAGTTCTATGTGCCAGCAACGGGTGTTAATGTACAGCCTCAACTTGTAAGATATGTATATGCGTCAATATATAGCGTTTCACAAACTGGATATGTCGGAGCTGTATCGTCGGTTAATTCAAAAAATACATCGTCAGTATCGGTTACTGATAAAGGTAGCGCATTGTATGCGACTCACAATAATAAATACGGTGGTGATGAGTGGTTGTCTTCGTTCCAGATAAACTCATCAAATCCCTATATCAGCATTAGCTGTAGCAATAATGATAAGCTTACTGCGATATGTCACTATTTCCTCTTTGAGGCGCACTTCCGCTACGCAGAGTAACGCTTAACGTGCAAAATCTACACTGCTCGGCTCGTAAGGAGTCGGGCAGTTTTTGTTTTGTGGTGGGGAGGGTTTGAGAAGGGAATTTAGGGGGAATAGGGGGAATAGGGAGAATAGGGAGAATAGTGAGAATAGTGAGAATAGTGAGAATAGGGAGAATAGGGAGAATAGGGAACTGCCGCTAACTTCCCCAGTTTCCCCAGTTTCCCCAGTTTCCCCAGCTTTCCCAACTTCCCCAGCTTCCCCAGCTTCCCCAGCTTCCCCAAGTTCCTTAAACTCCTCCCGCTCACTCCACGCTTCTCTCTGAAATCTCTCTGAAAATTCGCCCTGTCGCTCCCTGCATCCGCCAACCGCTTTAACCAAATTTACTGATTATCTAACCACTATTAAAACTCTCTATTTTGCTACGTAATAAAAAAATAACGGTTCATTGAAAAAACGAAAAAAATATTTGAATACCACGAAAATATTGATACTTTTGCCAGCCTTTAATATTCATAATTAGAGGCGCTTTTTGGAGAATAATTAAATTCATTGAGGATATGGTTAGTAAGAGAGTCTATTCAGCACCCAAGGTTGAGGTGGTTGAGATTGAGGTTGAGCAGGGTTTCTCGCTCAGTGGTATTGGTAGCGGTAGCGACTATGGCGATGGTGGCGAAGGCACTGAGATGGAGTAATCACCTAAAACGATTCACAGTTATGAGAAAGATTTTTATTGCTTTGGCAGCTATTGCTGCAGTGGGTTGTTCTAAGGAGATGACACCCAACGATATGCCAACCAACGATACATTTGCGCTCAATGCTTCGATTGTATTGGATGATACACGTGTGACCATAGGTGGCGATAAGTTCACTGAGGTGGGCTGGGTTGCGGGCGACAAGATTCGTGTGAAGTCTGTGGATGGCTTCAACGCCGAGCTTGAGGCTACGGAGTCGGGTCGTGAGAATATTCGCTTTGAGGGCACAGAGCCTTATCAAGCTGCTGTGGACACCTACTACGCTGTCTACCCATCATCAAACATCAACGATGCTAAGGTAACATTCTACCTCGACAACGAGCACCAGCCAGGCGATGATGTTGCGGCGCTTGTGGCTAAGGCTGAGGGCGTGGAGTCAGCTGGTCTTACGATGGAGTTTAAGCCCGTAAACTCGCTCCTTCACGTTGCAGTAAACGGCGTTGAGTCGCTCTCTAAGGCAGAGTTTAAGAGCTATACCGGCAAGGCGCTTGTTGCCGATTTCACATACAACTATGCCGATGACACTATCGAGTATGGCACTGATACAGTGGCGTCATACGAAGTAAAGACCCCATCGGCTGATGGTTTCTTCTTCTCGTTGCCTGCCGACCTCGATATGTCGGAGGGCTATGTTGTCACGCTTACCGATGTAAATGGCAATGTATGCGCCAAGGCCTACAATGGTATGAGCTTTGAGCGTGGCAAAACAACACGTGTGAATATCGAGTGGTCAATACCATCTGTTACGCTTGGTGTGCCTATGACCTCGTATAGCTACTACGATGCTGGCGACTCTGCAACGGCTAATAGCTGTGCCAACAATGTTATCTACTTCACTCAGTCATCGACCTACGCAAATCTTCAGAATGCTATGGTATCTGAGGCGGGCTTTATTGTCGATGGCAAGACCTACGAAGCTACGCTCGATACCGCTACAAAGAGCTTCTCGATGGGTAATGTTACAGTATCATCGTGGGGTGCAAAGAGTGTTGAGGCCTTTGTCAAGACTAAGGATGGTCGCACCATCAAGAGCGCACCCGCAACGGTACATATCACAGGTTTGCCATACCACGCTGACTGGCGTTCGTTAGACTATGGTGATTGGACGTATAAAAAAATTACTGATAAGGGGGAGTATTTGCGAGTTGATAATGGTGCGTTAGGATGTATTATATCGCCTGCGTTCCATATGCCAGATAATGTAGATACTACGCCCTCTGTTGCCGCTTGCACCGGAGCAACTTCTGCGGGTGATTATGATAGATGTTACATGTATGCTGGCACTAAGGATTCTTCGGCATCAGAATCTGGTGTTTATGTTTCTATTCCTTTCGTAAAGGGCGATGCGAATAATCCATCAATAGATTTTAGTGTGTTGGACAATGGTAAGGTGGTGACACTGTCATCTTCTAACCCATGTTGTGTAATCACAGCAAAGGATTTTCCTATATTCTGTAGTACCAACATCTACCAGGCAAAGATTGAGTATGCTAAGTAACGCTTAACGTGCAATATCTCCACTGCTCGGCTCTGATGAGTCGGGCAGTTTTTTGTTTATAATATTTTGCGGTTTACACATTTTTTACGTACCTTTGATACGTTGTATATATATCAATATCGAACGAACCATATGATTAAGCACATTGAGGATAGAGTATTGCGTCTCTCGGCACTTGTGAGCCGCTGGAAGCAACATGGCAACATACCACGCATCGAGCGTGATTTGGCTCTTGACGAGCTACGTGAAATATATGATGCTCTGCTCAATGTAGATGATGGGAGGGTAGTACCTCCCGAGTCACTGCCAGCACCTCAGCAGGTGTCAGAGCAGCCTGCACGCCCCGAGCCAAAACCAGCGCCTAAGTCAAAGCCAGAGACTCAGCCAGTGGTTGAGAGGGTTGCAGAGCCCGAGCCCCAAATGGAGCATACGGCAGATCCTGTGGCCGACTTCGACGATGCGCTCGATATTGATGCTATACTCGGAATTGGTGATGAGAAGCCTCAGGGTGAGTCAGAACCAAAAACCGAAACAAACAATGGTGGAGGGTTGTTTGCCATTGAGGATATCCCAGTGCGAAAGAAGTCGAGCCGCAAGATGATCTCGCTCTACAACACCTCATCTTCGACTGCTCCAAAGCCCGAGAACCAAGCGGCATACCAACCCGCAGCCGTGCCAGCATATTCAGCACCTGCGCCACAACAACCTCTACAACAGACCCCACAGCCAGTAGAAACTGCGGCTGACACTCCCGCACCACAACGCTTAGGCGATGTATTAGGTAGTGGCGTGAAGGTCGTAGGCGATGTAACCACCTTGGACAACAAACCGATAGCGCCAATGAACAAGATAACAGACTTGCGCAAGGCCATTGGCGTGAATGATAAGTTCCTGCTGCTGCGTGACCTATTTGCGGGTGATGTAGCCTTGTACGAACGCACGATAGATGCCCTTAACCGCTTTGAAGACCTCGACGAGTGTATGATATTTATCGTTGAGAACTTCAGCTGGAATCCCGACTCGGAGGGTGCAAAGATGCTTGTGGAGCTTATTGAGCGTAAACTATCCTAAATCGTAGACAACCATGGCAAAGCTATATGTAGTACCGACGCCTATCGGCAACCTTGAGGATATCACCCTAAGAGCTATTAACATACTTCGTGACGTGGACTTTATTCTTGCCGAGGATACTCGCACAACATCGCACCTGTTGCGTCACTTGGGCATTGAGAAGCCGATGTACTCGCACCATAAGTTCAACGAGCACGCCACGGTAGGTCGTGTGGCGGAGTCTATCGCCGCAGGGCGTGACGTGGCATTGGTGTCGGATGCTGGTACTCCTGGAATCTCTGACCCGGGTTTCTTGCTTGTGCGTAAGTGTGTTGAGGAGGGTATCGACGTGGTGACACTCCCTGGCCCTACGGCACTTATCCCCGCTGTGCTGCAGAGTGGCTTCCCCTGCGACAGGTTCTGCTTTGAGGGCTTCCTGCCACAGAAGAAGGGACGCCAGAAACGTATTCAGGAGCTGAGCTCGGAGCCTCGCACAATAATCCTCTACGAGTCGCCATATCGTGTGGTCAAGTGCCTTGAACAACTTGCCGAGGTGTTTGGTGTTGAGCGTCGTGTGGCTGTGGTGCGTGAGATCACCAAGAAGTTTGAGCAGACCGTGCGTGGTACTCTCTCGGAGGCGATAGCTCACTTCAAGGCCCACGAGCCTAAGGGCGAGTTTGTGATTGTCGTGGCAGGCTACGATGCTAAGGCCGAGCGTGCTGCGGAGGAGGATGAAGAAATAGACGAGTAATATGGCACGACTGAGCGTAGTCATACTCAACTGGAATGGCCGTCGTCACCTGGAGCGCTACCTGCCAAGTGTTGTGGAGCATACCTCAGGCGATGCGGAGGTTGTCGTGGCCGACAATGGCTCAACGGATGACTCGCTCGTGTGGCTACGCCTGAAGTATCCCGATATTCGTGTTATAGGCTTAGATAAAAACTATGGCTTTGCCGAGGGCTATAATCGTGCCATAAGGGAGGTTGAGTCGGAGTATGTGCTGCTGCTCAACTCCGATGTGGAGGTTACGGCAGAGTGGTGGCAACCCCTTGTTGCGCTACTCGACGAGCAGAGCGACGTGGCTGCCGTAGCACCTAAAATCCTATCAGATAGGGAGCGTGATAGGTTTGAGTATGCCGGTGCTTCGGGAGGCTTTATCGACTATCTGGGTTACCCCTTCTGTCGTGGTCGAATACTCTCCACGGTAGAGCGTGACGAGGGTCAATACGATGACCGCCGTGATATATTTTGGGCCAGTGGCGCTGCGTTGTGCTGCCGCCGCAAAGTATTTATTGAGCTCGGAGGCTTCGACGCCGACTTCTTTGCGCATATGGAGGAGATCGACCTGCAATGGCGTATGCAGCTGGCAGGGTGGAGGATTGTTGTTGAGCCTCGCTCGCAAGTGTACCATCTTGGTGGAGGTACGCTCCCCGCATCATCACGCAAGGTCTTCCTTAATCACCGCAATAACCTTGCGATGTTGTATAAATGCTCCTCACCACTTCAGCGTGTCGTGGTTGCCGTGGTGCGCCCATTTACCGACCTGATGGAGGCTGTTGCGCACCTTGTTACGTTGCACCCACATAGAGCGTGGGCTGTGGTGCGTGCGTGGGGTGAGTTCATAGCGTGGCACGGGAGGCTGGCAGCAAAGCGTAAGGCCGTGGTGCGAAGCAAAAATGTGAGTAACATATACCGATTCTCGATCATCGTGCGTTACCTCTTCGGGGGTCGCAAATTTAATAATATGATGTGATGAAACGACTGATTATCATACCTACATACAACGAGCGTGAGAATGTCGTGCGTATGATTCGTCGCCTTATGGCCATGGAGGAGATGTTCGATGTGCTTATCGTCGATGATGGCTCGCCCGATGGCACTGCGGAGCTTGTGCGTGGCGAGCAACGACACTATGCCGAGCGTCTGCATCTTATCGAGCGTGAGGGTAAGCTCGGCCTTGGCACAGCCTATATTTGTGGCTTTAAGTTCGCCTTGGAGCGTGGCTACGACCGTGTGTTCGAGATGGACTGCGACTTCTCGCACAACCCCGATGACCTTGTGCGACTCGATGCTATGCTCGATGAGAAGGATGTGGCCATAGGCTCACGCTACTCGCAGGGTGTGAACGTGGTAAACTGGCCTATGGGTAGACTGCTGATGTCCTACTTCGCCTCGAAGTATGTGCGCACAGTAACACGTATGCCGGTGTGTGATGCTACGGCGGGCTTTGTGGCATACCGCCGTGAGGTGCTCCAGGCCATAGACTTTGACCGTGTGAAGATGAATGGCTACGGCTTCCAAATAGAGCTGAAGTATACGGCGTGGAGGCTCGGATTTAGCATTGGCGAGGTGTCGATAATCTTCGTTGATAGGGTAGAGGGCACATCGAAGATGTCGTCGGGAATCTTCGGCGAGGCATTCTTCGGCGTACTTAAGCTGCCATTTAGAAGAATAAAACGTAAAAATAGTATATAAATATGGATAGAAGAGAGGCCGAGATGGCCACAACACGTCTGCTCGACGTGATGGACAAACTGCGTGCGGAGTGTCCTTGGGATCGTGAGCAGACATTCGACTCGCTGCGTAACAACACCATTGAGGAGACCTACGAGCTTGCCGATGCTATTACGGATAAGAATATGGATGGTATCAAAGAGGAGCTTGGCGACCTACTCCTCCACGTGGTGTTCTACTCAAAGCTCGGCGATGAGGCTGGAGCGTTCAACTTTACCGACGTGGCAAATGCTGTGTGCGACAAGCTGATATACCGCCATCCGCACGTATATGGCGACATTCATGCCGACACCCCAGAGCAGGTGAAGCAGAACTGGGAGGAACTCAAATTGCGCAAGAAGAGGCGTAAGAGTGGCACGCTTGGCGGTGTTCCTGTGTCGCTCCCCGCTATGGTCAAGGCCTTCCGCATTGGCGAGAAGGCGGCAGCAACGGGCTTCGACTGGCAGAAGCGTGAGGATGTGTGGGCTAAGGTGCGTGAGGAGCTTGCCGAGGTAGACGCCGAGCTTGAGGCTAAGGACCACGAGCGCCTAACCAACGAGATGGGCGACTTGTTCTTTGCGCTGATTAACGCCTGCCGCCTCTATGGTATCGACCCAGAGGGTGCGCTTGAGCGAACAAACAAGAAGTTTATACGCCGCTTCAACCACCTCGAGCATCGTGCCGAGGAGCAGGGATGCTCGCTACACGATATGACTCTCGAGCAGATGGATAGCTACTGGGAGGAGGCTAAAAGACTTGAATAACAAAAACTTAATACAACATATATGGCTTTGATAAGAAGTGTTCGTGGCTATGAGCCCGAGATTGGTAACGATACGTGGCTGGCAGAGAATGCCACCATCATCGGTAATGTGAAGATTGGCGAGAACTGCTCGATATGGTATAACGCTGTGTTGCGTGGCGATGTTAATGCCATCACCATCGGCAACCATACGAATATTCAGGATGGCGTGGTGATACACACCCTCTACGATGGCTCGAAGCACCCCTCGCAGACACATATTGGTGACTACGTGTCGGTAGGCCATAACGCTGTGATTCACGGCGCTACAATCGAGGATGACTGCCTCATAGGTATGGGATCGACAATCCTCGATAATGCCGTTGTAGGCACTGGATGTATCGTGGCAGCAGGTGCCCTCGTGCTCTCAAACCAGAAGCTCGAGCCCTACTCGGTATATGCCGGAGTGCCAGCTAAGAGGGTCAAGGATGTAACTCCCGAGCAGCGCAAGGAGATTATCAAGCGTACGGCACGAGATTATCGTACGTATGCCTCATGGTACGAAATTTAGTGTGATAAAGGGCCATCTGCGTCGTCTGGCTCATTGCCTCAGAGGGTAGATAGGGAGTTTAGAGAATTTAATGAATTTAGGGAAGTTAGAGAGTTTAGAGATCAGCCTCTCTGAGCTCCCTGAGTCCTCCCTGAAGCTCACAGAGCCTCACTGCCCCCCCCCTTAAACCATAAAAATGAATTTACCGCCTATGAAGAAGTTTAGGGCAAGTATAGTTTTGCACATAATTGTTGCCGTGGCGCTTAGCCTCGTGATCAACTTCTCCTATCTGCTGGTGCCGATCATCACCGATCAGGGGATGAAACAGCGTGGAGAGACCCCTGGCGACGGGGAGCATAGTGTCGGCACACTACAACTATCGTCCGATATGCACGGATATATCATCTGCGACTGTGAGCAGCGAGATAGCACATATGTCTCGGCGTGGCAGGTGCGTACGTTCAAACTTCAGAATGGCGACACACTCAAGTTTACGACAAAGGAGGCTCACTCGGTGCCCGACACTGGTGTGGCTGGAGTACATCCTCGCTTAGACGATGTGGTGATGCGCAATGGTGAGAAATTTGACCTTGATGTCATCTACGACCGCCCAAGCCGTACTGTCGAGTTCATATGGCAGATTGTCTACTACGCATTAATTGCCTTCGTGCTGATATACATCTTTACGCTGGCACGTCGCAGCGACCGCAAGGTGTTGTGGGTAGATTTGCTATATGTGTTGTTGGCATTGGTTGTATCGGCCATAGCGATATACTTCTCGCCAGTGATGGCATATAAGGATGGTGTGATGCGCATAGTATTCTTCTTCGATAGCGAGCCCCGTGATAATATGTACTATGTGGTGCTTACCAAGATACTCTTTGTCTTTGTGGTGTCGGCGCTATATGCCTACGTATTTACGCTTCTCAGGCAGCGTCAGAAGATCGTGGTGGAGAACGAGCGCCTCAAGAATGAGAACCTCTCGACACGCTATAATATGCTTATGGGGCAGATCAACCCCCACTTCTTCTTCAACTCGCTAAACTCCTTGGCTATGCTCGTGCGTGAGAAGGACAATGACCGTGCGCTGGAGTATATCGACCAGCTCTCCTACACCTTCCGCTACATCATTCAGAATGGCCAGAGCGAGGTTACCACGCTCAAAGATGAACTTGTGTTTGCCGAGGCCTATGCCTACCTATTCAAGATTCGATATGCCGATAAGCTATTCTTCGATTTCGATGTTGATGAACGGTATCATAAGTGGACGCTACCCGCATTATCGCTTCAGCCACTTATCGGTAATGCTGTGAAGCACAATAGTATAACGATGAAGAACCCGCTACGTGTGACGATACGTGTGCGTGATGGTGTGCTCGAGATCGACAATCCCAAGCATCCTAAGCTCGATGTCGAACCATCAACAGGCATCGGACTAAATAACCTTAGTAGCCGTTGGGAGATTATCACCGGCCTCAAGATAGAGATTATCGACGACAGTACCCACTTTATGGTGCGTCTGCCGTTGGAACAGCCTAAAGCATAAAAGATTATGAAAAGAGTTGTGATTGTTGAGGACGAGACGGCTGCTGCCGTAAACCTACGAAATATGCTTAAGAGCATAGCCCCCGATGTCGATATTGTTGAGGTGCTTGAGTCAGTCGAGGAGTCGGTGGAGTTCTTCTCTAGGGGAGTAGATGCCGACGTGGTGTTTATGGATATACATCTGGCCGATGGCGACTCGTTCCGCATATTCCGCAGCGTGGATATCAATATCCCTATTATATTTACCACGGCCTACGACGAGTATGCTCTCGAGGCCTTTAAGGTAAATAGCATCGACTACCTCCTTAAACCATTCAAGGAGGAGGACCTGCGTCGTGCACTCGATAAGCTGCATCGTCTAACAGCATCGGAGCGTAGCGCACAGCAGGAGCGTCGTGAGCATATGGTGGTTTCGGCTGCGGGTGATACGGTGCAGACGTTGCTCGTGCGATATAAGGATAAGATCATCCCCGTGAAACTCGACGAGATAGCCTATTTCTACACCTCGGAAGACCATGTGACACTTACGACGCTCGACGAACGTAACTACCCTGTGGAGAAGACCCTCGAGGCGTTGGCTCAGCAGCTTCCTATGGAGAAGTTTTACCGTGCTAATCGTCAGTTTATCATCTCACGCGATGCTGTTAGAGATATTGCTGTGTGGTTTGGTAGCCGTCTGGCGCTTAACCTTACGGTGGAGACCCCCGAGCGAATTATTATTTCGAAGGCTCGAGTGTCAGATTTCAAGCAGTGGCTGCAGACGGTTCACCTCACCTAATGGTTGCTTCATCCCCGAGAATGGTCGTTTGACCTGTGGCCTAAGACCAAATCGAAATTTAGGGTTGTACCTTTGTTCTCAGAAACGATAACAATTGTACAACCCTTAAATTTTACTACTATGAAAAAGATGTTAGTTTTAACCCTTGCGCTATCGGTGATGGCAGTGGGTAGTGCCTTTGCAAGTGACCTGTCAGCAAGCGATGTGCGTGGTCCTAAGAGAGTCAATATCAATATCGTAGTGCCAAAGCCTAAGGCCGATCACTGTTGCGATGTATGTCACGCACCACACGATAAGCCTCACCACAAGGTGGAGTGTTGCCACTCTCATAAGCATCACGGCTTCAAGCACTCGCACCACAAGAGGCACAACCATTCGGGCAAGAACTTCCGCCCAGGCGATCGCCGTCCATCACGCCCTGCTCATCACAATGGTGGCCCAGGACGTGGCAGAGGTGAGGGCCGAGGCTCAAATCGTAGATAAATCGCAGTGAAAACGTGGGGTGTTGGGCGACTGACACCCCATTTTTGGCGTTTCACCCTTGGAATGTTCGATATTTGAAAAAAAAAGATTACTTTCGCCACGGCGAAAGGTCGATCAATATAGACGACCTGAAACGTGTGAATGGAGAATAAAAATGTATTAGAGATATGATGAAGAGAGTTTTTTCAGTTTTCCTGATGTTGTGTCTGGCACTTCCGGCCATTGCGCAGTCGGGACGTATTGTGGCTAAGGTCGTTGATATGGAGACCAAGGATGGTGTCATTGGCGCTATTGTAGAGCTTAAGTCGGTAAAGAATCCTAACCTGCGCAAGCATAATACTACGGGAGTTGGCGGTAGTGTGACAATCACGGCGCTTCCAGCTGGCGACTACACAATGACGGTATCGTTTGTTGGATATACCACACACACTCAAGAGATAAAGGTGTTGGGTGCGACAAACTTGGGTACAATAGAGCTTACGCCTGGTGTGGCTATCGAGGCGGTAGTCAAGGAGGTGCAGGCGTTGCGTACCTCGCAGAATGGCGATACGCTGGCATATAATGCTGCAGCCTTTAAGGTGGCTGCCGATGCCGATGTTGAGGGTCTTTTGAAGAAGATGCCTGGTATCACCATCACTAATGGCTCGGTGGAGGCTCAGGGTGAGACAGTCAAGAAGATTTTTGTCGATGGCAAGGAGTTCTTCGGTGAGGATGTATCTACGGCGCTCAACTCGCTCCCAGCACAGGCCGTAGATCGTATCGAGGTCTTTAATAAACTCTCGGATAATGCTGAGTTCTCGGGTATGGACGATGGTGAGGGCTATAAGGCAATCAACATCATCACCCACTCGAATATGCGTCAGGGAGTCTTTGGTAAGGTATATGGTGGCTACGGCTACCAGCCCGATATTGATGGCGGCGCACCTGAGAACATAGAGTTTGAGAATGCTTCGACGTATAATCCTACGGTGGGCGATGTCACCTCGCACCATAAGTATAACCTTGGTGGTAATGTCAATGTCTTCCAGGGAAATCATCGAGTATCGGTTATCGGTCTGCTTAACAACGTAAACCAGCAGAACTTCTCGTTTGAGGATATTCTTGGCGTTAATGGTGGCGGTGGCGGCGGTGGCCCTCGTGGTGGCGTAGGCCAGTATATGGTACGTCCACAGAGTGGTGTTGCTAACGTAGGCTCGCTTGGTGCTCAGTATAGTGGTTCGTGGGGTGAGGACGATAAGGTGAAACTCAATGGCTCATACTTCTTCAATAAGACACGTACACGCAACAGGAGTGTGCTTGAGAAGTGGTACGAGACACCTTCGCCCGATGACTACCTCGTTCAGGAGGGTGAGTCTGAGACTCGCAACTATAACCACCGTCTCAATGTTCGCTTCGACTGGTCAATTAACGAGAATATGTCGCTGATGTCACGAACGAACCTCAGCCTCCAGGGCAACGACCCTTATAGCCAGCAGTATGGCGAGCTTTCGGGTGAGACTGCCGAGGAGGGTGGCCTGCCTTACGAAACACTATTTAGTGGCTCGAAGGGCTCGTCACGTGCCTTCCGCTTCTCGGAGTTCCTGCAGTATCGCCTAAAACTTGGCAAGCCAGGTCGTACTATTACCATCGATGGCCGCTACTCGGTTCGTAACACGCCACGCTCCGAGACCAATAGCTTCTCGACTTTGGCAACGACCCTTGATGCAGAGAGTGGCACGCCTACTCCCGAATTGCGTTTCGTATCTGCGTTAGCACCTCAGGGTGAGACAGATATTCGTGCCAACTTAACATACACGGAGCCGGTATCGAAGAATTCGCAGATAAGTCTCCAGTATCGTTTCGATTTCGAGGATCAGGATATTGCTAAGAAGGCATATGTCACAACTCCCGTAAGTAGTGACCCATTTGCAGATGGTAATTACAATATCTCAGGTCTTCCACTCGATTGGTCGCTATCATCAACAACCACAAGCCGTAGTATGGAGCACCGTGTGGGTCCTGGCTTCCGCTATGCAAAGGGTCGTAACACCTTCATTGCTAATGTCTACTACCAGTACTCTACACTCGATGGTATGGTTGAGAAGGGTGGCGATGAGAAGAACAAACGAGTTAAAAACGACTACAATCACGTGACATACTTCGTGATGGGTAATGTGGCGTTCAACCCACAGAACTCAATTCGAGTATTTATCAATTCGTATACTCATAACCCTGATGTCAATAACTTGCAGGATATCTACGATGTGTCGAATGCTCAGTATATCTCAAAGGGTAATCCCGATCTTAAGTCGTCGTACAACCACCGTATAAACTTCCACTACGTGCGCTCGAACATCGAGAAGGGTCGTACGTTTATGTGGATGTTCTCGGGACAGATTACACAGGACTATATTGGTCAAAAGCTCTACTACAACCCCAAAGAGCCTATCAAGGTGGGCGATGAGGAGTATCACCCATTGCAGTACTCGACATACGATAATATGAATGGCTCAAGCTCGTTGCGTACGCATGTTAGCTATGGTTTCCCAATTACGCCTATAAAGTGTAACCTTAACGTTATGGCGGGTGTGAATTGGACCCGTACACCCTCTATGATCAACGATGAGCTTAACATCACCAGCAATATGGGCTACGATGCCACCGTGTCGCTGGGTAGTAATATCTCGGAGAATATCGACTTTACGGTACAGTGGAACGGCGCTTACAACAATGCTAAGCAGTCGTTGGCAATGCACAACGGCCATAACGAGTACTTCAACCATAAGGCTTCGGGAACATTGAAGTGGGTATTCTGGAAGGGATTTACACTCACTGCGGCTGTGACCTATGAGCAGTATATCGGCTTCACTAATGACTACAATGAGGACTATCTCCTCTGCAACGTATATCTCGGCAAGAAGCTCTTCAAAAATCAGCAGGGTGAGGTGCTTATCGGTGTAAACGACCTCTTGAACCAGAATACTGCCTTTGCTCGTACCGTTGGTAGTGGCTTCACGCAGAATGCTTGGAATAGTGTTATTGGCCGCTACTTCACCGTGCAGTTCAACTACAACCTTCGTTACTTCGGCAAGAAGGGCTCGACAAATATCGATGACTACGAGGGTATGTCGCAGAAGGGGATGAAGCATTTTGGGCCTCCAATGCGATAATTTTCGATTATAAGGCAGACATCTACTTCTGCTAACAAAAGATGCCACCAATGGGACGTACGTCAAGTACTACCCATCGGTGGCATTTTTGCCGAGCGTTGTATCTGCAGCCTTCTACTCAAAAATTGGGTCGGAGTGGGTTCGTGGAGGATATAGAATTTAGTGAGTTTGGGGATTATGGGGATTATGGGGATTATGGGGATCACTATCCCTAATCTCCTTAAATTCCCCAGTATCCCCAGTATCCCCATTTTAAGACCATTAGGACCATTAAGACCATTACGAGGTCGGGTATCACGTTGTGGTCTCGGCCGTTGCTTCGGCCGTTGTTGCTCTCGTCCGCAACCATCTTAATTGTCTTATCCCAGCAAAACCCCAATTTCTTGTCAGAAGTGGTTAGGCTTGGTATCGACATGAAATTGGGCTGGATGGGACATACTGAGCGTATTTCCCATTCAGCCCAATGATTGAGAGACCGAGAATGGCCCCTTATCACAAGAAATTACTCTGCGAAGTACTTATAGAAGTAAGGCAAGGTCTCCAATCCCTTATCAAACTGATCGAGGCCGTAGCTCTCGTTAGGTGAGTGGATAGCATCTTTCGAAAGACCGAAGCCCAGAAGTATAGACTTAATGCCGAGGATATTCTCGAAACCTGAGATAATTGGAATAGAGCCACCTGAGTAGAATGGCAATGGCTTGATACCGAATGTGGTCTCCACGGCCTTCTCAGCAGCCTTGTATGCTGGTAAGTCGGTAGGCGAAACGTATGGTGCACCGCCGTGCAAGAACTCAACCTTAACCTTTACGCTCTTAGGAGCTATGCGGCGGAAGTGCTTCTCAAAGAGCTTAGCGATCTTCTTGAAATCCTGGTTAGGCACCAATCGCATAGAGATCTTTGCGTAGGCCTTCGATGGGATTACGGTCTTAGTACCCTCGCCTGTGTAGCCACTCCAGATGCCATTCACGTCGAGCGATGGGCGGATGCCTGTGCGCTCCATAGTAGTGTAGTCCACCTCGCCAGCCACGTCGCCAAGGTCGAGAGCCTTCTTATACTCGTCGAGTGAGAATGGGGCTTTGTTCAACGCCTTGCGCTCAGCATCACTGAGGATGCGCACGTCGTCATAGAAGCCAGGGATGGTGACACGACCAAACTCATCGGTGAGCGATGCTACGAGCTTTGCAAGTACGTTTGCGGGGTTAGCCACAGCACCACCAAATAGGCCTGAGTGTAGATCCTTATCTGGGCCTGTAACCTCTACCTGCATATAGGTAAGACCACGCAGACCAGCTGTGATAGTTGGGCAGTCGAGGCCAATCATTGAGGTGTCCGAAACGAGGATGATGTCGGCCTTAAGCATCTTCTTATTATCGGCGCAGAACTTGTAGAGGCTTGGCGAGCCAATCTCCTCCTCGCCCTCGAGCATAAACTTAACGTTGCATGGTAGGGTGTCGGTAGCCACCATAGCCTCGAAAGCCTTGGCGTGCATAAACAGCTGACCCTTATCGTCATCTGCACCACGACACCAGATGCGGCCATCCTTTATCTCTGGCTCAAATGGGTTGGTCTTCCACTCGTCGATGGGATCCTCGGGCATTACGTCGTAGTGGCCATATACCAATACTGTCTTAGCCTTAGGGTCGATGATCTTCTCGGCATATACCACAGGGTTGCCATCCGTAGGCATCACCTCGGCACGATCGGCGCCCGCCTTAACGAGCGATGCAGCAAGCCACTCGGCGCAACGCACCATATCCTGCTTGTGTAGCGAGGGCTGTGCGCTGATTGAAGGGATGCGAAGGAGGTCGAAAAGTTCCTCTAAGAAACGCTCTCTGTTTTGCTTAATGTACTCTGTTGCAAGTTTCATAATAGTATAGTTTTAAGGTAAAAATTACTCTCTGCAAATTTGTTCTATTTCGGAAATGAAGCGCTTTGCCGACGCATCAGCCTCGGTCATGGTTTGTGCCTCGGTATAGATGCGGATAATAGGCTCGGTATTCGACTTGCGAAGGTGTACCCAGTTCTCTGCAAAGTCGATCTTCACACCATCAATATCGTTAATCCTTTCGTCTGAGTATCTTTGCTTTATGGTTGCAAGGATCTTGTCCACGTCGATCTCTGGAGTAAGCTCAATCTTATTCTTCGAGGCGTAGTAGGCAGGGTATGTCTTACGCAACTCAGACATAGTCATTCCGAGCCCTGCGAAATAGGTCAAAAACAGACCTACGCCCACCAGCGCATCACGTCCATAGTGTAGCTCTGGGTAGATAACGCCACCGTTACCCTCGCCACCGATTACAGCACCTGTCTCCTTCATCTTCTTCACCACGTTTACCTCGCCTACGGCAGCTGCCGAGTAGGAGCAGCCATCATAGCGTGCGGTGACATCGCTCAGGGCACGTGACGACGATAGATTAGATACTGTATTGCCCTTGGTATGGCGGAGCACATAGTCGGCAACGGCCACCAACGTGTACTCCTCAACAAACATCTCGCCATTCTCCATCACAAAAGCAAGGCGATCAACATCGGGATCGACAACGATACCAAGGTCGGCACCCTCTTTGCGTATCACGGCAGAGATCTCGGTGAGGTTCTCGGGAAGTGGTTCGGGATTATGGGCAAACTCTCCGGTAGGCTCGCAGTTAAGCTCTACAACCTCGCAGCCAAGCTGGCGGAGAAGCTCGGGGATAACCACGCCACCAACAGAGTTTACGGCATCTACGACAACCTTAAATTTGCGCTTGCGCACAGCCTCGGCATCGACCAATGGAAGGGCTAATACCTGCTCGATATGCTTGGAGTTAAAGTCCTCGCGCAGAACCACTTTGCCTATTTCGTCGATAGTGGGGTAGTCGTACTCCGCATCTTCGGCCATTGAGAGCACCTGTTTGCCCTCGGCATCATCGAGGAACTCACCACGCTCGTTGAGGAGCTTCAGGGCGTTCCACTGCTTGGGGTTGTGCGAGGCGGTGATGATGATGCCACCATCGGCCTTATGGGTGATTACAGCCATCTCCGTGCCAGGTGTGGTGCAGAGTCCTACGTTGATAACATCCACGCCGCAGCCGAGGAGTGTGCCCTCGACCAAAGAGTCTACCATGGAGCCTGAGATGCGGGCATCACGACCAACGACAACGGTGATGCGCTTGCCGGGATTCTTATCTTTGATAAGACGTGAGTATGCTGTGGTGAACTTAACAACGTCGATAGGGGTAAGGTTATCTGCGGGGCGACCACCGATGGTGCCACGAATACCAGAGATTGATTTTATAAGTGTCATAAGTCAAACTATAATTGTCCAAATGTTCAAAAAATCGCTAAAAGATTTTGCTATTTCTCACAAAATTATTAATTTTACGCAAATATTAAAAATAAAAAGAGTAAATTTTATTTCGCCATATGAGAACTATTCCCTCTTCTGAGCTGATTATCAATGCAGATGGCTCTATTTTTCACCTGCATCTGAAACCCGAGCAGCTTGCCGATATCGTTATATTGGTGGGCGATCCTGGGCGTGTGGCTATGATAGCCGACTATTTTGATACCAAGGAGTGCGAGGTCTCAAATCGTGAATTTTTAACCGTCACAGGAACATATAAGGGTAAGCGAATGACCGTGATGTCTACGGGTATCGGTATTGGAAATATCGACATCTGCGTTACGGAGCTCGACGCTCTTGCAAATATCGACTTCGCAACACGTCAGGTTAAGGAGTCACATCGCCAGCTCACGCTCCTGCGTCTTGGTACCTCGGGAGCTATTCAGCCCGATATCGAGGTGGGCGAGGTGGTATTCTCTCGTACATCGCTGGGCTTTGATGGACTGCTGTCGTACTACGAGGGTCGTGACTCGGTGTGCGACCTCGAGCTTGAGCGTGCTTTCGAGGAGCATACCACGTGGTATGAGAAGCTGCCTGCGCCATACTTCGTCAATGCCCACGCCGACCTCTTCAATCTCTTCAAGGACTCTACTCGTGAGGGTATCACCATTGCAGCTCCAGGCTTCTACGCCCCACAGGGCCGCTGGGTGCGCATCGCCCCACACGACAAGGAGCTAAACGCAAAGATTGAGTCGTTCCGCTTTGGTGAGCGTCGCATTACCAACTTTGAGATGGAGGGCTCGGCACTTGCTGGCCTCGCAGCCTTACTCGGCCATCGTGCAGCAACAATATGCACGATCATAGCTCAGCGTGTAGCTAAGGATGCTTGCACCGATTACAAGCCATTTGTGCGTCGAATGATAGAGATGGCTCTCGACAAACTTGCTTTGTTGTGATAGGGGGCATCTTTGAAGCTTTGCTTGTCTGAAAAATGCTCATTTACGCCTCAGTAAACTCAGCTTTTTCAGCCTGCAACAAATCTCCAAATCTGCCGCCCTTCTGACAACAGCCCGCACAGAGGCAAGATTAAAACATCGGGACAAGGCAAAGAGGTGATGGCAAGGTTGAAGAGGGTAGGGTTCTACGCAGAGAGATGATGTGAACAACTACAAAACCGAAATACGAAATATAAGAGATAACAAAAATAAACTACAAACTATGAAATTTACAGTATCAAGTTCAGCGCTACTACAGCTGCTCGCAACCACAGGTAAGGTTATCAGCAACAAGAACACCTTGCCTATTCTCGACTACTTCCTCATCGAGCTTAAGGATGAGGAGCTTACGGTGACAACATCAGACCTCGAGACAACGCTCGTAGGCCACCTCAAAGTGGATAACGTGGAGCGTGAGGGTGTTATCGCTGCTCCAGCAAAGCTTATGCTTGACTCGCTCAAGGAGTTTCCCGAGATGCCTCTGGAGTTCGACGTGAACGACTCTACATGGGAGATCAAGGTTAAGTGGGCAAGTGGCTCGCTCTCAATTCCTGGTGCAAGCGCTGTGAGCTACCCAGCAATGCAGGGTGTTGGTGCTGAGCATAAGGAGATACTTATGGACGTGGATATGCTCATCTCGGGTATCAACAAGACCATCTTTGCAACAGCCGACGATGAGCTTCGCCCCGTGATGAATGGTGTATACTTCAACTACGAGGAGGGTAAGGTGACATTCGTGGCTACCGATGCTCATAAACTCGTACGCTCAATGGCAGAGTGCGTAGATGTAGACTTCAACGCATCGTTCATCTTGCCTAAGAAGCCTGCAAACTTGTTGAAGGGTATGCTTGTTAAGGAGAGTGCTCCTGTACGTGTTATGTTCGACGCTAAGAACGTTATCTTCCAGCTCTCGAACCATAAACTCGTATGTCGCCTTATCGAGGGTAACTATCCTAACTACAACGCAGTGATACCTACGGCTAACCCTAACAAGGTACTTGTAGACCGTGTGGAGTTTGTAAATGGCATCAAGCGTGTGGCTGTATGTTCGAACCCAACGACAAACCTTATTCGTATGGATATTGGTGGTAACAAGATTAGTCTTGCAGCTCAGGATATCGACTTCTCGGTATCGGCAAACGAGACTATATCGTGCAGCTACGAGGGTCAGCCCGTGACCATTGGCTTCAAGTCTACGTTCCTCGTTGAGATTCTCTCAAATATTGATACCCCTACAGTTGTTATCGAGCTTGCTGACTCGACACGTGCCGGTGTTTTCAAGCCTGTGTACGACGATAAGCGTGCAAGCGAGGTGTTGATGTTGTTGATGCCGATGATGATAAACGCATAATTTTGTTGTGATAGGGGGCTTCTGCGGCGTATGACTCATTGCCCCGGATGGGGAAATACCTCAAGTATCTCCCCATCCGTGTCAATTTCGACCAGCCTCAACCCCCCCCCTTCTAACAGCAAGATTGGGCCTCGGTGGGTAAGATAGTGTAGAGGAATACCCCAAAAAAACAGAGTGATGGCGGTGTAAACCAGAGTGCTTGCGGAGTTTCCCAGAGTGATGGCAGTGTATGTCAGAGTGTTTGCGGAGTTTCCCAAAGTGATGGCATGTATGCCAGAGTGCTAAGAGTCTCAGTGGGGATACCCGAAACCTCAAAAGTGCTGACGGCATTACTCACCGCATGGTAATAACCATTTGATTATGAACTTACAACTTAAACGTCCGATAATCTTCTTCGACCTCGAGACCACGGGTGTTGATACCTCGCGCGACCGTATCGTCGAGATCTCAATGGTGAAAATTGGTGTGGACGGCTCAAAGCAGGTAAAGACACGACGTATCAACCCCGAGATGCATATCCCCGAGCAGGCAACGGCCGTACACGGCATAACCGACGAGGATGTCAAGGATGAGCCTACGTTCAAGCAGATAGCGAAGTCTTTAGCCCAGTTTATCGAGGGATGCGACTTTGGTGGCTTTAACTCCAACCGTTTCGACCTGCCGTTGCTCGTTGAGGAGTTTATGCGTGTTGGTGTCGATGTGGACTTCAAACGCCGCAAGTATATCGACGTGCAGAACATATTCCACAAGAAGGAGCAGCGCACGTTGGTGGCAGCCTACAAATTCTACTGCGATAAGGATCTTGAGGGTGCTCACTCGGCAGAGGCCGATACCCTCGCAACATTCGAGGTACTCGAGGCACAGATCGAGCGCTATGGCGATATAGGTGCGACGGTAGAGGAGCTTGCTGCGTTCTCGACACACAGTGAGGTGGTAGATTTCGCAGGACGCATAGCACTCAATGACAATGGCGAGGAGATTTTTACGTTTGGTAAGTATAAGGGGTGTAGCGTGGCTGAGATATTTCGCAAAGAGCCAAGCTACTACTCGTGGCTGATAAATGGTGACTTCCCGCAATATACCAAGAAGATATTCACCGAGATACGCCTACGTGAAGCAAAAAAATAACTAAACTACTCATACAAATTCGAGATGATGCGACTAATTCGTTCATTTTTAACACTACTACTACTTGTGACCACACTCTCGGCAGTAGCCCAAGAGCCTCTAGTGGTCGTTGTTGATGGTAAGAAATGCTATGTTCATACCATCGTTGAGGGAGATACACTCTACTCGTTATCAAAGAGTTATGATGTATCCATTAAGCAGATTACGGAGCTAAATGCCTCGATCGAGGCAGAGAGCCTAACTCTGGGAACTCACCTCTATATCCCATACAAGGAGAAGGCCAAGGAGCGCAAGAGGACTAAGCATAGCGAGCCTAAGTATCACAAGGTGGAGCACGGCGATACTATCTATTCGTTGGCACGCCGCTACAAGACTACCGAGGCTGAACTTCTCGAACTCAACGGCTTCGATTCGCCAGATAGATTGCTCGCAGGTATGACCATTATGGTGCGTGCTGCTGAGAGTGATGAGCCAGCATCGAAGAGTAACAACGTTAAGAAGAGTGAAGAGCCAGCCAAAGAGGTGGCTGAGGTCGAGAGCGTAGCTTCTGATGAGGTTGCGAACGATGTGCCAGTGGCTGAGATTGGCGTAGATACGATGATGGGTGTCACTGCAGACTCGATGTATAGCTTCTTTACCGAGCACCGTTTGCAGGATGTTCTCGACGAGAAGCGTATGCGTGAGATTGATAGTCTTGAGGAGGCTCAGAAGATTCGCATCCCTGTGTTCAAGCGCTTCCAGCGTGGCGAGACTCTCAAGGTGGCACTGCTGCTGCCCTTGCATCGTGATGGTCGAGTGCTCCCTGCCTATGTAGACTTCTATCGTGGCGTTCTGCTTGCACTCGAGGATTTGCGCCGTGATGGCTACGCTATACACGTGAACGTATTCGACACTGAGCGTTCGCTTGAGAGATTGAACAAGATTGTTCAGGAGGATGCGTTCATCAATGCCGACCTTATCGTAGGACCTGTATACAAGGAAGAGCTTCAGGTGGTAGTACCATTGGCCGAAGAGCGCAATGTGCCTGTGGTGACACCTCTCTCGGATATCAACCCTGCTGATATATCGAGCCCTGTGTTGTTCCAGATGCAGGCCGACCGCAAGTATAAATATAAGAAGTATGCTCGCTTCTTCGACGGTAGCTACACCATCAACCTTATTTTTGCTGGTACTAACGACCTTGCCTATGCCCAGGATATTCTATCAGCCGTTGGCGACCTTCCAGTAAATCGTTACATCGCCTCGATTGGTGGTAGTGGAGCGACGTTCGCACACTATAACGATGACGGCTCACGTGGCTCGGGCGTATCGGTATCGTCGCTCACGACAGCTGCAGGACGTAAGGTTAATATCGTCGTTGCCGACCGTGACTACCAGGTGGCCAAGATCCTCACTACACTTGGAGAGCGCACTAAGAATATGTCACGCAATAGCTCCAACGACTGCTTCGTGATTGGTAATCGTGAGTGGGACGACTTCGAGCTTGCCGACCGCACGGGATACTTCACTTCGGGACTGTCGCTGATCACACCTTACAACTCTAAACGTCGTGACAACGATGCTATTAAGGTGTTCGAGGCTCGATTCCTACGTTCGTATGGTATTCGTCCTACGGCATTTGCTTGCCGTGGCTACGATGCTATGATGATGTTCTGTACGAAGATGTTTACAGGCCTCGACAAGTATATTATGCTTGAGAGCATCACACCACTTGCTACGCCATATAAGTTTATCTTCGAGGATGGTATGTTCATCAACACGGAGTGGGTTCACATCCTATTCCAGCGTGACTTCACAGTAACCTACGAGTAGACTTCCACTATGGCAAATATGTCGTCACCAATACCCGAAAAGACCATCGAGCGTCTGAGTGAGTATCGCCGCACGCTCGTAAGATGTCACGCTCAGGGTATCACCCATATCTTCTCGCACGTACTCGCCGGTATGCATGGCATAACGGCGGTACAGGTGCGTCGTGATCTTATGCTCATAGGCTTCTCGAGCGATACCAAGAAGGGATACGACGTGAAGGTGCTCGTGGATTTTATCGACAGCATCCTTTATAGCGAGCAGCCGATGAATATGGCTGTTATCGGTATGGGCCACTTGGGTCAGGCCGTAACTCGTTACTTCAATGGCAAGGGCCTAAAACTGCGTATCACCGCAGCCTTCGACGTGGATGCAAATAAGGTGGGTACGACGATTGATAATATTCCCTGTTACCATATTGATGAGTTCGAGAACCGTGTTGCGGAGCTCGATATTAGCATCGTGATAGTGTCGTCACCTACCTCTGTGGCCTCGACACTCGTCATTCCAATCATCAATGCAGGTATTAAGGGTGTTCTAAACTTTACCTCAGCACCGCTTAACTTCCCACAGGGTATTGTCGTTGAGAACTACGATATCACCACTCTGCTTGAGAAGGTTGCCTACTTTGTGAAGGTTGCCGAGGAGAGCAACAGCTAAGAAGCTGTTTGAATTTTATTTCGAGATTATTTGAGAGCTAATTTCGTGTAAATTTTCATTTGGGGTATGCAGGTAATAGTGGACTATTTCCAATTATCACAAATGAAAAGTTGCCGAAAAGAGCCTCAAAGAAGTCGAAA
>JAFQTX010000039.1 GCA_017408825.1 Alistipes sp.
TGAATTTTATTTCGAGATTATTTGAGAGCTAATTTCGTGTAAATTTTCATTTGGGGTATGCAGGTAATAGTGGACTATTTCCAATTATCACAAATGAAAAGTTGCCGAAAAGAGCCTCAAAGAAGTCGAAACTATCTTTTGTAGCAACGAACAAACTCTTTCAATAAAATTCAAAACAGCTTCTCATATCCGTTGCGCCGACCGCCTACCACGACTCGCCCAAGTCATTTAATCTCAGTTTTGCATCTTCACTCCCCTGTTGAGCCGCCTTGCGATACCACTCTATGGCCTCGTTTAGGTCTTTAGTTACACCTACGCCATTTTCGTAGCAAAGACCTAAGTTGATTTGTGCAGTAGCATTGCCCTGCTCGGCTGATTTACGGTACCACTTTACTGCTTCTACGTAATCCTGAGTTACACCTTGGCCTATGTCGTAGCAAATACCTAAGTTGTTTTGCGCATATGCATCGCCCTGCTCGGCTGATTTACGATACCACTTTACTGCTTCGGTGTAGTTCTGAGTTACACCTTGGCCTTCATAGTAGCAAATACCTAATAGAGTTTGCGCAGTAACATCGCCCTGCTCGGCTGATTTACGAAACCATTTTACTGCTTCGTAGTAATCTTTTGTTACACCATAGCCATTATAGTAGCATTTACCTAAGTTGTACTGCGCATCTGCATCGCCCTGCTCGGCTGATTTACGATACCAACGTACTGCTTCGGTGTAGTTCTGAGTTACACCTACGCCTTTTTCGTAGCAAAAACCTAAGTTGTTTTGCGCATCTGCATTGCCCTGCTCGGCTGATTTACGGTACCACTTTACTGCTTCTACGTAATCCTGAATTACACCTTGGCCATAGTAGTAGCAAAAACCTAAGTTGTTTTGCGCAGTAGTATTGCCCCGCTCGGCTGATTTACGGTACCACTTTACTGCTTCTACGTAATCCTGAATTACACCTTGGCCATAGAAGTAGCAAAAACCTAAGTTCTTTTGCGCATCTGCATTGCCCTGCTCGGCTGATTTACGCCACCAACGTACTGCTTCGGTGTAGTTCTCAGTTATACCCTGGCCTTCATAGTAGCAAGAACCTAAGTTGTTTTGCGCAGTAGCATTGCCCTGCTCGGCTGATTTACGGTACCATTTTACTGCTTCGGTGTAGTTCTGAGTTACACCTACGCCAGTTTCGTAGCAAAAACCTAAGTTGTTTTGCGCATCTGCATTGCCCTGCTCGGCTGATTTACGGTACCAACGTACTGCTTCTACGTCATCCTGAGTTACACCTACGCCATTTTCGTAGCAAATACCTAAGTTCTTTTGCGCAGTAGCATTGCCCTGCTCGGCTGATTTACGCCACCAACGTACTGCTTCGGTGTAGTTCTGAGTTACACCCTCGCCATTATAGTAGCATTTACCTAATAGAGTTTGTGCGTCAGCATCGCCCTGCTCAGCGTTTCTCTTCAATTCATCTACCGTTTGCGCCGACACAACCTGCGGTGCGAACAATACAACAATAACAACCACAAAGAGTTGCAACAATAGCGGATAAGAACGTCGTTTCATAGCGTTAGTATGTTTTTATGTTTCGTATTTACTCTCTTACGTAGACCCCTACCACGACTCGCCCAAGTCATTTAATTTTATCTTTGCATTATCTTTTCCCTGTTGAGCCGCCTTGCGATACCACTCTATGGCCTCATTGAGGTCTTTAGTTACACCATGTCCATTATAGTAGCACTCTCCCAGGTAGTATTGCGCATCAGCATTGCCCTGCTCGGCTGATTTACGATACCACGTTACCGCTTCGGTATAGTTCTGAGTTACACCTTCGCCATTAAAGTAGCAATAGCCCAAATTGCATTGTGCATGAGCATAGCCCTGCTCGGCAGATTTACGATACCACTTTGCCGCTTCTACGTAATCCTGAGTTACACCATAGCCATTAAAGTAGCAATAGCCCAAATTATATTGCGCTTGAGCATCGCCCTGCTCGGCTGATTTACGGTACCACTCTACCGCTTCTACGTAATCCTGAGTTACACCATGTCCATTGTAGTAGCAAATACCTAAGTTCTTTTGCGCCCAAGCATTACCCTGCTCGGCTGATTTACGGAACCATCTTACTGCTTCGGTATAGTTCTGAGTTACACCATGTCCATTATAGTAGCAAAAACCTAAGTTCTTTTGCGCAGCAGCATAGCCCTGCTCGGCAGATTTACGATACCACTTTACCGCTTCAGCATAATCTTGAGCTACACCTTGGCCATTATAGTAGCTATTACCTAAGTTGTACTGCGCAGCAGCAGTGCCCTGCTCGGCAGATTTACGCCACCACTTTACCGCTTCAGTGAGGTTTTGGGTTACACCTTGGCCTTTTTCGTAGCAACAGCCCAAATTATATTGCGCTTGAGCAGTGCCTTGCTCGGCCGATTTACGATACCACGTTACCGCTTCGGTATAGTTCTGAGTTACACCTTCGCCTTTTTCGTAGCAATAGCCCAAATTGTATTGCGCCCAAGCATTACCCTGCTCGGCAGATTTGCGCCACCACTTTACTGCTTCGGCATAATCTTGAGCTACACCAACGCCACTATAGTAGCAGCCACCTAAGTTGTACTGCGCAGCAGCATCGCCCTGCTCTGCTGATTTACGATACCACTTTGCCGCTTCAGCATAATCTTGAGCTACACCAACGCCACTATAGTAGCAGCCACCTAAGTTGTACTGTGCCTCAGCATTACCTTGCTCGGCAGATTTACGCCACCACTTTACCGCTTCAGCATAGTCTTGATCTACACCAACGCCACTATAGTAGCAGAAACCTAAAGCAAATTGTGATAGAGCATTACCCTGCTCGGCAGATTTACGTAACCACTTTACCGCTTCAGCATAATCTTGAGCTACACCTTCACCACTATAGTAGCAGTTACCTAAAGCAAATTGTGATAGAGCATTGCCCTGCTCGGCAGACTTACGCCACCACTTTACCGCTTCAGTATAGCTCTGATTTACACCTTCGCCTTCATAGTAGCAAGCACCTAATGAAGCTTGCGCATCAGTATAACCCTGCTCGGCTGATTTACGCCACCACTTTACCGCTTCGGCATAATCTTGAGCTACACCTTGGCCATTATGATATATAACACCCATCCAATATTGCGCCTTAGGGTGATTTTGTTTCACAGCCTTGTTCCACCACTTTATCGCCTTCTTGTAATCTTGGTCTACGCCATCGCCATCAGCATAGCATCTTCCTAAAAGGTACTGCGCCTCGGCATCACCCTTTTTGGCACTTTTCTTATAACTATCAATAGGCTGTGCCTGCACAATCTGAGGCACGAACAATACAACAATAGCAACCGCAATAAGTTGCCATAGCATGGAGCGAAGCGTACGTTTCATAGTGGTAAAATGTGTTATAATGAACTACACTACAAATTTATCAAAAAAAACTCATTAAACCAAGAATTTAGGCGATATTATTACACCCTAAAGCTATTGGCATAAAACCAACGAACAAAAAATTTTGCACCTTGTGAAACAATTACACACCCACGTGCGTATATGTTGTCGTAATACGTGGAACAAAAGTTGTAAGAAGATATAAATTTATGCGTCAATTAAAGATTACCAAGTCGATCACCAACCGCGAGAGTGCGTCGTTGGATAAATATCTACAGGAGATCGGCAAGGAGGAACTTATCTCCGTAGAGGAGGAGGTAGAACTCGCCCAAAGAATTAAGAAGGGAGACCAGGAGGCTCTCGAGAAGCTCACTAAGGCAAACCTGCGTTTCGTAGTATCAGTAGCCAAGCAGTATCAGAACCAAGGACTTAGCCTCCCCGACCTCATCAACGAGGGCAACCTCGGCCTTATCAAGGCCGCAGAGAAGTTTGACGAGACACGAGGTTTCAAGTTTATCTCGTATGCCGTATGGTGGATTCGCCAGTCTATTCTCCAGGCGCTCGCCGAGCAGTCACGTATCGTACGTCTGCCACTCAACCAGGTAGGCTCACTCAATAAGATTAACAAGGCCTTTGCTCGTTTCGAGCAGGAGCACGAGCGTACCCCTTCGGCCGAGGAGCTCGCCAACGAGCTTGAGCTACCAAAGGAGAAGGTTACCGACACACTACGTGTTGCAGGCCGTCATATCTCGGTAGATGCGCCATTTGCCGATGGCGAGGATAATTCGCTTTTGGATGTGCTTGTAAACACCGACTCTCCAAATGCCGATCGAGGCCTTATCAACGAGTCGTTGGCAACCGAGGTGGAGCGTGCACTCGAGATCCTCACTGAGCGTGAACGAGACATCATCCGCTACTTCTTCGGCATCGGCTGCTCGGAGATGACCCTCGAGGAGATAGGCGAGAAGTTCGACCTTACGCGCGAGCGTGTACGCCAGATTAAGGAGAAGGCCATCCGCAAGCTCCGCCAGTCGTCACGCAGCAAGCTACTCAAGTCTTATTTGGGATAGCCAGCAAGGCAACAACACTAAAAGAGAGCCGAGTTCAGAACTCGGCTCTCTTTTAGTGTGTAAATACCTTGCCCCGCTGTCGCTCCTTATGTTCATAGGCCTCACGGGAGAGCGTCGGATGCTTCAGCTTGTCGAGCTCCGCAACGGCACTCTCTATATCCTTGAGCAGCATATCTGCCATATCTCGTGACATACCCTGACGCACAACGATGCGCATAACAACCATATCGTCGATATCCTTTGGCATAGAGTAGGCCGGCACCATCCAGCCACTCTGCTGTAGCTTATCCTGAAGGTCATACAACGTCCACTTTGCCTTACGCTCATACTCCTTGCTTAGACTCCACACAAACAGCGGATTAACAACCTCATCGGAGTAGTTCTCGAAGCACTCCATCTTGCCGATATGCTCGTGGCAGTAGCGGGCAATATCCATCGAGTTACGCTGAATATCACGATAACCCTCCCAGCCAAGACGTATAAAGTTGTAGTACTGTCCCAAAATCTGCGCCGCAGGGCGTGAGAAGTTAAGGCCTACTTGTGTTACCTCAGCACCGAGATAGTTCACCGAGAAGGACATCTCCTCGGGCAGATAGCTGCGATCACGCCATACCACCCATCCGAGGCCCGGATATACCAAGCCAAACTTATGTCCCGACGTAGATATAGACTTTACCCACTTAAGCCTGAAGTCCCACTTCCACTCAGGGTTCACGAATGGGAGTATAAAGCCTCCCGAGGCGGCATCCACATGGATAGGGATGTCGTAGCCCGTCATCTTGTTGTAGGCATCAAGTTCGTGGTCGAGCGTAGCAATATCGTCGTTAAGACCTGTCCACGTAACACCCGCAATAGGGACAATACATATCGTGTTCTCGTCGCAATGCTTGAGAGCCTCACGTGCCGATAGTGTGCGGTGTTCGTTGGTTAGTGGCACCTGACGTAGCTCTATCTGCCATAGCTGGCAGAACTTCTCCCATACCACCTGCATACCTGCGCTCATCACCAGATTTGGCTTATCGTAGCTCTTTCCCTCCTCCATACGGCGCTTTCTCCAGCGTAGCCACGCTGCCACGCCACCAAGCATACAGGCCTCCGAAGAGCCAATACCCACAGCTCCCGTCTTGGACTCCCCCTCTTCGGGGCTATTCCAGAGATTGGCTATGATGTTGATACAACGGCTTGTGATCACCGCTACACGAGGATACTCCGTCTGGTCGATATAGTTCATCGCTATTGCCTCGTTCATAAGTCTCGTGGCGTAATCATCCATATATGTTGTCACGAATGTTGCGAGGTTAAGGCGAGGTTGCGTCTGCGCATATGTCTCATCCTTGACCATGCGATAGGCTATCTCGGGCGTTGTCGAGTGCTCGGGGATTACTGATGTTGGCGCAGGATGTAGCATCTCCTGCGAGCCGTAGACGGCAGTTGTTGCGTTCGAAATTTTAGTGTTGTTCATAGCTTAAAGTTTTAAGTGTTTCTCTCGAGCTATGACACATACCGTGCCACTCAATATGGGCCATTAGGTGGCATTTCTATATAAAAATCACGTTTTTTCACTTTTTTTTCAAAAATAATTTGTCAGGTCAAAAATTTTGCATATATTTGCACCCGCAATTAAGCACGGGATGTAGCGCAGTCCGGTTAGCGCACCTGCTTTGGGAGCAGGGGGTCCCAGGTTCGAATCCTGGTATCCCGACCAACAAAGAGATCCTCAATCGTAAGGTTGAGGATTTTTTATTTTTAGGAGCTTATGGGGGGGTATGGTTCATCCGGGTCAGCCAGAAAACCCGGGCAACTCAATTCTTTTAGGACCATTAAGACCATTAGGACCATAAGACCATTACGATGTAGGGTATCTACTGTTGTTTCGGCCGCTGGCGCTGTTGGCCGTTGGTGATTTTGCCGCAACCATCTTAATTGTCTTACGGTCTCATTGTCTTTAAGTCGGCTCAGCCCGAACATTATGTGGAATATTCGGCTTATTAGTCAAAATACTACACTCAGCAAAAAATGCCACCAATGGGTAGTACTCGGGTGTACGTCCCATTGATGACATTCTTGTTAGGGCGGCAATCTGCCCTTTATTTCACAAATTATTATTTGGCGTAAGAGACCGAACGAGTCTCACGAATAACCGTGATCTTAACCTGGCCTGGGTAGGTCATCTCGTCCTGGATCTTCTTAGCGATATCGTGTGATAGTGCCTCCGACTCCTGATCCGAGAGCTTATCAGCACCCACGATTACACGAAGCTCACGACCCGCCTGAATAGCATAGGTCTTAACAACGCCTGGGTATGATAGTGCGATACCCTCCATCTCCTTGAGGCGCTTGATATAGGACTCGACAACCTCACGACGAGCACCGGGACGAGCACCCGAGATAGCGTCGCACACCTGAATGATAGGCGCAATTAGCGATGTCATCTCTGTCTCATCGTGGTGCGCACCGATAGCATTGCATACGTCGGGCTTCTCCTTATACTTCTCGGCGAGCTTCATACCGATGATTGCGTGTGGTAGCTCTGGTTCATCATCGGGCACCTTACCGATATCGTGCAACAGACCGGCACGGCGTGCTGCCTTAGGATTTAGGCCAAGCTCAGCAGCCATGATGCCTGCGAGGTTGGCGGTCTCACGAGCGTGCTGCAAGAGGTTTTGACCATACGACGAGCGATACTTCATCTTACCGATAAGACGTATAAGCTCGGGGTGTAGGCCATGAATACCAAGGTCGATGGTTGTTCGCTTACCCACCTCGACGATCTCCTCCTCGATCTGCTTCTTCACCTTAGCCACAACCTCCTCGATACGTGCGGGGTGGATACGGCCATCGGTTACAAGCTGGTGGAGGGCAAGACGAGCTATCTCTCGACGAACAGGGTCAAATCCCGAGAGGATGATAGCCTCAGGGGTATCATCGACAATTATCTCGATGCCTGTTGCTGCCTCCAAGGCACGAATGTTACGACCCTCACGGCCGATGATACGTCCCTTAACCTCGTCCGACTCGATGTTGAACACCGTAACAGCATTCTCTATGGCTGTCTCGGTTGCCACTCGCTGGATAGATGCCACAACGATACGTTTAGCCTCCTTTGTAGCCGAGAGCTTAGCCTCCTCGATGGTCTCTGAGATGTATGCTGCGGCCTCAGCCTTCGCCTCGTTCTTCATATTCTCGATAAGGATATTCTTAGCCTCCTCAGAGCTTAGGCCCGATATCTGCTCGAGGCGCACGTTCTGCTCCTTGATCACTGCTGCAAGCTCCTCCTTACGTCCCTCGACGCTCTGCATCTGTGCCTCGAGTTGCTCCTTGCGGCGCTCATACTCCGATGCCTTCTTGTCGAGCTCACGCTCCTTATGCTGGAGGTTAGCCTCTGTCTGCTTGGCACGCTGCTCGCTCTGCTGGAGTTTCTGGTTACGCTCATTCACCTGGCGATCGTGGTCGCTCTTAAGCTGAATGAACTTCTCCTTGGCCTGTAACATCTTCTCTTTCTTTATCATTTCGCCGTCGGCCTCTGCTTTCGCGACGATAGCCTTAGCGCGTGAGCGTGCTCCGAAGTAGGCAACAACAGCACCTACAACAGCACCCGCCACCACGCCGACGATTATCATTGATGTACTCATAATTGATAAAATAATGTTAAGTAGTTATATATTAGTAAAATGTTTCACCTAAAAAAATAAAAAATCCGCAGAGACTCCTTAACTTGTTTGACGAATCCGCAGATAAGTCATAGGTGGGGCTCCGAGGTACGCAACAGTCCACTGGTGGCACTTACGCACCACACCCCGAGGGGTTGAGGCCTTGTTTTGTAACACTGCTCGAGAGTTGTCCCAATGTTATATAAATTGTACAGTTCGCAAAGCTTTTAAGGAATCTATGCGGGATAGATCTCTATTATATATAAAGAACGTTGATACTCTTTTTTTTGAGGGCAAGTACCTGCCCCATTACAGTCAAATATCGAGCCTCGACAATCTTGTGCCAAACATCACTATGCTCTATTATCTCGTAGCACAAAAATCGAGCCTAAACATCTCCACCAAAGCACACTAACAACCCTCTTCACACCCGTTGCATTCCACGTCCGTTCCATTCGCCACGTTCTTGGTGCACTCCACGCCCGCTCTCGCTCTCTCCACGTCCGTTCTCATACACGCTACCTACGCTTTCTCGCATCTCCTCTCCTCTTCTCTCTTTCTCTCCCCTCTCTCACACTCACTCTCTTGCCCCTTTTCTCTACTCCTCTCGTTCCCTCTCACACTATCGCCTCTTCTCTCCGTCCCTTTTCTCTATTCCTCTCTGTCCCCTCTCTCTGTCCCTTCTCTGGGCACCTCTCTGTTTTTTTTTGGGGGGGGGTGCCTCTCTTTAGTTGGCCGGGTGGTTATCGGCGCACGTAGTTGCGTATTAGGGTTTCGATGGCGTGTAGCTCCTCGACATCGTCATCGCCGAGGGCTGAGCCGTGTTCTGTTGTAAGTGCCAATATCGAGTAGCGTAGTGCTGCCATTGCGACACGATCCTGAATATCGAACTTAGCAATCTTCGAATACTCGGTAATCTTGTCATTGAGTCGCTTTGCAGCCTCACGGTATAGCTCCTCGTTTGCCGCATCAATGGTCATCGGATATAGACGACCTGCTATCGAGAGGTTTATCTTAATCTTTCCTTCAGCCATTGTGCGTTATCGGTTTTCATGTTCGTACTTAACTGCGGCAATGCACCTATCTACCTCCCGCAATAGGCTATTGACACGTGCTCTTGCTCGCTCCACGTTGCCGTCTGCGCCACCACGCATCACCTCAACAAGTTCAAGGCTCTTGATGCGTGTATCCTGCTCACGCACCCTCTCCTCCAGACGATGCTTGTCGCCGAGAAGCTTATCACGCTCCTTTGTTAGCGCACGACACTCACGCGATATTCGCTCGTGGTCGGCGATGAGTCTTTCGACCTCGCTACGCAATCGGATGATGATATCTTTCTGGGCCATATGACGGCATTAATAAATCTTTACTCCTCAAAGATAGATATTTTTTGATTAATATCAAAATCTTTTTGGCAAAAACTAAATTCCTATACTATCTTAGCATATAGGTCGTAATCCTCGCAGTCGGTTATTACCACGTTGTAGAAGCGGCCACGATATAGGCGCTTTCCGCAGCTATCAACGATAATCTCCTGATCCACCTCGGGCGAGTCATACTCCGAGCGACCGATGTAGAAGTCTCCCTCCTTACGGTCGATTATGATGCGCATAGAGCATCCTACACGCTTAGCGTTATTCTCAAGCGAGATGCGCTCCTGCAGACGCATAATGCGATCTACACGGTCGTGCTTAACCTCCTCAGGCACATCATCCTTAAGGCGTGTTGCCGAGTATGTTCCCTCCTCCTCAGAGTAGGCAAACACTCCCAGACGGTCAAACTTCGTAGCCTTTACAAACTCCATAAGCTCCGAGAAGTCCTCCTCGGTTTCGCCAGGATATCCCACAAGAAGCGTTGTGCGAAGGGCAATATCGGGAATAGCCGTGCGCAACTTGGCTATGAGTGCCACTGCCTCCGCCTTTGTGTGACGACGCTTCATTGCCGAAAGCTGATTATCCGAGATGTGCTGGAACGGAATATCGAGATAGCGGCATATCTTCTTCTCGCGCGCCATAACTTCTATCACCTCCTCGGGGAAGTCCGTAGGATAGGCATAGTGAAGACGTATCCACTCGAGCTTCTCGATGGCACATAGCCTCTCGAGCAACTCGGCGAGCTTACGCTCACCATAGAGGTCTACGCCATAGTATGTCGTATCCTGTGCTATGACCATAATCTCACGTACACCCTTGGCCACAAGAGCCTCAGCCTCGGCGATAAGATCCTCCATGGGCACCGAGTGATGACGGCCACGAATCAACGGAATGGCGCAGTAGCCACACATCCAGTTACACCCCTCTGAGATCTTTAGATAGGCATAGTGCGAAGGTGTCGATATCTCACGCAACGTCTCATTCTCACGGCGATACTTAGCCCCAAGGCGTTCAACGATGCCCGCCCAGTCGTTCACACCAAAGAAGTCATCCACCTCGGGGAGCTCGGGGCGTAGCTCATCGGCATAACGTTGCGAGAGGCATCCTACGACAAAGAGCTCCTCAATCTTGCCTGCCAGTTTTAGCTGTGCGGCACGCAGGATAGTATCTATCGACTCCTGCTTGGCATCGCCAATAAAGCCGCAGGTGTTGATAACTACCACATCAGCATCCGTGCGGTCGCTATCAAAGAGTATCTGGTAGCCATACTCCGTGAGCTGCGCTGCGAGGTGCTCCGAATCTACGGTATTCTTCGAGCATCCGAGCGTAATGATATTTATCTTTTTCATCGTCACTTACTTTGCATCGCCAAACATAGCACGCACAAACTCTCTGCGTTCGAACATCTTGAGCTGGTCGATACCCTCACCAATGCCGATATAGCGCACAGGGATATTGAACTTATCGCTAATGCCAATCACCACACCACCCTTGGCCGTACCATCGAGCTTGGTTATCGTTAGCGATGTCACCTGCGTAGCCTCGGTAAACTGCTTAGCCTGCTCGAAGGCATTCTGACCCGTAGAGCCATCCAGCACGAGCATCACCTCGTGTGGAGCGTCGGGGATCACCTTCGACATCACGTTACGAATCTTGGTGAGCTCCTTCATAAGGCCTACCTTGTTGTGCAGACGTCCCGCCGTATCGATAAGCACCACATCAGCGCCATTGGCCACTGCTGAGCGCAACGTGTCATAGGCCACCGATGCAGGGTCAGAGCCCATATCCTGGCGCACCATAGTAGCCCCTGCACGCTCAGCCCACACTGCAAGTTGGTCTATGGCAGCTGCTCGGAAAGTATCGGCTGCACCGATATATACCTTACGACCTGCCTTCGTGAGCTGCGCAGCGAGCTTACCTATCGTCGTGGTCTTACCTGCGCCGTTCACTCCTACGACCATTAACACATAGGGCATACCCTCCTTCACCTCAATACCGAAATCCTTTGTCGAGCGGTGCGACTCCTCCATAAGCTGAGCAATCTCGTCACGAAGAATACCCTGCAACTCATCGGCACTCAAGTACTTATCACGTGCCACACGCTTCTCGATACGCTCGATAATCTTCACCGTGGTATCTACACCCACATCCGAGGTTATAAGCACCTCCTCGAGGTCGTCAAGCACCTCTGCATCGACAGTGGAGCGGCCCGCTACAGCACGTCGTAGCTTGTTGAAGAAGCCCTCCTTGGTCTTCTCGAGGCCCGCCTCAAGTTCCTTGCGCTCCTCCTCGACCTGCTGAGCCTCCTCAGCCTCAACACGCTCCTGCTCCTTAGCTATATCTTCGGGTGTAGAGGCAGCACTCTGCTCTGGCTCAACCCTCTTTTTCTTAAACAAATCGAAGAATCCCATAATCCTAAATATTTATTAATCTGCAAAGATAGAGTTTTTTTGTTTATAAAACAAATCGAGAGCATCTATTTGCATTTTCCAACAATTACATCTATATTTGTGAGTTAAAATTGGTATTAACACATTGCGAATATGACTAACTCACGACTAATCTTAGGCCTTATGGCTATGCTCTTTATCGCCGTAGCCACCCCCGTAGAGGCATACACTGCCACTACCAACCGCACCACCGAGACCTCGCAGCGCAACGACAAATTCTACGACGAGGTGACAGGTAGGTGGTACACACGCCAAGCAAACGACGGACTCTATCCAATTACCCGTGTGCGCAAGCTCACTCACCAAGATCTGCAGTATCTTACCGACTGGGAGTATCGTATCATGCGTAATGAGATTTATGCCCGTCACGGCTATATCTTCTCGTCGGCCGACCTTCGTGAGTACTTTGGTCGCCAGTCGTGGTACTACCCCACGACCAAGAACGTGACACTCAACTCAATAGAGCAGTACAACGTAAACTTCATAAAGAGGTATGAAGAGGGTGGCACAAGCCAATCATCGTCACAGGATAAGTTCTACGACCCTCAGACAGGCAGGTGGCACACACGCCAAGCAAACGACGGAGTGTACCCACTCACACGTGTACGTAAACTCACCTACAACGACATTGCCAACTGCTCAAAGAGCCAGCTACGCATTATGCGCAACGAGATCTATGCCCGCCACGGCTACATCTTCTCGTCGGCCGACCTTCGTGAGTACTTTGGTCGCCAGTCGTGGTACTACCCCACAACTAAGAACGTGACACTCAGCTCAATAGAGCAGTATAACGTGAACTTCATAAAGCAATACGAGTAGTCGGCGACAACCATATAAAGAGAGATAATACCGTGCAACAGAGTTCCAAGACACCATACGACGTTTTTATCAGCTACTCACGTGAAGATAGCGAGGAGGTAAGCAAGATATGCGCTGAGCTGGATGCGCTGGGCATAAGATATTGGATAGACCGCAATATCAAGGGCTCGGCCAACTTTCTCCACGAGATAACAAAGTATATCTCACAGTGCAAGGTTCTTCTATTTGTCGCATCCAAAGCCTCGGCTGAATCGCCATGGACACAGAAAGAGGTGCTGTTTGCCATAAATCGCAATAAGAAGATCCTGCCATACCGCATAGGTGACTTCACATTTGAGTCGGATATGGAGCTCGAGTTTGTATTCTCCAACGTACAGTGGATCGAGGATCGTGATGCCCTAATCAACGACATAATCGCAATATGCGGTTATAACGACAACGATGTGGCTATCAACCACACTCAAACAGCGACAAAACACCCAACCACCCCTAAAAGGCGTACGAGCGGTCGTTCCAAGACTATTATCAGCCTCATAGTATCTATCCTTCTGCTTGTCTGCGGTGCTGGCTACTTCGTCCAGCAGCACCTTGGCAATAGCTATGAGCAGGAGGAGTACACACCAGCATACAACGATGGTAAGTACCCTATAACACGTCAGCGCCGACTCGTTCCCAGCGATATCGAGGGGATGACTACCGACGAGCTGCGCATTATGCGCAACGAGATCTATGCCCGCCACGGCTATATCTTTGCGGACAAGGCCCTGCATCAATATTTCAGTGCACAGCCTTGGTATCGACCCTCGACAAAGGATGTCAATCTAAACTCTGTCGAGCAATACAATATTAATTTTATCAAACAGTATGAGTAGACGCACACCATACTATCTCATTTTATTAGTGCTACTTACGGCCTGCGGCATACCCTCGGCACGCTCAGAGCAGAGCCTACAATTTCATGCCGACTCAATTCCTGCAGGCGCACAACGTCTTATGGAGGCATACCCCGAGCAGGTGATTGGCTACGAGGATAACCATATCATCTTTTGGGACTATACACGCTTGATCTACAACGAGGGGAAAAATCGTACTACGGAGCAGATGCATATCGAGCAGGATGTTAAGGACATCTTCTACCAAGACTACGACACCACACGCTTTCCGCCCGATTATGGCTACGACCCAGGACGCTATCGCAGCGCTAAGTTTATGGATAAGCTCTACGGCAGTAACCTCAACGAGGTGCTTATGAACCTCGTGAAGGTGGAGTGGTGTCCTTCGCTGGGTGGCACTCCCGTATACTTCACCAAGGTGGCAGGTGCTGCCGAGGCCCTTAAGCGTGTATCCGACGAGTTGGAACAACACCCCGAGCTTCGCGAGTGGGTGATTGGTGCACAGACATTCTGTTATCGCAACATCGCACGTATGAAACGCCGCAGCCCCCATAGCTATGGCATAGCCATAGACCTTGCCGTGCCACGCTCACACTACTGGAGGTCGATGTATCCTTATGCCAACGAATACACAGAGCTTACATATACCAACACCTTTGATATGCGTGTGGTCGAGATATTCGAGAAGCACGGCTTTATATGGGGAGGACGCTGGTATCACTTCGACACCATGCACTTCGAATATCGCCCCGAGATGAACCCTCCAAAGAGCGACCTCGAGATAGTTGAGACAGCAAATAAGCCAAGGTGGTATCCATCACCCTGGCTTGTACTCTTCACAAATCACTATATGTGGAGTGATGCCTCCTATAAGTAGCCTACTCCTTGTATAGAAGATACTTACGACGTTGCTGTTTGAAGCGCTCCACGTCGTCGGCCCAACGGGCCTTAATTTCGTCGGCCGTATGGCCGGCGATTATCATCTCTCGTACATAGCTTACGCCGATTAGCTTCTCGAATACCGATTTGAAGAACTTATCGCCGAGCTTCAAGTTATTGTAGGCATCTACCAGATACTCGATATTCACGCCCTTGGCCCATATGTCGGCATCCGACACGCCTCGCAGGTCTACACCATAGCACACTACACCCTGATGTGGAGGGTTCTTCGAGCCAGCATTTGGCTGTGGCGTAAACTCAAAGTCGTAGCCACGCATATCGGGGTGACCATATATCTCAAACGGCGCATCAGTACCTCGTCCCATACTCAACACCGTACCCTCGAATAGGCAGGTTGAGGGGTAAAGATATATGGAGTGTTGCGTGGGCAGGTTTGGCGACGGAGCTATAGGCAACGTATAGTGTGTCGAGTGATCGTAGTTGCGACATCGGATAACTGTCAATGGCACTTCGGGCACC
The DNA here is from genome assembly GCA_017408825.1 of Alistipes sp. Taxonomy (GTDB): domain Bacteria; phylum Bacteroidota; class Bacteroidia; order Bacteroidales; family Rikenellaceae; genus Alistipes. The sequence goes on from JAFQTX010000039.1 coordinate 15,078, forward strand.
CAGCCCTCACCTATGGCCATACGAGCTATTTCGCCCATCGTCAAGCCGTGAACAACGGGGATAGGTATCCATCCCACGCCCGACTTATACTTCATATCGAGCGTCGGGCCATCGACATAGTGACCATTAGGATTGGGTCGGTCGAGGACTACAACCTGCTGACCAAAGTCGGCACAAGCCTCCATAATCTGGAGCATAGTAATATAATAGGTATAAAACCTAAGTCCCACATCCTGCATATCTACGACCAATAGATCGAACGAGCGCATAACCTCGTCCGAGGGTCGCCTCTTTGTGCCAGTATAGAGCGACAAGATGGGTACTCCAGTACGCTCATCCACCGAGTTGCGAACCACAACACCCGCCTCAACCGAACCTCGGAAGCCGTGCTCGGGGGCGAAGATCCCCACAAGGTTGATGCCCTCACGGTGCATCATATCGACGATATGTTCCTGCGTGTCGAACATCGCCGTATGGTTTGCCAACACCGCCACACGCTTACCACGCAATAGCGGCATATAACTTGCCGTGTCGGTAGCACCCACAAGCACCTCCTCGCAGCGTTCCACGGCGATAGCCTCACCACTCTTTGCCTCAGCCTTAGAGCCGCAGGCCAGCGTTGTGGTGAGAAGTGTTAGGATTAGCAATAGTCGTAGCATAACTCTCTAATATTGAAGCAAATATTCCTTGATAAATCCGTCGAGATCGCCATCCATCACCGCATCGACGTTCGATGTCTGGTAGCCCGTACGATGATCCTTAACGCGACGATCGTCGAATACGTAGCTACGTATCTGCGATCCCCACTCTATACGCTTCTTCGTAGCCTCGAGCGCCTGCTGTGTAGCCATTCGCTTGTCGAGCTCTCGCTGATAGAGCTTGGAGCGCAGTATGCGCATAGCATTCTCACGGTTCATCAGCTGCGAGCGTGTCTCCATATTCTCGATAAGAAACTCTACTGGCTCGCCCGTATCTGGGTCTTTGCCGTGGTAGCGCAGACGCACGGCTGTCTCTACCTTATTTACGTTCTGGCCACCCGCACCACTCGAGCGGAATGTGTCCCACTCGTAGTCCGCTGGCGAGATATTAATCTCGATGGTATCATCCACGGCAGGTGAGACGAATACCGAAGCAAAGGTTGTCTGGCGCTTGTTGTTGGCATTGAATGGCGACAGACGCACCATACGATGCACACCACTCTCGCTGCGCAGATAGCCGTAGGCATACTCACCCTCGAACTCCAAGGTGCAGGACTTAACACCCACCTCGTCGCCCGCCTGATACGATGCCACCTTCACGGTGTAGCCGTGTGCCTCGCCCCAGCGTGTGTACATACGCATAAGCATCTCTGCCCAGTCGAGCGCCTCAGTGCCGCCAGCACCAGCGTTGATATCCATAATCGCACCAAGTCTATCCTCCTTGCCCGAGAGCATCTGTCGCAACTCCAACTTCTCAACACTCTCCATCGCCGTAGCATATTGCTCCTCGGCCTCAACCTCGCTGAGCACACCCTCGGCCACAAAGTCGGGAACGAGGTCTAAGTCGGAGACCATACGCTGCGCAGCCTCGAAGTCATCGATCAGGGCCTTTATGTCGGCCACCTTTTTAAGTTGCTTACGGGCCTCGTCGGGATTATCCCAAAATGAGGGCTCCTCGGTGCGCTCCTGCTCGTTTTGGAGGTCTATGCGGCGCTGCTCGACGTCGATAGATGTCGAGAGTTTAGCAACACGAGCTTTAAGATCGTTTATCTGTTCTGTTGATACCATCAAAAGTTGTTGTAATGTTTATGGCGGTGGTGTCGCACACGACACATATCACATAAATTTGTTGTTATAAGGGTACGATTAAGAGTCTGGGCTGGATGGGACATACTTGGCGTATTTCCCATTCAGCACAGCGGTTGAGAGGTCGAAGATGCCCCTTATCACGACAAAGAACCAATTTGTTGTTAGAAGGGCGGCATATTTGGCCTCGATTAAGAGTCTGGGCTGGATGGGACATACTTGAGGTATTTCCCATTCAGCACAGCGATTGAGAGGTCGAAGATGCCCCCTTATCACAACAAATTACTCGATTTCCCAGTCAAACCCATCCTTACGATCCTTAACTCGGATGCCTATTGCGGTGAGGTTATCACGAATCTTGTCTGAGGTGGCCCAATCCTTGGCTGCCTTAGCCTCAAGGCGCATATTGAGCAACATATCAACAAGTGGCGATACCATATCCTTACCACCAGCCTCAGCAGCCTTCTCGTTGCGCAGGCCGAGGATATCGAATACATAGCGGTTTACGGTAGTCTTCAATGTCTCAAGGTCTTCTGCCGAGAGTGTCTGCTGACCCTCTGCCGCCTGATTGATGATACGTACCCAGTCGAAGAGTGCCGAGATAACCATTGGCGAGTTAATATCGTCGGCCATAGCCTCACGACAGCGACGCTCAAGGTCTGCCACATCTACTGATGAGCTGCTCTGAGGCTTAATCTTTGCGAGGGTCTCCACAGCCTTCATCATACGGTCGAGGCCCTTCTCTGCCGCCTGCAATGCCTCGTTCGAGAAGTCGAGCGTAGAGCGATAGTGTGCCTGGAGCACGAAGAAGCGGATGGTCATTGGCGAGTAAGCCTGCTCGAGCATAGGGTGTGAGCCTGTGAAGAGCTGCTCGAGGGTGATGAAGTTACCCAACGACTTACCCATCTTCTGGCCATTGATAGTGATCATATTGTTGTGCACCCAGTAGCGTGCCGAGTCCTTGCCGAGAGCCGCCGTAGACTGCGCAATCTCGCACTCGTGGTGAGGGAACATAAGGTCCATACCACCACCGTGGATATCGAACTGCTCGCCGAGATACTTTGTGCTCATCGCCGAGCACTCCATATGCCAACCAGGGAAACCATCGCTCCAGGGCGAGGGCCAGCGCATAATATGCTCGGGAGAGGCCTTCTTCCACAGTGCAAAGTCGAACGAGTGGTGCTTATCCGACTGGCCATCGAGCTCACGGGTGTTGGTCACAATGTCGTCGAGGTTACGACCCGACAGACGACCATAGTGGTAGTCACGATTATACCTCTCTACATCGAAATATATCGAGCCATTAGACTCATAGGCATAGCCTGCATCGAGGATACGCTTAACCATCTCAATCTGCTCGATGATATGTCCCGAGGCGTGTGGCTCGATCGATGGCGACTTCACGCCAAGCTCACGCATAGCATCGTGGTAGCGCTCAGTGTAGTAATGAGCAATCTCCATAGGCTCGAGCTGCTCGAGGCGTGCCTTCTTAGCAATCTTATCCTCACCCTCGTCGGCATCCTGCTCGAGGTGGCCTACGTCAGTGATATTACGCACATAACGCACCTTATAGCCAAGCGACTGGAGGTAGCGGAACAAGAGGTCGAAGGTCACAGCAGGGCGTGCGTGGCCAAGGTGTGGATCGCCATATACGGTAGGACCACATACGTACATACCCACATGCTCAGGGTTGATAGGCTCGAACGTCTCCTTACGACGTGTGAGCGTGTTGTACAATACAATTTTCTCCATTGTTATATCTTTTTTTATGTTTTATCTCTGACTGGCAATCTCGCTTATAACATCACGAAGCTCCGCACGATCGAGGAACTGGTTCATCACATCGACATACTCGGCATCAACATATCCACTATCCGACACACGGCCCACAGGGATTGTCTGGTAGATGTCGATGATGTTGCTGATGTGTGGCTCCATAACCTTCAAGTATGCGTCGTTCACGTTGCCTGGTGTTAGGCGGTTTACGAAGGCTATATAGCGACTTACGAGCTTATCGAACGAGAGAGGATTCTCCGTAAGAGGGCGCTTAGCATCGGGGTTAGCCACCCAGTCGAAGCTACCCGAATAGTGGTGCGACGTGCCCACCACCTCGATGATGTCGAGCATCGCATTAAAGAGCTCCGAGCTAAGTGTTGGCGATAGTGCACGCTGCGAGTCATACTGCAAGTAGTAGCTCACCCACTCACCACGATTGGCGATATACTTGGCAGCAAGCACATCACCCTTGTGGAGCACCGCTTCGGCCATCTCGAAGGCCTTGTCGCTATCGGCGAGCAGCTGATCCGACTCCGTGGTAGACTTACCCTGCTTGCGTAGTGTAGACTGCAACGCCTCGGCCATATCGCTAAGCTCGTAGAAGTATGTAAATTCATCCTCACCACGCTCCACCTCGGCTGACATACCAGCACTCTCTGCCATCATAGCATTTGCCTCTTCGAGAGCCACGATAGCATTGTCGAGATAGTGCAGGCCGGCAGCGTAGTAGCCACGCACGTACGAGAGTATGGCGCTATGTGAGTAGCCCACACGCTCGGGAGGGAGCACCTCAAGGCCACGGTCGAGAAGTGCCAGAGCCTTGGCCACATCCTCATCGCTGTCACGACGCAGGAGGGCTGATGCCAGACGTGCAAAGTTCTCACGGATGCGTGATGCTGAGAGGTTATAACGCACGAAGTAATCGACATAGACATCCTCGTCAGCGAGGTTGCCATAGCGCAGAGGCCTATGCAACTCATCGGTGCTATCGCCACTATATAGGCCGTATATGTCGTCCACATTTAGGCTACCAGCCTCAGAGCCACGAATATATGGCGTCTTTATAGGCACAAACAGATAGCCATAGCCATTGAAACGTGCATAATCGACAATACCGTAGTCCTTGAGCATCGATGCCTGAGTAAAGGCCAGCGGACGCTTCCAGTCGAAGTTGGCGATGAGGTCGAGCATCATTAGGTGATCACGTGTAAGCACACTCTTGTCGATCTTAACCTCGACACGCTCCACTGCCAAATCACGCTCACTATCGTCGATAATCTTAGCCTCTACAGCGGCATCAACATCGACGGGGATGTAGTAGCTATCTGCCTCGAGAATATAATCCGAGACCTTACCATCGACATGGCTCGAAATCTTAGGGTTGAGTTTACCCACCCAGCTATAACCCTCTGGGAGTGCTACACCCTCGGCCAAGATACGAGAATCGGTGCCGTTGGTAGCAAGATACATAGGCTTCTCCGAGACGAAGAGCTCCATCACCTCCTTGAGGTTGAGTGATCCGGCCATCTGGCGGTTAGCAGCCCAGTATCGAGCCATAGTATCGTGGTCGGCAACAAACTTATCGTTGGACATAATACCCTCCAAGACATTGAACGAGAGCGTATACTGCAATACCGCCTCATACTCCTCAGGGGTTGGATCATCATTGACTCGTGCGGCAATCTCCTCGACAATGGGTTCGAGCTTAGTTACAGTATCCTCGGCCTGAATCATCGTGTCGTAGATATTGTAGAACGTACCCTCGATGCTCGCCAGACGATTCTCAATGTTGTAGTAACGCACGGTGTAGATCTCCATATTCTCGATGCGGCGCTTTTCACGACGCATATCACGCATCTCGGGAGTGTCGAGCACATCGGCGAGCTGTGCTAAAACAACCCAGTCGTTCACAAAGCTATACTTCGTCGCTGGAATTGAGAATGGCACACCCTCAGCATCGTTTGCTGCGAGCTTCATCTCATCGACATACCACTCGCCACCCAAGTACGACGAGTTCATAATACGCACATCCTTACGCACACCCTCGACCTCCTGGCAATACCACACAGGGAATGTGTCGTTATCGCCAAAGTTAATCAGGATTGAGTTCTCGGGCACGCTATTTAGATAGTTCCAGCCGATGTCACGTGCGAAGTAACGCTTCGAGCGGTCGTGATCGTCCCAGTTCTCCGAGGCGAGCACCGCAGGCACGCTTGCACCAAAGAGCACGGCGAGGAGTGCCACAGTGGTCACAGCACGTGGCGACGTAAGCTTCATACGCTCGGCAATATCGAGGAAGATGTCGCCCACGGCGAGCACTCCGAGGCCAATCCATATAGAGAAGGCGTAGAAGGCACCTGCATAGACATAGTCACGCTCACGTGGCTCGTCGGGCGAAGTGTTGAAGTATACCACAAGGGCGATACCCATCATCACAAAGAGTAGCAACACCACAAAGAAGTTGCGCCAGTCACGGTTGAGCTGATAGATAAGACCCATAAGGCCGAGCAGCAGTGGCAGGAAGAAGTAGGTGTTACGCGCAGGGTTATTACGCATATCGCTTGGCAGGTTATCCTGCGTGCCGCAGAATATCGAGTCGATAAAGTCGATGCCCGAGAGCCAGCCACCGTGTAGATATAGGCCATTCTCATCCTTGGTCATCTGCTCATCATCCTGACGACCTGCGAAGTTCCACATAAAGTATCTCCAGAACATATCGCCCATCTGGTAGCCCACAAAGTAGCGAATATCCTCCCACCTCGATGGCTCGTACCACTCACCCACCTCGTCGCTCGAGCGCCTAACCATAGGGTGACGATCCCTGAGCTCTACCCAGCCATTCTCGTAGGAACTCTTACGTGAGAAGTTCCACATGCGAGGGAATAGACGCATAGCCTCCGAGGGGTATTTATAACCCTCGAATATCTCACGCGCCTCGTACTGCTGGGTCTCGGGATTATACCACATAACATCCGATGCGTCGTACTCGCCAGGGACAAACTGGTTTTCGCTCTCAAGGTCGGGGTTTATGGCCACAGGATCGAGCGGCTGTGCCGAGTAATAGGGGCCACGAAGGAGTGGTCGCTGGCCATACTGATCACGATTAAGCAGGCTGAGCAGCGTATGAGGATTCCACGGATTATTCGAGTTCATCGGCGGGTTAGCGTTGGCACGTATGATCACCATAGCATACGACGAGAAGCCTATGAGAATCACCGTCACGCAGAGCACCACAGCATTGGCAACACGCATCGAGCGGCGATGCGTAAACATAATGAGGAGGCCCAAAAGCACAAACACTGCTACCACAAATATAGCCATACCCACATTTACAGGCAGACCAAGAGTATTCACCGCAAAGGTATCTACCGCAGCACCGAGAGCCACAGTATATGGGATGATAATGCCGTTTATGGCGCCGAGGATAAGCATCGACACCACCAGCGCAAGCACAATCTTGAGGAAGTAGTCCATCGCCGAGCGCATCTGATACTTGCGGAAGAAGTATATCATCACCAGCGCAGGTATTGTCAGCAGGTTGAGGATGTGCACACCTATCGACAGACCCATTAGGTAGGCGATGAGTATTATCCAGCGCATCGACGTAGGGCTATCGGCACTCTCCTCCCAGCGCAACATAAGCCATACGACAAGGGCCGTGAACATCGACGACAGGGCATATACCTCGCCCTCTACTGCCGAGAACCAGAAGGTGTCGGTGTAGGCATAGGCCAGAGCACCAATAGCACCCGCTCCGAGCACCAAGATCATACGACTGCGACTCATCTGCTCACCCTCACGACTCATTATTCGGCGTGCAAGATGTGTGATGGTCCAGAAGAGGAAGAGGATGCAGAAACCACTTGCCAGGGCATTTAGGCCGTTGATCATCATCGGCACATACTCTGGCGAAGGTGCGAGCAGCGATGCAAGACGTGCCAGCATCATGAAGAGTGGTGCTCCAGGGGGATGACCCACCTCGAGCTTGTACGATGTTGCAATAAACTCACTACAATCCCAAAGGCTTGCCGTGGGCTCGATAGTGAGTATGTACGAGAGTGTTGCGATGGCAAACACCATCCACCCCACGTAGTTATCCCAGCGCTTAAATGTATTCATATTCGATTATTAATTTCGTCGTTTATGGTTTTTAACCTGCAAATATACAATATTTGCCCGAGATTACAAACTATTAGTTGGGGATTTTATTGTACTACGGGCAAACTATCGGCTAAATAGCCCGCTTCAACCACCTAACGATGGCAGAGACATAAGCATCAGAAGAGCACTTTTCAGCCCATCACCACCAACCTCAAAACAGTAGCTGTTTAGTCTATTTTTCAACTATTTCACTAATTTAAGTTATTAGAAAACTCAAAAACCATTTTTACTTATTTAGCATACATAAATTACTGATTATGCTATTTTTTCACAAAATTGGTTTGTATTTGAACAAAATTTGCGTATATTTGCTACTATGAAAGCAGAGAGTAGCGTAGCTACGATTTAGAGTTGTAACACACGATTGCACAGCAAAAGAGATTTTAATGCAGCCGCAACGAGGGTAACAATCTCTATATCTGGCTATTGCGCTCATATTCCCACCCACTTATATAGATAATACTATCCCTCAACCCCGATTGCTATCAGGGTTGGCATTGCTATTTTTTATGCTAAACTAAAACAACACAAATAACAAACCAATTTTTAACTCATTTAACATTTTTATGAAAGCAAGATTTTTAGCATTGTTGGCATTGGTACTCGGCGTGGTATCGTGCCAGACAGAGCCTGAGGGTCTCAACGTGAATGTTGGCGAGGTAGATGCCATCATCAACGTTACTATTCCCGAGGCTGAGACCCGTGCTGCTGGCTCAAACAGCGCAGCGGGAGCATTTGCAAATGGTGTGCTCGGCACTGAGAGCGACAACACCACTATGCGTTACATCCTTCAGGTCTACTACAACGGCGTAGCATCGCAGGAGCGTAAGGTGGCTTACAGCGACGGCAAGAGCGTAGCTTTTGAGGTACGCCTTGTTCCCGAGCGTAACTACAAATTTGTAGTTTGGGCCGACGTGGTTACAGATGGTGAGAACGACACCGACAACCACTACGACACCTCTAACCTTGAGAACATCACCCTTCTTGGCGAGTGGAACGCTATGGACGAGAGCCGTGACGCATTTACTGCTACCGAGCTTATCGAGAACTACAGCGGCGCAAGCAATATCAACATCACGTTGAGGCGTCCTTTCGCTAAGTTGCGTGTCGTAACTACCGACATCAATAACCTTACTAACCTCGGCATCGTGCCTACAACTGCTACTGTAGAGTACACTACTACTCACCGTGTAGCGTTCAACGCATTTGAGGGTAAAGCTGCTGATGCTTCAGAGTCTAAGACACACTCTTACACCATCAACCCATACTCTAACGAGACTAACACTGGTGCTGAGTACACACTCTTCACCGACTACTTCTTCGCTGAGAACGATGTTGTTAAGTTCAACTTCAACGTTTATGAGGATGAGGCTAAGACTAAGCTTATCAAGGAGAACAACTTCGTTACCGACATCAACGTAAAGCGTAACCACCTAACAACTATCAAGGGTAACATTCTTACCGACGGCAAGGGCTTCGACGTAAGCATTGAGGATGGTTTCGAGAATGGTGGTGGCACAAATCCTGACTATGAGTACGCTACTATCACATCAGCAGTTGAGCTTTTGCGTGCTATCGGCACAAGCGGCAACTATATCGTTATGAACGACATTAGGGTTACCGAGGCCGATGTTTTGGTGGCTTCGACACTCGCTGCAACACGCTCTACTACTACCACTACAACTATCAACCTCAACGGCTTCACCATTACCATTGCAAACGACTCAAACGAGCCTTTGGTAACTCTCGACGAGGGCGAGAAGGTAGTATTCGCTGGTGACGGTGCTATCGAGAAGGATCCTAATACTAACGGTGACTTTATTGATAACAGCAACGATAACACAGAGGTAGTATTTGCTGGTGCAGATTACGACGAGGAGGTATTTACCGAGAATGTCACCGACTACGCTAACGACTTTATCAATGCATTTAACACCGAGACTGGTTACACTTTGCTAGCCGACATCATTGTAAAGCAGTCATTGACACTTCCCGAGGGCAAGAGCTTCGAGCTTGATCTCAATGGCAAGACTTTATCGGCCATCAATAGCATTAGCGACAAGAACAACGATGGCCAATTAACATCTGCTGATAACGTAGTATTCATCGACGTTCGTGGCAACCTGACTGTGAAGAATGGTACTATGACACTCAAGCATACAGGCGACAACTATGGCTGGAATGCTTGCACCGAGCTCTTCTATGTAGGTTTCAACGGCACATTGAACCTCAATGGTGTTCATGCCGAGAACTTGGGTGGCTCGGATATGGCTTACGTTGTCGATATGGTTAATGCTACAAACATCACCGTAAATGTCGCAAATTCAACATTGAAGTCTACTTATATTCCATTCCGAGTATTCAACAATGGTAGCGGCATGAATAACGTAACTATCAATAACTCTACTCTCGAGGGCGTAAGCCGTGCATTCTGGGTACATATCTACTCAAATGCTGATAATGGTGGCAAGGGTGTTAAGAGCTCAACGCTGAACCTCGACATCTTCGGCAATGGCAATACATTCATCGCAAGCAACCCTAACCGCATCATCGAGTTCGGTTACACCGATGAAATCAACTTCAACGCAGAGGGCGAGCAGATTGTTTACAGCGCTGCACGTCTTAAGAGCATCGCTAACTACGCAAATAGCGGCTACTCGTTCAAGGGCGAAACTATCAAGCTTGCTGCCGACATCGACCTTAACAACGAGAATTGGACAGCTATCGGCACTCCAGAGGCTAACTTCTGCGGTACTTTTGACGGCTGCGACTACACTATTAAGAACCTCAAAATCCTTGTTACAGAGGGTAAGGAGGATAAGGCATATCTCGGTTTGTTCGGCTATGCTAAGGATGCTACCATCAAGAATGTAGTATTCGAGAATGTAGATATCAATGTTGCTTGCTTGGATATCGACCACAGCCAGGGCCACATCGGCGCTGTTGCTGGCTCGTTGGAGGGCACTTCTACCATCGAGAACGTGACTGTTAAGGGTGATGTTAAGGTAGAGGCTACGTTCGACGCAAATGGTGCAAGCCGTGTAGCTGTTGTTGCTGGTGGTAACTCTTACGGCAATGTGACTATGAAGAGTGTTCACGTTGTGGCTAACGAGGGTAGCTATCTTAAGGCTAACAACAACGTAGGTGCTCTTGCTGGTCAGCTTCAGGGCAAGTCTGTATTCGAGAACTGTAGCTCAAACATCGATGTTACTGGTAAGAAGTTCTTTGCAGGTGGTATCATTGGCCTTGCTGCAGGCGACCAGACATTTACTAATTGCCACACTACTGGCGACATAACAATCACTCAGGGTCGCGAGGGTAGAGCTCACGATCACTTCCGCGTAGGTGGTATTGCTGGTGGTTGGGCTGACAACGTTAAGACTCCATTGGTAATTACCAACTGCTCATACACTGGTAAGGTATCAGGCAAGGACTTTAACGGCAATGAGGCTAATCCTCTCGACTATGCAGGTTATGTAGGTCGTGGTTATACTCTTGCCAGCGCTGGCACAACCGTGAATATCGACGGTACTCTCTACGTTCAGAAGTACGATGGCGCAGACAATGCAGGTGTTTATGATGTTACTGACGCTGAGGGTAACGTTGTAGTTAGCACTTTCGCTGAGCTTGAGGCAGCAGCTAAGGCTGGTGGCAACATTGCTCTTGGCGCTGATATCGAGTTCACAAAGAATATCGCTGTTACCAATGCAAACTTTACACTTAACGGCAAGGGTCACAAAATCACTCAGGCTGAGTCATTCAACAACCCAATTGCCCTTATCGACATCACATATGGCAAGATTGGTCTTAAGAATGTTAAGTTCGATGGTATCAAGACTGGTGCTGTTCTTCGCACCGTTTACGCCGAGCTAAAGGCAGACAACGTAACTGTTGAGAACTGCGAGCACACTGTTGATCAGGGTCTAATCCGTCTACTTGGCAGCAGTGAGATTACAAACTCAACGTTCAAGAACAACATTTGTAAGATGTTGATTTCGTACAACTACGATGATAGCAAGCCAGAATTCACACTACTTCTCGAGAACAACGTGATTGAGAATAACACTTGTAGCCAGGTTGGCGTTGTATACTACGCAGGTGGTGGTGGTGCAACTATCAAGAACAATAAGTTCATCGGCAACACTACTAACATTACAACCAATGGTGCTACATTGTATATGGGCTTCACTGAGAATAATGTTATCACAGGTAACCTTTTCCAAAATAATAAGCTCACTACTACCAGCACTGCTAAGCGTGTAGGTGGTGCTCTCCACATTGGTTACCAGTGTGAGTTGACAGGCAACGCCTTTATCGGCAACACCGTATCTGCACCAGTTTCAAAGGGCAACGATGTATGCGCAAGCGTTTACTACACCGATATCGATCTATCGGGCAACTACTGGGGTGGTGGTGCTCCTGTTGAGAACGACGACTACTTCGTTGAGTATACTAACTACAAGGTAATTGTTAATGACTACCTCACTGAGAATCCTATTAAGTAAGCGATTTGAAGGTGATAAATCTATTGCGCTCGGCTTCGGCCGGGCGCATTTTTTATTGCTGACAATAAGAAAAATTTAAGACCATTGAGACAATAGGACAATTAAGATGGTTGCGGCCGAGACACTAACGGCTGCTACCCAACGGCCGAGAGCACCCAACGGCCGAGAGCACCCAACGGCCGAGACTACGGCGATACCCGACCTCGTAATGGTCCTAATGGTCCTCATAGTCCTAATGGTCCTAAAAAAATAAGGACCATTGAGACAATAAGACAATTAAGATGGTTGCAGCCAACTACCCCCTTTAGCAAGCGTTCAGCTTGCGAGCTACCCTTCTACTACCCTTTAGCACCGCAGGTGCGAGCTACCCTTCTACCACCCTCAAACACCACCTCGGCAGTAAAAGCCAAACTCACTGCTCGGCATTGCGGCGGAGACGGTCGAGGCCCGCACGGGTCATTGGAGTATCACCAGCAATAGCCCGAAACTCCTCGTCGGTCATCGACGCAAGGCGCTCAGCGACAAACTCTTCCGCAGCGACAATAGGATCAAACTTAGGATTGGAATGTAGGGGTGCGTGGAGGTTAAACGGACACACTTTTTGGCAAGCATCGCAGCCAAATATCCAGCCGTCGAGCGGCACAGCATCGCCACCCTCACGCTCAATAGTGCGACACGAGATACAGCGGCGTGTGTCGATGGTACGATCCTCACGAATAGCCCCATTAGGGCAGGCATCGACACAGGCGTGGCAGCTACCACACCCCATACCAACAAGAGGCGTATCGTACTCATCTACAACATCGTCGATTATGAGCTCGCCGAGGTGCAGCATAGAGCCATACTTCGGATTTACAAGTAGCGAGTTACGGCCAATCCACCCCAAACCAGCACGGCGGGCATATGACTTCTCGGACAGAGGTGCCGAGTCGGTAAAGGCACGATAGCGTAACTGCGGGGCAAACACCTTAAGACGCTGTGCAACTTCGGCCAACATCTCCTTAATAGTGAGGTGGTAATCTCGATTGAGGGCATAGGCAGCGATCTTGGTCGAAGAGCCCGACAAATCGCTCTTGGCATAGGGCGATAGGTACGAAACAGCACAAATTATCACGCTCCGTGAGCCATCGACAAGAAGCCCCGCATCGAAGCGTTTTTCGATGTTTCGTTCGAGATAGTGAAGGGTCGAAGCATTACCCCCTAACAGCCACTCCTTAAAGCGGTTACGCTCCTCATTCAGAGGCTCGGCACGTACCACCCCCACAAGGTCAAAACCAACCTCGTGAGCGACGTTTATGATAACATTTCGACCAATCATTGAAAAATATTTTGTGGCAAAATTAACAAATTTTAATAAATTATTGGTAACTTGCACCCGATTTTTGTATCACCAACTCAAAAAGCAGACAATTATGACGTTTAATACACTCTATGAGATTGTGAAGCATAGTGTCGAGAAGTTCTCAAAACGCATAGCTTTCTCAATGATTGGTGGCGAGGACGTGACATACGAAGAGGTGGGTGAGCGCATCGAAAAGGTGCAGGAGATGCTCCTCGATGCTGGCGTAGGCGCTGGCGACAAGGTGGCAATCCTGAGTAGTAGTATGCCTAACTGGGGCGTGTCGTACTTTGCGGTGACAACTGCAGGTATGATCGCCGTACCCATTCTTCCCGACTTCACAGGTGAGGAGCTCGACCTAATCATCGAACACTCCGAAGCCAAAGCCATTCTTGTATCCGACAAACTCTACACCAAGCTCTCGAAACCCACGGTCGAAAAGATGAACATCGTTATCCGTACCAAGGGTCTTAACATCATCTCGCAGCAGGTCGAGGAGCGTGCCGAGAAGCGTACACCACAGCCCGACGACATTGCGGTGATCATCTACACCTCGGGAACAACATCGAAGCCTAAGGGTGTGATGCTCACACACTACAACATCGCTGCGCAGACAACCATCGTGTCGCCGCTGTTCGACTACAACGAGAATGACGTGCTACTATCGATCCTACCCCTGGCACACACCTACGAGTGTACGCTGGGTATGATCTACCCCTTTGCACGTGGCGCACACATCCACTATCTCGACCGACCACCTACCGCCTCGGCACTTATGCCGGCGCTGGCCAAGGTGCGTCCTACGGTGATTGCCTCGGTACCACTGATTATGGAGAAGATATACCGTGGCAAGGTGCTACCCACATTCGAAAAGCGTGCCATCACACGCAAACTCTACAGCTGGCGATGGTCGCAGAAGCTACTACACAAGTTGGCAGGCAAGCAGCTTAAGAAGCTCTTTGGCGGACGTATGCGTCTATTCGCAATCGGAGGTGCTAAGTTCGACTCGGCAGCCGAGCAGTTCCTCCTCGATGCAGGATTTCCATATGGCATAGGCTATGGCCTCACCGAGACTGCACCGCTCATAGCTGGTGCCGTAGGTAAGATGGTGCGCATAGGCTCGACAGGTCCATCGCTCCCCGATGTGAAGATACGTCTCGACGATATAAATCCCGAGACTGGTCAGGGCGAGATTGTGGTATTGACACCCTGTTGTATGCGTGGCTACTACAAGAACGAGGAGGCTACAAAGTCAGTATTCACCGATGATGGCTGGTTCCGCACGGGCGACCTGGGAGCTATCACCGACGACGGCTGGATCTATATCAAGGGACGCCTTAAGAATATGATCGTTGGCCCTTCGGGCGAGAATATCTACCCAGAGGATATTGAGGAGGTGCTCAACTCCAACCGCTTTGTAGCCGAATCGGTAGTCACGGAGGAGGATGGCAAACTCATAGCCTTGGTATACTTCGACACCACGGCACTCGAGGAGGCCTACGACGAGTTTAAGCACAAGATGGCCGTAAGCAAGGAGCAGCTGGGCCTTAAGATGGAGGAGATCAAGCGTGAGGTGATGGAGTATGTGAACTCGAAGGTAAACCGCTTCTCGAAGATATCTAAGGTGGTGGACAACGAGGGTGAGTTTGAGAAGACTCCAACGAAGAAGATCCGCCGCTTTGTCTACGACCGTAGCAAGAAACCTACTGAGGATCAGAAGTAATCCACGACACTCTCTTATATATAAGGTATCAAAAAAAATATGCGACTTGCACATCAAGTTGCATATTTTTTTCTTATATTTGCACCAGCATTGGTTCTCATGGTGCTGCAAGCGCCACAAGAGATTAAAAGGGAATCGGGTGAAAATCCCGAACAGTTCCCGCTGCTGTAATTCTCAAATGAGTCTGCGACATCATTTAGCCACTGGTCGACACCGGCTGGGAAGGCTTCGCAGAAAGGAGATAAGTCAGAAGACCTGCCAAAGCGAGTATAACGAGATTGTGCCTGCGGCGAATGGGCTGGTCTAACGACTTGATTTTTTCAGGTAATGACATTTTAGGTTCCGCACTTTCGGAGTATAAGTTTAGCACCATGGCTAAATTAGCTCTCAGAGCCACAGTCACATTATCGTTATGTTAAAGTTTACGGAGAATGACCTTTTAACAAAACGATTATGAGAAAGTTTATGTACTTGGCTCTAAGCGTAGTAGCTATGCTTATGAGCGTCACAGGTTGCTCTTACGATGATGGAGCCGTCTGGGACAAGATGGGTGAGTTGGAGAGCGAGATTGACCAAAATCGAGAAGACATCGAGACACTCTCTGCCTTGATGGATGCACTCAGCGGAGGCAAGGTAATCATCTCGACCGAGACTACCGATGAGGGTGTGATACTCACGTTCAGCGATGGCTCGAAGGTAACCATTCGCAATGGTGCTGATGGTAAGGATGGTGAGAATGGTAAAGATGGTGAGAATGGCACTGATGGCAAAGATGGCGCTGATGGCGACTCGTTGTTTGAGTCGGTAGAGGAGACCGACACCGAGGTAATCATCACGCTCACAGATGGTCGAGTAATACGCCTACCAAAGGCTGGCAGCGAGGGAGGTAACGAGAATGAGGGCGAGACCTACACCCTTCGCACACTATCGTTCGAAGATATAGATGCCAAGTTTGCAGGCTATACGCTCTATGGCGGTGCTGAGATTAACACCTGGAGCGACCTCATAGACGACGTGCAGTATGGTGGCTCATTGACTTATACCGACTTTGGGGAGGATGTATACTATTGGTACGATGAGGGTAACACCGAGCTATACCACTCATTTACAACGCCTTACTGGGGCGGTGGCCACGTAGTATCGAACTATGTTATCGAGGACTACGCCACACTTCCTGAGGGACACAATGGCTGGTATGAGCTACAGATGGCTAACCCGATAGGTGGTCACAATAGCTCAGCAAACTTTGCAGTACACAACGGCTATAGCGACTTTTTCAACTCGCAGATTTACGACAGCTCGTTGCAGACTCTCGAGTTTGCCGATGGCGTGGAGCGTATAATTGACCATATGTACGTTACAAACACCTGCTATGTGCTTAACTCGCTAACTGTTGGCGATGGTTTCAATAGCCCAGCAAGCGAAACGACCTACATTAAGATTGTAGCATATGGCTACAATGCTAATGATGAGGAAACTGGCTCGGTAGAGTTTGCGCTATGCGAGAATGGCGTGCTGGTAACAGAGTGGACAAAGTGGGATCTATCGTCACTGGGCAAGGTAGTTAAGATTGCCTTTAACTTCTCGGCCTCTGAGGATCAGATCGGAAGCTATGGTATGAACTGCCCTGCATATTTTAGCTACGATGATGTAGCGGTGCGCTGGGAATAGCGATATTAGGAGGCGACAAAGCCTCAAACACAGATATATGAAACTATTTAGATTTTTTTTGTTTTTAAGTGTGGTGATGGTCATTGCCTCGTCGTGTAACCGCGACGAGGTGATAACCACCCAGCCCCTCCCTGAGATTATACTCGAGGGCGATGGCGTATATAGCGTAATGGTGGGCGAGGAGATTCGCCTTGCTCCTGAGTATCGTAATGCCGAGGGTGCAACATTTGAGTGGCGCATCGACAACGAGGTTGTCTGCACTGAGCGTGCCTACGTATTCCAAGCCACAGAGGCTGGCGAGGTCTACGTAAGCATTAGCGTAACAACCGACTCTGGAAGTGATACAGAGGAGCTACGCATCGACGTTGGCGAGGCAGAGACCCCCGCCATAGATATCGCCATGGAGGATATCGTCGTAGCGATAGGTTATAAGCAGACAATTATGGCCACTTTGCGTAAGACTGAGAATGAGTGCAAGGTGACGTGGAGCGTAAACGATGAGGAGGTAGCCAAAGATGTTACCAGCTATGAGTTTGAGGCTAAGGAGGTGGGAACATACCACATCGTGGCTAAGGCGTCAAACCTACACGGCGAGGCAGAGGATAGTGTGACAATCACTGTGGTAACGGCCGAGGATCTAAACCTCGTCTACGAGTTTGATACCAAGGAGTATCACACCACCGAGGGTCGCACGCTACTTATCCGTCCCTCACAACTAAGTAAGAGCGAAGGAGTTACCTTTGTCTGGACATTGAATGGAGAGAGCAACGACGCAGAGTGGAACATGTCCCACTTTGTGTTTAGCTCTGAGGAGGTAGGCACACACACCCTTGAGGTGAAGGCCACAACACATATAAATGCAGCGATAGAGGTTTGCCACTCCTTTACTATCGAGGTTATCGAGAGTGGCAAATACCGTCGTGAGCGCACTGCAACATCAACAAGCCTCTTTAGCGAGGTTTTGGAGTATATGCCCGCACCCGGTCAGTTTATCGGCGACCTCAAAACAGGAGGCTTTACGGGCGAGGAGCTTACGGCAGAGGATGCTGCCAATTATGCCGAACAGCGTCTACGCCAGAATAACTGGGTGTCGCTCGGGGCTTTCGGCGGCTATATCGTCGTAGCGTTCGACCATAGTGTTGAGAATATCTCGGGAGCAGACCTTGCCATTACGGGCAACTCGTTTGATGGCTCATCGGAGCCTGGCGTTGTCTGGGTCATGCAGGATGAGAATGGCAACGGTGAGGCCGATGACACGTGGTATGAGCTTGCAGGCTCGGAGACAGGCAAAGGAACAACTATTCAGGAGTATGAGGTTACGTACTACCGCCCAACATCTAATGGTATGCCCGTAGGCTGGACAGATAATAAGGGTGGCAGTGGCACTATTGACTACCTCGCGTCGTTCCACAACCAGCCATCGTACTACCCTACGTGGATCACCGCAGAGAGCTACACCCTACGAGGCACACGTCTTGAGGCACGCAACTACGACCGTTCGGGCAACGGCTCTATGTGGGTACAGCCCGCCTACGATTGGGGATATGCCGACAATACCTCGGAGCGTGACTGCGCAGATGCCGTAAACAGCCTTGATATTGATAACGCCATAGACATCCTTGGTAGGCCTACCAAGTTGGAGTATATCGACTTTGTGAAGGTTCAGTCGGCCGTACAGTCTAAGAGTGGCTGGATAGGAGAGCTTTCGACCGAGGTGTGCAACATTGCAGAGATAGCACAATAACACTACGTATATGAGGTGGTTAATGCTTATATTATCGCTACTTGCCGTTAGTTGTATGGAGTGGGACTACGCCCTTGAGGAGGAGTTCGACATTGAGACCTCGGGACGTGGGCTCTTCATCTGCAACGAGGGTAACTTCCAATATGGCAATGCCACACTTTCGTACTATAACCCCGAGACTCGCACGATCGAAAACGAGGTCTTCTATCGTGCTAATGCTATGAAACTCGGCGACGTGGCGCAGTCGATGACCACGTACAACAATCGTGGCTGGGTGGTTGTCAATAACTCGCACGTGATCTTCTCGATAGACCTCGATAGCTTCCGTGAGGTGGGACGCATCACGGGGTTCACCTCGCCACGCTACATACACTTTGTATCTGACACAAAGGCCTATGTGACGCAGATATGGGATAACCGCATAGCCATCATCAACCCCAAGCGTTATGAGATTACAGGCTATATAGAGATCCCCAATATGACTATGGAGCAGGGCTCCACGGAGCAGATGGTGCAACTTGGCGACTACCTTTACGTAAACTGCTGGTCGTACCAAAATCGAATACTCAAAATAGAGACCACAACCGACACGATTGTCGCCGAACTGGAGGTAGGCATACAGCCCACATCACTTGCGTTAGACCGCAATGGCAAACTATGGACCGTAACAGATGGTGGTTTCGACGGCTCGCCCTATGGCTACGAAGCACCATCGCTCTACCGCATAGACCCCGAGACAATGACCATCGAGCGCAAGTTTGAGTTTAAGCGTGGCGATGCCCCCAGCGAGATACAGATAAACGGAGCGAAGGATACGATATATTGGATTAACGACGACATCTGGGCGATGAGCGTAGAGGCCGACAAAGTCCCTGTGCGCCCATTCCTCGACTCTCGTGGCACGATATACTACGGCCTTACGGTAGACCCTACCAATGGCGATGTATATATCGCCGATGCCATAGACTACTCACAGCAGGGCAAGATTTACCGCTACACATCTGATGCACAGCTCATTGATGAGTTTTACGTAGGCATAATACCTGGAGCCTTCTGCTGGAAATAGACCAAGGACGATGAAGAGATGCTGCACCATACTGCTACTTATGCTCTGTGTCACGCTAACAGCGGTGGCACAGGAGCGTCATTTCGACATCGACGCAGTATCTATCGTGGGTAAGCGTACCATTAAAGATATCGGCGTGCAGCAGACACGCATAGACTCCACACAGCTACGTGAGAGCATCTCGCTATCTATGGCCGATGTGCTGACCTTCAACAGCTCTATATTTGTCAAGAGCTATGGTCGTGCCACGCTCTCGACAGTAGCCTTCCGAGGCACATCACCATCGCATACGCAGGTGATATGGAACGGTATGAAGCTATCCAACCCCATGCTCGGCATGACCGACTTCTCGACCATCCCGTCATACTTCATCGACGACGCCTCGCTGCTGCATGGCACCTCGTCGGTAAACGAGACGGGTGGCGGTTTGGGTGGTGCTGTGAAGCTCTCCACGACACCTGCTAACACACAAGGTTTCAAGCTACAATATATTCAGGGTATAGGCTCGTTCCGCTCCTTTGATGAGTATCTACGCCTGGCGTGGGGTAACGACCATTGGCAGACATCTACACGCCTAAGTCTGGCTACCTCGCCCAACGACTTTAAGTACGTAAATCGTGATAAGAAGCTCAATATCTACGATGATGAGATGAACATCATCGACCAATATTACCCTACCGAGCGTAACCGCAGTGGCGCATATCGTGACCTGCATATACTTCAGGAGGCCTACTACAATACGGGGCGTGGTGATAGGTTTGGCCTTAGCGCATGGTATATAAACTCCAATCGTGAGCTTCCGATACTCACTACCGACTACTCCGAGGATACTAAGTTCGACAACCGACAGCGTGAGCAGACATTTCGTGGCATCCTCACGTGGGATCACCACCGCACATCGTGGCGTGTAGGTGCGAGTGGCGGATATGTGCATACCACCCTTAAGTACGACTACCTGCGTGACCCTGGCAATGGCACGATGACACCCATGACACGCTCACGCTCACGTGTAAACACCCTCTACGCACGTGCCGAGGGCGAATACTACATAGGCAGCAAGTGGCTCTTTACGGCAAACCTCGCCGCACACCAACACTTTGTCGAGAGCCGAGATAAGAATATCATCCTGCAGCAGGGCGACAAGGCTATTGTGGGCTACAATCAGGCACGTGTGGAGCTCTCTGGCTCGGTGTCGGCAAAGTGGCGCCCCAACGATAGGCTCGGAGTATCGGTGGTGCTGCGTGAGGAGATGTTTGGCGATAGGTTTGCACCCATCATCCCTGCACTCTTTGTAGACTATGTGGCATCACGACGTGGTAATGTCATTGTCAAGGCCTCCGCATCACGCAACCACCGCGTCCCATCGCTCAACGACCTATACTTTCTGCCTGGTGGCAACCCAGAGCTACGCAACGAGAGTGGCTGGTCGTACGACGCAGGTGCAGAGTTTACCATAGGCAAGGAGGGCCTCTATCGCCTCCATGGCTCGGTGTCGTGGTTCGACTCCTATATCCACGATTGGATTATGTGGCTGCCTACGACTAAGGGTTTCTTCTCGCCTCGTAATGTGAAGGATGTACACGCCTATGGTGTGGAGCTTAAGGCAAGCGGATATGTGACATTAGGTCGTGGCTGGCGAGTAGATGCTGATGCTAACTACTCGTGGACACCCTCTATCAACTGCGGCGAGAAGCTCTCGGAGGCCGACCGCTCGGTAGGCCGCCAGCTCCCCTACGTACCACTGCATACCGCCACTATCAATGGCCGCCTCTCGTGGCGGGGCTGGGCCTTTAACTATAAGTGGTGCTACTACTCGGAGCGCTATACGATGTCATCTAACGACTTCACGCTTACGGGCAAGCTCCCTGAGTATTTTATGTCGAATATATCGCTTGAAAAGGCCCTCGCGTTCTCTTGGGCCGACCTTACCATTAAGGGGAGTATCAACAATCTCTTCGACGAGGAGTATATGTCAGTGCTCTCCCGCCCTATGCCCGGCATCAACTTCCAGCTCTTAGTAAGCATCACCCCAAAGTGGTAGAGAGTAGCTACCGAGCACAAGGAGCACTCTCAAAAGGAGAATATTTTGTTGAAATATTGCTTTTATTGCATAAGTTTCCTATCTTTACTTTCTAAATTGCCCAACCACCAAACGGTAAGCAATTCGACAGGGAGCATAATACAAGACAGGACTATGAGACGATTACTATTTGTTTTAGTTGCGCTGTGTCTAAGCCTGAGCACAACAGAGCTATCGGCACAGAAGGCACTCAGCCAAAGCATCACCGAGATAGCTACACTGGTGGAGTATGGACCTCGAAAGGGCGTTTTGAATGGCCACGAGTGGATAGACTTAGGACTACCTTCGGGAACACGATGGGCTACGTGCAACGTAGACGCCTCGGCAACACATCTCCCAGGCAGGCTGTATTCGTGGGGAGAAACCATCGTAAAATCATCATACACAGAGAGTAACACCCCAAATTATGGTCGAGATATTGCCGATTTCTCGGGCGACAAAGCCTATGACGTAGCTACAGCAAAGTGGGGCAAGGGGTGGCGTATGCCCACCAAGGTGGAGTTCGACGAACTTGTGTACTACTGCTACTGGCGCTATGTACAGCGTGAGGGGCGCTGGGGCGCAGAGTTCACAAGCAGCGTAAACGGCAACTCCATATTCCTCCCTACTACGGGCTATAAGGATGGCACGAAGCACTACGAGGCGAGCGGCTGCGGCTCATACTGGACCTCGACACCATGGCAAAGCGCAGAATATAAGAGTGGTGCTCATGAGTACCACTTCGGAGGGGCATTAGGCGAGGCGGGTATCTCGGAGCGCTACTACGGCTACGCCATACGTCCCGTAACCGACTATGATGTAGATACTAATGTCATTCCCGTGTCTGGTGAGATAAACGGCCACCCATGGGTAGACCTCGGACTGCCCTCGGGCACAAAGTGGGCAACACAAAATCTTGGTGCCAACGCCGTAGATCAGGATGGTGAGCACTATGCCTGGGGCGAGGTATACCCCTACGCCGATAAACACTCGACGAAGAACGATATGTACGACAAGGAGTCGGGCGATATTGCTGGCGATGCACACTATGACGTGGCACGCGCACTATGGGGAGGCACGTGGCGACTACCTACCGAGGAGGAGTTCAACGAGCTTATCACCAACTGCACGTTCGAGTGGACAAGCATCGGCCGTCGCTACGGTGTCAAGATAACAAGCAGGACAAATGGCAACTACATCTTCCTGCCCGCATCGGGCGTCCACGAAAGCCGCTATGCCGAGTCGATCTACCCCACCGCCCTAAACGAGACGGCCTGCTACTGGAGCTCGACCCCCGCACGTAGCAACTACCACCATAAAGCGTATGGCATCAAACTCAACAAGACGATGATCATCGTGCTATCGCACACACGCTTCTACGGATATAGCATACGTCCGGTGTCCGATTAATGATTGCCCCGCAGATGACAGCCGTGACCACGGCCACAAAGAGACAAACGGCAAAGGAGTTGCAGTCAAAACAGGGGGTAATATACCCCGTGGGTGAGAGGGCTACTTCTTACCATAGGGGTGCTGAGCGTAACACACAGCAAAAAGCCCGACAATTCTTTATTACTGTACGATAAAAGAGGGTAAGACAATAAGAGAGTAAGAGACATAAGAGGGCTGCGGACAACGCTGATACCCGACCTCGCAATGGTCCTAATTGTCCTTATGTCTTAATGGTCCTAATGGTCCTATTATCCTAATGGTCTTAATATAAAAAACTGACGATGGGTAAGTGCGAGGGTGCGTTTGATGTCAGAAGGGGTTAGGCTTGGCCTCGACATGAAATTAGCCCGGATGGGACATACTTGACGTATTTCCCATTCGGGCTAATGATTGAGAGGTCGAGAATGACCCCTTATCACATCAAACGATTATTCCCACTCGATCGTGGCCGGTGGCTTAGAAGATATATCGTAGACGACGCGATTGACGCCACGCACCTTATTGATAATCTCGTTCGAGAGGCGTGCGAGGATCTCGTAAGGGATATGTACCCAATCGGCAGTCATGCCATCGGTAGACTGCACGGCACGCAGTGCCACGCAACGCTCGTAGGTACGCTCATCGCCCATAACGCCGACACTCTGCACAGGGAGGAGGATAGCACCTGCCTGCCAAATCTTATCGTACCAGCCCGTCTCACGAAGGATGTCGAGGTATATCTTATCTACATTTTGAAGTATCTCAACCTTCTCACGAGTGATGTCGCCGAGGATGCGGATAGCGAGGCCTGGGCCTGGGAATGGGTGACGGCCGATAAGATGCTCTGGCATACCCATAGAGCGGCCTACACGACGTACCTCATCCTTAAACAGCAGGCGCAAAGGCTCAACAACCTTAAGGCCCATCTTCTCAGGGAGACCACCCACGTTGTGGTGCGACTTGATGACTACGGCGGTGCCGTTCACCTGTGCCGACTCAACAACATCGGGATAGATAGTACCCTGGCCGAGCCACTTAACACCCTCGAGCTTCTTAGCCTCCTGCTCGAAGACCTCCACAAAGTCACGACCGATAATCTTACGCTTGGTCTCAGGGTCTGATACGCCCGCAAGGTCGCCGAGGAACTTATCGGAAGCATCTACGCCCTTAACATTAAGACCCATACCACGATATGACTCGATAACCTCGTCGAACTCGTTCTTGCGCAATAGGCCTGAGTCTACAAAGATGCAGTATAGGCGCTCGCCAATGGCCTTATGTAGCAACATAGCAGCGACAGATGAGTCTACACCACCCGACAGGCCGAGCACCACCTTATCCTCGCCAAGCTGCTCACGAAGCTGTGCTACGGTACTCTCCACAAAGCTCTCAGGAGTCCAGCTGCCTGCACAACCACAGATTCCCATAACGAAGTTACGAAGCATCTCGAAGCCCTGCTCCGAGTGGTACACCTCAGGGTGGAACTGAATACCCCATGTCTGCTCATTAGCAATGCGATAGGCTGCTACGGCAACATCCTCCGTTGAAGCAACAATAGAGTAGCCATCAGGGATTGTTGTGATGGTGTCGCCATGCGACATCCACACCTGAGACTCTGCGTTAAGACCCTGCATGAGTGGGTCGGCAGCATCTACCACACGCATCTTGGCACGTCCATACTCTCGGCTTGGCGATGCCTCAACCTTACCACCAAAGAAGTGGGCGAGGTACTGCGCACCATAGCATACGCCGAGTAGTGGGAGCTTACCCTTGATAGCGTCGAGATCGAAGCGTGGGGCGAACTCATCACGCACCGAGCGAGGTGAGCCTGAAAGGATTACGCCACGCACCGACTCATCCAACGCCGGAGGGTTGTTGAATGGGTGAATCTCACAATATACCTGCATCTCACGAATGCGTCGTGCGATGAGCTGCGTATACTGCGAGCCGAAGTCGATGATTAATATCTTCTCTGTCATATAGTCTTTGTTGTTTCTCTTATTTTTGTGGGTCTCTTCGAGTCTCTATGGGTTAATATGATCATCGTACCCATCGTAACTCACCAAACCGCTTATGCAGATGCCAAAGCATCCTTACTTATTAATCACGAAAGCATTCTTACTATTCACCACGAGAATAGTTAGGAGTCTCGCTCGTAATAGTAATATCGTGTGGATGGTTCTCCGTAACGCCACTCGACGTGATGCGGATAAAACGAGCCTTCTGCAGGGTCTCGATATCCTTAGCACCGCAGTAGCCCATACCTGCACGAATACCCCCTACAAGCTGATATACTGTCTCAGCGAGCTTACCCTTGAAAGGCACACGACCCACGATACCCTCTGGCACGAGCTTCATGATATTGCCCTCAGAGCCCTTCTGGAAGTAGCGGTCTGCAGAGCCAGCCTTCATAGCGTCGATAGAGCCCATACCACGATAAGCCTTGAACTTACGGCCGTTGTAGATGATGGTCTCGCCGGGTGACTCCTCAGTGCCTGCAAACATTGAGCCTACCATCACGCAGTTACCACCTGCTGCCAACGCCTTAACGATATCGCCTGAGTAGCGCAAGCCACCGTCGGCAATGATAGGCACACCAGCCTTCTTAGCCTCTGTCGAAGCGTCATATATTGCTGAGAGCTGTGGCACGCCAACACCGGCGATGATACGTGTGGTGCATATAGAGCCTGGGCCGATACCCACCTTGATGCCATCAGCGCCATTCTCGATGAGGTACTTAGCAGCCTCGGCAGTAGCGATGTTACCTACAACAACATCGAGGTGAGGATATGCCTCCTTGATCTGACGCAAGAGACCCACAACACCCTTGGTGTGGCCGTGTGCCGAGTCGAGGACTACGGCATCTACCTCCTCGGCAACGAGTGCTGCGACACGCTCCATAGCATCGGGTGTGATGCCGATACCTGCGGCTACACGCAGACGACCCTTCGAGTCCTTACACGCATTAGGGTTATCCTTAAGTTTTGTGATGTCACGATAGGTGATAAGGCCTACGAGCTTGCCGTTGTCATTAACCACGGGGAGCTTCTCGATCTTGTTTGCGAGCAACACCTCGGCAGCCGACTTAAGGTCGGTCTCGTGCGTTGTCACAATATTCTCCTTGGTCATCACCTCGTCGATAAGACGGTTCATATCACTCTGGAAGCGGAGGTCACGGTTTGTGACAATACCGATGAGCATACCCTCGTTATCAACTACGGGGATGCCACCTATCTTGTTCTCCTGCATCAGGGCCAGAGCATCACCCACTGTGTTATCCTTGCGGATTGTCACAGGGTCGTAGATCATACCGCTCTCGGCACGCTTCACACGGCGCACGTGTGCAGCCTGCGCAGCGATAGACATATTTTTGTGGATTACGCCGATACCACCCTCACGTGCCAATGCTATGGCTAACGTTGCCTCGGTCACGGTATCCATTGCCGCAGAGACGATTGGGATGTTGAGCTGAATGTTGCGAGAGAAGCGACCTACGGTCGATACCTCGCGAGGCAATACCTCGGAATAGGCAGGCACGAGCAACACATCATCAAATGTGAGACCTGTTGTCAGTACCCTTTCATCGATAAAAGACATAGCAATCAGGTTTATAATTTTATGTTGCGCACAAAATTACAAAAAATAATCTGAAAGTGCAATACGCACCGCTATTTTTTCACAAAACAGAATAGATTGCCTTGAGCATTTTAGCGAGGTGTAAGCCTCAGAGATTAATTACGTGGCAGAAATTTATTCGATATACTCCAACAGCTCGGTGATATTATCAACGATAAGCTCGGCCCCTGATGCCTCAAGCTCGGCACGTGTGGCATTACCATAGCTCACACCTACGGCCCCCACTTCGGCATTATGTGCCATTGCAATATCTACGGGCATATCACCCACTACAAGGGCCTCTGAGGGCTTAAAGCCGAGCTCTCGGAGGGTCATAAGCACAGGCTCGGGATCGGGCTTATGACGAGTAACACTATCCGAGCCGAGGATATATGAGAAGTGTTCGGCAATACCCATCCTACGCATAAAGAGTAGCAGCGATGGCGAGCTACGTGACGAGGCTATGCTCAGCACAATATCACGCTCACGTAGTCTCTCGAGTGTCCATCGTACGCCATCAAAGAGTTGGGGTATGCACTCCTCGATACTTTGGTAGAATATGTCACGATAGTGTTTCACGCACTCTGTGGCCTCCACATCGCTCATCGCAGGATACATCTTTAGGAAGCTGTCGAGGAGCGTGAGACCGATTGTCGAGGCGCACGTCGTCTCATCACGCAACTCGAGGCCACGCTCACGCATTGTACGTTGCAGTGTCATTATGATATTTTGGCGGGTATCGCCCAACGTACCATCAAAGTCAAATATTATGAGTTTCGGTTTCACAACACAAAGATACAAAAAAGTTATGACCTATCATCACGCGAGGCCTACTTTGATGTAGAAGGGTGTTGTAATAAGAGCGTCATTATGACGCCAAAGATACGAAAAAGTTATTACCTATCATCACGTGAGGCCTATTTTGGTGTAAAAGGGTGTTGTTGTAGAAGCGTCATTATGACGCCAAAGATACGAAAAAGTTATGACCTATCATCACGTGAGACCTACTTTGGTGTAAAAGGGTGTTGTAATAAGAGCGTCATTGTAACGCCAAAAATGAAAAAAATATGGCTGACCGAAACAACAGCCAGCCATTATTAATATGAAGGGTGAGGATTTCACCACCTCGGCATAACGAGAAAATTCGCCTTCTTAGACGTTCTTAACTTAGTAGATTAGCTCAAAGTCATCCACAAGCATAAGACTCTGCGTCGAACCCGTAAAGTAGTCACCAAAGCGTGAGCCTGTACATATGATGATCATATGCGTAGGCACCTCACTGGTCGTACGGTAGTCCAAAGGCAGGGTAAACTCAATCCAGCCATCGGTAGACTCCGTGAAGATCATCTCGCCAACGCCGATCACGTTCTTGCCCTCCTTATTAAAATATGTGCTCTCATCCTTGGTGTTTACCACCACAGGGCAGTCGGCGCTACCGCCATACTCCTCAGCAGTCCAATTACCCACGGCGATCATAATCTGACCCTCGTCGTTATCGCCCTTCGTAAGGTTAGGACGTGCCGAAGGTACTCTGCCCAGCTCGTCAATAACGCCGCAGTTATACTTAACCCAGCCGTGAAGAGCTACGGGGCGTGCCGACGTAGGACGGCCGAAATTAACCAAGCCATCGAGACCCACAAGGCCACCAAACTCACCAAGGAAGATGTTACCTGCGGCAAACTTACCGATACCCATCAGCGCCGCCTTCTTTGACTGTAGCGAGGCAGCATACTTACCCTCGCTGCCTGGACGAATATCCTCGGTAGGCTCAGTAAGCGTTGTGCTCGCCATAGCTGCACCATCGTTACCCGAGCCCCAGAATGGCGTGTCGATATATGGGCATACTACGTTATTTACCGTAGACCACTCCTCGAAGCCTGCATTTGGGAGCGCAAATATATCCTCAGTAGTTACCTTAACCACCTCCGTGAAGCTGTCGCCTGAGTAGGCCACAACCTCATACTCTGTCAAGGTGTCAAGGTTGCCAACACAAGCCGAGAAGCTACCGCCATTTACCTCGATGTCGTTTACTGCGAGCCACTCCTCGTCGCCAGCCTTGCGATACTTGAAGCCGAGGTCGGCGCCGCTACGGCCCTCAGCATAGAGCCATATGCGCTTAGCCCAAGCATCCACACCCTTAAACTCTACTTCTACGTCGGTAGGGATAACCTGGAGTGTCCACATCTCCTCGATGTCGTGATACGCCACCTCAATCTGACGCATAGAGCCATCGCTGAAGTCGTTAAGCTCAGAGAGTGCCAATGAGTAGGTTGTAATATCCTTTGGGCCGAGCTTCAACGAGGTGACACTAACACTCTTCATATCGTGATCCATAGGCACAAGGGCTGTAGCCACATGGTGCTCTACATCAATCTTCGACTCACCAATCTGACCCTCAACCGTGAAGTAACGCTCTATGCTCTGCTCGGCCGAGATTTTCCACTCGTAGGTCTGATACTTTGTTAGCTCAACATAGAGCGGTACGCGCAGATCGAACGTTGCGGGGAAGGTCACCGACGATGTAGCACCCTCGGTAGTAGTTATTGAGGTGATATTCACATTGCGAATATCTGTCGTCTCCTCAAGCTCGAGCGTCACACTCTTATTCACAGCGTCAATCTGAGGTGCCGACTTAAGACCATCAGCCTCCAGAGTTAGGATATCGAGCTTAATGATAGGATATGGCACATCATTATTGATACATCCTGAGGCAAAAGCGACAAGAGCGCCCAAAACAAATGTCTTAAATATCTTTGTCATAGCTCTTTACTTCTTATTGTTCCACAAATGCGCCACCAGACCTATCTGAATGTCGGCAATGTTAAGCTTAAACTTAAGTCCCGAGCGATCACGGCGGCCAGTCTCAACACCCGACATATCGAACTGGCGGATATTGTTATAGTATAGGCCACCCACACCCACCGTCACGGTCAAACATACCTGAGGGAATACATAGACTCCCATGCCTGGGTTGAAGTTGAGTCGTGCGGCAAAGTTACGGCTATCGCTACGGCTAAGGTCATCACCCGAGCCACTCCACATAGTCGATGTGCCGCTCTTCACCATCAGTTCGGTCTCCATAATCACACCCACGATACCACGACGGTCCAAGCCGATATAGTTGCGGTGGAACAACGACCACATAAAGCTCTCGTTGCGTAGTCCGAGGTTTGACAGACCTATATTCTCCATATCGGCAATTAGGCCGAGGTTGAGGTCAATATTACCCACCTCGCCCGAGATATTCTCGTAACCGAAGCGTAGACCCACAGCCATATTATCACGGTATGAGTAGGCGAAGAATGGCTTTACGGTGGTGCTACGCAGACCCATATTGATATTATCAAGGAGCAACATCAAATCCGAGTCCTGCGAGTTAAGGCTGCCATACGAAGCTGTAAGGCCGAGCATCACCTCACCCTTATACACAAACTTATTCTGGTCGATATTTCGGTTGATACGCTGGCGCATAGGCAGAAACCTTGTCTTCTGCTCGCCCTTATCTGCCGAAATCGCCGTAGGCTCTGCTGCGCTAACTACCGATAGCGACAACGCAGCAGCAACAATCATTAGTATAAATCTTCTCATAGTGCTGCGCAGTTTATAGGTAGAACGACATACCAAAGCCTACCGAGAGTAGGTTTAGCTTAAAGTTAGTATCGAGCGATGTGGTCTTACCCTCGTTGATCTGGTTCTTGATCTGACTCACACGGTCGAAGCCCACGCCAAAGACACCGATAGAGAGCTCCACTGCGGCATTGTTCGTGACAAAGGCCACGATACCTGGCTGGATGGCTACCTGCGCACCAAACTGCTTGGAGTAGGTACCACGATAGTCCTGCATACCATCAATCTCTTGCGTTGCGGCAACAACCTTACTCTGTCCGCCCGAGAGGTTTAGCTGCACCTCGGCAAAGAAGGCAAAGCGGTTGCTATGGCCCAGTGGAATATAGGGACGCCAGAAGAGCGAGCCTGTGTAGGTGTGCTTAATCTGGTGAAACATATCCACATTGATATCAACGTCCGAGATTGATAGCGAGGCATTGTCCAAGGCCAGAAGCGAGCGGCCATAGCCAAATCTCACACCCACGGCCATATTCTTCCATGGGGCATATGCGACCATCGGGCTTACCGTCACGGTGTAGCCCTCAGAGTCGATATCGTTGATGAGCGTGAAGGTATAGTTAGAGTTACGGTGTGCCGAGTAGGCCGCCGAGCCTCCAAATATCCACTGACCCTTAGGCACAAAGACATCCTTGGAGAAGAATCCTCGCTGCTTACGAGCCTCGTTGGGGGTGAGCACTACACTCCGTGTCGAGTCTACGCTCTGTGGGGTTGAGTCTGCCTGCTGCGCCGACACACCGAGTGATGTGGCGAGCAACAAGAGAGCTAAATAAAATTTCTTCATCGAAAAAGGTGTTGGAGTAGCGGCAACAACAGCCACCGCTACCCCACTAACAGTTACTAATAGTTAAATACGATGTCATCGACATACATCCACGAGTCGGTAGAGCCTGTGAAGTAGTCACCGAAGCCTGAAGGAGTGAACGACACAACGAGCTTCTTAGGCTTAACACTCTTCATATCCTCTCGATATGTGATGTCGATAGTGTACTCTGCCCACTCTGTTGCAGACTCACGCTTCTCGATATAGCCATAGCCGATAACACCCTCCATTGTTGCAAGGTCGGCCATAGAGAAGAATGTCGAAGTATCGGCTGTGTTCACAGCATAAGGGGTATCCCAATTGGTGATAATCACCATGATAGTAGCCTTATCTGTACCAGTAGCCTCAGAGGGTGTACCAGTAGCCTCAGAGGGTGTACCAGCACCCTCATTGATAGTTCCCTCGTTGTGCTTCATCCAGAATGATAGGCTCTTAGGCTTAGCCGTAAACTTGAAGTCTCGACCGAAATTAACAGTACCGTTAAGACCGCTCATCGAGAATGTACCAACGAAGAGGTTACCAGCAGCAAACTTACCAATACCCATTACCGATGCCTTCTGCGACTTGAGGTATGCCGAATACTGACCTGTAGAGCCTGGGCGAACATCTGTCGATGACTTAGTAAGTGTTGCACCAGCCATTGCTGCGCCATCGTTACCTGTAAGCCAGAATGGTGAAGTGCCCTCAGCATATGGATATACAACACCACCCGATGATGTAAACCATGACTCAAGGTCACCGTTAGGAATCTGAGCGCCGGCAGCTGTCTGGTGAGTAAGAGGCTTACCAGCATCTACGCTATCTACGACGAGCTTGTAGGTATAGTTCTTCTCGGCAGCGAAGTCAGCACCTGTAGCAGTATAGATACCATCAGCACCTGCCGTTGCAGCTATCTCGGTCCATGTAGCACCATCTACAGAGTAAGCAATCTTAACTGAAGAGGCTGCGCTGTTAAGCACTGTAGCCTTGAACGTAACGTTACCAAACCATAGATCGTAGTCCGATGTAGTGAGTGGCATAACACCCTGAACGAGGTAGTTTACATCCTTAGTGAGCTTACCGCCATCAATATCCTCGATGTGGAAGGTAAGAGCCTGAGCGCCACCGGTAACCTGCGCAAAGAATGAGTCGGTGATGATCACCTTATAAGTAAGGTCATCTGTCTTCTCTACGGTAATGCCCGCAGGAGCACTATTAAGAAGGTCGTACTCCGTACCCGACACATTGAGTGTCATTGTTGAGATTGCTGCCAACGAAGCTACGTTGTAGGTACGTGAAGCAGTTGTCGAGAGCTGATCCTCACCTATATCAAAGCCGTCGCCAATGAGTGTTGGGTCTGGCGAGAAGATGATAACATCGTCGTACTCCTCCATCGTCTCATCAACAGTAGCCTCGAACACAAGGTTACCCGGAGCATCTTTCGAGTACTTCAGCGTAATGGTGTAGCGAGCTGCCGACTTAATATTCTCGATAAGGCCCTCCTTAACGATATCACCCTCAACGGGGTGAGTACCCTCAAAGTGCCAATATAGTGAGGTCTGACCCTCTGGCATTATGACATAACCATCCTTAGACTCCTCATAGGTGAGCGAGAGAACGTCGCCTGAGGCGATTGCCTCCTTGTCGTAAGACTCGGCGATAGCAACTGTTGTAAAGTAACCCTCCGAGAGCTTCTCAGCCACCGTTGCATCGTACTTAACAGCAACGATAGTCGATTGCAGCTTACAGTCTACGGTTACGGCAGCCACCTCCGATGGTTTAACCTCGAACTCTGACTCGCCATAGTAGTACTTCTCATCGAACGATACGGCACGCTTCTGGCCCACCTGAACCTTAGCCACATAGTTACCTGCAAGCAACGCAAGGTAGTCCGGAACATCGTTTACCGAGTCGTAGCGGCGGATGAGGGATTGCTCCTCGCCATCAACCTTGTAGATCTTGATGACCACGCTGTCGTCAGCCGTAACGTCCGACTGCGCAGCGAGAGCAAAACGCATTGCGCCTTCACCCTGTGCCATCTCAACACTTGAGTCTATATCCTTTGAGCAGGCAGCCACAACGAGCGCCAAGCTCATGAATGCTAATATCTTTTTCATAACATGCATAATCTTTGGGGTTTAGATATGCTACTCAAAGCGCATCATTACGGTCTTTGAAGTTGTATTACCCTCGGCATCAGTAACTGACATCTCGAAGTTATGCTCACCAGCACCGAGCATGTTAAGCACACCGAGGAAGTTAGTGATACTTAGGTCAAGCTCTGACTTACCTGCTACCTCATCGCCTACAGGGAAGCCGAGGTTCTTCAACGACTCAAAGAACTGAGTATCGTTCACAAGGCTAAACTCGCCAGCAAGGCCTACGCCAGCAAGTTCCTCAGGAGTAAGCGTAGCAGAGATAATCTTAACCTTGAAGTCGGCGATGGTAAGAGGTGCTGTAACCTTAAGATCACATGTCATGCCAGCAACATAAGTCTGCTGCTTGTCGATGTCGTAGCCTACCCATACAATGCGTGGAGCAACGTTCTGACCATACTTAACTGTGAGTGTTGCAGTAGCATAAGCACCATTTACGTCGGTTGCGGTAATCTCATATGAGTGAGTACCCTCGTACGACTTGAGCAGCTCAGCCTGCGATCCGAACTTTAGACGTGTAGTGGTTGCATCCTTTGCATCTGTTGGGTAGCCCATCATCTTAAGGATGGTGTTCGATGCAGTAGCAGCACACAAGTCCTCCTCCAAAGCCATAATCTCTGAGTACGCAGTGGTAAAGTCGGCATTGTCTGACGACACCTTTACTACCAACGACTTGATAGCAGCCTTAGCCGTGATGTCGAGGTTGATGCTTGAGGTGAAGTTACCCTCTGCGTCGAACATATCGTCAGTAAGCTCAAAAGGCTGTGCAAGGTCGTGACCCTCCCAAACGATTACAGGAGCATCGGTATCATCTGGAATAACCTCCTCCATAAGTGATGCCGAGGTATCAAATGTTACCTCCTCGTCATATGTCCATGTATCACAAACAATACCAATTGTTGCAGTACCATCGGCAGCGTGCTGAACAACGACATTAATCTTACGCCACTGAGCAGCCTTAACACCCTTGATCTCATTGGTCATAATAATATCCTTAGTCTCGCCCTTATAGCGGCAGTTGAACGTAAGCTTAAGGGTATTCTCGGCTGCCACTGGAGCGAAGTAACCGGCACGTGTCTCGGTGAAAGCATACTCCAAGCTGCTCTCAGATAGCTCAACACTCATCTTAGTATAGTCGCCATCGAGCTGATCGGCAAGATCTACAGAGTAGGCCACAGTAACCTTGATGTTAGCGAGCTTACATACAAGGTCCTTAACCTCGGTTGTCTGCTTGCGAGTTACGATAACCTCCTTCTCGCCAGCATAAACAGGAGACTCCCATGCAGCACCCTCCATCTTTGCCGACGACATTGCAATGGTGTAAACACCACCCTCCAAAGCGATAGGCTCCTGTGGACGCTCACCATACTTGAACGAAGCCACCTCGTCGCCTGCCTTGTTGGTGATTACCACGTCAAAAGTGTTGATATCAACACCCTCAGCACGTGTTGATGCTGGTGACGAGATATTCTCGGTATCCTCCAAGATAGAGGCCTCCATACCACCTACGAGTAGGTAGCCAACGTTATCCTTTACTGAATCGCTTGGGTCGATGTAGTCCACCCTATCCTTGTTACATGCTCCAAGAGCCAGGAGTGCGGTGAGGGCTACGCCCATCATTTTTACTACTGATTTCATATCTTTGATCTCCTATTTATTTTGCGTTATCGTTAAGCTCCTGCTCAATATCGATCGACTCCACAAGAGTCTCGTTAAGCGTGATTGTAAGCTGTGCGCTACCGGCATTCTCCACGTCGAGCTTCACGGTGTAGAGAGTCTGAGCCTTAGCCTCACTATTCTTGTACTCAGGGAGTGTAACTGTAGTACCCTCGGCACCCGACTGATTAGGCTGCTTTACAGCAGTTCCAGACACAGTGAACGACTCTGGAGCGATAAACAGAGGCTCGGTCTGCTCAGTCACGTCAAACTCGTTACCTGCAGCCGTTGTGAGCTTAAGAGTGTGACCACCCTCAAAGTACATCTTGAAATTATCGGTTACCTCGACCTTAACCAAGGCGTTAGCGATGGTTGCAGTAACCTCAACCTCAGTGTTCTTGCGAGGCTCAACCGCAAACTCTGCGCTACCAGCGAATGTAGCCTTGTCGTAGCCCTCCTCGGCAATATCACCTGCGCTTACAGTAGCCGTAAATGTGCCGTTGTGTAGATAGTTGTCGCCCGAGTTGAACTCTGCAATGGTTGCATAGCTGGCAGTGTAGGTATGATCTACACCATCGATCTTAAGCGAGAAATCCTCAGCTGCTGGGGTTGTGCAGCTAACATTGGCACGTGTATCATCAACCACTGTGGTTGTCACACAGCTGATAGATACCTGTCCTTCACCCTTCTCATCACCCTTCGCTGACTCCTTCGAGCAAGCCGAAAGTGCCAACGCAAAGAGCGAAGCGATTGTAAAAAACTTTCTCATAAGTTGTTGATTTAAGTTAATTTATATTTATACTCTCTATTTTGCAATCTGTACCTTGATGTTGTCAACATAGACATTCACCTCGGCATTACCGATTCCATCCACAATCTTTATTGTTGGATAGAAACATATTCTCGACTGACTTGTAGCCTCAAACTCAGCGCTATATGTAGGGAAACTCTGTCCAAAGGCATTATCGCCCACGCTATTCTGCAAAAACTGCGTTAGATGTGTCACACCATAGTCTGCAAGTGTTGTACTATACTCTGAGTTAATACCTGTTTTTCCGGTTGGAATACCATCGATAGGATTGTTCTGATTAGTGTGCGTTGCCACACATATAGCAGACTCTGTAATCTCCAACGAGCTATCTGTGTGATTATAGAGTGCCGCATCAAACTGCATCTGCAACCTCACACTCTTACCTGGCTTAAGTCCTCGTGTGGCGCTACCGAGTGGCGGAGTATCCATACGGCCATGGTGCGATGAGGCAAATGTCAAAAGGATCTTCACACACTGGGCACGTGAATTGAGTCGCATGGCTCCTGGCTTAAGCCAATAGCGCGCAGCATTCCAACCATTTGTTGGCATAGCTCCATCAAGTAATTGACCTGGCTGCTCACGCTCGGAAGATGAGTAGCTATTATTGCCATAGCTCTCGCTCTCGCTTGCAGCATTGAAGTCCTCATAAAGAAGATATGGAATATCTACAGGGGCGATATCGTTCTCGTAATAGGCCCTAAGAGTCCCCAAATTCACACTATTCTCAACAACAGCATTTTCCGTATCAAATACTACTCGCCAATTACTGTTGTTGTATGGAGTAACATCAAAATCGCCCTCATAGGCAAACGTATAGCGATTCTCGGCGTTACGATTGAACGTACCCATATTAGTACCATTGCTATCGTATAGCGTAAAGAAGTTGAAATCCTCGCCAAGGTAGTTATCACCCACAGAGAAGTTAAAAGCTGTGTACTTAGCAAATGGAGGCATAGCCATTCGGATAGGTGTAACGTGACCGCTACGCATATCACGATCTATTGGATAGGTAGCAACCTCCGAGCGCTGCTTACCACCTCGAATCGTATAGCTCACATCACCCGTAACCTGACCAGGTAGCACAAACACCCAAATATCATCACCTACGTTGAAACCCTCGCTACTTGATACAGTGACAACGTTTGAGGTATTTTTGTAGATCGGAGATTCACTGGGGTCGCTAACATCTATCACCATATCGCCCACAACAGCCGTAGGGAACGTAATCTCCAGAGAGTAGATCTTGTTATCGAAGTTCGACGCCTTCTCAGGCACAACAATCTTCAATGCGTGCATCTTGTGGCGCATAATTGTGTTAAGCGTCACCGCAGACTCTGCATTCAGCGCACCCTCAACAACAGGCTCGGCAAGCATCACATCATAACGACCATCATACTCGCCATTCTGCGTTGCAGGGATGGTATATGTTGCCAACGTGCCATTCGTAGATGTAGGCATAGGATACGAGAGCATATAGGTATACTCGCCATCGGCCATCTGCGCAATGTTTGATGAGAAGAAGGCCTTATCGTAGCTCTGCGAGTAGTAGCGTAGCGTAAACTGCGCACGTTCTAAGGTGTACTCACCCTCAGAGTTCTTTGCCCATACGGCCAACTTATCGCCTGGAGTCCAACGTGTGGTCTTGCCATCGGGATCAATTGACGTACGTGTAGCATCTGCTGAGAGTTCAAATCCGACCTCCACAAGTTCGGGTTCAGGGTTGATAACCTCGTTGTGTACAGTGTCGCAAGCTACGGCCAACAACACAACCCCTACCACTGAGGCTATCTTTGTAAACATCTTCATAGACAACTTAATATAAAATTTGCGTGCAAATATACGACAAAGTTTCTCTCGAGAGAAATAAAATCAACGAACTGCTCTATTTATAACACAAAAAAGCGGTTGCTCGGCACGTAGACCAAGCAACCACACTCTTTGATTAATACTTTATGCTGTCGCCACCCAATATTCAGCATATGCTCACTATCTCGGCGCTCCACACATAGCCCTGAATTAGGCTACACACTGCATTGTCTCACAGACTATTGTAGCTCAAACGTATTGATGCCGTGCTGTGACACTTCTACGGTTCACTGCACGAAAATCTCTACACGACACACGAGCACACTGCACGACTAACACAGCGGCCAGCACCCTCAAAAATTAGCCTCTATTCCAAGTACTCTATTTCTGCTTTTTCGCCTCTATGACAGAGTCAATATATGCCTTGATCTTAGGTGCTGGATCCTCCCACGTATCGGGCTTGATGACCTTGCCATCCTTAGGGTTGTAGTGTGGCTTGCCATCGGGCCATAGCTTCGCCATATTTGCCTGCTGGACAATCTCGAATAGTTCATCTGCCTCAAGACCCATCTCCACCATCGTACCGAGCGCAAAGTACATAAGGTCGATCATAGCATCCGCCTGCTCGTAGATGTTGTCAGCAATGAGGAACTCTGCCACCTCCTCATTCATCCACTTGGCACGTGACAGCGCACGCTTCTTATCAATCATCTTAGGCTCTGCAGCCACTGGATGTCCAAACTTGTCGTGAAATTCACGAACGTCGTTCCACTCTTTCTTCATATTTTTCTGCATTACGATTATTCAATGCTACAAAATTAGCGTTTTTTTTCTTTTTTGATTAACTTTGCCCTAAATTAATAACCATCACAAAATGGCTATAACAGTAAAAGCAAAGTTTAAGTGCAGTTCGGAGCGCATATCGCAAGTGCCTAAGGATGAGCTTAAGGATATCGCCTTCATTGGCCGTAGTAATGTGGGTAAGTCGTCGCTTGTAAATATGCTCACTGGCATCAAGGGTCTGGCCAAAGTGTCGGGAACACCGGGTAAGACTCGTCTTATCAACCACTTCTTAATAAACAATAGCTGGTATCTCGTAGACCTGCCAGGTTATGGCTATGCTCGTGTATCGAAGTCCACACGTGGCGAGTTCTCGAAGCTTATCACCGACTATGTGCTTAAGTGCGAGAAGCTACACTTTCTGTTCGTGCTTGTGGATTCGAGGCTTGAGCCCCAGCGCATAGACCTCAGCTTTATCGAGCTGCTGGGCCAAAATGGAGTACCCTTTGGCATCATCTTCACTAAGGCCGACAAGCTATCACAGGCACAACTCAACCGCAATATAAAGACTTATAAACAAACACTTTCCGAGCAGTGGGAGGAGCTCCCCCCGATGTTTATCTCGTCGAGCGAAAAGTTCACTGGCCGTGAGGAAATTCTCACGTTCATCGACTCGCTCTTGACAAATTATTGATAAATTAAGTGCTAAAAAGTTGCTTATTCAGCTTATTTGCTATACTTTTGTGTAAACTTAACAAACCAACCTTAGTTTAAATATTATGGCGATCCACAAAATTAAGTTCTTCGCAGGTCGAGGCTCACGCTACCTCGCCGAGAAGATTGCTGCCGAGTATGGTATTCCACTCGGAGACTCGGACGTTCTGCAGTTTAGCGACGGCGAGTTCCAGCCTTGCTTCCACGAGTCTATTCGTGGTTGTACAGTCTTTATCATCCAGTCTACATTCCCACCCTCGGACAATCTGATGGAGCTTCTCATGATGGCCGACGCTGCACGTCGTGCTTCAGCTCATCAGGTTATTGCCGTTATCCCCTACTTCGGCTGGGCACGTCAGGATCGTAAGGATCGTCCACGTGTGCCAATCACCGCACGTCTTGTAGCCAATATGCTTATCGCAGCAGGTGTTCAGCGCGTGATGACCATGGACCTCCACGCCGACCAGATCCAGGGCTTCTTCGACCTTCCTATGGATGCGCTCTACGCTTCAGGTATCTTCGTACCTTACATCCAGAAGCTCAACATCCCTGATCTCTCTATCGCCTCTCCAGATATGGGCGGTGCTAAGCGTGCTTCATCCTATGCTAAGCACTTCCAGGCACCTATCATCATCTCGCACAAGGAGCGTGCTAAGGCTAACGTCGTTGGCTCGATGACCGCTATCGGTGAGGTTGAGGGCCGCAACGTGATTATCGTTGATGATATGATCGACACCGCAGGCACTATCTGCATGGCTGCTAACATGCTTATGGATCGTGGTGCTAAGAGTGTGCGTGCTGCCGTTACCCACCCCGTTCTTTCGGGCAAGGCCTACGACCGTATCAACGAGAGCGCCATCCAGGAGGTTATCACCACCGATACCATTCCTTTGAAGGAGGGCGAGGATCTGCATAAGTTCACCGTTCTTAGCGTTGCGCCTATCTTTGCCGACGTTATCGAGCGAGTACACAACTACAAATCAATCTCGTCGATCTTCTACCGCTAATCGCTCAATATTGGATATACACCTTATCCCACGTCCTCTACGACGTGGGATTTTTTTTGCATCACTTTCAACGCACAAAGCAAAGATAATACTCCTAAGTGCTAACGTCTAACAGGCCTCGTTATACCCATATAAATAATTATTATGCCGAATTTTGGGCGAAAATTTGGTTGCTTACCATCAAGTGTTTATCTTTGCACACGCTAAAAATGAATTATTAATTAAAAAACTATAAACTTATGAAGGTAGAGAAGAGTAAGATGGTGAGTGTGGACTACACTCTCACTGTAGATGGTCAGATTGCAGATAAGTCACAGCCAGGTCAGCCATTGCAGTTTATCTGCGGCACAGGTATGCTACTCCCTAAGTTTGAAGAGGCTATCATGGGTCGTGAGGCTGGCGAGAGCGTTAAGTTCACCCTTGAGGCTAAGGATGGCTACGGTGAGATTATCCCTGAGGCTATCGTTGAGCTTCCTAAGACAGTATTTATGATGGATGGCAAGATCGCCGAGGAGATCTTGTTCGAGGGTAGCCAGATCCCTATGGCTACTGCCGATGGCCAGCATATGATGGGCCTCGTTAAGGAGGTTAAGGAGGAGACCGTAATGATGGATTTCAACCACCCTATGGCAGGCAAGACCCTTAACTTCGAGGTAACCGTTGTTGAGGTACGTGACGTGACTCCTGAGGACCTCGCATCACAGGGCGGCTGCGGCTGCGGTGAGTGCGGTGGCGGTTGCGGTGACCACGAGTGTGGCGACAGCTGCGACTGCGGTGGTTGCCACTAATAGACAGGGCAACCTATAAAAACAAAAGAGATGGTCCGCAAGGCCATCTCTTTTTTTCGTAATCTTGTGCGACAACCTAAAACAAATACTGCTCAGTGCGTACCTGATCGGCCAACCTGATAATCTCATCCCACGCCTCCTCGCTGAGCGTAGTGCCCACAACCTCGATAACCTTGCCTGCGGCGATAGCACCTAACGTGCCACACTGACGTAGGCTGAGGCCCTCGGTGAGACCCGCCATAAAGCCTGCGGCGTAGAAGTCTCCAGCACCCGTAGTATCTACACGCTTGGCAGCAGCCATAATGCCCACGTGGACAACCTCACCGCCACGCTTAATAAGCGCCCCACGCATACCAATCTTCACCACGGCCAACTCGCACATAGAGCTAATCTGCTGCAAGGCATTCACAGGCTCAGCCTCGCCCGTGAAGGCACGTGCCTCATCCTCGTTGGCAAAGAGGATATCGACATAGCGCTCAACAATATCACGCAGGAACTCACGATTCTCCTCCACGACATTGAACGACGCAAGGTCGATAGCTACCTTTAGGCCGTGCTCCTTAGCACGCTCAATAGTTGTGCGTATAAGGTCGTGATCCTGAACCAGGTAACCCTCGATATATAGGTAGTCGTAGCCGTCGAACACAGCACCGTCGATCTCCTGAGCCTGAAGATCAGCAGCAGCGCCGAGGTGGGTAACGAACGTGCGCTCGCCATCGGGCGACACAAGAGCCACGCACTTACCCGACTTATGCTCCGAGTGCAGAATGTAGGGTGCTACACCAATATTACGTAGCGCCTGAACATAGAACTCACCAGTGCCATCCTCACCCACCTTGCCGATAAAGCCCACGGAGGTGCCAAGACGCGCCATAGCACGAATAGTATTACCCGCCGAGCCACCCAACGATAGCGAATAGGGGCAACCAGCAACTGACTTAGAAATTGCCGTCTGGAACTGACTATCTACAAGGCTCATAGAGCCCTTAGCAAGTTGATACTCCGAAAGAACTGTGTCGTTCGGAAGGTTTACAAGCATATCGGTAAGCGCATTACCGATGCCAATAACACTACTTTTCATCACTCTTAACTACTATTATCTCACCCTCAAACGATGACTGCAACTGTTGCTCCGACACAACCTCCACCTTAGCCTCCTCCGCAATCACAGCAGCCGTCTCGGGGGCCTTGTCCGGCACAACAATGAATATATACTTTAATATAAAGAGTATGGCAAGGGCATACATCGTGAATGTAAGCTTCTTAAACTTGCCACAGCACATATTGAGCAACACATAGCATATGATGCCCATCAATATACCATCCGAGATAGAGTACGACAGCGGCATAAGGATGATGCACACAAAGGCTGGTATCGACTCTGTGTAGTCGCTAAAGTCGATGTTACGTATAGGCTCAAGCATCAGCAGACCCACGATGATAAGCACCGGAGCAGTAGCTGCCGAGGGTATCGACAGGAAGAGTGGCGAGAAGAAGAGCGTGACGGCAAAGCAACAGCCCACCGTGAAGGCCGTAAGACCAGTACGACCACCCTGCGCCACACCCGCAGCACTCTCAACATATGTCGTAGTTGTCGATGTGCCAAGAATAGCACCTGCCGTTGTAGCAATAGCATCCGACATAAACGCCTGATTAAGACGTGTAATCTTACCATCCTTGTTCACCATGCCAGCACGCTGACATACGCCAATAAGCGTACCTACGGTGTCGAACATATCGATAAATAGGAAGGTGAAGACCACCACGAGCATATCGAGCGTGAAGATATTCTCCCACTGGAACTTACAGAATATAGGTTCGATAGAGGATGGCGATGACACCACACCCTGGAACTCAGTAATGCCCATAGGGATACCTATTGCCGTGGTGATAAGCACGCCAAAGAGCATTGCGCCACGCACCTTCTTAACATAGAGAAAGCCCGTGATGAGCAGGCCTATGATACCTAACTGCGCAGGGCCCTCAGTGACATTACCAAGGGTGACGAGCGTAGCATCGTTCGCAACAATAATCTCAGCGTGCTGAAGGCCTATAAAGGCGATAAAGAGACCTATACCTGCGCCTATGGCGTATCGTAGGTTTATGGGTATGCAGTTTACAATGGCCTCACGCACATTGGTTACTGTCAGCAGAATAAATAGTAGGCCCTCGAGAAATACGGCCGTCAGGGCAAACGACCAATGGTATCCCATACCAAGACATACGGTGTAGACAAAGAAGGCGTTGAGTCCCATGCCTGGGGCGAGGCCAAATGGGAGCTTACCACAGAATGCCATCATCATACAGCCGACGATGCCGGCAAGCGCTGTCGAGGTGAACACCGCCCCAACAGGCATATCTAACTTACTGAATATATCGGGATTTACAGCTAAGATATAGGACATCGTGAGGAAGGTTGTTATACCTGCCAAGATCTCCGTACGTACGTTATGTTTCTCGGCGTCAAATCCAAAAAGTTTGTTGAGCATACATATTGGGTTTAGTATGTGTTGTTAGTTAGTTTGTGATAAAGCGAGCAAATGTACACAAAATTTTTGATAATATCAAATCGGCGGCAGGGAGTAGATAGGGATATTATGAAGCACAGATTGATTAAGACCATTAGGACAATAAGGACCTTTAGGACAATTAAGATGGCTACGAACAACGCACGATACCCGACCTCGTAATGATCCTAATTGTCTTAATGGTCCTAAAGGTCCTAAACTGGGGATACTGGGGATACTGGGGATACTGGGGATGCTGGGGATGCTGGGGAATTTAAGGTTAATAATCCCCAAAATACCCATAATCCCCATAATCCCCATCTTCCCTGAACCCACTCCAGACCCAATTTTTGATTAGAAGGTCGTAGATGTGGTCTCGATTAAGAGATTGCCCCGGATGGGACATACTTGGCGTATTTCCCATTCGGGGCAATGATTGAGAGGTCGCAGATGCGGCCTTATGGTCGAAAATTAGATTTTTGAGTAGAAGGTCGTAGATGTGGTGCATCGCAAAAGAAGAGGCCTCGGGATAGTACTTTAGCGTACAGCCCGAGGCCTCTTACTTATTGGGATGTGCCGCAGATGCGGCCTTATAATCGAAAATTACAACTGTGGACCAGCTGCTACAAGAGCCTTACCCTCCTCGTTAGTAGTGAACTTAGCGAAGTTCTTAACGAAGCGACCTGCGAGGTCCTCAGCCTTAGTGTTCCACTCAGCAGCATCTGCATAGGTGTCACGTGGGTCGAGGATAGCTGGATCTACACCTGGGAGTGCAGTAGGCACCTTGAAATCGAAGATAGGAATCTGCTTAGTCTCAGCCTTGTCGATCG
Organism: Alistipes sp.; assembly: GCA_017408825.1. Classification (GTDB taxonomy): domain Bacteria; phylum Bacteroidota; class Bacteroidia; order Bacteroidales; family Rikenellaceae; genus Alistipes. Next base: position 59,433 of record JAFQTX010000039.1, read on the forward strand.
AGCCATCGAGGATAGCGTCGATGATACCACGTGTATCCTTGATAGAGATACGCTTACCAGTACCGTTCCAACCTGTGTTCACGAGGTAAGCGGTAGCGCCTGATGCCTGCATACGCTTAACGAGCTCCTCACCATACTTTGTTGGGTGGAGTGAGAGGAATGCAGCGCCGAAGCAAGCTGAGAATGTAGGTGTAGGCTCGGTGATACCACGCTCAGTACCTGCGAGCTTAGCAGTAAAGCCTGAGAGGAAGTAGTACTTAGTCTGCTCAGGAGTAAGGATAGATACTGGAGGCAACACACCAAAAGCATCAGCAGAGAGGAAGATAACCTTCTTAGCTGCTGGAGCCTTAGATACAGGCTTCACGATGTTGTTGATGTGGTTGATAGGATAAGATACACGGGTATTCTCGGTTACTGACTTATCCGAGAAGTCGATCTTACCATTCTCATCTACAGTTACGTTCTCGAGCAGAGCGTCACGACGGATTGCGTTCCAGATATCTGGCTCGTTCTCCTTCGAGAGGTTGATAACCTTAGCATAGCAGCCGCCCTCGAAGTTGAATACGCCGTCGTCGTCCCAGCCGTGCTCATCGTCACCGATAAGCTGGCGCTTAGGATCTGTCGAGAGGGTTGTCTTACCAGTACCTGAAAGACCGAAGAAGATAGCTGTCTCGCCCTTCTCGTTTGTATTTGCTGAGCAGTGCATTGAGGCGATACCCTTGAGTGGAAGGAGGTAGTTCATATATGAGAACATACCCTTCTTCATCTCACCACCATACCAAGTGTTGATGATCACCTGCATCTTCTCAGTGAGGTTGAATACTACAGCGGTCTCAGAGTTAAGGCCGAGCTCCTTGTAGTTCTCCACCTTAGCCTTTGAGGCGTTGAGCACTACGAAGTCTGGCTCGCCATAGTTTGCAAGCTCCTCCTCAGTAGGACGGATAAACATATTCTTTACGAAGTGAGCCTGCCAAGCTACCTCCATGATGAAACGAATCTTGAGGCGAGTATTCTCGTTAGCGCCGCAGAAAGTATCCATCACGTAGAGCTTCTTTGATGAGAGCTCCTTCGAAGCAAGAGCCTTAAGCTCGTTCCAAGTCTGCTGAGTTACAGGCTTGTTGTCGTTCTTATACTCGTCCGAGGTCCACCAGATAGTATCCTTGGTGGTCTCGTCCATCACGAAAAACTTATCCTTAGGTGAACGGCCAGTGTAGACACCAGTCATTACGTTTACAGCGCCCATTTCGGTGAGCACGCCCTTGTCGTAGCCAGTAAGGCCCTCCTTTGTCTCCTCCTCGAAGAGAGTCTCATATGAGGGGTTGTACAACACCTCTTTCACGTCGGTAATACCGTACTTTGATAGATCAATTGTTGCCATAGTTTTACTTTGTTTAATATTTATTAATACATCTTTCGTTGTTACACGTCTCAACTTTTGCTCCAATCTAACGCCACCTTATCACTTTTAGTGTGATGAGAGTCTCGATAGCGCCCAAATCGAACAAAATCGTGGCAAAGTTATAAAATTATTTTTGACTGTGAAAGTTTTAACAGAAAATTTTTAATTTTTTTTATTAATACCAATTTTATCGTACATCTACGGGTTGATGTCGGGGGTGATTAGATTGGAAATATAGCACATTTAATGATCTATTTATCCACAATGCAGAGGATGAATTTGGGATAAGTTAAGTCGATATACCACCCATACAAAAATATCCATAAAAAGTCGCAATAATAAGATTTGCGAGTTTGGCACGATTTATACTGTTAGTAGAAAGTATTAAAAAAGTCGAAAAAAATCACACTAAAGTGAACAACGAAACATATTTTTTCCTATATTTGTCATGCGTAATAACAGATATATTGAGAACACAAACAAGCTAATAAAGAGCATTTTACAAGCGTAACTCCCTGAGGGGGGGGGCAGTTAGCCCCCTCCCCTCAGATTTCGCTGAGAACAATATAAACACATTACATAACTACATTTTAACTATTTTTTTACTAACATTTTTTAACAATGAAGGCAAGATTTTTTGCTTTGGCTGCATTGGTACTCGGTATGGTATCATGTCAGCAGGATGTCGATACCATCGCCCCTGTTGGTGGTGAGGTAGACTTCCAGATCTCTGTCGCTGCTCCTGAGCTTGCTGGTACTCGTGCTGGTGAGAACGGCGAGGCAGACACACAGAAGGCTATGGATAGCGCATTTGGTGCTATCGACTATTTGCAGGGCGCTGCAACTGGCGACTACCGCCAGGATTGGGGCGACGTGGACCTTCGTTATACCCTTGAGGTGTACGACGTGGCAGACAACTATGCTGGTGCTGTTCCTGTTAAGGACCGTCAGGTGATTATCAAGGACTCGTATGAGCCTGTTGTGTTCGACCTCCGTTTGGTGCCTAATCGTGACTACCACTTCGTAGTTTTCGCCGACTTCGTTGCTCAGGATGAGTACAAGAAGGATGCTACTGCTCAGCTTAGCGTTGCTGGTATCCGTCACGAGATTGGTAAGACTTTGGCTGACATCACCGTGTTCAACGAGGCTATCAACGATGAGGTAGCGGACTCTTACTTCGCTACTAAGGACATCAAGGTGACAAACTCTGCTGCACAGGACATCGTGTTGAAGCGTCCTTATGGTAAGGTGCGTGTTATCGCTACTGACCTTGCTGAGCTTAACCTCAACGTACACCCATTCACTGTTGAGATGGAGTACGAGGCTGCTAACCGTAACAAGTTCAACGCTGTAACTGGCGAGCTTAACGAGGGTACTTACGCTGTTAAGGCTTTCAAGAGCGGTTATGTTGCTAAGGTTCGTGACAATATGGGTAGCCACTACTACAACGTAGGTTACGATGCTGAGACTGCTCCTGCTGTAAACGGCACTGTACGTCACACTCACATGACTCTCTTCACCGACTACATCCTCGCATTGCCTGAGGGTCAGACTCCTATCCACTTCACA
>JAFQTX010000040.1 GCA_017408825.1 Alistipes sp.
ATCAACGGTAATAGTTGAGAATGGAATATCCTTGCCTGCAAATGCTTCTATACCCAACAGCATAGAGTGATAGCCATTGCGAGTACTATACTGCTCGTTACGCTCGGCATCGGCAATCTTGGCTCTGACAGCTGCATTGACAGTAACCGTTGCACATCGTCCCAAACGAATACTGAGCAAGTCAAAACCAAACTCTCCTCGTTCGGCAAGGGATTCCACTTGGCTCTTGATGATAGAAAAACTATTCTCCACACTTGAACGAATCTCCGATAATCTGCGGCTCTTGCTCTCGGCAAGGTTCGCCCAATCCTCCTTGGAGAGTTCCTGCCCCGTAGAGTAGTATTTCTGCTTGCGGTTGTAGATGACCTGTATCTTGACAGGAAACAGACCGCTTTTCTTGGCTCGACGGGCATCCAGCACCGAGAGTACCAAGATACCGTCCTTTGAATACTTGAACATAATCTGCCGTTATTTAGGTTATTTACTTCTGTGTATGCAAATCCTTGCACATACTATTTGCATACAAAAGTAGATATTATCAGCAAATTCTGCAAAACACAAGAAAAGAAAATTTGCCAAAATACACTTAAACACAATGTTTTGCATATAATTGGCAAACCTTAGAAAACAGGTAAAAATGCCCTATAATTTACTTTGAGTAAATGAGCATTTTGAGGGCGAGCATAACGACAAAATACACTTTTTATTCAGCCTCTAAAAGAAAAGGCTACCCATATGGGCAGCCTAACTCTCATGCGTCGTCGGCAGACGATTAGTTGTACTTGAATGTAGCCTCGTCTGATACGGTAAGCTTCTTACGACCCTTAGCACGACGTGCAGCCAATACCTTGCGGCCATTAGCAGTAGCCATTCTCTGACGGAAACCATGCTTGTTGATTCTCTTACGACGAGAAGGCTGGTAAGTTCTTTTCATTGCCATAGTTGTATCTGTTTTTTATTGTTTTTGTTCCGTAATTTTCCTCCAATAACGCTTCTTTTGCGAGGTGCAAAGGTACAATGATTTTTTTGAATTGCAAACAATTCGGCAAATAATTTTCGTTTTTCTCTCTATAAATCGCAAAATCAATCGTCGAAAAGGTTGATCTCGCCACGCTCAACCTTGCCATACATAGCTGCTAACGAGCCTATTGCGGGCGAGATGACAGCAAGCGTATCGCTGATGACACTCTCGCCACCACCCTTGATGCGGTAGAGCAGCGTGGCATACAACGCCCTGAAGCATAGCTCCGTATCGCTAATATCACCCAACTCACTGTCGTCGAGGAGCATACGCAGGCGTGGTAGCTCCGCAGAGAGGGGCGCATATGTGGCTCGATAGTGCTCGCCAACGGGGAGTTTCATAAGCTGGAGATGGAGGTTGTGCATATCGGCGATAAGGTGCAACGTATGGTCTATATGGCCCTTGGCCTCCTTGCCCTCCTTGCGTAGCAGCTCAACAATCTGCATATACCAATTAAAGATGTTCTCCTTCTGCTGCTCGTCGAGACCCTCGACCTTGGCCACGAGCGTACTATAAATCGCCTCGGGGCTAAACTGCAAGGCACGAAGCAGGTCCTCTACCTGCCAGATGTAGAGGATATACTCGGCGATATTCTCCTTGCGCTTTTGTAGTGCTATTAGCATAATATATGTGGTTTATAGCCAATCGTTTGCGTTAAACGTACTCTTAGGAGCATTTGGCACATTCTCGAAATACTTGAAGCCAGTAAGACGCTCAAGCTCCTCGATAGAGATGATATCCTTGGCCTGTGGCTTGTGCCCCTTATCCTGCTCGTGGCAGATGACAAAGGCAGCACACTGAAGCTCCGAGGCAGAGCACTCCTTCACGCTCTTGCCCGATGAGCCACTCTTGGTGCGCAACAGAGCGTAGTAGAACATCGTAGGACGTGACACATCCGAGCGGCCACCAAACGAGATCTTCTGTGGCGAGCCGGTATTGCCATACTTATCGGTGTATTTATCGAAGTAACAGCCAATTACGGTGTACAGCGTATCACGACACACAAGGCCGTCGATATGATCCTCAAGGTTGTTCCACGCACCACCGCCAGTATTGAACGTATCGGAATACTGAGGTGCAATGTTCGAGAAGTAGAATACCTGCCTATTAGTCTCCGTAGATGATGTTCGCTCTGCCGAGCCAAGCATATGGCCCTTATTACAGCCACCACCTGTCGACTTACTATCATACTGAATGTTTGATGGTATCTGAGGGTCTTTGCCATAGGCATCAGTGCGGTTTGCTGAGCCACTATACATAGAGTGACGAGGTGCTGCTACCCACACAGGGCAGTGATGCTCCGACGAGAAACATACGGTGTAGTTACGCGCACGGCCATTGCGCTGGGCATTCTGCTCCGAGCCACCGCAGAGGTGGTGAGCATAGTAGTAGGTAGAGTTATTGTCGTCACGACCATCGCTGTTTGCGTCAAACTCTAAAGGTAACTCAAACCATCCCGAACGATAGGTCTTTCCTCCCGTTGGGTCGGGAGTTGGCTCTGGTTCAGGATCAGGCTCTGGTTCAGGCTCTGGTTCAGGCTCTGGTTCGGGCTCTGGCTCGGGCTCTGGTTCGGGCTCTGGCTCTGGTTCGGGCTCTTCGCCCTCAGCGAGAGTTTTGAACTTTCCTCCCTCGATATTCCACACGTCGCCCACGGCATAGATCATCACACGATACTCGTACGACGTGTTTGGCCTAAGACCCTCGATATCAACCGAGAAGACTCGACCTCGCTCAGCAGCATAAAACTCATCGCCGAGCATAAATCCCACACGTTCGACCTTGCTAAAGTCTGAGGCATTGATCGTGGCCTCGAGTCTAACAGTTGTCGTAGTGATATTCGTAGCCTCGCTATCGACAACCTTACAGGTAAAAGCCACCTCTTTCTCACACGCTACGCCGAAAAGCACTACGGCGATAATAGCAATCAATCTCTTCATTATTCTCTGTTTTTTGAATCTATCCATATTGTCACAGGACCATCGTTCGTAAGCTCAATCTGCATATCTGCACCAAAGCTTCCTGTGGCCACCTTACGACCTAAGAGTCGCTCTACCTCGGCGACAAACTCCTCATACAGAGGTCGTGACACCGCCTCGGGAGCAGCCTTGATCCACGATGGGCGATTACCCTTCTTGGTCATGGCGTGGAGCGTAAATTGGCTTACTATCATCACCTCGCCGCCAATATCCTGCACCGAGCGATTCATCACCCCCGCCTCATCATCAAAGATACGTAGCTGCACAAGTTTCTTGGCTAACCACTCTATATCCTCACGCTCCTCGTCGCAGCCTACGCCAACGAGCACAACAAGGCCCTGAGCAATGGAGCTAAACACCTCGCCATCAATACGACAACGCCCCTGAGTAACCCTCTGAATAAGAACTCTCATTACTAATCTCCAATCTATGTTAGTTGTTGGCCTCCTCGAAGAATGCCCATAGGCTATCGCCCTTAGGCACTGGTGCTGTCACCGAAATGGGCTTGCCGCCTACAGGGTGGGCAAACTCTACACGGCGTGAGTGTAGCGATATGCCACCATCCTTGTTAGAGCGCTTAGCACCATACTTCAAGTCGCCCTTTATGGGGCAACCTATGGCCGAGAGCTGTGCACGTATCTGGTGGTGACGACCCGTCTTAAGATCCACCTCGACGAGTGTATAGTTTGTCGAGGCTCCGAGCACATTATAGCTCAACAGAGCCTCCTTACCATCGCTCTTGGGACGTAGATGGGCGTGTGAACGGTTGGTCTTTGCGTTGCGCACAATCCAGTGGCGTAGCTCTCCCGACTCCTCTGCGGGGCGGTTTTCGGTTATTGCCCAGTAGCTCTTATGTATCTCGCCACGACGGATCATCTCGTTGAGACGTGCTAAGGCCTTCGAGGTCTTGGCAAATATCACCGCACCACTTACGGGACGGTCGATGCGGTGTACCACGCCGAGAAACACAGCCCCTGGCTTATGGTCACGAATCTTTATCATCGCCTTGATCTGATCCTCGATAGCCTCAGTGCCATCGGGATCGCTCTGCACAAGGTCACCAGCATGCTTATTCACCACAAGCAGGTGGTTATCCTCGTAAAGGATATCATTGATTGTAAACATCTTACAGCTTAAAAGTGAAAGGTAGTAGTTTCTCGGCGCTATCCACGACAGTTGCTCGGCCTGCGCCACTCATAATAACTCGTATGGGGCTACCCTGACGGCGCTCCACATCGACAATCACCTGACGGCACTGGCCGCAAGGATAACACTCTCGCTCCGAGGGGTTTGAGGCTATCGCTAACGCCTCTATAGGGTCGTGTGCATAGTTCGACTCGATGAAGAAGAGCAGCGAGCGCTCGGCACACAGGCCTGCGGGATATACCTCACTCTCGAAGTTTGAGGCGTGGAATGTACGACCGCTGTGAAGGCGCACCGCAGCTCCTACCGAGAAGTGTGAATATGGGGCGTGAGCCCTCTCTGTTGCAGACTCCGCCTCGCTCACCAATACCTGATCTACGACCTCGAGGTCGGCAATGTTGTCGTAGTGCTCATAGTTTAGTTCCAATGTTCGTTTCATAGCATCAACGATTTTGGTTATGGTGGCCACAAAAAATGGCACACCTTGCAATTTACAAAGGTACGAATTATTTCCGATAATGCAAAAAACGTACAGGAAAATGGGGTATTACTTTCCAAGAGGTCATTATATGGTCAAATACAACGGCCGAAACAACAGCGGCCGAAACAACAGCGTGATACCCGACCTCGTAATGGTCTTAATGGTCCTAATGGTCCTAATGGTCCTAAAAAAATAAAAGAAAATTAAGACGGTTGTGAACGAGGGATACTGGGGATACTGGGGACACTGGGGATACTGGGGACACTGGGGATATTGGGGACACTGGGGATAGTGGGGATAGTGGGGATAGTGATTCCCATCCTCCCTGAGACTCCCTGAAACCACTCCCCGCCCCAAATTTTGATTATAATGGAGCAGATTTAGCCTATCGCAAAAAACACCACCGCAGGATAGTACTTTGCGTGTACAGCCTGCGGTGGTTTGCTTGTGGGGTGGGCCAAAAGTCCCTTTATCACAAGAAATCCTTGGCGAGTCCGCCCTCGCCAGTCTCCTTATAGATGGATGGTAGGTCGTGGCCTGTCTGCTTCATCACGGCAACAACACGGTCGAAGGATACACGGTGGTGACCATCGGTATACATCGAGTATAGGTTGGCATCGAGAGCACGTGCCGCAGCATAGGCATTACGCTCGATACAGGGGATTTGCACAAGACCACATATAGGATCACAAGTCATACCAAGGTGATGCTCGAGACCCATCTCTGCAGCATACTCGATCTGTGCCGGCGTGCCACCAAAGAGCTGATTAGCAGCAGCTGCCGCCATAGCACAGGCAACGCCCACCTCACCCTGACAGCCCACCTCAGCACCCGATATTGAGGCGTTATGCTTGACGATATTGCCTATAAGTCCTGCCGTAGCCAGTGCACGACAGATGCGGGCCTCGGAGAACTCACGGGTCTTCCACAGATGATACAGCACTGCGGGCATAACACCCGACGAGCCACATGTTGGCGCTGTGACAATACGACCACCACAGGCATTCTCCTCACTTACGGCAAGAGCATATGAGAAGATCAAGCCTCGAGACTTTAGGCTCTGGCTATAACCCGATGCACGCACATTATAGCGCATAGCACGACGGGCAAGATTGAGCGGACCAGGGATTACACCATCGGTCTCGATACCTCGCTCTACGGCCTCACGCATAACACGCCACACCTTAGCAAGAAATATCCATATCTCCTTACCCTCATACATCTCGACATACTCCCAGAAGGTACGACCATTATCACGGCACCATATAAGTATATCGGTAAGATTTGTATCGGGATATATATCGGCACTCTCGACAGGCGCACTATTCTCCTCGGCCAAAGCGCCACCGCCCACGCTATATACCGTCCAATCGTCTACCACACGGCCATCCTCAAGCGCCTCGAAACGCATACCGTTGGGGTGGAAAGGGAGGAACACTGATGGCTCCCAGATAAGCTCCACCTCGCCGTGAGGCTTCAGCGTGTCAAAAATAGCCACATCGGTCAAGTGGCCCTTGCCCGTAGCAGCAAGGCTGCCATAGAGCGTGACACGAAACGATTTACAGTCGAGATTACGGCGCTGAAACATCTCGGCAGCACGTCGTGGCGCCATAGTATGACTACTCGATGGGCCTGTGCCTATGCGATACAACTCTTTAATACTCTTCATAATCCACTTCATTAAGAAATTATACCAACGCAAAGGTACAAAAAATAGGTTTTATGGAGGTATTTCCCAGTAAAAATATTACCTTTGGCGTTGAAATTTTAGCATTACCAATGGCCATGCTCTATCTACATATCCCCTTCTGCAAGCAGATATGCTCCTACTGCGACTTCTATCGTGTGGGCGCTGTGGAGCTGCTACCCGCCGTTGTGGAGCAAATGCACACCGAAATGGAGCATAGAGCATCATATCTGAGCGAACGAAGACTCTCGTCAATATACTTTGGCGGTGGAACTCCATCTTTACTGCACCCCTCCGACATTGAAGCACTCATAAATCGTGCCCGTGAGCTCTTCGACTGCAGCGCTGTTGGCGAGATTACCATCGAGGCCAACCCCGACGACCTCAGCGATGAGTATATCAAAGCGCTACACAAGACAAGCGTCAATCGTGTAAGCCTCGGTATACAATCATTTGATGATGAGGTACTTCGCTTTATGAATCGCCGACATACGGGCACAGAGGCTGAGATTGTCGTAGAGAGGCTTCGCAAGGCGGGTATTGACAATATCTCTATAGATATAATATTTGGTGTTGGAGGCTTTGAGCAGGACCACCTCGGCGAGTCGCTACGCCGCGCCATAGCTCTCGACGTGGAGCACATATCGGCCTATCACCTTACGGTTGAGGAGCGCACACGCCTCGGCATCATGGTGCGTAAGGGCGAGTATAAGCCCATCCCCGAGGAGCGCTCCGAAGAGGAGTTTTTGCGTGTGCACAAAGCTCTTACACTGGCAGGATATGACCATTACGAGGTATCAAACTTTGCCAAGCGTGGTCGCCGTGCCGAGCATAACTCGGCATACTGGCGAGGTGTGGAGTATCTTGGCATAGGTGCAGGGGCACACTCCTTCTCGGGTGACAACCGCACGTGGTGCACCTCGACAGCTAAGGAGTATGCCGAGGGGGTATTTAAGTATGATGGCGAGAAGTTGAGTACCACCGACCATCTCAACGAGTATGTGATGACAGGGCTGCGCACAAGCCAAGGTATCGACCTAAGCTATATCGCTGCACGCTTTGGAATATCAGAGCGTGAACACATCGAGCACTCGGCACACTGCTGGCTTGAGAGCGGATGTCTACAACTAATTAACAACCAGCTATTCATCCCCGCCGAACACTTTCTTGTTTCGGATGCGGTAATTGAATCACTTTTTGTCTAAATGTTTGGATATTTGAAAAAAATATCCTAACTTTACTATCCAAATTATAACCCTTTATATCCAAATTGACGACATAAGGAGCTATATGTCTATGTATCAGCTCATTGTGTTGCGATATGTCGTATTAGAAGAGATAGATACTAACAAATACAGATTAACTATGTCAGGACTTAAATTTGACAAACGTGAATTGGGCAACTTGGAGTACTCGCTCGACAGAGAGGTGCTTGCTACGGATCGCCGTGGTGGCTATATGAGTACTACGATAGTTGGCTGCAACACACGTAAATATCACGGTCTGATGGTCGCACCCATCGACCAGAGCGATCGCACATATGTGCTACTGTCGTCGCTCGACGAAACCATCATCCAACACGACCAGTCGTTCAACCTCGCTATACACCGTTTCAATGGTGTGTATGAGCCTCGAGGACACAAGTATATCACCGACTTCGAGTATACACCCACGCCAACTATCACCTATCGCATAGGTGGTGTGGTGCTACGCAAAGAGTTACTATGGATTCATAAGCGCACACAGCTGATGATCCGCTACACGCTGCTCGATGCCCACTCAGAGACCACACTGCGCCTACGTCCTCTGCTGGCCTTCCGTGATAAGCACTCGCTGTCGAAGGCTAACATGGAGGCTGACGGCCGAGCCTACCCTATCCCTTATGGCGTTAAGTGCCGCCTTTATGAGGGTTTCCCATGGTTGCATATGCAGCTCAACAAGGAGGATGCCGAGTTTATCGCTGCCCCCGACTGGTACTACAACTTTGAGTATCAGAAGGAGATACGCCGTGGCTACGAGGGTCACGAGGACCTGCTCTCGACGGGCTATTTCGAGTTTAAGATTAACAAGGGCGAGAGCGTGATATTCTCGGCAGCTACTGACCTTATGGCATCGCCCGAGACAATATCGGCAGTATACGAGGCATCGCTTGCACGCCGCACACATAAGATCGACCTTATCAGCTGCCTCGAGCACTCGGCACGTCAGTTTGTCATCCGCCGTGGCGAGAACCGCACAGAGGTGGTTGCAGGCTACCCCTGGTTTGGTCCATTTATGGAGGATACATTTATGGCACTCCCAGGCCTTACGCTCACACAAGGCCATAAGGAGGACTGTATAGATGTTCTCGACACCGCTGTTCGTGACTTCGAGTCGAGCGGCCTACTTGAGGGACGATCACTCCCTGCCGCTGTCGATGCTCCACTATGGTTCTTCTTCACACTCCAGCAGCTCGAGGGTCACATCACCCAGAAGGAGCTGTGGGCAAAGTATGGCACAACGATGAAACGCATCCTTGAGGCCTATCGAGGAGGCTTCGGCGAGGAGGTCAAGTTGCATCCAAACGGTCTTATATGGGCCTCGGCAGAGCGCCCACTAACCTGGATGGGCACTATCGTTGATGGCGAGCCTATCACACCACGTCGTGGCTACCCAGTAGAACTTCAGGCTCTGTGGTATAACGCCGTAGAGTACACCTTGGCAGTGGCTAAGAAGCAGGGCGACAAGGCTTTTGTTGCCGAGTGGAAGGATGAGCCAAGTAAGACTAAGGCAGCCTTTATCTCTAAGTTCTGGCTTGAGGAGGAGGGCTACTTGGCAGACTACGTAAACTATGATGAGGTTAATAAGTTCATACGTTGTAACATGGCTGTGGCCTGCGGTCTTGACTACCGTATGCTCAACGACGAGCAGCTTGTAGCCACACTGCAAACCATACATCAGCACCTACTCACCCCACGTGGTTTGCGCACCCTATCGCCACGTAATATGCTCTACAAGTCGAACTACAACGAGGATCAGCGTTCGCAGGACCTTGCATCACGCAACGGCTCGGCATGGGTATGGCCTTTGATGTTCTACGTTAAGGCTTGCTTCGAGCTCAGCGGCGCAAACTACGTCTCAGAGGCCGCGCGCATTGTTGAGGCCTTCGACGAGGAGCTACAGACAAAGTGCGTAGGCTCACTCTCAGAGCGCTTCGAGGGTGACCCACCACACGGTCCACGTGGATCGGTGTCGCACGCAACATCTGTTGCAGGTCTACTCTTTATCAACGACCTCATCAACAAATACGCACCCAAGAAGCCAGCACGCAAGAGCTGCAAGAAAGCAACACCAAAGGCTGAGTGCTCGGAGGAGAAGCCAAAGAGAAAGTGTGCACGCAAGAGTGTAAAAAAGTAAAACGTAAAATATATTGATTATGAGAGTCTTAATGTTCGGATGGGAGTTTCCTCCCCATATCGCCGGAGGCCTTGGCACTGCCTGCTATGGTATGACTCAGGGCTTGGCTCGCAACGACGTGGAGGTTATCTTCGTGATGCCCAAGGCATCGGGTGACGAGGATCAGAGCTTTGTCAAGGTTGTAAATGCCAGCGACGTCGAGGCACACTACTGCGACTCAAGCATCGAGGGCGCCGACGACATAATGCGTAAGATATCGTTCATCCATATCGACTCAAATATGGTGCCCTACATCTCGCCTGAGGAGTGGGCTACCTATCGTGAGGGCTATGAGCGCACAGGCAAGAAGTTCTGGGAGCGCAAGGGTGATAGCTGGACTCAGCGCTACACCTTCTCGGGTAAGTATGGTGCAAATATTATGGAGGAGGTTGCTCGCTATGCAGTTGTTGCTGCCGAGGTGGCAAAACAGCTCGAGGGGCAGTTCGATGTTATCCACGCCCACGACTGGCTGACATACTTTGCCGGTATTGCAGCTAAGAGAGTGTCGGGCAAACCTCTGGTAGTGCATATGCACGCTACGTCGTTCGACCGCTCGTCAAGCGACAATATCGATACTCGTGTATACGAGATTGAGCGTGCAGGTATGCAGGCTGCCGACATGGTTATTGCCGTGTCACACCTCACACGTAACATCGTTATCAACAAGTACGATATCGACCCTGATAAGGTTGTCGCTGTACACAATGCTGTTCAGTTTGCCGAGAACGACAATCCACTCCCTGAGCGTGGTGTCGATGACAAGATCGTAACGTTCCTTGGCCGCATCACCTTCCAGAAGGGTCCCGACTACTTTATCGAGGCAGCAGCCAAGGTGCTTAAGCGAGTACCTAACGTGCGCTTTGTGATGGCAGGCTCGGGCGATATGATGAACCACTGTATTCGCCGTGCTGCGCAGCTCGGCATCTCGGATCGCTTCCACTTCACGGGCTTCCTCAAGGGCGACGATGTGCAGAAGATGTTCCAACTCTCGGACGTATATGTGATGCCTTCGGTATCGGAGCCATTCGGTATATCGCCACTCGAGGCTATGCGCTCTAACGTGCCCACGATCATCTCTAAGCAGAGCGGTGTTGCCGAGGTTTTGGACTACGCCGTGAAGGTCGATTACTGGGATGTTGATGCTATGGCCGACTCGATATATGGCCTTATCACCTACCCAGCTCTTGCCAAGATGTTCTCGGAGAGGGGTATGGAGGAGGTTAATAACCTCAAATGGTTCAATGCCGCTGTGAAGATCAAGAATGTATATCAGCAGGCTATCGACAAGTGTAAATAATAATAAAGGTAACTATATATGAAGACAGTTTGTTTCTACTTTCAGGTACACCAGCCCTGGCGTTTGAAGACCTATCGTTTCTTCCAGATGGGCAAAGACCATAACTACTTGGACGATTTCAGCAATCGTGCTATTATGCAGAAGATTGCTCGTGAGTGCTATCTACCGATGAATGCCCTGCTTCTCAGCCTTATCGAGAAGCATAATGGCGCTTTCAAGTGTACATTCTCAATCACAGGCTCTGCCGTAGAGCAGTTCAAGGCCTATGCTCCCGAGGTGCTCGAGTCGTTCAAGCAGCTCGCAGCCACAGGCCACGTAGAGTTCCTTGGCGAGACCTACTCACACTCTTTGGCATCGTTATACTCTGTGGATGAGTTCAAGCAGGAGGTGAAGCTCCACTCTCAGATGCTTAAGGAGGAGTTCGGCGTTAAGCCTACGGCCTTCCGCAACACTGAGCTTATCTACTCTGACGATATTGCCAAGGCTGTTCAGGGTATGGGCTTCAAGACTATGTTGGCTGAGGGTGCTAAGCATATCCTTGGCTGGAAGTCGCCAAACTTTGTATATACCGACGCTGTGGACAACAAGCTACGACTGTTGTTGCGCAACTATAAACTCTCGGACGATATTGCCTTCCGCTTCTCGAATGAGGGATGGCCCGAGTGGCCACTTACGGCCGATAAGTTTGCACAGTGGGCCGCTTCGGAGACAGGCGATGTTGTAAACCTCTTTATGGACTACGAGACCTTCGGTGAGCACCAGAAGGCTTCGACAGGCATCTTCGACTTTATGAAGAGCCTGCCCGATGCTATGTTGGCTACTGGCGAGCTGGAGTTTGCTACCGCCAGCGAGGCTGCAAAGAAGCTCCAGCCTGTTGCCGTTCTCCACTGCCCATATGCTATGTCGTGGGCCGATGAGGAGCGTGATGTCACCGCATGGCTGGGCAACGATATGCAGAACGAGGCATTTAACAAGCTCTATGCTCTTGCGCCAAAGATTAAGAAGGCTAAGAGTAAGGACTTCGAGTTTGTATGGCACTTTATGCAGAACTCCGACCACTTCTACTATATGGCGACTAAGTGGTTCTCTGATGGCGACGTACACTCATATTTCAACCCTTATGGCTCTGCCTACGAGGCATTTATCAACTATATGAACGTGTTGGCCGACTTCGAAATCGAGCTTAATAAACTTTAGTCGTCATAGACTAAGATGATGACCGCTGCCTCGAAAGGTGGCGGTCATTTTTTTTGGGGGGGGGTCAAAGAGTCTTGATTACAATAAGACAATTAAGATGGTTGCGGCCGAGAGCTCCAACGGCCGAGACCAACAACAGCCGAAACCAACAACGGCCGAGGCCACAACGTGATACCCGACCTCGTAATGGTCTTAATGGTCCTAATGGTCTTAAACTGGGGAGACTGGGGAGACTGGGGAGACTGGGGAGACTGGGGAGACTGGGGATGCTGGGGAATTTAAGGAGATTAGGGATAGTGATCCCCATTGTCCCCATCATCCCCATCTTCCCTGACATCGTCCCTGAAACCACTCCCCGACCCAATTTTTGATTAGAAGGCTGCAGATACAACGCTCGGCAAAAATGCCACCGATGGGTAGTACTTGACGTACGTCCCATTGGTGGCATCTTTTGTTAGCGGCGGTAGATGCGGCCTTATGGTCGAAAATTATTTTTGATTAGAGGGTCGTAGATGTGGCCTCGATTAAGAGATTGCCCCGGATGGGACATACTTGGCGTATTTCCCATTCGGGGCAATGATTGAGAGGCCGCAGATGCGGCCCTATAATCGAAAATTACATGCAGCGGCACACAAGATTACGATCACCATAACCATTATCAATCTTGGTGACGTATGGGAAGAACTTACCCTCTACAATCCACTCGAGTGGGAATGCCGCCTCCTCACGAGAGTATGGGTGGTTCCACTCGCCAGCAAGCTCACGTGCTGTGTGTGGAGCATTAACAACAACATTGTCGGCATTGCCCGAAGCTGCTGCTGCCTCACACTCACGCTTAATCTGGATGAGCGCCTCGATGAAGCGGTCCATCTCTGCCTTAGACTCACTCTCGGTAGGCTCAACCATCAAGGTCTCGTGTACAGGGAATGAGAGTGTAGGAGCGTGGTAGCCATAGTCCATAAGGCGGTGTGCGATATCGCCACAGTCGATGTTATAGTCGTGCTTGAAGCGTGTGAGGTCGAGGATCATCTCGTGACCTACACGACCAGTCTCGCCAGAGTAGTAGGTGCGGTACTCGTGCTTAAGTGCCGATGACATATAGTTAGCGTTCACGATAGCTATCTCTGTCGAACGACGCAAGCCCTCGTAGCCGAGCATACGGATGTAGCCGTAGGTGATTGGGAGCAACATTGCCGAGCCCCAAGGTGATGATGATACGGCTGTGATACCCTCCTCGCCACCAGTCTCCATAAGTGAGTGGGTAGGCAAGAACTTAACAAGGTGCTCAGCAACGCATACAGGACCTACACCAGGACCGCCACCGCCGTGAGGCATTGCAAAGGTCTTGTGGAGGTTGAGGTGACATACATCAGCACCGATATAGCCTGGATTTGTAAGACCTACCTGGGCATTCATATTAGCACCATCCATATATACCTGACCACCAGCATCGTGTACAGCATCTACGATGTCACGAATACGGCTCTCAAATACACCATGAGTCGATGGATATGTCACCATCAAGCCATAGAGCTCCGAAGCGTGCTCTTCGGCCTTGCGCTTAAGATCCTCGACGTCGATATTACCATTCTCGTCGCAAGCAACGATAACGATCTTCATACCCGCCATAGCTGCCGATGCAGGGTTGGTACCGTGTGCCGATGATGGAATGAGGATGATGTTACGATAGCCCTGACCACGGCTCTGGTGGTAAGCACGGATGATCATAAGACCGGTATACTCACCCGCAGCACCTGAGTTAGGCTGAAGTGTACAACCAGCGAAGCCTGTGATCGTTGCGAGGTAGCCCTCAAGGTTGGCGATAAGCTCACGATAGCCCTCTGCCTGGTCGGCAGGAGCAAATGGGTGCATATTCTGGAAGCCTGCCAATGATAGTGGCTGCATAAGCTGTGCTGCGTTGAGCTTCATAGTGCAAGAGCCGAGCGAGATCATAGAGTTCATCAACGAGATATCGCGCAACTCAAGGCGCTTGATATAACGCATCATCTCGGTCTCTGTGCGGTATGAGTTGAAGATCTTCTCGGTGAAGAAGTCGCTCTGGCGCTTAACATCGTCGGCGATAGCTGCAGCCTCAACATGCTTTACGGCCTTAGCCTTCTTGCCACGTGCCTCAGCAAAGATCTCAACGATGGTCTGAAGCTCAGCATCGGTGGTCACCTCGTCGAACGACATACGCACGCAGTCGTCTGCAGGATAGTAGAAGTTAATCTCACGTGCAAGGGCGATATTCTGAATTACAGAAGCCTCAGCCTCCACCTCAATGGTATCAAACATAGCCTTGGTGCGTACAACGTAGCCCATAGCCTCCAAAGCGCCCTTTACAGTGAGTGCAGCGGTGTGTGCGTTGAGTGCTGCACGCTGCAAACCCTCCTTACCATTATATATACAGTAGAAACCTACCATCGAAGCCATAAGGGCCTGTGCGGTACAGATGTTCGATGTAGCCTTCTCACGCTTAATATGCTGCTCACGCATCTGAAGTGACATACGTAGAGCCTTATTGCCAAGACGGTCTACCGATACGCCGATGATACGGCCAGGCATCTGACGCTTGTAGGCATCACGTGTAGCCATGTATCCTGCGCTTGGGCCACCAAAGCCCATAGGGCAACCAAGACGCTGAGTAGTACCTACGGCGATATCTGCGCCCCACTCTGCTGGCGACTTGAGCAGTGCCAACGACAGTAGGTCGGCAACAGCGGTAACGGTGACGCCTGCCTCGTGAGCCTTAGCTGCGAAGTCGGCATAGTTGCATACCTCGCCATTAGCTGCTGGGTACTGCAAGATAGCACCGAACTCCTTGCCTGAGAACTCGTAAGAAGAGAAGTCGTCACGGATAATCTCGATGCCGAATGGCTCTGCACGAGTAATAAGAACGTCGAAGGTCTGTGGGAAGATATTCTCATCCACAAAGATCTGGTTGCGACCCTGCTTCTGAGCCTCACGTGAGCGCAAAGCATACATCATAAGCATAGCCTCAGCTGCTGCTGTAGCCTCGTCGAGCAACGAGCAGTTAGCCACCTCCATACCCGTAAGCGAGAGGATAGCTGTCTGGAAGTTGAGCAGAGCCTCAAGACGACCCTGCGAAATCTCGGCCTGGTAGGGAGTATATGAGGTGTACCACGCTGGGTTCTCGAATACGTTGCGTGACACTACGGCAGGCACTACGTTAGGATAGTAGCCCATACCGATAAACGAACGGAAAGTACGGTTCTTCGATGCAAGCTCTGCGATGTGTGCTGCATACTCGTACTCGCTCATTGCCTCAGGGAGGTCGAGAGCCTTCTTAAGGCGAATATTCTGTGGGATAACCTGCTGGAGAAGCTCCTCAACAGAAGCTACACCGATGGTTGCGAGCATCTGCTCCAGATCCTCTTTAGAGTTTAGACCTACGTGGCGGTCTACAAAGCTGTCAAAGGTTTTCATTAGCTTAATTGTTTTATTGTTGTTTTTGGTTAATACTTAAATGAGCTGCCGCCGATAAACTCACGCAGCAGCGATGTTGGTGGTATCTCGTCGGGCGAGATTGGGACAAAGTTGTCCAAGAACTTAAGCATGCGCTTAGCCTCAGCATACTCCTCGGCCGTGTCAGGCACTTCGAGCAACACGGGCTCGGCCAAAGCACGGAGTACAGAGATCTCATAGAAGAGCGACGAGTTAAACATCACATCGGCATTCTCCTGATAGGGGAAGATATGTTTCTCCTCGCCATGGCGCACCGAGGGCCACATACTGAGCGTGCGCAGAGCATTGTTGCCTCGTGTGGCATTATCACGTATTGTACGGCGCAACATACGGTTGTCAGAGGTTGGGATACGTGAGAAGTTATCCATAGCCACCGACGTGAAACACGAGATATAGATCTTAAACTTCAGACCATCGGCCACACTTGGCGTAAGGCGTGGATTGAGAGCGTGAATACCCTCAAGGATAAGTATCGAGCGGTCGGTGAGCTTCAGAGGCTTATCGTGCCACTGTCGCTTGCCCGAGATAAAGTCGTAGCGTGGGATCTCCACACTCTCGCCCTCCGACAGACGACGCAGGTGGTCGTTAAGCGTTGCGAGGTCGATAGCCTCGAGTGCCTCAAAGTCGGGCTTGCCACTCTCGTCCAGCGGGGTCTTATCTCTCTCTACAAAGTAGTCATCAAGGGCGATGAGCACAGGGTCATAGCCACGTACACGCAGCTGCACACCAAGACGCTTCGAGAATGTTGTCTTGCCGCTCGACGAAGGACCTGAGATAAGCGTCATACGCACACCACGTTCCCTATTAGCCTTAGCGATAGAGCTGGCGATGTTCGAGATCTTAATCTCGTGGAAGGCCTCGGCAATCTTGATAAGCTCCGAGCTATCCCCCTCGACAATACGACGATTAAGGTCGCCAACCGTAGGCACACCCATAATATCTATCCACTGCTGATACTCGTGAAAGATATCAAACATCTTATCAAGCTTGATGTCGGCACTCACCCTCTCGGGATTTGTGCGCTCGGGGAGTGCTACATAGAGGCCATTGTAGTAGCGCACCACGTCGAACCTATCGACATACGACGAGTCGGGAGCCAGCGGACCATAGAAATATCCTGGCATCGTACCGAGGTAGTTTATCGTGCTATACAACTGCGGACGTGTACGTAGCAGCTCTACACGGTCATCGAAATCGTATTTCTCGTACTCGGCAATAACCTCCTCGGTAGGTCGCTTTGTACGACGAATGGGCAGCGCTTGACTCACAATCTCATGCATCTTGCGCTTTAGAGCCTCGATCTCTACATCCGACAGAAGCTGCTTGCTATCGAACTCGGCATAGAAGCCGCTACCCAACGAGTGGCGTATGCGCAGTTTATCTTCGGGAAAGAGCTCCAGCGTGGCCATCTGCATCACGAACGAGAGTGTGCGCTGATAGACACGATAGCCCTCGAAGTGGCGCACATCGAAGAACTCAACGGTGATAGGTTTATATATCTTATAGCTTAGATCCTTATATGAATTATTTACACGAGCAGCGAGGATAGGATAGGCTCTCTCGAACTCCAAATCAGACAACAGCTCGGCAAGCGAAGTGCCGAACTCAACACTTAGGCATTTGTCCACATTCAGACAACGCACCTCAACGAAATGCTCTCTTTTATCCATATTTCATAAAATAGTTCGTAAAGATAATGATTTTTTTGTAATTTTGTTGCAATTAAAACGAATAAGTTATGCGAAAATTTTTCTTTCTTGGTCTTTTTTCACTCCTTTTGCTCACCAGTTGTGGCTCAAAGGAGCAAGCCGCAGGTAGCTCGAACAACGCTGAGAGCACAATATACATCATATCGACGAACGATATGCACGCATCAATAGATGCGTTTCCCGAGCTCGCCACGCTCATCAACGAGTATGAACGCCGTGGCGAGGTGGTTGTTGTAGACTCGGGCGACCGTGTAACAGGTAACGCCTATGTCGATGACGCAGAGCCTACCGGCATGCCCATCATCGAACTTATGAATAGAGTTGGCTACGACGTCGTAACCTTAGGCAATCACGAGTTCGACAAGGGTCTTGACGCCCTCAAAACTATGGTCACAGGGTCTAAGTTTAAGTGGGTGTGCGCCAATGTCACAACGACAGAGGGCAAACAGCTCTTCGACCAATACGCCACACTCGATATTGACGGCGTAAAACTCGGCTTTGCAGGCATTGTCGATACCGACAGCGATGGATATCCTCTCGGCAACAAATCTGTATATCAGGATCTTAAGTTTGAAAACGACATCGACTGCGCCAAACGTATCATCCAGAAGATAGCCGAGAACCACGACTTCGTAGTGCTGCTATCGCATATGGGTCTTACGATGGATAGCCGCCTCGCAGAGCGTAGCAACAAGTGTGACTGGATAGCTGGCGGACATAGCCACGATCGCATATGCGAGAGACGTGGCACAATGCAGATATCGCAGAATAATAAGGACCTGCGCTTTGTAACCGTAGCCAAGCTCGCCATCAACGACGGCGAGATTACTGCCGTAGAGTATGAGCAGGTTGATATGTCTAAGATTGAGGAGGATAGCGCCACTCGCAACCTTGTTGATAGCATTAAACTTGCCGACCCAAAGCTCAACGAGGTGATAGCAAGGGCTAATAAGGCCGCAACACGCGATGGCGTAGCAAACCTCAGCGTCGAGTCGCTTATGGAGTACCCCTACGAGGGAGGGTTTAAGCCCGAGGTGTGTTTCTACCACTATGGCGGTGTGCGTCTTTCGTCACTGGCCGAGGGCGATGTGCGCCGTGTAGAGATTCTCAACAACGACCCATTCCTCTCGACAATATATATTGGAGCGATGACAGGTGCTGAGATACGCAAATTTATCCTCGACAAGTATAATAGCGGAACGGCCGAGAAGCCAGACAAAGAGTCGCACTACCCATACTTCCGCTCCAACATCCCCTACCAGCTCGTACTCGACACCGAGCCTGCCGAAGCACCCGACGCCAAGGATATTCGCTGGGAGCTTGACGATGAGCGTAGCTACCGTGTTGCAATGTGCAACTATATTGCCGAGAGCTACATCGACAAAACATTGGTAGCCAACAAGCTACACGACACCAAAGTATTAGTTCGTGAGGCTATGCTGCGCCACATCACACAGTTTGGCGACAGGGGCTACACCCCTAACAACAACATCTTCCAGACCGAGATAAAGGGCGAGTAGTATGCTACCAACAACCTTCCAACAGAGGCTCCTCGAGGCGGGCTGCGACGAGGCGGGGCGTGGATGCCTCGCAGGCTCAGTGTTCGCTGCTGCGGTAATCCTGCCGCACGACTTTCACCACCCACTGCTCAACGACTCGAAGCAGATGACCGAGCGTAGGCGCAACCTGCTACGTGACATCATCGAACGTGAGGCCCTGGCATGGAGCGTGCAGGAGGTGACGGCCGAGCGTATCGACCAGATAAACATCCTTAACGCCTCGATCGAGGGTATGAACCTTGCACTCAAGGCCTTGAGCATACGCCCTGAGTATATCGTCGTCGATGGCAACCGCTTCAAAACAGAGCTCGACATACCCTACCGCACCATAGTTAAGGGTGACGGCAAGTATGCCAACATAGCTGCCGCCTCGGTGCTTGCCAAGACCCACCGTGACGAGTATATGCTACGCCTCGCCGAGGAGTATCCAGCCTATGGCTGGGCAAAGAACAAGGGCTACCCTACACGTGAGCACCGCATAGCCATACGAGACTATGGCCTCACACCCTATCACCGCCTTACGTTCAACGCCTCACCCGAGCAACTCGAGCTCTTTTAGCCGAGAGCAACGATTTGGCACACTTTATGCCATAAAATTTTGCTATTTCAAAAAATTGGACTACCTTTGTAGTGCTTTTTGAAAGGGGTTCTAATCTCACAAGGATTGGAATTCATTATTTTTTTATGCTTACCCGAAAATTAAGAGATTAAAAATATAGAACTATGAGCAACGAAATTATCTATCTTACAGCCGAGGGAATGAATAAGCTCAAGGAGGAGCTTAACCATATGCTCTCTGTGGAGCGTCCAGCAGCTGCAGCAGCTATTGCCGAGGCTCGAGACAAGGGCGACCTCTCGGAGAACGCTGAGTACGACGCAGCACGTGAGGCACAGGGCCTTCTCGAGATGCGCATAGCACAGCTCGAGCATACACTATCTAAGGCACGCATCATCGACGAGACAAAGATCGACACCTCTAAGGTACAGATCCTCAGCCGTGTGAAACTTCTCAACCACAATGTTAAGCGAGAGGTGGAGTACACAATCGTGTCGGAGAATGAGGCAAACCTACGTGAGGGCAAGCTCGCCATCGGCACCCCTATTGCCAAGGCTCTACTTGGCAAGAAGGCAGGCGAGATTGTCGAGGTTCAGGTGCCAGCAGGCACTCTCAAGCTCGAGATTTTGGACATCTCGATCTAAGAGCCAAACACAATAATATGGGATGTCCACGTCGGACATCCCATATTATTATCTCCCCAAGGGCCTAAAACCGAGGGAGGGTAAGGAGAGTAAGGGGACAAGGAGAACAAGGGGTGCAAGGAGAGGAGAGGACGTAGAGAGGGTGAGAGATTAGAGAGATTAGAGAAATTAGGGAAGTTAAGGAAATATAATCACTAAATTCCCTAAATTCATTAAACTCATTAAACTCACTAAATTCCCTACCCCCAAAAACCGCCCCATCTTACCACTCACACTTCGCATAACGGCAAAGCGGCCTGTTATGCAAGCTCTATGACGATGTTTTCGCCAGACCACTGGCTAATCATATGACGTCGATTATAGACAACCTCGTCACCATGGCTGATGGTCACGTGAAGCTCAAAGTCGGGAGTCTCGCTCATAATACGTGATTGAGGCAAGGTATTAGGCAGCACATAGATGATAAGGTGTAGCGCATCACCCTCCTCGCCACCAAGCTCGATATAGCGCTGAGGAACATACCCCTCGGGAGGAGCCGTGAGATTGCTACCCACAGGAGCCACCTCGTTATAGTGTTGAAGGTAGGAGCGACGCTCACCACGCAGCGTGATCTCGCCCTGAATAGCGATATTATAGCGCCACAACTCCGCAAAATCGCACTCGATAAAGATGTTATAAGGTGCCATCATCTATGAAAATTATTGCTCATAAACATAAAATTTCGATACAAAAATAATAATAATTTGCAGATTTTAGTTTTTTGTCGTAAATTTGCAAGCTATTTATGCTGAAATGGAGCAGATTAGACTATACGAAATAGCCTACAAAGGGCTAAAAAATGGCAGCTACGACTTTGATTTTCAGGTAGATGACTCACTATTTGAGGCATACGACCGTGTGGAGATTAAGTCGGGCAACTGTCAGGCACACGTAAACCTGAAGCGTAGCGAGACAATGCTCGAGCTAAGCGTGACAATCGCTGGCGAGGTAATTTGCGAGTGCGACCGCTGTCTTGATGACTGCTCGATAGATGTAGACTATGCTGGCGAGCTTGTAGTTAAGTTCTCAGACGAGATCGACGACTACGACGGCGAGGTAATGTGGATATCTCCATCAGAGGATATGCTAAACCTCACACAGTATATCTACGAGAGCATCGTGCTCTCACTACCCTACCGCCGTGTACACGAGGAGGGTGACTGCAACCCCGAGATGCTCGCACAGTTTACCCAGCTGAGCGAGGAGGAGTTCGAACAGCTCGAAGCCCAAGCCGAGGAGGAGGAGACAGTAACACTCGACGACCACAACCGCAGCATCCTCGAGGCCCTAAAGCAGAGCATGACCGAGAGCAACAAATAAGAAATAGAGCAAGTGCGCAGTTTATCCGTCAAGCGGCGACACAAGCTAACACGAAACATAAAACTTAAAAATTATATTGTAAGATGGCACATCCTAAACACAAAGTTTCGTCTACACGACGCGACAAGAGAAGAACTCACTACAAGGCAGTAGTTCCTACTGTAGTAACTTGCTCGAACTGTGGTTCAGCAGTACTTTACCACCGCGTATGCCCAGAGTGCGGCTTCTATCGCGGTAAGCTCGCAATCGAGAAGAAGGCTGCTGAGTAGTCTTCAAAACTAACAAAGGGCACACCGCGAAAGTGGTAGTGCTCTTTTTGTTTTTTGTAAAACCCAACACCAAGATATTATGATTAAGATAGGTATCGACGCCATGGGTGGTGACTTTGCCCCTGAAGTTGCAATCGAGGGCGCAATATTATCGCTAAAGCATATCGCCAAAGATAGCCGCATAGTGCTCTTCGGCGACCAGAAGCGCATCACAGAGCTACTTGAGAAGCACGGATGCCCAGCATCGAACTTCGACATCGTACCTACAACCGAGATAATCGAGATGGGCGACCACCCAGCAAAGGCCTTCGTATCGAAGAAGGATTCGAGCATCACAGTAGGCTTCCGCCACCTCGCCGAGGGAAAGATCGACGGCTTCGCAAGTGCCGGATCAACAGGCGCTATGATGGTGGGCTCAATGCAGGTGATCAAACCGGTGGAGGGCGTAATACGTCCCGTACTCGCAACACTCATACCTACGGTATCTGCCGAGAAGGGAATTCAGCGTGCCATACTCATGGACGTGGGACTCAACGTAGATGCTAAACCCGAGGTCCTGGCTCAGTATGGTCTACTGGGATCAATATATGCTAAGTCGGCACTCGGCATGGAGAACCCACGTGTGGCGCTGCTCAACATCGGCGAGGAGGAGGGCAAGGGTAATGCCCAGGCCAAGGCAACATTCGACCTTATGAAGGCAGATGGTCGCTACAACTTTGTGGGCAATGTCGAGTCATCATACATCTTCACAGGTAAGATTGGCGATGTCGTTGTTGCCGATGCCTTTGTGGGCAACAGCCTACTCAAGATGGCCGAGGCTCTATACCGCATCAACTTCCGCCTAAGCGGTGGCAAGCCTCGCTTTAAGAACTTCCTACGACCACTGCTCGGCCGCATCGTCCCTAAGCTCTACTTCCAGAACGACTTCTGGGACGCAATGAATGCCGAGAGCGTAGGCGGTCTTCAGGTTATGGGCGTGAATGCGCCTGTGATGATTGGCCACGGCAGCTCTTCGTCACGAGCTATATGCAGTATGATCCTATCAATGGAGCGAGACATCAAGAGTAACTTCCCAGCCAAGCTGCGTGAGGCTCTTAAGGATTCAGCATCTGCCAATGCCTAATCCGAGTGAGGGGCAAGAGCCTTAAGTTAAGATATCAAAAATGAGTGAGAAACAGTTTGTTTCTCACTCATTTTTTCTAATTACAACGCCTTATTACCACTCAACGCTACTCTCATCATACAATGGTCCAGAGATGCTGGCAGTAGTAGTTGTTGTTGATGTGCCACCTGTCTTGAAAGACTCCGACATATAGACCGCAGTGGTAGGGCCATTCTCAAAGCCCCAGACTACCACCCTGTAGCTCTCCACGCCATTGAGGCTAATGCCAAGGTCGGCATTTGTGAGCACCTGGCGGCCCCTAAATGTGCGATCGCTAATCTGCTGCTCTGACTCAGGCAAGATAGCACGAATAAGCTCGTTGTGGGAGGTATAAGCATCCAGCAGGGTTGTAGTCTCCACGGTCACGTAGTATGGATCGTCGTTGGTGGGCTCTACGGTAAACTCCACTGATGTGCTGTTCATCTGTCCGAGGGTGATAGTGAATGTATTAGCCGAAGCCTCAGGTGCTACGGTGCGGAACTCAGCAGTAGCAAGCGAGGCTGTCTGCTCGCCCGCATCGTTCATACCGAAGCAGTAGGCAACATACTCGCTATCCCACGTAGCATCATATATATGGTCTTGCTTAAGGTTGTACGACCTCTCGCCTGAGCACTGCTCTTGCTGCATATAGTGCTGCCAAGTAGTGTTGGTCTGCGTATCCTGATCCTTCTCGGCTGTAGACTGCCAGCCCTTAACCATATCATCAACCAACAGATCGGCACCATTCTTATACTTCTCGTCGAACACGGCCTTAGGCATAATACCGAGGATATACTCTACATCTACCGAGGGCGTTACAACAATATCGGCATTGTTCCACTCGATATTCTCAACCTTGAGGGTGATTGTTGCTAACTCAGGCTCTGGGTCATCACCCTCAGTTGCCGCCTGCCTAATGGCCACACTCCTCTCCAAATCGCCATAGGTCACCTTAATGGCGGTCTCTCGTGCCTCGCCCTCGTTATTAGTAACGGTGAAGGTGATAGTCTCGGCTACGGCAAGGTCTGTTACCCACGTAGCAGCACACGTAGCCTCAACCGAGCTACCCTCAACGGCATTCTCAAGAGTGTAGTTAATCACGCCCACGCCACCCTCGGCCTTAAAGTCAATGGTGGTCTGGGTCACACTCAACACAGGATCTTTAACCTCAGGCGTTGGAATGGTCTCAAGCTCGCACACAACAAACACAAAGCTACATAGTAGTGATAGTATAAAAAGCTTTTTCATAGTAAACTGATAAACATATTAGGGGTTAATCTATCTATGGAGGACAAATGTAGTATTGTTTTGGCAAAAAACCTAATATTTTAGGGACAAAGCGCAACACAAAGGTAGTATAAAACAGAAAAGAGCCCCTCGTATGAAATCACTCCGAGAGGCTCTTAGTGTATGTGAGTGCTTATTACTTCATCGCAGCGATGAACGAGGGCAAATCCTCCTCCTTGGTGAAGGTGTAGAACTTACCGCCGATATCGGCCATAAAGAACATCTGCGTGAACTTAGGATAGCCTGGCACATTAACGCCATAGCGCACAATGGCACGCTGACCACCATCCAAAATTCCTGCAATGGCTATGTAGTAGTCGCCATCCTTATTATCGTAGTAGTAGCCATCCTCATCGCCTGCAAAGAGGTATATATCTACTTTGCCATACTCCTCGCCAAGGTCGTAGTCCTCAGCAACAAGCTGTGAGTAGAAGAACATTGCGTCAAGCTCGGCATTGTACTCCACCTCAACCTCAAGATCATTGAAGCCCTCCCAGCCTGTCATTACGAATGAGCGGTTGGCGTGCTTCCTAGCAATATTCACCGTAGAGATAGCACCATTTTGACCCTCGATAGTCCAGTTACCCAGCCATGCGAGGTAGTTTGGAGTAGGCACCTGCTCCTCAACCTCAAACTCATCGCTCACCGAGAATAGGCCACTCACCTCACCCTCGGGGGTGAAGCCCACAGCCAAGGCACGATACACACCTGGATCAAGGTCGAATGGGTCAGCGCCATTACCCGTATAGAGCATATCTGCAAAGGTGAACGACGTAGCATTCTGCTCGTTATACTCCACAAGGTAGTTCTTAAGGTCTACAAGCATTGCATCGGCAAGATCCTTAAGCTGATAAGGGTCGTAGGCATCGGCATATACAAGCGTGATGGCATAAGGGTTATTATCTGTGCTGATGACACGCACCACGTGGTCGTACTCAACATCGTTGAGCCTATCCTTGCCTACATACATCACCGTCCACGCATCGTTGCGGCGCATACCGTTGTACTCCTCCTCCTGGACGGTGGTCTGCTTTAGGGTCTTAAACTCCACGATAGTAATCTCGCCATACTGCACGCCCTCGGCCGTAAGGCCTGTGGCGATATAGCGATACGAGGTCTCGGGAGTAAGCTCCTCGAGGATAGTGATATACTGCTTACTGCGGTGTAACTCCTCGGCCTCGACACCTTTGGCAACAGCCTCATTCAGAAGAGTCGCTGCATCGGTTGCAGTATCATCGGTCACAAAGCCATACCACGTATTTTGGGCATCAAGCTCGTGCGATACTTTAATCTTCGCAGTGGTGGTGGTAATATCCTCCACCTCTACCATAAGCTGCAGATTAGGCAAACTATTCACCTCGTCGCCACCCCTATCGCAAGAGATAGCAACGGCTATGGCCGCAAACACGACCATAACCCTTGTAAGAGATAATTTTAGAAGATTCATAACCACCTACTATTCAAAGTACTTGTATAGACATACAGCACCAAACGAGCCATCCGTACAGTAGAATGAAGGAGATGATGTAGTCTTGTTGTTGTACTGCATTACGTTACGAGTATTGGTTCCCTGTGCAATGATTGTTGCAGCACCTTCGCTGTCGATTTCAATAGTAAACTTACCATTGTCATCAAGCGTAGAGGTTACCTTCATATAGTTGTATGAAGAGTTTGCTGCGTAGATATATTTACCAGCATCTGTTCCAAGCGTACCCTTGAATGAGTAAAGACCATTAGCATCAATCTCAAGGGCATACTGCTGTACTGACGAGCTTACATTCTCAAGCGCACTACCATTTCGGGTGATAGGAGTAGATTTACGTTGATTTGTATTTGATGCAGTACTAATCGCATAATCCAAACCTGTGGCTGCAATAATAATCATATCGCCAGCCTCGAGATCATTTACATCGGTAACCAACCACCAACCTGTCTTAAGGGCAGGATTAACATCCTGCATTATTGAAATAGTGGTCGAAACAACCAATGGCGAGCCAGAAGAGAATGTCAAATCTACCTTACGTGATCCACCTGTAGTATTCTCTGAGAAGCTTGCAACGGCTGTTGCAGTGCCATCGCCATTATCGGTAAAGCTATAAGCAGAGAGTGGATTACCATCAGTTGCCACATTCGAGTTGTCGCTTATTGCGGTAGGAGCGACAATATGACCATAAGTCTTCACAGCAACGCTGATTGTAGCGTCACCACCCTCATAGCCTACTACATCATTTGTGGTAGCCTCAATAGTGAAGTGACCCTTATAGGTTGATGGGTATGCACTCTTGCCACAAGCATAAGTACCATTTGTACCAGTAACAATAGTAGTTACTGTCATAACATCACCAACCTTAATACCACATACATCCTTGGCATAACCACCAGCATCAGTCATTAGGTATGCTATCTTAGCCACGTTGCCATTCTCATCCACAATCTCCCAGTTACCAGTAGAAGTTGTTGACACTGTCTTAACCTGACCAGTAACTTTATATGTCGTAGACTCATCCTTAGTCTTAGTTCTTAGCTCTGCAATGGTAATCTCCTCTGGTGCACCCTTCTGCTGTACTGTGAACGACCAAGTAAGTGACTCATGACCCTCCATAGATGCGGTGATAGTTACCGTAGTCTCACGCTTAGCTCCTGTGTTAGCCTCAGCAGTATATGTTAGGCAGTTGTTCGCTGCATCGTAAGCTACGCTCAACCACTCAGCCTCTGCCTCAACCGAGATTGCCCACTCGCCAACATAGTTAAATGTCACCTGCTCAGTGCTGATAGCTGTAGGCTCCGTAGCACCCTCCTCAGCGATTACAACAGACTCATCTGAATCAGGAACGGTCACGTTAGCATCAATTGTAGGAATAGTACCCACAGCACCCTCAACACGGTAGATGCACACCTGATAGTTGCCTGTAGGCTCTGATGTTGTACAGTCAAACCTACGAGAGCCGGCCGAGGTGCTATGATAATATCTCCACCACTTATTTGACTTCTCAATCTCCGAAGCATAGAGCGTGGCTGCACCATCAGTAATAGTTACATCGAATAGAGTATTAACATCGCAGAAAGCCTGAATCTTAGGTGCATAATTTGAGCCATTAGCATAAACAAAACCTACGGTAGTATCTCCCTCATAGTCAACACCATTGTAGAAATCAAATGCCACACGATTTGCATCTCGCTGCATAAGGGTATAGCACTGCATTCTATTATCCACAGAGGTCTCTGCAGTAGCGATTGGGTGGTATAGATAATCGCCATACTTGACAACCTCAGTTTGAGAAGCCAAAGGATAGTTATTAGCCTGCTTACCAATCACATAGTTATAATTTTTCGCTGCGATGGTTACGATATCGCCCTGCTTAAGTGTAGAGGCATCACGAACAAGTGTCCACTTCTCGCTTGGCATAACACCCATCATATTCACACTGAAGCGGTTTACCATACCAGCCTCGAGAGTGAGAGTACTCTCTGCAGGAACACTACCCTGCTTAACGTAGAGCCTCTTATTAGTGATAACAATGACAGTATAGCTATCGCCAGCCTCAAGCACGGTAGGCAACACATTGAAGTAGATATAATCACGTGCAGTTGTAGCCACGCTTACACTGCTAACACCCTCAGCAACAGCGAACTCGTGAGGAGCATTAAGGTCTGCGGTGATAGTACCGGCAAGAGCCTTACCATCTGCCATAAACACAACCTTCTCAACCTCGTCGCCAGCCTCAAGGTTAAAGTTCTTAAGCGTCATCTTAACAACAGCTGCCAGACGAGTGAACTCTACCTGCTGTGCCTCAGTAGGCTGAGTAGCTGCCGTAACAACCTTAGATACCATAAGGTCGGCATTAGGATCGTATGACCCAGAGGCCATAGTCTGGTTAGCAGGTAGTGCAAGTGTCGCCGAGGCGATACTCTCGGCTGAAACAAAGCCACTTGCGGGGTAAACCGTAACATACTCATATGCCTCCTTGCCCTCGTTCTTTGCAAATGTAGCTGTGATATTAGCCTTACCATCGACCTTCTCGAAGGTAACATTCGAGCCTACGGCCAAAGCATCGGTCTGCTCAAGAACCGCGAAGCTCTCGTTATCGCTCCAGCTAAACACGGGAGCCTCATCGCTTGAGGTATCTACCGCAGTACGTGTTGCTGGTTCATCGGCTACAAACGTAACCACAACGCCATCAGCTACTGGCTGATTAACATTAGGCTCATCAAACTCATTCTGGCAAGCCACAAAGCCCATTGCTGCTACAGCAACAAGCATCACTGATCTAAAAAACTTCTTCATAGCCAATCGAATTTTAGAGTTCCCAATCCGAATCATTATAACCAGAATCCTGGCCTGGTTCACCAAAGTCGCCATAGCTTGCATCAAAGCCCCTTTCCACCTCGATATACTCTACCAAGAGCTCGGGTGATGTGTAAGTTTTCGTGTCCATAAATTTTTTGTATTATTCGTTTGTGTTTAGTCGTTTTTCTGCTCCTTCACGCAGCGTAGTGCAGCACCATAGGCACGAGCGCCATATGAGTACCACGAGCCGGCAACACTCTCATCGAGAAGTGGGTAGATGCCATAATAGACATCGTTATAGGCCACAAACAGCGTTGCCGCCTTGCCAAAGCCCGATGTGCCACCACCAAAGCTCTCGGCCGTCCAGTAGAGCATCTTCTCCGATGTCTCGCCAACAAGGCCCGAAACATCGAAGTTGCCCGTAGCGGGGAAGAAATCACCATTACCGCCCGACCAGCTCCAGCCATACTCCTCCTTAGTCCACTCATCGCTAACATACGAACAGGCATACTCAGAAGGGATCTCGCCAAAGGCACCACGTGGTGGCACGCAGTAGCCTGGAGGGCAGGGGTCGAAGAGTGTCTTATACTCCGTACCCTGCTCAGCATCGCCCCAAAGTTGAGAGTCCGACTGCATCATCACGCCTGAGGTATTCATAAGATCCTGCTGCATATACCAATCAAAGAGATACTCACCAATGGGAATATCCGTGCGGCAAGCAAGGAATGTCGTGGGATGCTCCAGCGCATACTCGATATTGCCTGGGGCATTGAGTGCCACAGGAGCAGGATAGCCTACATACTTCCACTCATACTCACCATCGCCCGTCTGCGGGTTATTTACATTTACCATTATGCGGTTTGCCTCGATCGCCTCTTGGATAGCGGCATACTCCTCCTCTGTCTCGGTGAGGTCGTAGTTCTCATCGTAGCTATGTGTTGGCATTACCACATACTCAGCTGGCGAGGGCAAGAATGGCTCTTTGCGGCCCCACTGGTAGAGCATACCACGATTTGAGATATTGCCCATATCGGTAGTCAGTGCACCGAGGTTGCGATCCATCCATTGTAGGCCATTAGCCTCGGATAGCGACATCTCTGCATCGCTAACCCATAGATGCCAACTCCACAGCAGCTTGCCACCACCATCGTATACCGCAACAAGGGCATTACCCTCAACATCACCCGTATGCAGATAGATATATCCATCGGCATATACAGGCTCCGAGTCGATGATTCGCACGCTGCGTGTCTTATCGCCATCGTACGTAGCCTCCCACACCACATCGGCATACGAGGCGGCCTCGATCTTCACTCCATAGGTAGTCACATAGCGTGAATTATCCCTATTCTCGCCATTACCCTTCACGTCGGCCCTGAACTTTAGCATAGTCTGCGTTGGGGCGATATAGCAGTTCGCCGTAGCCTCTGTCGAGAGGTCCACAACCTCGTCGCCAAGCTGCAAAAGTTTGAAACGAGCCACAGCAGTATCGGGGTCACTACCCGCCACAACACTAATCACAGCGTTGCGGCTAAGATTAGTATCATTCTCTTGCACGAAGATAGTCAGCGAGTTTTCCTCAATACTAAACTCAACCCACTCGGCCTCGCACGCTACGCTCCACGACGCACGATTGGTCGATACGAACACCTCCTTTGAGCCCCCCTCAAGCCCAATCACTGCACTTGGCGAAGAGAGTTGCACCGTGGCATAGTCAGGCTCGGGATAGATAATCTCGGCGGGTTGTTTGCTACATCCCACAGCCACAACAAGCAGTAGGACAGATATGTATGTAAGTATCTTATTCATAACACTACTCTAATTTTTCCATGTATCAGGCATATTCTTATAGTCGCTAAGTTTGATGCACCCCGCAAAACATCCCGCATGTGCCGAACTTGACGTTGGGGCATAAGGGAAGTCGGTACCCTTGGTACGCTCATAGAGGTGTACCTTGGTCTCTGTGCCATCCTCGGCAGTGATAATCGTATATGGCGACTCACCCTTGAGCGATATACAATTTTCAAAGCAACCATCGATATAGTTAATGCGACGCACAGTGTCGAACAACCCCACAGGGGTGCTCTCAAGCGATACGCACTCGGCGAAGCACTGCGAGAATGTCACCGCCGAGGTCTTTGTACCTATCGACGAGAATAAATCCTCAGGGATGCTCTTTAGCTTCACACACTCTGCAAAGGTCTTCTCAAACGATGTTATAGCCACATTGTTTGCAAACAACCCCTGAGGGATACTCTCGAGCGCTGTACAGCCGTGGAACATACCCTTGACAGTGGTGATATCAACACAAGCATCCAACAAGCCCTCGGGGATACTCTTTAGCGACACACAGTCGGCAAACGTCTCTGAGAACTGCTTAGCCTTGCTATTAGATGCGAATAGCTCGGCAGGAATCTCCTCAAGCGATGAACATCCCGCAAACACAGCTGTAAACTTGAGCTTAGCCTCGCCAAAGGGGACAAACAGATCCTCAGGGATACTCTTGAGCTTAGGACAGTTGCAGAAGAGGTAACCAATAGAGGAAACACCGCTATTCTCAGGGAATATAGAGCCCTCGATGGTGTGTAGCTCAGGGCAGTTCTCAAAGAGACTCTCAAAGCCCGTAGATACGTTTACGCTCTTGGCGAAGAGCCCTGCGGGGATGGTCTCAACACCCGAACCATCGAATAGGTTACGATAGCCTGGCGAGGTCACCTTCGTAAAGGTATCGAACAGCCCCGCAGGCACGGTCTTGAGGTTTGCACACTCCGAGAACATATATGTAAAGTCGGCAGATGAGTAGTCACGAGCATCCTTGAATAGAGCCTGAGGCACCGACTCCAGAGCCGTATTGTGGAACATATATGTAAACTCATAGGCCAAAGTCAAATCACGCAACAAGCCCTCGGGGATGGTGCGCAGCGCAGTACAGTCGGCAAAGCAGTAGCGGAACGACTTAGCTGCAGTAAGGCCATCGAATAGGCCCTCCTCGATGGTTGTGAGGCTCTTGCAGTCCTGGAACACAGCGCCAATGGTCTTAGCACCCGTAAGTCCCTCGAAGATACCCTGCTGGAGAGTGCCTACGCCCGTCTTATAGAAGATGTACTCGAGGTTAGTAACCGCAGCATTGTTACGGAATACACCCGAGGGGATCTCCTCAAGCGATGAGCAACCCGCAAACATATACTTTATATCTAAGGCCGCAGTAGCACTTGCCATAAGGTCGTAAGGGATCTCCTCTAAACATACACATGCCGAGAAAGCTCCTGTAAACTTAGTAGCCACACTTGCCTTAGAGAAGATGTCAGAAGGTATCGACTCGATAGCCGTAGCACCAAACACATAGTCGAGCTGCGTGATATTTGGGCAATTAGCAAACAGACCCTCAGGCAGACTCTTAAGCTTACCCGATCGCACCTGCTCGCTTACCGATGAGAAGTTTGTAAGCGTCTGATTTGTATCGACAATACCAGTACCCGTAGCGTAGAAGGCATATGACAAATCCTCGGCTGCCACACAGTTCTTAAATAGGTCGGCAGGAATCTCGTCGATAGATGCCGAGTGCGAGAAGCAATCCTCAAACCTCTTAGCCGCAGTAGCATATCGGAACAAACCTGCAGGGATCTCACGCAGCGACTCGCAGCACGAGAAAGCACCATTGAAGGTCTTAACATCCGTAAACGAGCCAGCAACATCGTTAGGGATATACTCCAGGCGCATACATCCTAAGCACATATCTGTTGCCTGGGTGTATCCCAACTTTCCCCACGATATTACGTTACGCAGGTCGGTGGTCACCGTATCATCAGCGCCAAACCTCAGCGACTTAGCCTCGCCCGTGATGATGATAGTATATAGGCCTGGCAGGGCATAGTTGTGGTAGCCACGCACCTCGACAAACTCTTCAATCTCAGAGCCATCGCCCCAATCCACCACGATCTGACCTCCGCCACTGGGTGATAGCACGGGGGCTGCTGTAATGCGCTGGTTAGGCTCGGTAGTCTCAATCTCATAGATAAGCTCCTCGGTATCAGGGCCAATCTGCAACACGTTGATGGTCGCCTTAGCCTGATTATCCTCGTCGCCCACGACGATATCAAACGAGCCACGACGCTCATTACCTCCCGTATTGGACTCTACTGTCACAGCAACACGACCCTCCAGCTTCTCGATCGCAAACCACTCTGCCGAGAGGTTCACAACACTCCACTCAAGCTCAGGGTTAGAGTTAATCGTCAGCTGTCGAGTGCCGCCATCATCGTCGGTAGCTACATTACGGCTACTCATAATGATAAATGCCGAGCCATCCTGCTTAACCGTAAGCGTCTCGAAATCGGCATCCTTGGCCTCCGATGCTCGCACAACAATCTCTGTGGTACGCTGAGCATTGCATTTATTATCATCGGCCGTAAGTCGCAGACCCTCGGCCGTAGGCTCTATTAGCAACCAGCTACACGTAGCATCGAATGTCCAATCCTCGGTTGTCGCCTCAACACCTATGGTGTACTGCAACTCGGTGTGTGCCTTGAAGTTATGCTCCGACTTAACGAGCGACACCTCGGGAGTGCCAGTACCATTCTGACGCACTGTGATACGGCACTCCGCACCACGTCTACCATCATTAGCAACGATACTAATCACCGCCTCACGATTTACATCCGAAGAGTTTGCATCGGCCGAGACATATAGGAAGTAGTCATCCTTGGATGTAGTGAGCCAGTCGCACTCAACATCGTAGTTCCACTCCTCGACATTTGTCACCACATCCAACGCAAGTTCGCCCCCACGACTCTTAAAGCCAATCGTAGGCACACCATCAATAGTGGCGAATAGCCCACTCTCGGAACTTACCTCAAGTTGCACACGGCCCTCCGACTGTGGAGGAGTAT
Source organism: Alistipes sp. (assembly GCA_017408825.1). Classification (GTDB taxonomy): domain Bacteria; phylum Bacteroidota; class Bacteroidia; order Bacteroidales; family Rikenellaceae; genus Alistipes. The sequence goes on from JAFQTX010000040.1 coordinate 33,425, forward strand.
TATCAATATCGGTCTGGCTACACGCCGTAAACAGCGCAACAAGTAGCCCAAAGGCTATATATCGAAAGTCTCTCATCGTTATTCGCTCTTTTTAACAAGTTGAACATTGCCCATAGGGAACATTGTGGGTCGGTAGTTCGAGCCCACAGCCACCTTATTGCCACTCTCGTCGTAGGTCCATAGGCCAAAGCCCACATAGTTAAAGCCATCTACCGTAGGTAGGTTGAGTGTGAGTGCCGTACACTCATCATTAGGCAGCGCCTCTACCTCCATCGAGGCATATGAGAACTGCGTAGAGCTAACGAGCGTGACGTAGCAGAATACGTCGTACGAGAGCACTGTCCAGCCAAATGGAATGACAATACCACCTGTCGTAGCGTCGTAGCGCACCTCAAGCTCAGTGCCTGGATATAGGAAGTCACGCATTATGAGGGTCTTGCCATACTCCACCTCATCGAGTTTGAACAGAAGGTAGTAGTCCGTGGGGTTTGGGGCATAGTCAAGGCTATTAAGCGAGCCGTTTGGTGAGTAGAACCACTTAGATGCTGTAATCTCCCAGTTGCCCAGTAGACGATAGTATGGATTATTGGCGTGTGTATCTTGCTTTATATCAATGATATATACTCTATCTCCCGCAGTAATGCGCACCTCTGCTTCTCGCTCCACCTCACCATCGTTAGCCTCGACAGCTATTGTGGCACGCTGAGCCTCATACTCAGCAGCCACCGTAAGCCATTCGGCATTATCCTCAATGGTCCACTCAACATTTGAGCGCACGCCAAATGTATAGCTTGATGCCGCAGAGTCAAACAGATACTCCTCAGGGGCAACCACCTCTAAGGTTGCTGCTGTTGCCGCCTCCTGACTAAGCGTGATCTTGACAGCCTCAAAAAGGTTTGTGGGGCTTACAACACTGAATGATGTAGTGCGTGATGAGCTCTCGGAATTAGGCTCGGCGGTCACATTGATAGCACCCTCCGTAACCTCAATCTCTACCCACTCTGCGGGGTTGGCGTTATCCACCCTCCACTCCGCAGTGTCGGGGTGTGGCGTAACCGCTATCTTGAGCGTTCCACCCTCGGCATCGAAGCCCAGACCGTGTGTGGATAGCTGAAGCTGGTATGCCATCTCGGGCTCGGGCTCGGAGCATCCGACAAATAGCATAACGCTTAAAAGCGCAAAAAGAGCGCCGAGGCGCTTAAATCTAATGGTCATATGTTAAGTTGTGTTTGTGTTCGGATTATACTTAGAGCCCCCATTTTCCCTCAGCTCAGCTTATCTCTCTCGTCCTCTCTCGTCTCCTCTCCGGTCCTCTTATCTCCTCTCATCCCCCACCACCAGGTTTTGGGGCTGACGTCATTTTCACTCCCACCGGTTTTCGGACCGATCCTTTTTCATCCCCCTCTCCGCTGGAATTTCGAGCTGATGTTAAATTGGGCCCTCAGCATATCAATACAAAATTAAATAAAAATTTTGATAAAAACAAATATATAGAGCTGTATTTGTGTCGATTGATCGAAATTAGTTGAATATAACGTCACTCAACCATACATATATATACAAAAAAAAGTGAGATCAACGTCTTGCTGACCTCACTCACTTTTGCGAGAAACAAGCATCTACTACTTGTTCTTCTTATCGTAGCGCTTTGCGTAACGGCTCATAAACTTATCCACACGACCGGCGGTGTCTACCAACTTCATCTTACCTGTGTAGAATGGGTGAGATGTGTTAGAGATTTCCATCTTATACACGGGATAGGTTTCGCCGTTCACCTCGATGGTCTCCTTTGTCGAAACGGCGGACCTGCACAAAAACACGTGGTCATTCGACATGTCCTTGAATGCCACTAAACGATAATTCTCTGGATGAATACCCTTTTTCATTTTCGTCTTTTTGTTATAATTAATATTGCAATAATTAATTCGGCCGCAAAGGTAATACTTTTTTTTTATCGTGCAAAGCTTTCCACCAATTATTTTGCTAAATCTCAGCTACTACGAAGTTGCTACCACCAATAAATATGGCGTCGTTCTCGAGGGCAAGGCAGCGTGCACGGGCGATTGCCTCACGCACCGTGGGCTGGCACTCATACTTCAGTCCGAGCACCTCGGCTCTCTGCGCAATATCCTCAACATCACGTGCACGGTCGATCTGCGCACGGGTGAATATATAGTAGGCCTTAGCAGGCAGCAGAGGCATGATTTTGTCGAGATCCTTCTCACGGGCAAAACCTATTACGCAATACAACCTATCACACTCCAACGCCTCGAGCTGCTTAGCCACATAGCGCATACCATCGGCATTATGGCCTGTGTCGCAGACCATATATGGATCACGTGAGAGCACCTGCCAACGCCCCATGAGCCCTGTTGAAGCTGCTGCCGAAGCGAGGCCCTGACGATGGGCACGGCGTGAGATCGTAAGTGGCGTATGCTCAGCCAGATAGTCGGCAGCAGCACACACCGTAACGATGTTGTGGCACTGGTAGTCACCAAGAAGGTCAATGTCGAGCTCATAGCCACGACCGTCACGCTCACGCACAAGGCTAAAGTGCTGATTGTCATCATCAAAATGTTCAACGCCGTGGAGTGTCCACTCCTTCTCGGCAAATATAAGTTGGGAGTTTAGCTCCGAGGCACGACGCTCAAACACAGCATCGTAATCTGTGTTGCGCTCACCAAGTACCACAGGAATACTCTTCTTAATTATCCCCGCCTTCTCGGTGGCAATCTCCTCAATGGTAGATCCGAGGAACTCTGTATGCTCAAGGCCAATGTTAGTCACGATGCTGAGTATCGGCGTGATGATATTCGTAGCATCGAGTCTTCCGCCGAGGCCAGTCTCAATAACTGCCACCTCCACATCGCTCTGGTCGAAATAGTCGAAGGCCATGGCTGCTGTCATCTCGAAGAACGAGAGGTCGAGCTCCTGCATCTTCGCCTGATGCTTATCTACGAAGTTTACCACCTTCTGCTTAGGTATCATCTCGCCATCGACACGTATACGCTCACGGAAGTCCACCAAGTGGGGCGAGGTGAAGAGTCCTGTGCGATATCCCGCCTCACGGAGTATCGAGGCGAGCATATGCGACACCGAGCCCTTGCCATTAGTTCCCGCAACGTGGATTGTATAGTAGTTGCGCTGAGGATTTCCCAGGTGGTGACAGAAGGCTGCGATACGCTCTAAGCCTGGTTTGTAAGCCTCGCCACCAACACGCTGGAACGAGGGCATAGCTGTAAACAGAAAGTCGAGAGTCTCGTTATAGTTCATATATACGATTTTTATGTTAATGGGGTGTTAATCAACAAGATGGTTGCGCCTACGCACACGGTAGGCTACGTAGTACATCACACCAAGAATAGATACGTACGATGCTATACGCGCAATCCAGTCGCCATAGCGGGTGTATATGGTCTGCTCGGAGCGTAGCTCTACCGCTGCTGTGAGCACACCACGCTCATCCCACCCAAGGCGTGGAGCAAGATCCTCGCCACGAGGTGATATAAAGCCCGAAATACCTGTATTTGCACTGCGTGCAATGCTACGACGACACTCTATGGCACGCAGACGGGCAAAGTCGTAGAGACGCTTATGTCCAGGGGTATTGCCCCACCAGCCATCGTTCGAGATTAGGGCCACAAAGTCGGCACCCTCACGGGCAAAGCCTGCAAAATACTCGCCGTAGATACCCTCGTAGCATATCGATGGACCAACCTTGACACCATTGTTCTCGAATAACGTGTACTCCTTACCCCAGCCAAGCTGTCCCGAGATACCACCAAGGTCGATCTCAAAGAGGCTAAAAAGCTCTCTGAAGGGGACCGCCTCAACACCGATAACAAGCTTTCCTTTGTGATATATATCTTCGATACGTCCCGACGCATCAATAGCAAGTGCCGAGTTATAGAGGTCGTAATACTCCCCCCTCGCTGTCTTGCGGGCCGTCTCGGTCACTGGCGTAGTGCCATAATAGCGCACGGTAGATGCTCCTGTTATCAGCTTGGCACTCTGCATATTATCAGCAAACATAGCTTTGAGCATATCAGCATAAGAGGCAGCACGCTGCTCGTCGAGCGTACCATAGCCCTCGATATACGATAGTGCCGATTCGGGCATAATCACAAACTGCGAGGTTGCAGGGACATCGTCATTTAGCTCACGCACCTCACGAATGGTATTACGCACACCACGCGCCTCACGCTCATCATCATAGCAGGGGATGTTGGGCTGCACAACCGAGACCTCGCATACACGCTCCGAAGGCGTGTAGCTAAAATAGAGGGCGATAGATGCCAACATAGGCAATAGGACGATAAGCGCAGCACGCACCTTCGCACTCTTAGTCTTGGTGCGCAGGATTTCGAATATTGCAACATTAGAGGCTAACACCCAGAGAGTTCCGCCGAATATACCGGTATGCTCATACCACTGCACCGCCCATATATCAGAGCTAAAACCGTGGCCGAGTAACAACCACGGAAAGGTGAGCACCTCGGCCGAGTTATATAGGCTCTCTGTGGTTATCCACAACGCCACAAGAAGCGTGTAGGCCAGAGCACGATGTGCTCGCTTCGAGGTGTAGTGATAGGCCATCAGCGCCACGAGATTCCAGAACGTGCCAAACAAGGCAGCAGCTATGGGGCCTATGGGCGTAGCGTTCCACACCCACCACACCGTAGCGGCGTGCCAGAGCACAAAGGTCAAGGCTCCCCAACCACACATACGCCAGAAGTCACGCGTCGAGTCGCTATAGTGCTCGCTGATTATGAGTAGCGGGATTAGCGCCACAAAAAGAGTGATGCCGCTTACGCCGAGCCACCCAAGCGAGAGCAGCACGACAGAAAGCAGCACGAGGATAATGCGTTTCTTGGTAGTCATCACACTGATTTATAGCCACTTCTTAAACTTAAAATACCAGAACGTAAGGCCCGATACGAGGAGCATCAGAGCAAGGGCCCACACATAGCCATACTCCCAATTTAGCTCAGGCATAAACTTGAAGTTCATACCATACATACTCGCCACAAGCGTCGCAGGCATAAATACCACAGCAGCCACTGAGAAGATCTTAACAATCTCGTTCTGCTCGATATTGATAAGACCCAGTGCAGCATCCTGAATATAGTCAAGACGCTGGAAGCTAAAGTCGGCGTGGCTTATTAGTGAGCTTACGTCCTTAAGCATAAGCTGCAAGCGTGGGTAGATATCGTTAGGGAAGCGCTCCGAACGTAGTATCGACGAGAGCACACGCTGTCTATCGAAGATGTTCTCTCGTAGCAACATGGTGTTCTCCTGCAAAGCATTGATGCGATAGAGCACCTCCTTGTCAATCTTCGAACCTCCCGAGATCTCCTTACTCACGGCAGCAACCTGCTTAGCAACCATCTCCACAAGGTCGGCATCGTAGTCGATACGCACCTCGAGCAGCGATATTAGGATGTGATAACCCGTAGAGTATGAGCGGTAGTTCATCTGCAGGCGCTTCTCAGCCTCACGGAAGGTGCGAAACTCTGCATTACGCATCGACACAAGCACACCCTCATTCGAGATGATGAACGACACAGGCTCTACGGTAAATGTCTCACCCTGAGGCACAAAGAAGTTTGAGTTCGAGATAATAGCATTCTCGGTCTCTGAGTACTTTGACGTAGACTCGATCTCCTCGACCTGCTGTCGTGTCTGTAGGCTCAGCTCCATAAAGTTCTCCACGGCCTTCTGCTCCTTGATCGAGGGGTCAAGAAGGTCGATCCATAGAATATCGTCAAAGCCGAGCTCATCAAAGAGATCGGTGTCGGCATTTCGGATAATCTTGTTGTATTGCTTTAGATAGATCGTGATCATATCTCCTCCAAGTTTTATTCTTTATTATTCAACTTTGCCCCATCGGGCTCTTCTTGGGGCTCAATACAATGCCCCTCAGGTCGGAGGTAAGAAGTCGTGCGGCGAGGATTGCCACTCGGCTTCTTTAATAGGATCGTGGAACTATACGTATGCCCGCATCCCAGAACTTCTTCAGGGCACGATGTTTCTCATCATCGAGAATAAAGTCGATGTTGCGGGTGAGATATTCGTATGCTGTAAGCCCATTGTCGGGGGCCATATATTTCGACTCGGTGATCGCCTCCCACGTATGCTCCACGCCAAATGTAAGTGCGTGTTGAAGCTCATCACACACCTCATAAGGCACACCCTTACGAGCTACCCACACCGCAAAGGCGAAGGGGAGCTTTGTAGCCTCACGCCACTCTATTGCAAGGTCGTAGGTATAGGCAAAACGGCCCTCGTAGCCAAATACCTTGTCGCCAATAAGTAGGAAGGCATCGCCTGGCTCGGGGTTATCAACACGTGAGTAGTCGGCCATATGTAGCCACTCGGGGCTTATACCCCACTTGTGCTTTGCCAAGTAGCCACACAACTGCACCGAGGTGCGTGAGTGGGCATCGAGCCATATGCGCTTAGTGCGATTTATTGGCTCGTTCGACACTACCACCACAGTACGCACAGCGCCCACAGCGCCTATACAGTAGTCGGTGATGATGTTTGTCTCCTTGAGTTCGGGTACTACAGCGGCGGGGAGCAAAGCTATATCGGCTCTACCCTCGATGTAGTTACGTGCACAGTCGGCAGGAGGTGCTAACGTCAAGTCGGCACGCAGGTTATCGGCGTGCTGAAGTCCATAGACGAAGGGTATCGTATTGAGATACGACACGGCAGTTATTTTTGGAATGAAAGCCATCGTCCATAGCTTGTTAGCAATTCGTAAGACACTATTGTGAGCTTTCCGTAGCCCACTATATCAGTGCAAAGGTAGCATAAAATTTCGAGCCAAACAAGAAAAATAGCAAAAAAGAGCAAGACAAAGAGGCGGAAAGGGTGCAGAAAGGGCAGGAAGATTGGAAATTGTGGGACAGAGGGACAATAGGAGAATGACCTTTAAGACCATTAAGATAATTTAGACAGTTGCAGACAATGGCGATACCCGACCTCGTAATGGTCCTAATGGTCTCATTGGTCCTAATCGTCTTATTGGTCCTAATCGTCTCAAAAAAATACCCCAGACGGAACATACTTAGCGTATTTCCCATCCGGGGCAATGTTTGAGAGGACTCAATCGCCCCCTTATCTTAATAGATTACATCATGCCGCCCATACCTGCGCCAGCACCTGCCAATGGCTGAAGAGGACCCTCCTCCTTCTTCTCAGCCAAGACGCACTCGGTAGTGAGGAACATTGAGGCGATAGATGCAGCATTCTCGAGAGCTACACGAGCTACCTTAGTTGGGTCGATAATACCCGCCTCGAGCATATCCTCGTAGCGGTCATCACGAGCATTGTAACCGAAGTTACCCTTACCCTCCTTAACCTTATTAACAACCACCGATCCCTCGCCACCAGCGTTGGCAACAATCTGGCGCAATGGCTCCTCGATAGCACGCTTAACAATCTGGATACCAGTAGTCTGGTCGTCATTCTCGCCCTTAAGGCCCTCAAGCGACTCTACGGCACGAATATAGGCTACACCACCGCCAGGAACGATACCCTCCTCAACAGCGGCACGTGTAGCTGCCAAGGCGTCGTCTACACGATCTTTCTTCTCCTTCATCTCCACCTCGGTAGCAGCACCTACGTAGAGTACGGCAACGCCACCAGCGAGCTTTGCCAAACGCTCCTGAAGCTTCTCACGGTCGTAGTCCGACGATGCATTCTCGATCGAGGCACGGATCTGCTGTACACGTGCAGCGATAGCCTCCTTAGTGCCTGCGCCATCTACGATCGTAGTATTCTCCTTGTTCAGGGTAACCTTCTCGGCAGTACCCAGCGCATCGAGACCTGCATCCTCAAGCTTCATACCCTTATCCGTAGAGATAACCGTAGCACCTGTGAGCGTAGCTATATCCTCGAGCATCTCCTTGCGACGGTCACCAAAGCCTGGAGCCTTACAAGCTGCAATCTTAAGCGTACCACGGAGCTTATTTACTACCAGAGCTGAGAGAGCCTCACCATCAACATCCTCGGCGATAATAAGCAACGAGCGGCCGCTCTGAGCCACAGGCTCAAGGATGCCCATAATCTCCTTCATGGTAGACACCTTCTTATCGGTGATGAGGATAAATGGCTTGTCGAGCTGCGCCTCCATCTTCTCGGTGTCGGTGATAAAATATGCCGAGATGTAGCCACGGTCGAACTGCATACCCTCAACCACATCTACGTGAGTCTCAGTACCCTTAGCCTCCTCAACGGTAATCACACCCTCGTTGTTTACCTTAGCCATCGCCTCGGCAATGAGCTTACCAATCTTACGATCGTTATTTGCCGAGATTGTTGCCACCTGCTCAATCTTGTCGAAGTCTGAGCCAACGACCTGGCTCTGCGACTTGAGCGACGCTACAACCTTCTCAACAGCCGCGTCGATACCACGCTTCAGATCCATAGGGTTAGCACCCGCAGTCACGTTCTTGATACCCACCGATATAAGCGACTGAGCAAGAACAGTAGCTGTGGTAGTGCCATCACCAGCGTCGTCGTTAGTCTTTGATGCCACCTCACGTACCATCTGTGCACCCATGTTTGCGAAGGTATCCTCAAGCTCCACCTCCTTAGCCACAGTAACACCATCCTTGGTTACGTGTGGCGCACCGAACTTCTTATCGATGATTACGTTACGACCCTTAGGGCCAAGCGTCACCTTCACGGCGTTGCATAGCGCATCAACACCCTCCTTGAGAAGCTCACGTGCCTCTACATTATATTTAATCTCCTTAGCCATAGTTGATTTCTAATTGAATTGATTGTTTACTCGATAACTGCAATAATATCCGACTGCTTCATCACGAGGTAGTCCTCACCCTCGTAGTTGAGCTCTGCGCCTGCATACTTGCCATACATCACTGTGTCGCCAACCTTAACCTCCATCTTCACCTCTGCGGTGCCTGGGCCTGCGGCTACGACCTTACCCATAAGGGGCTTCTCCTTTGCTGTGTCGGGGATGAAGAGGCCGCCTGCGGTCTTCTCCTCTGCCGGATTTGGTTTTACCAATACACGGTCTGAAAGTGGTTTTACTGCCATAGTTCTATTCTGTTTTACGTTTAATAATATTATTTTCTGTTTTGGGAAAAGACGTGGCAATCTCTATGCCAAAGGGCTCGTGACAACCTTATCGAAGGGCTTTTTGTCCCACGACTGACATTTTGTCAGCATCACTTAGCATACTTGTCACCCCAGAGAGCACGCATACGCTCAGCAATCTTTGCCTCTTGAGCATTCTGCTCATTAGGGGTATAGAAGCGTGTGCCGCTAAGGGTATCGGGGAGGAACTCCTGCTGAACGAAATTACCAGCATAGTCGTGAGCATACTTATAATCAGCACCATAGCCCAGCTTATCCATAAGTTTGGTAGGGGCATTGCGCAGGTGGAGAGGCACAGGACGGTTGGTGGTGTCGTGCTCAACGAGTTGAAGAGCCTTGTTAATAGCCGCATATGCCGAGTTACTCTTTGGACTTGTGGCAAGATATATCGTAGTCTCAGCCAGCGTGATACGTGCCTCGGGCATACCTATCTTATGCACCGTATCGAAACAAGCATTAGCCAGTAGCAGCGCATTAGGATTTGCCAAACCCACATCCTCCGAGGCGAGAATAACCAACCTACGAGCAATGAAGCGTGGCTCCTCGCCACCAGCCAACATACGGGCGAGGTAGTAGATAGCTGCATTAGGGTCGCTACCACGCACCGACTTGATAAATGCCGAGATAACGTCGTAGTGCTGCTCGCCCGTCTTGTCGTAGAGGGCTATGTTTTGTTGCAGAGACTCCGTAACATGGTCGTCGTCAATCACAATGTCGCCATCCGACGCACCTACTATAATATCGAGGATGTTGAGTAGCTTACGTGCATCTCCCCCCGAGAAGCGGAAAAGCGCCTCGGTCTCACGCACCTCAATATTTCGTTTTTTCAGCTCCTCGTCGCTCTTTAACGCACGGTCGAGAAGTGTTTGTAGTTCGCTATCATCCATAGGCTTAAGCACATAGACCTGACAGCGACTGAGTAGTGGCGAGATAACCTCGAACGAGGGGTTCTCCGTAGTTGCACCAATGAGTGTGACAATACCCTGCTCCACAGCACCAAGCAACGAGTCCTGTTGCGACTTGTTGAAACGGTGGATCTCGTCGATAAATAGGAATGCCGAGCGTGCGCTGAACAGGTGCTGGTTCTTAGCCTTCTCGATAACCTCACGCACATCCTTGACTCCCGACGTCACGGCCGAGAGGGTGTAGAATGGACGATCGAGGGTGTTGGCAACGATCTTAGCCAACGTAGTCTTTCCCACACCAGGAGGGCCCCACAGGATGAACGAGGGGACACTTCCCGTAGCGATAAACTTACGGAACACGCCATTATCACCCACAAGGTGCTTCTGTCCTATGTAGTCATCGAGACTCTGCGGACGTAGTCTCTCGGCCAAGGGTTGCTGTGCCACAACAATAAATAGATGAGAAATTTACGCTATTAGTGAGTCATATTTGCCATCTTCGAGCGGTCGTGCTTGTAGCGGAACAGGATCATAAACAACAGTGCCACAACCAAGGCATAACCTGCAAAGACAAGCCATGTAGACTGCCAGCCATTGGCAAACTCGGGGCGTGATACAAGATTGCCAGCATCCCACATACAGAAGTGATCGACAACCTTACCAGCAATATATGTACCCACCGAAGCTCCAATACCATTGGTCATCAACATAAACAGACCCTGAGCACTACCCTGCATACTCTGTGGCGCCTCCTGCTGCACAAACATTGCTCCCGACACGTTGAAGAAGTCGAATGCAACGCCATATACTATGCACGAGAGGATAAGTGCCGCAATACCCCATACTGTCTCAGTGTCACCTACGCCAAATAGGCCAAAGCGCAATACCCACGCAAACATTGCGATAAGCATAACCTTCTTAATACCAAAGCGAATTAAGAAGAACGATGTGAGAAGGATGCACAACGCCTCCGAAATCTGTGATAGTGACACAAGCATCGTTGGATTGTTCGCAAACCAGCTATCCGATATCACCGAGAAACTCTTGATATATGGAGTTGCAAAGCCATTGGTGATCTGCAATGAGACACCAAGCAACATCGAGAAGATGAAGAACATCGCCATAGTCTTCGACTTAAACAGCACAAAGGCATCGAGGCCCAAACGCTGCGCCAAGCTCTTCTTCTCGGTACTCTGGCTTAGTGGGCACTGTGGCAGGGTGAACGAGTAGATGCCAAGCACAAGGCCCAATACACCACATACAACAAGCTGCATATATGTCTGCTGTGCCGAAGCCTCAAGACCGAATGACACACTATTTACGAGCCACATTGAGGCGATAAAACCTACCGTACCGAGCGTACGAATTGGAGGGAAGGCCTTCACAAAGTCCAATCCCGAGCGCGTAAGGGTGCCAAAGGCCACGGTATTAGAGAGCGCAATGGTAGGCATATAGAAAGCCACACTCAGCACGTAAGGGATAAACACAGGCCAGATGTTACCAACGAAACCCTCCACACCTGCGTTTGCAGCCGCTATATTTGTAGCCTCATAGCCGAAGTAGGCGGCAACGAGCATAAAGCCTGCTGCTAATAGATGCGACAGGCCCAACAGGCGCTGTGGCTGCATATACTTATCAGCGATGATACCCATAATTGCGGGCATAAAGATCGAGACAATACCCTGTGCGATATAGAACCACGAGATATAGTTACCCAATCCCACATTGCCTAAAAACTGTCCTACACACGTAAGATATGAACCCCACACTGCAAACTGTAGGAAGTTCATTACGATCAATCGTGACTTAATACCCTTCATAATCAATGAGTTTTATACCTGTTTTTACATTATATCAATAAAAGATTAACAAAGATATAAATTTTTTTTCACATTTTCTTTGCAAATCAAAAATATTGTTCTACTTTTGCACCGTCAAACAGAGCATTGGGCTATGGTGTAATGGTAACACTACAGATTCTGGTCCTGTCATTCTTGGTTCGAATCCAGGTAGCCCAACTAAAGCGGTCGAGTTTCTCGATCGCTTTTTTTGTTAGTTATTGCAAGAGCCGTAGCCTGCGGCAACCACTGAGAGTAATTCTTTTAGGACCGTTAGGACCATTAGGACCATAAGACCATTACGAGGTCGTGTATCACGCTGTTGTTTCGGCCGTTGGCTGTTTGCGCTGCTGTCCGCAACCATCTTAATTGTCCTAATTGTCCCAATGGTCCTAATGGTCCTAAAAAAATAGATACTTTAGGACAACTGCGCAGTCGTGGCCGACAAGGGCCACCAATAAGTCGGAATTGCCTCTACTCTTCACCCAGCGTGTCCACCTTCAACAACGACGAGTCACCATAGCTCAAGAATCTAAAGTCGTTGGCCAGAGCATAATCGTATATACGATGCCAATCGTCACCCACATAGGCACTCACCAAGAGTAGCAACGTAGACTTAGGCTGGTGGAAATTTGTGATGATATACTTTACGATACGGAAGTGATAGCCAAGTGGCGTAATCATAATCTGCGTCGAGGCCTTCATCTGCTCTATATCATTAGCCAGCATATACTCCTCGAGCATACGTAGCGCCTGCTCGCCCGAAAACTCAACGGGAATGTCATACAACTCCCACTGCCCCACTGTGCGCTCAACATTTGGCTGACCGCAGCTCTTAATTCTCCAGGCAAGGGCCGAGAGCGACTCCAACGTGCGCACCGACGTAGTACCCACCGAGACAATACGACCATAAGAGGCTCTAAGGCGCTGAATGGTGCTACGCTGAATGACAAAGTGCTCGGTATGCATAGGGTGATGTGCGGCATTCTCCTCCTTAACAGGCAGGAATGTACCTGCTCCCACGTGCAGCGTAACCTCCTCGAAATCAATACCTCGCTCACACATCGAAGCGATAAGCTCGGGGGTAAAGTGCAGACCTGCCGTGGGTGCTGCCACCGAGCCTTCATACTTAGCATATACGGTCTGGTAGCGGGAGTTATCAATCTCCTCGCTATCACGGTTAAGGTATGGCGGAATAGGAATACGGCCGAGAAGCTCGAGAAGCTCGCCAAAGCTGAGGTCTACGCTCCACCTGAAGCGCACGATATGCTCACGTGTACCACGCTCAACAATCTCGGCACTAAGGCGCTGCTGCACACCCTCATACTCAAAGTTGATGGCCACCTCACCCTCTTTCCACTTCTTGAGATTGCCCACAACGCAACTCCACTCCGACTCGCCACGCATAGCAAAGGCACGTTCATAGTCGGCGGGGCGGTGAGGTTCAAGACAGAAGACCTCGATACGTGCGCCCGATGGCTTATGCATGACTATGCGCGCACGCACGACGCGCGTATTATTAAATACGAGCATAGCACCTGCGGGCAGGTGGTCGGCGACATTGCGGAAGCGGCTCTCCGATATCGACCCGTTATCATAGACCAAGAGTTTCGACCCTGAACGCTCAGCAAGCGGAAACTTAGCTATTCGCTCGTTAGGCAGGTCGTAGTCAAAGTCATTGATATCTATATGACGCTCGGCGTTTTGCATTGTGTTATTCGGTTAGATACTCTGATAGTTTCACACGCCACTCTTCAGGCATAGGTACAGTCTCTTGGGTCTCAAAGTCGAAGGCCACCATCACGGATGAACTCTCGGTAAGAACCTTCTCGCCAAGCATAATGCACTGGTGCAGCGTCATACTCTTATTGCCAATACGTGACACGTCGGTGCGCACCACAATATCATCCATAAGGTGCACCTGACCACGATAGTCGGTATGTGTCGAGGCTGTGATTATACGCAGCTTATCGAAGACTCCGGTGATGCCCAAGACCTTGGTATAGAAGTCGGTCTTACCCATATCGAAGTAGCTCTGCTGCCAGATGTTGTTCACGTGCATAAACGAGTCAACGTCCGAGAAACGCTTCTGCACAGGAGTTATCAAATATTTCGACATACCTACTCCTATTACTAATTTCTAACTACTAATTGCTAATTAAAAGGCTTAGTCCCTAACGATTTTAACCTCACCACCCTCGCCAAAAGCGATTATCGAGCTGGGCTTAAGCGTTGGCTTACCCTCGAAACGGGGGTGCACAACATAATCGACACCTGCGACGATCTCCTCGGCTACATCCTTAAGACGCTTTGCCGCAGGCTCACCCGAGATATTTGCCGACGTAGAGACTATCGGACGGCCAAACTTACGAAGTAGTGCCTGGCAAAAATCGTGCTGAGGAATACGCACACCCAAGGTCTTAGCCTCAGGAATAAGGCTTGGTGCAACACCCACAGCACCTGGGAGGATTGCCGTGAGTGGCTTATCCGAGAGCTCCATAACCTCAAAGGCGATACCTGGCGCACGATTGACATAACGCACAACCATATCGCCATTCTGCATCAAACACAACATCGAGTGTTTATCCTCGCTACGCTTCAGCGCATACACTTTGCGCACAGCCTCCTCGTTTGTAGCGTCGCAGCCTATGCCCCACACCGTATCCGTAGGATAGAGTATTAGGCCTCCGTCACGCAACACCTCAACACACTTTTCTACAGTTTTGAGCATCGTTATTTCGAGTTTTTAAGTTCGTTGAAGCAGTGACGGCAGATAGGCTGATAGGTATCGTGAGCGCCAAGCAACACCTGCTTATCGTCGGCTGTAAGGCGGTGCGAGTGGTTGGCAAGGTCGCCACAACGTACACATATGGCGTGTACCTTGGTGACATACTCTGCCGTAGCCATCAACGCAGGCATAGGACCGAAGGGGACACCCATATAGTCCATATCGAGGCCCGCAACGATAACACGAATACCGCTATTTGCCAACTGACGGCATACATCCACGATGCCATCGTCGAAGAACTGAGCCTCGTCGATACCAACAACATCGACATCCGAGGTCATAAGCAGAATGTTCTGCGCCGACTCTACGGGGGTAGATTGTATGGCGTTAGCATCGTGCGACACGACCTCCTCCTCAGAGTAGCGCACGTCGATAGATGGCTTAAAAATCTCGACCTTAAGATTTGCAAATTGAGCACGTTTCATTCTGCGAATAAGCTCCTCGGTCTTTCCCGAGAACATCGAGCCGCAGATAACCTCAATCCAACCCTTATGTTTGTTATTCTCTAAAAACATTATATCTCAATAGTTTATTCGTCAATACGTGTGATGCGTGCGCCAAGAGCATTCAGGCGGTTCTCTATATCACGATAGCCACGATCAATCTGCTCGATATTCTGGATGGTACTTACACCCTCGGCACTCATAGCAGCGATAAGCAGAGCCACACCAGCACGAATATCTGGCGAGGTCATATTTGCCGCACGCAGAGGCATCTGGTGGTCGTGACCAATGACCGTAGCACGGTGTGGATCGCAAAGGATAATCTGTGCACCCATATCGATAAGTTTATCTACGAAGAATAGGCGGCTCTCAAACATCTTCTGGTGGATAAGTACCGAGCCCTTAGCCTGTGTCGCCACAACCAAGAAGATTGACAACAGATCGGGAGTAAGGCCCGGCCATGGGGCATCGGCGATAGTCATAATTGAGCCGTCGATAAAGCTCTCGATGCTATAATGATCCTGCTGTGGAATGTAGATATCGTCGCCACGCTGCTCAAATCTAATACCCATACGTGCAAACTGAGCAGGTATGATACCGAGATTCTCGTACGACACATCCTTGATTGTCAGCTCCGAGCGGTTCATTGCCGCCATACCGATGAAGCTACCAATCTCGATCATATCGGGGAGCATGGTATGCTCTGTGCCACCGAGCGACTCTACACCGTCGATAGTGAGGAGGTTCGAGGCGATACCCGAGATCTTAGCACCCATACGATTAAGCATCTTACACAACTGCTGCAAGTATGGCTCGCAGGCTGCGTTGTAGATCGTTGTGCGACCCTCGGCCAACACTGCCGCCATAACGATATTTGCAGTACCCGTTACCGAGGCCTCATCGAGGAGCATATATGTACCCTTAAGACGCTTAGCCTCAACGGTATAAAACTCATCGCTTACATCGAAGTTAAACTCTGCGCCGAGCTTCTGGAAACCGAGGAAGTGGGTGTCGAGCCTACGACGACCAATCTTGTCACCACCTGGCTTAGGCATAAATCCTCGGCCAAAGCGTGTGAGCAGCGGACCAATCATCATCACCGAGCCACGCAGACGGCGACAACGCTTGTGATAGTCGCTCGAGCGCAGATAGTCGAGGTTGATGTCGTCGGCCTGGAACGAGAAACTATCCTCCGAGAGACGCTCTACCTTTACGCCCATAGCCTCCATAAGTTCGATAAGCTGCATCACGTCGGCGATGATAGGAACATTCTTAAGAACCACTCGCTCCGAGGTGAGCAGTGTTGCGCATATGATTTGAAGTGCCTCATTCTTAGCACCTTGTGGAACAATCTCGCCACTAAGACGATGACCACCCTCAACTCTAAACTTTGCCATACTCAAAAATTTTTACCAAAGGTACAAAAAAATGTGCGACAACCACAAATTTTCGAACGGTAAGTTATTAACAATCGCTCGATATTCCCCTTTTCAACCAAACACGTTTTAGTTTAATATTTTGTTCGGTTGGTTGATTATTTAGTAAAAATAAGTAATTTTTACCACATATAGTGGTCTATACTTCGCAATTAAGTTGCGTATTACAAATTAAGTTTGTTACTTTGTACCACAATTAAACCGAAAACTAAACCGTCAAAAATATGAGCAATAGCCTTAAAGAGTTTTTCAAAAATCTCGACATTGATATCACTCAACTCCCCGACGACACGATTATCATCGGTAACGACCTCGCAATGGTATCGTTCAACGGCAGAGAGCATAAGCATCACGAGCCCCAGAAGTCTGAGCACGCATCTATAATGATATGTACTAAGGGAGTGTTGCGCCTAAAGATAAACCTTGAGGAGTACACCGTGACAGCCCCCACGCTCATCACGCTTATGCCGGGACAGATCACCGAGTTTGTCGAATCGGACAGCGACCTGCAACTCTATGCCATAGCCCTCTCTAAACGATTTATCGACATGATCAACATCCCCGGCTGGCAACAGCAATATATGGAGATGTACAACAACCCGCTACACCCACTCGATGAGCAGGCCCTGCGTGCCATACACATCTTCTACACCATACTCTACCACGCCGCAGCCAACACCGACAATCCATTCCGATTGCAGGTTATCGAGAACCTTATACGTGTGTTCTACTACGGTGGTGTGAGCAACCTACGCCCTACGGACGAGAGCATGCCCATAGCCAAGAACAGCATCGTGCGACGTTTTATGGAGCTTGTTCAGGAGCACTACCGCGAGGAGCGCCTCATAGGCTTCTACGCCGACAAACTATGCATCACGCCCAAATACCTCTCTAAATTAGTAAAGGAGAATACAGGTCGCTCGGCTGGCGATTGGATAGAAAATCATGTGATACTCGAGGCTCGTGCCATGCTCCAATCCTCGGATATGACCATACAGCAGATTGCCGCCTCGCTAAACTTCCCCAACCAGTCGTTCTTCGGCAAGTACTTCAAGCGAGCAACGGGACTTTCACCCAAACAGTATCGCAACAATCGCTCACGCTAACACCACAAAAACAGCTCAACAAGAGGAAGATTTTATACATGAAAAGTCCGAGAATCCACAGCATACTAAAGGATATGTGAGGATTACTCGGGCCTCTTGTTATAAGGCTTAAATTTACCTCTTTAGAGACTCGATAAGCTCGGGGAACTCGCTCCACAGAGGCTCAGTAAGCAACCACCACTCACGTGCCTCGGCACGCTGCGAGGGTCGCTCCGACGATATATCTCGACGAAAGGCCTCATCATCGGGATGCTCCTCGGCAGTAAGCTCCTCGTAGTAGGCCTTGTGGCGCGAAACAAGTAGCTTAACCAGCGACGCATCGAGTCTCCCGTCCCGACGTAAGCCCGCCCACAATCGAGCGACAACAGCCTCGGCAGACTTGTCCGTAAGGTCGATAACGAGATCATCATAGACATCCCACTCATCGGTAGCGATATAGCACAAAGCCAAGAGATTAACACCCTCAAAGTGGTCCTCAGGATCACAATCCATAAGCAATTCAAGCTGCGCCATAGCCATCTCCAAATCTCCTATTCGGAAGTGATCCACGGCCGAGCCATAGAGGACCGTGATAGCAGCACGGCTATTGGCATGACCCCAACGTAGTGGCATAGGCTCATCCTCGGGCAGAGCCTCAGCAAGGATCATAAAGGCCTCGTAGCGGGCCTCGCAAGCCTCAGCATAGCGACCCTCCGCAACAAGCCTATCGGTGCGCTCCTTGTGGCGCACAAAATTATACTTAGCACCACCCTCAAGTTCAAACTCTTGATCCTGTGTAGGGTTAAATCGCAGCTCCACGTTTGACATCTTTGCGTATTTTAAGCATTAACAATCCCGAGATAACAGCCGTCACTGCAGCACCATAGAGATATGCAAGATCGGTAGCACCCATACCTACAAACTGGTTAGACACAAATACAAACGACGAGCATACGTAGGTCATTATGATTGCAGGTATAAGCGACAAGAACACAACCCGACTATGCTTGCGCATAAGCCACGCCGTGATCATCCATAGTGTGATGACCGAGAGCGCCTGGTTCGACCATGCAAAGTAGCGCCAGATGATATCAAAATCTACAGAGGCGATGAGCACACCAATGGCGAAGAGCGGAAGACTCACCACAAGGCGCTTATATATAGGTCTCTGGTCGAACTTAAGCATATCGGCGATGATAAGACGTGCCGAGCGGAAGGCCGTATCTCCCGATGTGATTGGGGCGATGACAACACCAAGTACAGCAAGGATGCTACCCACACGACCGAGCGTCGTATCACAGATAAGCGATACGGCAACACCCGCATTGCTACCATTAGCCTGCATATAGTCGTTCAGGCTCTCAACACCACCAAAGAACGCCATGGCCATAGCTGCCCAGATAAGTGCTATCACAGACTCCGAGATCATCGCACCGAAGAAGATTGGGCGCGACTGCCTCTCCGAAGTCATACAGCGTGCCATAAGAGGCGACTGCGTAGCGTGGAAACCCGAGATAGCACCACACGCAATACTTATAAATAGTGTAGGCACTATAGGCAACTTATCGGCATTAAAGTGCATATTATCTACCGACGTAAGCTCAGGGATGCGATAATCGCCAAAGAGCAACACACCAAGCAGCGCCACAGCCATAAATATCAGCGCAGCACCAAACACAGGATATATCTTACCGATAATCTTGTCGATAGGCAACACCGTAGCCACAAAGTAGTAGACGATGATTACCGCTACCCAAACAAGGTATGGGATGTCGGTCTTGTCGGCGAGTATCTGCGAGGGGGTGACAATAAACACCGCACCCACCAGAATCATAAGTACAGGAATGACCACAAGAGTAAACTTATGCATACCTCCACCCAGATACTTACCTATAATCTCGGGCAGGGATTGTCCTCCGTTACGTAACGAAATAACCCCCGCCATAAAATCGTGCATAGCGCCCATAAAAATGCCACCGAGTGTAATCCACAGAAAGGCTACCGGGCCGTAGCAAGCACCCAATATAGCACCAAAGATTGGGCCTGTACCAGCAATGTTAAGTAGCTGAATAAGAAATATTCGCCAGCGTGGCAAGGGCATAAAATCCACCCCATCATACTTAGTTTTCGAAGGCACATCAGCCTTAGGGTTGATATTTACCACACGCTCCAAAAATCCACCATATAGGAAATAGGCGGCAATAAGCACTGCAAGACAGACTAAAAATGTGATCATAGTCAAAAAATTTTCGTTTATAGTGCGAAATTAATAAATTTTTACGATATTTGCACCGCCGAACGAAAAGTTTGGCCATTAGGATGCCTTAATAGCTCAGCCGGTAGAGCACTTCATTCGTAATGAAGGGGTCGGGGGTTCGAGTCCCCCTTAAGGCTCGGTAGGGTCGCAGGTGTTGCTGCGACCTTTTTTATCTTGATGGGCAATGAGACCGTAAGACAATTAAGATGGTTGCGGCAGGCAGCGCAAACAGCCAACGCCCGAAACAACAGCAGATACCCGACCTCGTAATGGTCTTATGGTCCTAATGGTCTTAATGGTCCTAAAAAAAATTGAGCTCCCCACTGGGTTTTCAGACCGATCCCAATATGATAGCTACGCCCTCGGAACCTATCACCCCTCCTCAAACTTTTGCATGAGGCTTTCATAATTGAGATTTTTTTCGTACCTTTGGACGCTATTTGTATACACACGCAACACGCACACGTACGCATGAGGAGATGGATAATATGTATATTATTGATAATCTGTGGATTAGTCACCACGGAAAACTCTTCTGCACAATTTTACAGCTGGGGCGCTGACCCCACATCGTTTAGCTGGCGACAGATGAAAGCTGAAAAATATCGTGTGATATACCCAGACACAGCAAAGAGTATTGCTAAGGAGATGATGTACTACCTCGACGCCGTATCGCAAGATATTTCATATGGTTATCGCTATCCACAGATGTCGATACCCTTCGTCGTGCACCCCTCTAATATGCAATCCAACGGTCTGGTAATGTGGCTACCAAAGCGTGTGGAGTTTCTATCAACACCTGCTGTAAACGGCTACTCGATGCCCTGGATAAAGCAACTTGTGGCCCACGAATATCGCCACGCAGTGCAGTACAACAACCTAAATCGTGGACTGGTCAAGGGTTTAAGCTACATCATCGGACAGCAGAGTTCGACCATAGGACTGCTCTTCATGCCGCTTTGGATGATGGAGGGCGATGCTGTGATGACCGAGACCGAGATGTCTACGTTTGGTCGTGGCATACAACCGTCGTTCTCGCTGGCATATCGCGCCTATGGCGATATCACCACCTACTTTACCAATTACGACAAGTGGTTCTGCGGCTCGTATAAGGATTACATCCCCGACCACTATCAGCTTGGCTACCAGATGTGTCGCTACGGATATAATCGCTACAACACAATACTGGGTAACGACGTGGCCGAGATAACAGTACGCCGCCCATATATGGTGGTATCTATATCGTGGGTGCTCAAGAAGCTATACGGCACAACAGAGTCACAACTCTTCAATGACACCTTCACCACGCTACACCATCACTGGAAGGATCTGGACGATGTAGAGCAGACCACCGAGTATATCACTCTACCAGAGCCCAAGTGCTACACCACATACTCCTACCCTATCACACGTGACGACGGCTCGATAATCTATCTCAAGGAGGATATGAGCACCACATCATCGTTTATGATAGTAGATCCTGAGCTTAAGAGCGAACGTCGCATAGCTCGCACAGGAGCAATATCATCACGACCAGCGCTAAGCACCACGGGCAAACTATGGTGGACAGAGTATCGTCGTAGCACACTCTTCGAGCAGAAGGTTACATCACGCCTATACTACCTCGACACGAAGAGCAATAAGGTGGGAAAGATACGTCGAAAGAGTAGCGTTCTCTACCCTACACCTACCACGGAACACAACATAGCTTGGGTGGAGTATAGCATAGATGGCACATATCACGTAGCGATCAACGATGGCACAACACATAGTAGCTATATCGATATTGAGCGAGGTAAGGAGGTGCACGGTATGGCGTGGGACAACAGCTCCGAGGCGCTTTATCTGCTCATCACCGACGACGACGGTATGCACATCGCACGCCTCGAGGAGAGAGGCCTCACACCCGTGACACGTCCAGCATACACCACCTTAAGCGACCTGCGTGCTAAGGATGGTAAGCTCTACTACGGCTCTATAGCCTCGGGACGCGACGAGATGCACTACTTCGACCTTGCCTCGGGCAAAGAGTATCAGCTATCCACCTCGGCATATGGGTCATTTGGCCCAGCACCCTACGACAAGGAGTACGTCGTAGGAACGAGCTATGATACCCGTGGCTACCTACCCGTAAAGCAGGCTATTGCCGAGGCCACCGAGATAGAGTATAAGCCCCATCCCGACCAGATATTTCTCCCCGAGAGTAAGCCTTGGGGTGTGATAAACCTCGACACCGTACGTATCGACCATAGTGCCACAGAGAAGATCGAGGAGCGTTATCCGCAACGTCGCTTCAGCCGCATTGGTCACGCCTTCAACATACACAGCTGGGCTCCAGCATCGTACAACCCATATGAGATTGTCGAGGAGTCCAAGATAGCATTCAACCTTGGCGCTACGATAATGTCGCAAAACATACTATCGACCACCGAGGGCTTCCTCACCTGGGGCTGGAACCACGACGAGGGCTCGATATTCAAGGGCACGTTGCGCTATTATGGCCTGGGAGTGAACTTCTGGGCGAGTGGCACGTATGGTGGCACGCAACGAATTCACAATGTAGCCATATACAACCCCGACACGGGTAAAACAGAGTATCCCGAAGAGCCAAAGCTTGATCGCTACTACTCGGTGGCAGCAGGAGCCAGCCTACCACTACTCTTCCAGCGTGGCTACCACACCACGCAGCTCACCGTGGCAACATCGTGGAACTTCTCAAATGGCCTCACTGCCAAGGTAGATAGAATAAAGTTCGATGGCGGTAAGATATCTAACTTCGAGACAATAGGTTACAGCGAGGGCGTACATCAGCTTAGCGTAGGAGTATCGTTTAGCGATCAGGTGCGTATGGCACATCGTGACTTCCTGCCACCATGGGGCATAGTCCTCTCGGGAAGCTATACGCTGAACCCCGCCAACGACAATTTTGGCCATCTGGCGGTGGCTTATGGTAAGCTCTATACTCCTGGCTTTGCCAAGCACCACTCACTCTCTATTGCAGCCTCGTACCAGACATCGATTGGTGGATTTCACTCAGACAAGGTGCTCTCGGGACTGGCGTTTAAGTCTACGCGACTGCTACCTCGAGGCTTCTCGTCGTACGATATCGAGAACAAGGACTATGTTGCCACATCACTCAACTACCAACTCCCCGTATGGTATCCCGATGGAGGATGGAGCGGTGTGATATACTTTAAGCGCCTGAGGCTCAACTTTGGTGGCGATTACGCATCGTTCAGCCGCTCAAAGTTTGACAATGCAGGAAATATCATAGAGCCCCGCAAACATATTTGGGCCTATGGTGGCGACATAATCATTGACTTCAACATATTTAGTATGCCTAAGTCAGCAACAATAACAGCTACCCTCTCGTTATATGGCAAGGGGTCAAACATAGCTCTAAACAACCGAAATAAGTTTCATATAGGCTTTGGATTGGGACTACCATTCTAAGCATAATTGGCTAACATAAAGAGTTTTAATGAGAATAAAATATAAAACCAAACAGATATGAGTAAGAAGGAACAACCTAAGAAGAGAAGACGAGGATTTAGATTTTGGATCGTCGCCGCAATGTGGACAGTCACGCTCACAGGTGTACTTAGCCTGGTAACTCTCTTTGCGTTAGCACGCTTCGAGGTACTGGGCCCTATGCCAACATTTGACGAGTTGGAAAATCCACAGACAAACCTTGCTACCGAGATATACTCGGCCGATGGAGTGTTGCTGGGAACATACTTTGTCGAGAACCGTACTCACCTCACGTTCGAGGACCTATTCCCCCTCAACCGTGATAAGTGGCTGACGATCGACGGCCATGAGTTGCCACCTATCGTCGCAGCACTCATTGCCACAGAGGACCTACGATTCTTCGAGCACTCGGGTATCGACTTTCAGGCCACGGCACGTGCTGTGACCAAGACAATCATCCTCGGTCAAAAAGAGCAGGGAGGTGGTAGTACCATTACGCAGCAGCTTGCCAAAAACCTCTACAAGACACGTCGTCGTGACAAGGGTCTTGAGGGTAAGGCGGGAACAATCTCGGCTAAGGCTCAGGAGTATGTGATCGCAACACAGCTCGAGCACAACTACACCAAGGAGGAGATTGTGACGATGTATCTGAACACCGTAGAGTTCTCAAGCTCGAACTTTGGTATTCGCTCGGCAGCCAACAACCTCTTCGGCAAGGAGCCTAACGAGCTCTCGATAGATGAGGCTGCGGTGATCGCCGGTCAGGTTAAGGCACCAGGAACTTATGCCCCTATGCGTGCTGGCAAGCCTAACCCTAAGGCTAAGGAGCGTCGTAACCTCGTGCTTGAGCGTATGGTTGTGGCGGGAGCTATCACACGCTCTACGGCCGACTCACTGATGCAGCTTCCTATCGACCTTTCTCGCTTCCACCGCTCGGCAGATGCCCACAACGAGGGTATCGCCACCTACTTCCGTGAGATGGTGCGTCGTAACCTCACAGCCTCGGAGCCAAAGCGCAACGAGTATCTCACCGACTGGGACTACGAGCAGGCTATGAAGCAGTATGAGGAGGATCCTGTTATCGGCTGGTGTAACAAGAACTTTAAGAGCAACGGCGAGCCTTATGACATCTACCGTGATGGTCTACGCATCTACACTACGCTCGACGTAGGTATGCAGACACTCGCTGAGGAGGCTGCTCAGGAGCATATGAGCGACGTGGTACAGCCTAAGATGAATGCTCAGATTAAGGCTACGGGTCAGCTCTACTACCGCGTGGGCAAGGCAAAGACCGAACAGAAGATCCTTGCGGCAATACGCCAAACCGACCGCTGGTATAATATGACCAAGGATGGCTACAGCGAGGAGCAGATCCTCGAGAAGTTTAACACCAAGGTGCGTATGGAGGTATTTACCTACGATGGCATCCGCGATACGATGATGACACCACGTGACTCGGTGATCCACCATAAGTCCATTATGCGCCCTGCAATGGTTGCTGTCGATCCATCGAATGGCCACGTACGTGCCTATGTCGGAGGCCCTAACTACCGCTTCTTCAAGTATGATGCTGCCACACAGACCAAGCGACAGATTGGTTCTACGGCAAAGCCCTTCATCTACTCATACGCAGTACATATGCTTGGATTGAAGCCTTGTCACCCTGTCTGCAACGAGCGTGTTACGATCAAGTACCACGGCTCAAAGTGGTCGCCAAAGGAGGCAGGTGGCGGTGGTTACGATGGTACTTATCACCCGCTATATTGGGGATTGATGAAGAGCCGTAACAACTACTCAGCATACATTATGAAGGCAGCGAAGAATCCCGAGAAGGTCGCCGACTACATCCATAAGATCGGTATTCGTAGCTGGATTGAGCCAGTGCCATCACTCTGCTTGGGTTCGTACGATAGTAACCCATTCGAGATGGCGGGAGCATATAGCACCTTCGTGAACCAGGGCGTGCGTATCGACCCAATGTACGTCACTCGCATCGAGGACCGCCAGGGAAATGTGCTTGCCACATTCACACCTAAGGCCAACGACGTGCTCCCTGAGCGTGTGGCACACACCATCATCGAGATGATGAAGCGAGTTATCACCGGCGGTACTGGTCGTCGTATGATGACAATCTACGGCATCGGCGGTAAGGGTATGGATATTGCCGCAAAGACAGGTACTACCAACAAGAATGTCGATGCTTGGTTTATGTGCGCTGTGCCAAACCTCGTTGTTGCAACGTGGGTTGGTGGCGAGGAGAATACTATTCGCTTTGCTCGAGGTGCCGATGGTGCACGTATCGCACTGCCTATCACGGGTAAGTTTATGCAGAAGGTATACAAGGATGGCACGCTCGGCGTAAATCGTGATGATAAGTTTAAGTTCACGACAAAGGCGCCTAAGTTCAACAACTGTAAGATGCCTGCTGCCAAGGCTGTCTCAACAACCGAGAAGGTCAAGATTGAGAGCTTCAAAAATTCGGATGTAGAGCCCGATGAATTTACAGAACAGGAGGAGGACTTCTTCTAACAGTAGAGGGAGTGCTCCACAAGAGATATGACCACCGCAGGGGTTCGATGCTACGGCATAACCCCTCGCTGACATATACTATTTATTAACTTTAGACTTTTACGACTATGAAGATTGCAATCGTTGGCGCAAGTGGCGCCGTAGGTCAGGAGTTCCTCGCAATATTGGAGAACCATCCTATTGAGATTGAGGAACTGCGTTTGTTTGGCTCGAAGCGTAGTGCTGGTAGTAGCTACCGCTTTCGTGGCGAAGACATCGTAGTGCGTGAACTTCAACATAACGACGACTTTAAGGATATAGACGTGGCACTCTGCTCGGCAGGCGGCTCAACATCTATCGAGTTTGCCGAAACCATCACTAAGCATGGTGCGTTTATGATCGACAACTCGAGCGCCTTCCGTATGGAGGAGGATGTACCTCTTGTTGTTCCCGAGGTAAATGGCGAGGATGCCTTCAATGCCCCACGTCGCATCATTGCAAACCCTAACTGCACGACAATACAGATGGTTGTGGCTCTGGGCGCTATCGAGCGTCTGTCACACATCCGCCGTGTACACGTGGCTACCTACCAGTCGGCAAGTGGCGCAGGAGCAACAGGTATGCAGGAGCTCGGCGAGCAGCAGAAGGCTATCGCCCAGGGAGAAGATCCTAAGATCGAGAAGTTCGCCTACCAGCTCGCCTATAACCTCATCCCTCATATCGACGTATTCCAGGATAACGACTACACCAAGGAGGAGATGAAGATGTTCCACGAGACACGCAAGATTATGCACTCCGACATCCGCACCTCGGCAACCTGTGTGCGTGTTCCTGTTATGCGTGCCCACTCGGAGGCTATATGGGTGGAGACCGAGGAGGAGCTTTCGGTAGAGCAGGTTCGCGAGGCCTTTGCTTCGTCACCTGGCCTTGTGCTTATCGACGAGCCAGGCCAGAAACGCTACCCTATGCCTCTATTTGCGCAAAATAGCGACCCTGTATACGTTGGTCGTGTGCGTAAGGATTTGTGCAACGAGAATGGTATCACGTTCTGGTGCGTAGCCGACCAAATACGCAAGGGCGCAGCACTTAACGCCATTCAGATCCTTGAGCTTCTTGTTGCGAATAAATAAGGATATGGTTTTTTGGATCAAAGGGTGCGATATAAATAGATAAAATTATTTTTGCGTAGTATTGCAAATGACTATATTTTTGTCTACCTTTGTCGAGCAATTTGTATAAATAGGCATAAAATAGCTAATTATATAAATTAATAGCAACAGAAAAAGAATATATTATTAAACTAATAATAACCTAAAAAACTACACTATTATGGAAATTCCATTTGCAGAAGCGTATCGAATTAAGATGGTTGAGCCTTTGAAGAAGAGCACACGTGAGGATCGTGAGCAGTGGCTCAAGGAGGCACACTACAACCTCTTCGGTCTTAAGTCAGAGCAGGTTTACATCGACTGCTTGACCGACTCAGGTACTGGCGCTATGAGCGACCGCCAGTGGGCTGCTATGATGACTGGTGACGAGGCTTACGCTGGTTCTAAGTCATTCTTCCAGCTTAAGGAGACTATCTTCAACATCACAGGCTTCGAGTATGTTATCCCTACTCACCAGGGCCGTGCTGCTGAGAACGTACTCTTCTCTCACCTTGTAAAGGCTGGCGACATCATCCCAGGTAACTCACACTTCGACACCACTAAGGGTCACATCGAGTTCCGTAAGGCTACAGCTTTGGACTGCACTATCGACGCTGCTAAGGATACTCAGCTCGAGATCCCATTCAAGGGCGAGGTAGACTGCGCTAAGCTTGAGAAGGCTTTGGCTGAGAACGCTGAGAAGATTCCTTTCATCATCGTTACTATTACCAACAACACAGCTGGTGGTCAGCCTGTATCTATGAAGAACCTTCGTGACGTACGTGCTATCGCTGACAAGTATGGCAAGCGTGTAGTATTCGACTCAGCACGTTTCGTTGAGAATGCTTACTTCATCAAGACTCGTGAGGAGGGCTACGCTGATAAGAGTATCAAGGAGATCTGCAAGGAGATGTTCTCATATGCTGATGGTATGACAATGTCATCAAAGAAGGACGGTCTTGTAAATATGGGTGGTTTCATCGCTACACGTCACGAGGATTGGTTCGAGGGTGCTAAGCGTTTCTGCATCCCATTCGAGGGCTTCTTGACATATGGTGGTATGAACGGTCGTGATATGGCTGCTTTGGCAGTAGGTCTCGACGAGAACACCGAGCTTGAGACTATCGAGACTCGTATCAAGCAGGTTCAGTACCTTGCTGCTAAGCTCGATGAGTACGGCATTCCTTACCAGCGCCCAGTAGGTGGTCACGCATTGTTCGTTGATGCTGACAAGGTTCTCTCTAACATCCCTAAGGAGGAGTTCCCAGCGCAGACTCTTGCTATCGAGCTCTACTTGGAGGCAGGTGTTCGTGGTTGCGAGATCGGTTACATCCTTGCTGACCGTGATCCTGTAACTCGTGAGAACCGCTTTGGTGGTCTTGACCTCCTTCGTTTGTGCATCGCTCGTCGTTCTTACACTAACAACCACATGGATGTTATCGCTGCTGCGTTGAAGAACGTTTACGACCGTCGTCACGAGATCACACGTGGTGTTAAGATCGTATGGGAGACCGAGCTTATGCGTCACTTTACTGTTAAGCTCGAGCGCTTGTAATTTAATGTAATAGCGGCGCTACTGCGACGCTTCAGTCTAACGGAGGTGACTAAAAGTTAATTAGCCACCTCCGTTTTGTACTGACCCCAAAAAGTTGGACAGATTATTAAATAGATTTATTGGTAAAGAGTTCGGTATTGCACCGGACTCTTTCCGTTTAATTTTAGTTTAATACGGTCGTTATTATAGTAG
>JAFQTX010000005.1 GCA_017408825.1 Alistipes sp.
AGATGAGACCATCGAGCAACTGCAATCCAACATCAAGCAAATGGAGGTGGAACACCAAAAGCAGATACAGGAGGTCAAGCAATCATACGAAGCGGAACATCGTAAACAATCGGAGTATATCGATAAGATTTTGCGTTACTTCCCGTATGTAGAGAAACTGATGCCGATGATTAAATACCTCAGCGAGAAAATGGGATTCAATGACAACCTTATTAAAGCATTATGCACTTTTAAGGAAATCCCCGTAAAAGGCAAACTCTATTCAACGATGTTTAACCAATCGTTTTCAGCCGATGGTGCGGTCTGCTCCCTCAAAGAAGATAAGGAGGGAAGATTTGATCTTAAAATCGATGGCGTATCGCATCACTCTTGGTTCAGACGCAAGAAAGATGAGTTTATGGAAGCGTTAGGATTGCCGACAAGTAGAAGACAAAATCGAGGGTTGAAACTCTAAAATACTCATTAAGTCGTAATAATTTGCCTATACAAGGCTTATTATTACGACTTTTTTGTAAATTTGCAGTTGGTTAGGGGCGACTCTATCCAAGACATAAGAGAAAAAGAAGAAGCGTTATGCTTATCTTGTACTTGAAAACGTAGGAAATTTTCAATTAGGATACAAGGATGGCATAGTGGTTCTCACGCTTTAGCGTGGGCTGCTATTGTTACATCTGTATCCGAGGTTTCCTACGACCTTCAAGTAAGAGTGTGGCTTGCAGTTCCACGCTTCTTCGTAGTTGGAAAACTTTGGGGACTGGAGATTAAATGTATTGTAGTGTATGAACGCAATTAAAAAATGGCTATTCGTTATTTGCACCATTTTATTAGTAAATGGATGTGCTCCACTTAGAACACCTGTAATAGTGAGGAATGCACCTGTTGAGATGTATAAATACGCATATATCTCCCCAACAAAGGAATTGACATCAAGCACAGGTGGTACATATGGAGGACAATATGGCATTTATGGTTCTTCTACTACTAAAAGTGTAAATCCAAGTGATGTGATAGCAGGAATGCTGATAAAAGAGGGATATATCATATTACCCGAACTTAAATCCGAACTTTCAAATGAAACTCTTATTGTCAATTATGGTGAGAGTGGCAGACGTAATAGAGGTTTGGGGTATACCATAGAAGTTACCATACAATTTATTTCGGCAAAAACGAATGAAATGATATGTTCTTGTACTGCTGAAGGACAAGGAGAAACAGAAGCAGATGATATTCGTCAAGCTATCAGAAGAGCATTATCAAGTTTATTCCCCGAGAAATAAAATCCGTTCATCGTTAAATAATAATACAACAAATTATGAAGAAGCTAATTGTATCATTCGCATTTGCTTTAATTGCTTTGACATCGTATGCTCAAAGTAGTTCTGGACATCTTACTTTTAAGGGTATTCCCATTGAGGGAAGTATGACCGAATTTTGTCAGAAGTTAAAAGCTAAAGGATTCACATCTATTGGCAGTGAAAACAATCTTGCTTTGTTTATGGGAGATTTTACTGGTCGTAATGCAACTATAGGTGTAACAGCTACTGATGATGGAAAAAGTGTATTTGCTGTAGCCGTATTATTTGACCCAAGTGGTGAATGGAATACTCTTGTTAATACTTATAACTACTATAAAGATTTATACACCCGAAAATATGGCAATCCTACTATATCGAAAGAGAAAAACCCATCCCATTCAGATTCCAATACCGCTTTAATGGCAGAAGTCCATCAAGGAACGGTTGTATGGGGTAGTGCATGGGAAGTAACAGGTGGAGATATTGAATTATCAATAGAAAAGACTTCTGGCGTTTATGAGGGTTTGGTAGTAATTCGTTATCGTGATTCTCAAAATGTAGAAACCAAAATTCAAAAAGATTTAGAGGATATTTAACATTCATAGAATAGATAAATCCAAACTATGGCAGAAGAACCCATTTCAATAATAGCGATAATTTTAGCCCTAATAGTTATCTTATGGCTTTATATCTTTCTCCCTGCAAAAATGGCGAGGAAACGCGGTCGTAGTACCATTGGATGGATTTTGCTCTTTTGGATTATTTCTCCATTATGGGGGATAATTGTTCTACTTGTGTTAGGTGATAGTAAGCAGAAAATCCGAGAAGACATTATCGAAGAACTACATCGGAATTAGCAATTTTGTTGATATATGAACCTCTTGGTTGTCATAATTGTGTGCGTCATAGCTATTTCAATTGGTGTAATAGCGATGGTACGAACACGCCTAAAAAGCAAATCCAAAGAGCTTGCAGAAAAGCTAAACCATATATCTTCATATAGCGAAAATTCAAATTATGAGCAAGCAAGAGAGAGATTATCAGCTCTTAATGAGGGAGTGTTTATTGATATTCCCTCAGACTTGAATAATGGCTTTTATGGCAGGGTAATCTCCGCAACGCAAGAAAAAGATTTCATCAATCATTATAAAGCACATTTTCAAGAGGCATATTCACTTCTGAAGAAGCTTGAAGCCTTTAACATCACTCCATCAGAAAACATATCCAAATTCATTAACGACTTTGGAAGAATCAACAAACTTGTAAAACAGCATAATGAGGGTGTTATAACCTTTCTACTTGACACTCACAAAGACTTTTTCGACCATTGCTTGAAATATCCATTAGACAAGCAACAAAGACGCTCTATTGTTTCTGAGGAGGATAATTGTTTAGTGGTCAGCAGTGCAGGTAGTGGTAAAACCTCTTCAATTGTCGGTAAGGTTAAATATCTCACTGAAATCAAAGGTATAGCACCCGAAAGGATTTTACTTATCAGTTATACCAATAAGGCTGCAGCTGAACTTACCGAAAGAATGGCAACCAATGGATTGAAAGGTTATACATTTCATAAGTTAGCTATTGACATTATCGGCAAAACGACAGGTACAAAACCATCTATTTGCGACAATACAGATTCATTGTTTGTAGATATATATCACAAATTGTTAGATAAATCGTCTTTCAAGAAAAGTATCGTGGAATACTTTATTGATTACCAGACGAATGAAGCAGATTGGGAACAACGCAAAAATGAAAGGCGAGAGCAATTATCAGAGCAAAAGAATGTGCAGCTAAAGGCTATGTTCCCCGACATGGACGGCAGAGCCATATATGTAAGAAGCGAGCAGGAACAAAAGATATGTTTCGTATTGTCTTCACTTGGTGTGAAGTTCAGATATGAAGAACCATACGAACATCAATTAGCAGATGAGATGCACTCACAATATCGCCCCGATTTCTCAATATATTTTGAGCAAGAAGGAGTAACCAAACGCATCTATCTTGAACATTTCGGAGTTGATGAACACGGGCTTGTTCCTGCTTGGTTTGCAAAAGATAAGGGTATAACCTACGAAGAAGCCAATCAGAAATACAATGATGGTATAACTTGGAAGAAAACTGCTCACGAGAAATTTGGTACACAACTTTTAGTAACATCAAGTGCAGATTTCCATTATTCTGATATTAGGGATAAACTCCGTAAACTATTAGATGATGCAGGTGTGCCAATTCAAGAGAAAACTGATGAAGAGTTATACGATTTGGTGTTGCCAAAAGGTAGCAAGCAGGAAAAAGCGTTTATTCGTCTTGTAGTTACTTTCGTTACATTGGTGAAATCCAGTTGTAAATCAGTCAAAGATGTTTTAAAGCAAGCCAAAAATGCAGATGATGAACGAAGTGTGTTTATCATCAAGAATATATTTCAACCTGTGTATGAACGCTACATAAATGCGTTAAGCGATAGTAACCAGATTGATTTTACCGATGCTATTCTTCAAGCCACTGAGATATGTCGGACTTCACACCCTGTTGAATACGATTATATCATAGTGGATGAGTTTCAAGATATTTCAGTTGACCGTTACAACTTCTTGAAAGTATTGCGAGAGGGGAATCCTCCTGCAAAGTTGTATTGTGTGGGTGATGATTGGCAATCTATTTATCGTTTCTCGGGAAGTGATATGGCTCTATTTAATCAATTCCCCGAATATTTTGGAGCAACGGAGATAAACAAGATTGAAACTACATACAGGTTTGGAGAGCCTTTGGTTTCTTTATCGTCGAACTTTATACAACGCAATAAAGCCCAAATACAAAAGAATATCCATTCGTTCAGCTCAGAAATGAGAACCGAATTGGAATTCTATGCTTATGATAGACGAGATTACTGCAATACGATAGGGCAACTTGTTGCTTCTATTCCATCGGATAAATCAATATTCCTATTGGGGCGTTACTCTTTTGATGATTACTACCTCTCCTTTATGTACCAATCAATTAAAGAGGGTAATAGATTCTACTATGTGATAGGAGGACGAAAAATAGAGTTTTTAACCGTACATAAGTCAAAAGGTCTTGAAGCGGATTATGTAATACTCCTACAATGCAATAAAGATACATACGGTTTCCCATCACAGGTGAGTGACGACCCTGTGCTTAACTATGTGCTCACTAAAAGCGACCAATTCCCATACGGAGAAGAAAGAAGATTATTCTATGTTGCAATAACAAGGGCTAAGATAAAAACGCTTGTATTATACGATAAGCGTTTTCCGTCTGTATTTGTGGATGAGTTCTTGCACCCCGAAAAGGTGTCAGAAGAGAGTTATGTAAAGCACCCCAACGCTAACAAAAGATGGACGAGAGGTGCAGACCAATTTCTATTGAAATTACACAGCGAGGGTAAGAGCATTAAATACATTGCTGCAAAAATGGGCAGAAGCCAAACATCTATCGTTATGCGATTGAATAAGCTTAAACAATAACTACCATCGTTTTTTATGGTACGACATTGCTTGTATCGAATAATTCTATTACCTTTGCAGTATCAAGAGTTATCACATTGGAGCATAACAATGAAGAACTCAGAAATACGAACGGTTGCTATCTCATTACCCAATTTTCAAGCAATCCGACCAACCGATTTATTCTAAGCGAGTTATCTTTTCTTGCAAAAGTTACATAAAAGTTGTGACTTTTCATCACGTGATACCTACTTTGATGTAGAAGGGTGTTGTAGTAGGTGCGTCATTATGACGCCAAAGATAGGAAAAAGTTGTGACTTTTCATCACGAGTGGCCTACTTTGGCGCAAAACGCTCATGGAGTAGATGCGTTATTATGACGCCAAAGATAGGAAAAAGTTGTGACTTTTCATCACGTGATACCTACTTTGATGTAGAAGGATGTTGTAGTAGGAGCATCATTATGATGCCAAAGGTGGGTTTTTGAAGTTATAAATTAGCAATTTCCCATTTCTAATTACTAATTTCTCATTAAATGGGTAAAATGGTTGTTAGTGTGGAAAAAAAGTCGTATCTTCGTGCGCATTTTTATATCTAATCAAGGTATCGATCTGCATGACATAAACATAAACATAAACAATATAGTTAATTAACAATTCATCTAACAAACAGTTTTTATGTCGAAAAACATTAAATTACGTAAAGGTCTCGACATCAATCTGGCTGGTAAGGCTGAGGCTCGCTTGGAGGTAGCTCCTATGGCGAAGTCTTATGCTGTGAGCCCGCTCGATTTCGAGAACGTTACACCAAAGCTGTTGGTTAAGGTTGGCGATAAGGTAGAGGCAGGTAGCGCCTTGTTCTTCGACAAGAACAATCCACGCATCCTATTCACCTCTCCCGTTAGCGGTGTGGTTTCGGCCATCAACCGTGGCGAGAAGCGCAAGCTTCTGAGCGTTGCCGTAGAGCCCGACCAGCAGCAGGTGGCTAAGGCTATCAAGGTGGTAGACACCAAGGCCTCACGTGAGGAGATTGTCGAGATGTTGCTCGAGTCGGGTCTGTGGACTCGTATCGTGGAGCGTCCTTACGGCATCATCGCTCGCCCCGACGCAAAGCCTAAGGCTATCTTCGTGTCAGCCTTTGACTCTGCGCCTCTTGCCCCAGACTACAACTTTATCCTTAAGGAGGAGAAGGCTGCTGTCGAGGCAGGTATGGCCCTCTTGGCTCGCCTTACCGAGGGTAAGGTGCACCTCTCAGCACGAAAGAATGCCGAGGGATTTATGTCTGAGGTTAAGGGCATCGAGTACCACACCTTCGAGGGTAAGCACCCTGTGGGTAACGTGGGCGTGCAGATCCACCATATCGACCGTATCGCTAAGGGCGATGTAGTGTGGACAGTAAACATCCAGGATGTGGCTATCATCGGCCGTATGGTGTTAAGCGGTAAGCTTGATATGTCGAAGACTATCGTTGTCACTGGTAGCGAGGCGCAGAAACCATGCTACAAGCGCATCATCGCAGGTGCTGCCGTAGAGTCTATCGTTGGCAAGGTGTCGGAGAACGTACGTATCATCTCTGGTAATGTGCTCACTGGTCGCACAACAGCTGCCGACGGCTATATTTCGGCAGATGCTAACCAGCTCACGCTCATTCCAGAGGGTAATGTCTACGAGCTCCTCGGTTGGGCGATGCCACGTTTCCACCGCTTCTCGGTATCACGTGCCTACTTCTCATGGCTCTGCCCTAAGAAGGAGTACAAGCTCGATACCAACCTCAATGGTGGTGAGCGTCCATTTGTAGTTACTGGCCTCTACGAGAACTACCTCCCTATGGATGTGTATGTATCGTATCTGTTGAAGGCCTGCTTGGTTAAGGACCTCGACAAGATGGAGAATCTTGGTTTGTACGAGGTGCTTCCCGAGGATTTGGCACTCTGCGAGTTTGTCGATCCATCGAAGATCGAGATGCAGCAGATCTTGCGTGATGGTATTAACCTAATGATTAAGGAGAGCTAAGCTATGGGATTGCGTAAATTTGTAGATAAGATTAAGCCTACCTTCTCAGAGGGCGGTAAGCTCGGTTTCTTGCACTCGACATTCGAGGGCTTCGAGACATTCCTTTATGTTCCTAACACCACCACAAAGCGTGGCGCTCACGTTCGTGACTGTAACGATATCAAGCGTGTGATGATCGTCGTAGTATTGGCGCTCATCCCTACGATGTTGGTTGGTATGTATAACGTCGGCTATCAGCACGGCATCACAGCTATTCTTCCTGCCTTCTGGTATGGTTTCGTCGAGACACTACCTACGATCATCGTATCGTACGTAACGGGTCTTGCTATCGAGTTCGCCTTTGCTCAGAAGCGCAAGCACGAGATTAACGAGGGCTTCCTCGTAACAGGTCTTCTCATTCCTTTGGTAATGCCTGTGACTGTTCCATTGTGGATCGTAGCACTCTCTACAGCTTTTGCCGTGATCATCGGTAAGGAGGTATTTGGTGGTACTGGTATGAACGTCTTCAACCCAGCGTTGTTGGCACGTGCCTTTGCATTCTTTGCCTACACACCACAGATGTCGGGCGAGGCTGTATGGTATGCCGATGGTAAGACAGGTGCTACAGCTCTTGAGCAGCTTGCATCAACTGGTGAGATGCAGTGGAGCGTTATGGATGCCTTCATCGGTCTTATCCCTGGCTCACTCGGTGAGACCTCAACAGCAGCAATCTTGCTCGGTGCTGTTATCTTGCTCTTCACAGGTGTAGCCTCATGGCGTATTATGCTCTCAGTATTCCTCGGCGGTTTGGCCTTTGGCTACTTGTTCGAGTTTGTGGGTGTTGCCGACACTGCTATCGACGGCATTCCTGCTTACTACCACTTGTTGGTAGGTGGTTTCGCCTTCGGTGCTGTATTTATGGCTACCGACCCTGTTACCTCGGCACAGACCAACACTGGTAAGTGGATCTACGGCTTTATGGTAGGTGCTCTTGCTGTGCTCATCCGAGTTATCAACCCAGCATATCCAGAGGGTATGATGCTCTCTATTCTGTTTATGAATGCTTTGGCTCCGCTCATCGACTACTTCGTTGTAGAGCGCAACATTGCACGTCGTAAGAAGCTTATTAAGAACGTTAAATAATCGGAGCTATGGCAATCAATAAGAATTCAAACGTATATATCATCACCTATACCGTTGTTATGGTGGTGATCGTAGGTGCTTTGCTCGCTACGTTGGCTACTTGGCTTAAGCCTAAACAGGATGCCAATGTGCTCAACGAGCAGAAGGTATCTATTATGAAGGCCTTCGGTGAGGCAGATGCCAACTTTGATGAGGTTGTTACTATGGGTCGTGTCGCAGGTGGCAAGTTTACCACTATAGACAAGAGCAATGCTCAGGATGTACAGGCCGTATTCGACCTTTTGGGCAACCGCAAGGAGCTTGGTGAGGCTAAGGATAACCTCCCAATCTTTAAGTTCGAGAAGGATGGTGCATCGAAGTATGTGCTCCCTATCGTAGGTAAGGGCCTTTGGGGCGACATCTGGGGCTATGTATCGCTCTATGTTGTTGATGGTAAGCTCAAGATCTCAGGTATTGTTATGGACCATGCAGGTGAGACTCCTGGCCTTGGTGCCGAGATCACAACACCTGGTGTTCAGGGCGCATTTGCTGATAAGGTGCTCTACGATGCTAAGGGTGAGTTTGCAGTACGTATGCAGAAGGGTGGTGCGCAGAACGAGCATCAGGTAGACGCTATCACAGGTGGTACAAAGACCTGCGATGGTGTGAACGATATGCTCGAGATCTCGATCACTAAGTATAAGTCATTCCTCGACACCCTCACTGCAGCTGTTGCAGAGGATACTACCGCTGCTGAGGATGCTGCTACTGTTGAGGAGCAGCCTGCTGCAGAGGAGAATAATAATGTTGAACCAGAAAATAAGGAGGAGTAAGCTATGAAACTAAGCAAGAATTTTACAAATCCTTTGGCAGCTAATAACCCTGTAATCGTACAGATTTTGGGTATCTGCTCGGCTTTGGCCGTAACCGTAAAGCTCGAGCCAGCATTGGTTATGGGTCTTTCGGTGACCTTCGTATGTGCATTCTCTAACCTTATCATGTCGTTGTTGCGTAATGGTCTGCCTTCACGTATCCGTATCATCGTGCAGTTGGTCGTTATCGCAACACTTGTAATCGTCGTCGACCAGGTTCTGCGTGCGTATATGTACGACGTATCTAAGCAGCTCTCAGTATATGTTGGTCTTATCATCACCAACTGTATCGTGATGGGTCGTGTTGAGGCCTTTGCTCTTGGTAATAAGCCTTGGGACTCGTTCGTTGATGGTCTGGCTAACGGTCTTGGTTACGCCTTCATCCTTGTGTTGGTGGCCTTCTTCCGTGAGTTGTTTGGTTCGGGTACACTCTTTGGCTTCGACGTGTTGGCACGCTTCGGCTACACCAACAATGCGTTGATGTTGTTCCCACCTATGGCCCTTATCATCATCGGCTGTATCATCTGGGTTCATCGTTCTATTAATAAGGATTTACAGGAAAAATAGGAGGGTAGCGTATGTTAAATTTGTTTATTAATTCGGTATTTATCGAAAACATGGTCTTCGCATACTTCTTCGGTATGTGTTCATACATCGCCGTATCGAAGAGCGTAAAGACCGCTTTGGGTTTGGGTGCTGCCGTTACCTTCGTTCAGGTTATGACCGTACCTTTGAACTACCTCCTCGACCAGTATGTCCTTAAGGATGGTGCCTTGGTAGAGGGCGTAGACCTCAGCTTCTTGTCGTTCATCCTCTTTATCGCTGTTATCGCTGCGTTCGTACAGCTTGTTGAGATGATTGTCGAGAAGTTTGCTCCATCGTTGTACAACCAGCTCGGTATCTTCCTGCCACTTATCGCCGTAAACTGCGCCATCATGGGTGGTTCGCTCTTTATGCAGCAGATGGTGGGTACTGAGATCAACTCTGTGGGCGACTCTATCGTTTACGGTCTTGGCTCAGGTCTTGGTTGGTGGTTGGCTATCGTGATGATGGCAGCTATTCGCGAGAAGATCGAGTACTCACACGTTCCAGCAGCTATGAAGGGCCCAGGTATCGCCTTTATCATCACTGGTTTGATGGGTATTGCATTTATGATCTTCCAAGGTATTCAGTTGTAACCTTTAATAAGAGTAAGGAATATGAATTTCACAATTATTTTATGGGCAATCGTTGCCTTTCTTGCAGTCACACTCTTGTTAGTGGTGCTGTTACTCTTTGCAAAGGCAAAACTTACCTCGTCGGGCTCGGTAAAGATCGATATCAACGAGGGTAATAAGGTATTGGAGGTTGAGTCAGGCTCTACACTGCTCAACACACTCTCGGAGCAGGGTATCTTCCTCCCATCGGCTTGCGGTGGTAAGGGTGCCTGCGGCCAGTGCAAGTGCCAGGTAGTGTCGGGTGGTGGCGAGATTTTGCCTACCGAGCGAGGCTTCTTCAACCGCCGTCAGATTAACGATGGCTGGCGACTTGGCTGCCAGGTAAAGGTTAAGGAGGATATGCAGATTAAGGTTCCTGCATCGGTTCTTAGCATCAAGAAGTGGGAGTGCGAGGTTGTATCGAACAACAACGTGGCTACCTTTATCAAGGAGTTTGTCGTTAAGCTCCCTGAGGGCGAGCATCTAAACTTCCGTTCGGGTGGTTATATCCAGATCGACGTTCCTGCAATCACCGTAGATTATAAGGATATCGACGTAGATCCTGAGTACCGTGAGGATTGGGAGAAGATGGGTGTCTTCAACCTCAAGATGGTCAATCCAGAGCCTCAGGTGCGTGCTTACTCTTGCGCAACGTACCCTGCTGAGGGCGATATCATCAAGCTCAACGTGCGTATCGCAACACCTCCATTTGATCGTGCTAAGGGTGGCTTCATGAATGTTAATCCTGGTGTATGTTCATCATACATCTACTCACTCAAGCCAGGCGACAAGATCATCATGTCAGGTCCTTTCGGCGAGTTCTTCTTGCCTGATAACCTTTCAGATGATCAGGAGCTTGTATTCATCGGTGGTGGTGCAGGTATGGCGCCTATGCGTTCACACATTATGCACCTGTTTAAGACCCTTAAGACCGGCCGTAAGGTTAATTTCTTCTACGGTGCACGTTCGCTTAAGGAGGCCTTCTATCTCGATGACTACTACCAGATTGAGAAGGAGTTCCCTAACTTCAAGTTCCACCTCGCTTTGGACCGTCCAGATCCAGAGGCTGATAAGGCAGGTGTACCTTATGTTGCTGGCTTCGTTCACAATGTTCTCTACGAGACATATCTCAAGCAGCACGATGAGCCAGAGGGCATCATCTACCTCATGTGCGGTCCTCCAATGATGGCACAGTCGGTAGTAAACCTCCTCGATGGCCTTGGTGTACCAGCGGAGAACATCCTCTTCGATAACTTCGGCGCATAATTTTCGATTATAAGGCCGCATCTGCGGCACATCCCCAAAAGTAAGAGGTCTCGGGCTGTACGACCAAAGTACTATCCCGAGGCCTCTTCTTTTGCGATGCACCACATCTGCGACTCTCTAATCAAAAATAATTTTCGACCATAAGGCAGACATCTACTGCCTCTAACAAAAAATGCCGTCAATGGGACGTACGCTTTAGTACTACCCATCGACGGCATTTTTGCCGAGCGTTGTATCTGCAGCCTTCTACTCAAAAATTAGGTCGGGGAGAGGTTTCAGGGAGGATAGGGAGCTTAGGAATTATGGGGATTATTAACCTTAAATTCCCCAATTTCCCCAGTATCCCCAGTATCCCCAGCATCCCTTGTTCACAACCGTCTTAATTTTTTTAGGGCTATTAAGACCATTAAGACCATTACGAGGTCGGGTATCAGCGTTGTCCGCAACCATCTTAATTGTCTTAATCGTCTTATTGGTCTTAATCGTCTTTGATTTTTTAAGACCATTAGGACCATTAAGACCATTACGAAGTCGGGTATCAGCTGATGTCTCGGCCTTTGGTGCTCTCGGTCGTTGGCGCTCTGCCTATCTCTCTTTGATACCTCCCTGAAAGCTCTCTAAACTCTTTATGCGCCCCTTTAGTTATCCTTGTGTTGGCTATGTACGTAGAGGCCATTGTTACGCTTGAGTAGGCGACTCCACCCCGTAGCCCTATCAAAGGCACTATCCTCGTAGCCGCCATCGGCATATCCCAGCGACTCGTATTGATCCCTATTTACGAGAGTCACGGTGTAGTACACCTTATCCACCGCCTCGACGTTTACTGCTCGCTGGTAGTATATAGCCTCCTCCGAGGCCTTGCGTATGCTATCTGCCGCAGCGTATATCTCAGCGTCGAGGGTAGCCTCGGCAACACGATATACGACGTCTACAACCTCGTGCATAAAGTTCAGGCGATACCACTCAACTTTTTTCATATAATCCTCCGAGAATGTTGCCAGCACGGGATAGTATGACGAGCTAAGGGCGTTGTCTATATCCTCAGTCGTAAAGCCATATTGCTCAAGCATAGCCTCACGGCCAATCTCCAGCTCTGTGTCGTACAGTGCTATAACCTTATCAACAAAGCTACGTGTCGCCTCGTGGATGTTTCCTACCTTGCTACACTCCGTAATAGAGTGTTCTGTGGTGAGTTCCATATGCATCTTAGGGTCTTCGTAGTAGTCGTAGGTCATATCAACGAGGCTTTTAGCACAATCGGCTATGCTTCTTGCGTCGTACTCCTCCATCTGCATAAGTGCCTCGGTGATATAGTATAGCTCGCCACCGCTAATTGTTGTTACGTGGCACGATGCAATGTAGTAATCGACGTATGGTGCGAGCTCGCTTGCATACTCTATGCAGTTTACCAAGCAGCAGACCATCTCCATAAGGCTAAAGTGAGTGTCGGTCATCTCGCACGCCTGGCATATATCTTGAATGCCAAGGTACGATGTTAGTTTGTCGTCGCGTATGATGCCTCGAGTGTCGTTGCGGTCGAATGCTGGGTGATAGCCATTGCCGTGACCCGCAAATATCATGATATACTCATCGGCAGGTGCCTCCTCTTTGGCCCAGGTGATAAACTGGGCGAGGCTCTCGGTGCAATTCATATGGTACTCGGCATCTGCAAATTTAGAGTATATGTTACGATTACTCTTATGGTCATACTTTAGTCGGCTCACACCACCCTTACCATCGGCATACTCCGAGCGGTAGCCCTCGCTCCACTTTATCTGGCCTACGACATTTATGTTCTCGGCAATACCTGTGTCCATCTTATGATAGATGTTTATGACCTCCTCATTATATTGATCCAACTCGCCGCCACAGCAGTAAAACATAATGGTAAATGTGCGTTTGGTCTCGGTCTCGGGCCCAGGTTCAGGTCCAGGTTGCGATTGTGGGGTAGTATCCTTGCCGCAGGCGCTGATGAGTAGAGTGAGGATGATGGCTAAGTGGTGTAAACGAATTCTCATAGTGGTGGGTGTTTTGATGTTTTTACAAATATAGATATTTTATGCCATATAACCAACCCGTAGCATAATATTTCGCCCAAAGTATACCTATATTATAAAATAATGTGTACCTTTGTAGTACGCTAACTAAGTAAGAGTCAATAATACTTAACTAAATATTTGATTACACTATGAAAAAACTATTGTCATTGGCCTTAGTCGCACTATTGGCCTTTGTGGCATGTGAGCCATCATCTGATAATCTTGGGGTGTCTGGCACGATGCAAATTACCACAGAGTCTCCTATCAGCTATTCGTTTGTTGGTGGCCCTGGCGAGATTATCTACACACTCGAGGGTGCTAAGAAGGGCGACATGCCATCGGTAGAGTGTGCCCAGGAGTGGATTACCGACCTTAGCGTTGCTGACAAAATCACCTTCAACGTAGAGCGTAGCAGTGCTCAGGCGGAGCGTACGGCGATTATCATTGTTAAGTATGGTGAGCAGGAGGAGCAGGTATTCGTAAAGCAGGGGGCTACATACGAGCCCGCAAAGATTGAGGTTGAAGCTAAGGCTCTCAACGGCGAGTACCTCGGCCAAACCAGTGCAGGTACCTACAACTACTTCATTATCCTCTCGGAGAATGGTACTACTGGTTGGTTCGACCTCTACGTAGATAATTACTACCGTCTCTCGCTCTGTTCAGATATTGCCCCAGCGGATCTAACCCCTGAGAGCCCATCTGTACTCCCCGTAGGTGTTTATTACATTGATGAACTCTCTATGGGTAGTGGCGGAACCTTTAAGCAGAGTTCAAGCTGGTATGTTGAGTGTAGAGCAGATGGTGGCTTCTTTGAGTCTCAGTACTCTAATGGCGTAGTTATCGTTACCGAGACCGGTATTGAGGCATTCCTTACCCTTACTGACGGCACCGTACACCACGTAATGTATGAGGGCAGCCTTGATCTTGGATATATACCATTCCCAGAGCCTGACTACTATACATCACTTACCGAGGACTATATATTTGAGCATAATGGCTTTGTGTCGCAGATATACTACTATGCCGACATCGATAATGTTGGCTTGGGCAACTGGGTTATCACTGCTGCAAACTCATACGATGCAAATATGAATGGCGACTACCTCAAGGTGGATGTATATCTCGATAGTCTTGAGTTCAATCCAGAGCTTATCTATGGTGAGTATGATGCTGTTGCTACCTATGATGAGCTTAAGGGCGGCAACTTCCTTGGAGGCGTTAAGGGCTCTTGGCTCTATGGTATTGAGGATGGTTTCATTGTAAATGGCACTATCGCACCACTTGCTACGGGTAAGGTTAAGATCGAGAAGAGTGGTAACGGAGCTATAATCACTGTAGATTGCGTCGATGACCTTGGTCATAAGGTTCAGGGTACGTTCGATTGCCCTACTGTGGAGTTTTATGATTTGTCTAAGTAGATGTAATTTCTTGAGATAAGGCAGCATCTACTTCCGCTAACAAAAGAAAATGCGAATGAGCAGTACGCTTTAGTACAGCCCATCCGCATTTTTTTTGCCGAGCGTTGTATCTGCTACCTTCTCCCAACAAATTGGGTCTGAGCGCTTGTTAAGGTTGTGATTAGTGAATTTAGGGAGGTTATTGAAGTTAGGGCGTCAAGTGAAGTTAGGGAATTTAGTGTCTGCTCCCTAATCTCCATACCCCCCCCCTGAATGTGTAAAAAAGAACAATTTTTTAAGCTACCCAAAGTGAGCATTTTGCGCTATTTCGTAGTGTTAAAAAGATAACAACGAAAATTCTATGAATTCTCGTTCAAAATACGTACCTTTGCTCCGATTTTTGTTGAAGTGGAGCTATAGTTCATTCCCCGACTATCCCACAATGCCGCAAGGCGCTGCAACACTTTTACCCCGTAGGGGTATCCTAAACAAGGTGTTGCACCCCCTAAGCAACGAAATTGATATTAAAAAGTAATAAACTATGGCAGAAAAGAAATTTATTACCTGTGATGGTAACTACGCCGCAGCACATATTGCATATATGTTCTCGGAGGTGGCAGCCATCTATCCTATCACACCATCATCAACCATGGCAGAGCTTGTTGATGAGTGGTCAGCACAAGGCAAAAAGAACATTTTTGGTGACACCGTAAAGGTTGT
The DNA here is from genome assembly GCA_017408825.1 of Alistipes sp. Lineage (GTDB taxonomy): Bacteria > Bacteroidota > Bacteroidia > Bacteroidales > Rikenellaceae > Alistipes. The sequence continues at coordinate 15,365 of JAFQTX010000005.1, forward strand.
CGAGATGCAGTCTGAGGCGGGTGCCGCAGGTGCTGTGCATGGCTCATTGCAGAGCGGTGCATTGACATCTACTTTTACCGCTTCTCAGGGCTTGCTCCTCATGGTGCCAAACATGTATAAGATCTCTGGCGAGTTGCTCCCAGGTGTGTTCCACGTATCGGCACGTGCCCTCGCAGCACAGTCACTCTCAATATTTGGTGACCACCAGGATGTGATGGCTGTACGTCAGACAGGCTTCGCTATGCTCGCTACATCATCTGTTCAGGAGGTTATGGACCTTGCAGGTGTTGCCCACATCGTAGCACTCAAGTCACGTATTCCATTCGTACACTTCTTCGATGGCTTCCGCACATCACACGAGATTCAGAAGATCGAGCTTATCGACGAGGCATCGCTCTCGGCAATGTTCGATCGTGAGGCACTCCGCGAGTTCCGCCGTCGTGCGCTCAACCCTGAGCGTCCTGTGACACGTGGTACTGCGCAGAACCCCGACATCTACTTCCAGACACGTGAGGCATCAAACAAGTTCTACAACGCTGTGCCTGATATGGTGGCTGAGGCTATGGCCAAGATTTCGGATATCACAGGCCGTGAGTACAAGCCATTCACATACTATGGCGATCCCGAGGCTGAGAACATCATCATCGCCATGGGCTCTGTTACCGAGACTATCAAGGAGTGCGTAGACTACCTCCGTACGCAGGGCAAGAAGGTGGGTGTTATCACCGTGCACCTCTACCGTCCATTCTCGGCAAAGTATCTATTCAACGTGCTTCCTAAGAGCGTTAAGCGTATCTGCGTGCTTGACCGTACAAAGGAGCCAGGATCTAACGGCGAGCCACTATTGCTCGACATTCGTGATGCATTCTACGAGTGCGACGCACGTCCTATGATTATTGGTGGCCGCTATGGTCTATCATCTAAGGATACCACTCCAGCGCAGATGTTGGCAGTATTTGCTAATCTCGAGGCTGAGGAGCCTAAGAACCACTTCACCGTGGGTATCAACGATGATGTTACGATGCTATCGTTGCCCGTAGGCAAGGAGATTTCGATGGCTAAGGAGGGTACCTTCGAGGCGTTGTTCTTCGGCCTTGGTTCTGATGGTACTGTGGGTGCTAATAAGAACTCAATTAAGATTATCGGTGGCTCTACCAACAAGTATTGCCAGGCATACTTCTCATACGACTCTAAGAAGTCGGGTGGTTACACATCATCGCACCTTCGCTTTGGTGATAACCCAATCACATCGCCTTACTTGGTGACTACACCAGACTTCGTGGCTTGCCACGTGCCTTCGTACGTAGACAAGTACGATGTGCTCAAGGGTCTTAAGCGTGGTGGCTCATTCCTTCTTAACTCGGTAAACGATGCTGAGACAACATGCCGCACGCTCCCAGCACACATGAAGCAGTACATGGCAAAGAAGGGTATTAACTTCTACATCATCAACGCTACGAAGATTGCCACCGAGCTTGGCCTTGGCTCACGTACCAATACCATTATGCAGGCAGCATTCTTCAAGATTGCCGACATCATTCCTATTGAGAAGGCTGTCGAGGAGATGAAGAAGGCTATCTACAAGTCATATGGTAACAAGGGCGAGGATATCGTGAATATGAACTACGCTGCGGTAGATGCCGGTTGCGAGGCTGTTGTTAAGGTAGATGTTCCTGCAGAGTGGTCCGACATCGAGGTGTCGGAGGCAGCACACGTTATTGATGAGAGCGTGCCAGCATTCGTACGTAACGTATGTGAGCCTATCGACGCTCTTAAGGGTGATATGCTACCTGTATCGGCATTCAACGGCCGTGAGGATGGTACTTGGGATAACGGTACTGCAGCCTACGAGAAGCGTGGTATCGCCACATCAGTGCCTCAGTGGAAGATTGAGAACTGTATCCAGTGTAACCAGTGTGCATATGTATGTCCTCACGCTGCCATCCGTCCATTCCTCGCTACCGAGGAGCAGGCTGCTGCTTCGGGCATTGAGTGGAAGCAGGGCTTGGGCGAGACAAAGGCTCTGAAGTTCCGTATCCAGCTGTCACCACTCGACTGTACAGGCTGTAGCAACTGTGTGGATGTATGTCCTGCTAAGGATAAGGCTCTTGTGATGCGTCCATTGGCTGAGCAGGTTGCTGAGGCTAAGAACTGGGACTATATCACCAAGAATATCGGCTACACCGAGTACGTAGACAAGACCAAGTCTGTGAAGAACCTCCAGTTCTCACAGCCACTCTTCGAGTTCTCGGGTGCATGTGCTGGTTGCGGTGAGACTCCATATATCAAGGCTATCTCACAGCTCTTTGGCGACCGTATGATGGTGGCTAACGCTACTGGCTGTACATCAATCTACTCTGGCTCTGCACCATCTACTCCATACTGCACAAACGCTCAGGGTCAGGGTCCTGCATGGGCCAACTCACTCTTCGAGGATAATGCTGAGTTTGGTCTCGGTATGCGCATCGGCGTTGAGAAGCTGCGTCAGGGTCTTGAGGATGTTATGCGCAAGGCTATTGCTGAGTGCAACTGCTGCTCTGAGGAGCTTAAGGCGACTATGCAGGAGTGGATTGACGCTCGTCACCTTGCTGCAGCATCACGTGAGGTTACGGCACGTCTGCTTCCATTGGTTGAGGCTTGTGACTGCAGCTACTGCAAGACTATCCTTGAGTATAAGGATTGGTTGGTTAAGAAGTCGCAGTGGATCATCGGTGGTGACGGCTGGGGCTACGACATTGGCTTCGGAGGTGTTGATCACGTACTCGCATCGGGCGAGGATGTAAATATCCTTATCGTTGATACTGAGGTTTACTCAAATACCGGTGGTCAGTCATCTAAGTCTACACCTGTGGGTGCTGTTGCTAAGTTCGCATCGGCAGGTAAGCGCATCCGTAAGAAGGATATTGGCGCTATCGCAATGACCTATGGATATGTATATGTTGCTCAGGTATCTATCGGCGCATCGCAGCAGCAGCTCTTCAATGTACTTAAGGAGGCTGAGGCTTATCCTGGTCCATCGCTCATCATCGCCTACGCACCATGCATCAACCACGGTATCAAGGGTGGTATGACACGCACTCAGACCGTCGGTAAGCAGGCTGTTGAGTGCGGCTACTGGCACCTCTGGCACTACAACCCACAGCTCGAGGCTGAGGGCAAGAACCCATTCGTGATGGACTCTAAGGAGCCTGATTGGTCGAAGTTCCGTGACTTCCTTATGAAGGAGGTACGTTATACTTCGCTTAAGAAGGCCTTCCCAGCTGAGGCTGAGCAGCTTTTCGAGGCTGCCGAGGAGAATGCTAAGTGGCGTTATAACTCTTATATCAACCGCACGAAGTAATTTTCGATTATAAGGTCGCATCTGCGGCACATCTCAAAAAGTAAGAGACCTCGGGCTGTACGCCAAAGTACTATCCCGAGGCCTCTTCTTTTGCGATGCACCACATCTACGACCTTCTAATCAAAAATTTTCGACTATAAGGCCGCATCTGAGACCTTCTAATCAAAAATTGGGTCGGGGAGGGGTTTCAGGGAGGATAGGGAAGATGGGGATTATGGGGACTATGGGGACGATGGGGACTATGGGGACTATGGGGATCACTATCCCTAATCTCCTTAAATTCCCCAGCATCCCCAGCATCCCCAGCATCCCCAATTTCCCCAGTTTGGGACCAATAAGACCATTACGAGGTCGGGTATCGCCGATGTCTTGGCCGTTGGCGCTCTTGTCCGTAACCATCTTAATTGTCCTAAATGTCTTAATCTCTTATTATCCTTAAAAAAGCAAATGGGCTGTACTCTCAACGGTACAGCCCATTTGCTCTCTATAGTTAGGGTTTCAAATAGACCCTAATCATGCTATATTACCACTCAAGAATCTTCTTGAAGTCGTACTCCTCAGGATTTGGGAGGTATGCCTTAGCTGCCTCGTAGTCGGCAGGAGTGATATAGTGCATAAGGTTGTCGATAACCTGGTGAATCTTGTCGGCGTTGATATCTACCAGACGTGGTGGAATCTTGCCTGTCACAGGATCCTGCAAGTCCTTGAGGTAGAGTGGCGATACGTAGCCCTCCTGGCTGATATATACCATACAGCCAGTCTTACCCTCAGAGAAGAGCTTATAGACACCCATACCGAGCTGTGAGCAGTACACGAGGTCGAAGGCACAAGGTGTCTGGCAGCGTACCTCGTAGCCTATCTCCACTGGACGTGACTTAACCTTAAGACCAAGGGCCTTGCAACGCTTCTCGAGTAGGGTGTTGAACATCTCAGCCTTAGATACCTTACCGAGCTCTGGGTGGCCGTGGTCGTCGTATGAGAAGTGGATGCCCGACTTTAGGATCTCCTCCTCGTCGAGAGCGTGGAACACGCCCTCCGACACCATTGCTGCGCCATAGTCCATATTGAGGAGCTTACGCTTAACGATAGCCGACACGATGAGGCTTACGATCTTGTCGATAGTGATCTTTGTCTTGTTGAACATCTCTGGGATGATGATCATAGGGTAGTGGCAGGCCGAAGCGATACCGAATGCAAGGTGGCCTGCAGAGCGACCCATAGCAGCTACTACAAACCAGTTAGCCGATGTGCGAGCGTCGTTATATACTGCACGGCCGATTACCGAGCCAGCGTTCTTTGCCGACTGGTAACCGAAGGTAGGCATACCTGCTGGCAGAGGAAGGTCGTTGTCGATAGTCTTAGGCACGTGGATATTTGCAATAGGATACTGCTTAGCCTCGAGGAACTTAGCGATGCGATTAGCTGTTGATGCAGTGTCGTCACCACCCACGGTAACAAGCAACTTGATGTTGTTTGTCTTGAAGAACTCGAGGTTGAAGTTCTTCTCGAAGTCCTCGTCGGTAGGCTTGAAGCGGCTCATTGTAAGGTATGAACCACCCTGATTGAAGATGTAGTCTACGCGGAACATATCGAGATCCTCGTAGCGAGGATTTGGGTTGAAAAGACCCGAGTAGCCGTAGTGTAGACCAATAACACGATAGCCCTTAGCAAGGAAGGTCTTGGCAACAGAGCCGACAACAGTGTTCATACCAGGTGCTGGACCACCACCGGTGAGAATTGCAATAGCCTCTTTCATAATACGTTATATTTAATTGTTAAAGTCGTTTAGTTTTATACCACAAAGATAATAAATATTTTTAAGAAATAACAAATTTTATATCACTATTCCCATTTTTAGCAAAATATTATTACCTTTACAACAAGTAACCTATCTAAAACCGTACTACGATGAGAAAGATATTTACTCTTTTAATAGCATTTTTTGTGGCCACACCACTCTTTGCTCAGAGCCCATTCAATGGCCGCATCAGAAACAATGAGGGTAAAGGCGTGCGTGCTCGCATCGTCGTTGAGGGTAGTGGCAAAATGACATATTCGGATGGCAAGGGGCGCTTCGGCCTTACTGACGTAAAGGAGGATGACACGCTCCTCGTGATATATAAGCGTGACACTCTGCGTGTTGCTGTTGATGGCCGTCGTAGCATAGATATTGGCCTCAATCTTAGTAACTTTACATACGAGGCCGCAGAGTCTGAGGAGCTGATGAGCTACGGCTTTGGCTATGTCAAGCGCCGTGAATCGACCGATTACTCATCGGGTATTTCGGGCGATAGACTACGTGCTACGGGTGCTAAGGGGCTTATCGAGGCGATACAAATGTGCTACCCGGGACTTCGCTATATCAATGGCGAGCTATGCCTGCTCACGCAGAACTCTATAAATAGCACTTCTGGTGTACTTATCCTATGCGACGGTATGGAGACACGTCCCGAGCTTATTAGCCTCTACGATGTAAAGTCAGTGGAGATTATCAAGGGCTCGAATATGTATGGCTTCAGAGGAGTGAATGGCGTAGTCCTTATTACTACGATGACGGCGGAGGATGCTATTAATCGCCAACGCTAATCTCTTGTGATAAGGGGTCGATTGCGTCCCCTAACAAAAAATGCCACCAATGGGACGTACGCCAAGTACTACCCATCGGTGGCATTTTTGCCGAGTGTAGCACTCGGCACCCTTCTGACAAGAAATTAGGCTTTGGTGCTAATCAAGGTTATCGTTAGGGAGTCTAAGGAATTTAGAGAACTTAGGGAGATTAACGACCTGCGCTAAACTCCCTAAATTCACTAAATTCACTAAATTCCCTACCTCTTACCCTATCAACTAATCAAATGGATAGGCGGCAACGAAGCAATCTGGTGTGCGTAGCTCCTCCTGATGTGCCTTGAGGTTGGCAATAGTAACATCGCCCACGATATAGTTATACTCGTCCGAGGTGTACTGCTCGCGAACCTTGAGGAAATTGAGCAGGTTGCGCTGCTCGGCACTCTTATAGCGGAAGTATACACGGAACGTGTGCTCGGTGGTGTAGCGTGGAAGTACCGAATCGTTACGCTTCTTATACTCGTAGCGGTAGTTATAGGCGCAAGCTGTAATGTCGCTGAGCACTGCCGAGCCAGTAGGGTGGCCACCAGCACCACGACCAAACATAAACTGCTTATCGTAGAACAGACCCTTGATAACTACGCCGTTGAACTCATCCTCGACACTATATATATATTTATTGCGTGAGATAAGCTGTGGTATGACGCACATAATTAGGCGGTCGTCAATCTTCTCGACATGTGCCACAAGCTTTATGCGGCGATCCTTCTCCTCGGCAAAGCGTATATCGGCATCGTTCATCGTAGAGATGCCATAGGTAAATATCTGCTCGGGAGCTACATATACACCAAAGGCGTGCATCGTGATGATAATGAGCTTATAGAGCGAGTCCCAGCCGTCGATGTCGAGCGTAGGATTACTCTCGGCAAAACCTAAATCCTGTGCCAGTTTCAATGCCTCCTTATAGCCCATCTTCTCGTTGAAGATCTTTGATAGGATAAAGTTCGATGAGCCGTTGAGTATACCCTTCACGGAGCATAGCAGGTCATTGTCGTAGTACTCCTCGAGGTTGCGTATCACGGGTATCGAGCCACATGCCGAGGCGTCATAGAGCAGGGCGGTGTTATACTGTTCCTGAAGGTCGATAAGCTCCAGAATATGGTGGCCGAGCATCTTCTTATTGCCCGACACCACGGGGATACGGCTCTTTAGCGCACGCTTTACAATATCGTATGCTGCCTCAGCATCGTCGATAACCTCGACGACGAGGTTGATGTCTCGGTCGTTGAAGATGTCGTCGGGGTTGTCAGTGAACTCAGCCTTGATGCCACGATCCTTCTCGATGTTGCGCACACAGATACGCTTGATGGTTACATTATCAGAGTTGATACGCTTAAGCACATCGTAGAGACCACGCCCCACGTTGCCAAATCCAAAGAGTCCGATATTTAGGTGTTTCATAGTTATGTATGTTTTTATTTGTTCATAAAATTCTCAATAATAGTGTTTAGTTTCTCATGCTCAACAAGAAATCCATCGTGGCCAAACGATGACTCTATGAGGTGATACTCGTTCTGAGCAATATGCTCACGCATAGGGATATGCGCCTCGGGAGGGAAGAGTATGTCGGAGCTTATTGCCACAATGAGTGTGCGTGCCTCGATGCGACCGAGTGCCTGGGCGATGCTGCCACGCCCACGTGCAATGTTATGCGAATCGACAGCCTCGGATAGGCGGTAGTACGACATAGCGTTAAACCTGCGGCGCAGCTTCTCGCCCTGGTAGCGCTGATAGCTGTGCGCACGACGATCGAAGGAGACCTCGGTGGGATCTGCCTCCTGCTGTGTGGCATTGTAGGCAGCACCTCCTCGATAGCTTATCAGGGCTATAGAGCGGGCTACGGCCATGCCATCGTTGCCTGCATCGTCACACCTCTGTCCCCACGTAGGGTCAAGACGTATGGCCATGCGCTGCGACTCGTTGAAGGCTGCTGCCCACGGCTCCGATGAGCACGTCGTGGCGATGAGGGCAAGGCGCTCCATAAACTGCGGCTCAAGAATAGCCCACTCCATACATTGAAAGCCTCCTATCGAGCTTCCAATAAGCAGTTTAACTCGCTCAATGCCAAGCTCTCGAGCAAGCAGTTGATGGCAACGCACCATATCGCGCACGCTGATGCGGGGAAAGTCGTAGTAGTACTTCTCGCCTGTTGCTGGATTTACCGCCAGTGGCGATGTTGTGCCATAGTGCGAGCCGAGGAAGTTGGCGCAGATGATAAAGTAGCGCTCAGGGTCGAGGAACTTACCACGCTCAACAGTATGTGGCCACCAATCTGCCACGTCAGAGTTGGCCGTGAGTGCGTGACAAACCCAGATGACATTGTCTTTAGCCTCGTTAAGCTCTCCAAAGGTGTCGTAGGCGATGTCGAGCTCCGCAAGTACCTCGCTCGACTCGAGCGTAAAGGGCTTGTTATGATGATATATCTGTGGCATCGCTATACGTTTTTGAGCGCCTCCTCGTAGTCGGCAATGATATCATCGACATTCTCCAAACCTAACGATATACGTAGTAGGGTAGGTGTGATGCCTGCTGCACGCTTCGCCTCGTCCGAGAGCTGCTTATGTGTGGTCGAAGCGGGGTGTGTTACCACCGAGATAGAGTCGCCAATCATCGTCATATTGCCCGATAGCTTGAGGCTCTCAACAAAACGTACGGTAGACTCCAAGTCGCCCTTAAGCTCGATTGTAAGCACGGCTGAAGCGCCATAGCGAAAGTATTTCTTAGCGAGTTTGTGGCTTGGGTGATCCTCGAAGCCTACGAAGCTAACACGCTCAACCTTAGGATGCTGGCGGCAGAACTCCGCAAGCTTATATGCTGACTCCACCTCGTGCTTAACACGTAGTGATAGGGTCTCAAGGCCGATGAGCATAAGATATGCGTCGAAGGGCGAAGGCGAGCAGCCAAAATCACGCATGCCATCTACTCGACACTTGACGATAAAGGCTTGAGCGCCAAAAGCATCGTAGAGATTTAGACCATGGTAGCCCTCCGATGGGCCGTCGATCTGTGGGAATTTGCCCGATGCTCTCCAGTCAAACTTGCCGCCATCAACGATGATGCCTCCCATAGCAGTGCCGTGGCCATTAATCCACTTTGTCGCCGAGTCGGTGACTATGTCAGCACCCCACTCAAATGGGTTACACAGATAACCACCCGCACCAAACGTGTTATCAACGATAAGAGGTATGTTGTTGCGGTGTGCGACATCGGCAAGCGCCTCAATATCAGCTACTCGGCACGTTGGATTGCCCATCGACTCGACAAAGAGAGCGCGAGTTTTTTCATCCACAAGCGAGGCCATATCCTCGGCCGAGTCGCTCGCTGCTAGGCGGCACTCTACGCCAAGGTTGCGCAGCGAGATTACAAACTGGTTGTGTGTGCCACCGTATAGGTATGGTGAAGCCACAATATTCTCGCCGTGCTTGGCAAGGGCTGTTACGGTAAGTAGTATTGCCGACATACCCGACGAGGTGGCCAGCGCACCAACGCCGCCATAGAGTGCTGCTATACGCTCTTCGTACGACGCAGTGGTGGGGTTGTGCAGGCGAGTGTAGATATAGCCTGGTTCGCTGAGTGTGAATAGGTTAGCTGCATACTCGCACGTGGGAAAGTGGTAGGCTGCCGTAGGGTGGATGGCAATGCCTCGTGACTGTGACGCATCCACGTGGTAGCCTCCGTGTATCTGAAGTGTCTCAAATTTAAGTTTTCTATCGCTCATAGTATATGATGTTTGTCGTTTTCAATTAATACATTAGTCACACCACAACGAGTGTGGTAGCGACATTAATCGGGGTGTATAGGTTGGATTGTTTGGGGTGCACCTCACGTGGTGTGCACAGAGTAAGAGTAGTGCCTAACGGCACATTCGCATAGACATAATGGCAGACTGAAGCTCGAGTCTCGAGCTCATTGCTGAAAGTCCTATGTTACTATTTGCTCTCACGGTTAGGTCGTAGTTGTTATGCAAAATTAAATAATTTATTTTAATTATGCAAATTTTTTCGAAACTATATATTCAAAGTTGTCTATATTGCTCCTAATATCACTATTTCGAAGAATTGGTTTTCGTTTTTGGTATTAATTTATTATCTTTGCCACGTACTATTTATATAAGGATAGTGCACTTTGTGAAGATGGTATATTTGAAGATTATATTCTACGGTATATTGGCATTTGTCGAGCGTCATCCCCTATTCACGACGTTCCTTGTGCTCACAGCTATCTTTGCGCCAATAGTGTGGAAGGCCATAGGCTGGGTAGTACTCGGTATAATCATCCTGCTACTTCTTGTCGTGGGTGGTATGGCACTACGTGTCCACTCTATGCGCCGCAAGATGGAGGAGCAGATGCGCAGTGGTGGTGCAGGATTCTCGGGCTTCGATGCTGGTGGTTTTAACGCTGGTGGCTTTAGTGCCGGTGGTTTCAATGCTCAGGGTATGACCCTCGAGGAGCTGGTGCGCCGTATGCAGGAGCAGGCTGATGCTCAGCGTAGAGCACAGGGTGGAACGACCACGACCACAACCTCGTCTACAAAACAGCCAAAGCGTGTAAACGATAAGGTGGGTGACTACGTAGACTTCGAGGAGGTAGAGTAGTGTGAATTAACTCTTAAGTGGATAACGATTATAGCGATGATAAAACTCTTTGAAAATATAGGTCGATACTTCCAGCTACTGGGCAAGGTCTTCTCACGCCCCGAGAAGATGGGTATCTACATTCGTCGTGTGTCGTTCGAGATTGAGGCGCTCGGCTTTAACTCAATATCGCTCACGGCAATCATCTCAGCATTTATCGGTGCGGTAGTGGCGCTCCAGATGGCCATCACGCTCGAGTCGCCATTCATCCCACAGTTTATGATTGGATATGCTACGCGTGAGGTTATGGTGCTCGAGTTCTCATCTACCGTTGTGGCACTCATCCTTGCGGGTAAGGTGGGCTCAAATATCGCCTCGGAGATTGGTACTATGCGTATCACCGAGCAGATTGATGCCCTCGAGATTATGGGCGTAAACTCAGCCTCGTATCTCATCCTGCCCAAGATCATTGCCACGGTGGTGTTCTTCCCAATTCTCACGCTCTTTAGCATCATCGTTGGTATCGTCGGCGGATATGCCATCGCCTTTCTTACGGGCATTATGCTTACGGGCGACTATATCGAGGGCTTGTTCTACTGCTTCGAGCCCTTCTCGTTCACCTATGCCCTGGTTAAGGGTGCTGTATTTGCCTTTATTATCACCTCTATCTCGGCCTACTGCGGCTACTACGCCAAGGGCAACTCGCTTGAGGTGGGACGTGCCTCGACAATGGCCGTTGTGGCAAGCTCGGTGACAATTATGATTTTTGACCTTATCCTAACACAAATTATGCGTGTATGATACGTGCAGACCATATATCAAAGACCTTCGAGGGGCGTAAGGTGCTCGACGATATCACCATAGAGTTCGAGACAGGCAAGACCAACCTTATCATCGGCCGCAGTGGCTCGGGAAAGACCGTGCTACTTAAGAGCCTTGTGGGCCTGCACGATGTCGATACAGGCAGGATATTCTACGACGATGTGTGCTATACCGACCTTAAGTTCAAGGAGCGCAAGAGGATACGTAAGGATATAGGTATGATCTTTCAGGGCGGTGCACTGCTCGACTCATCAACCGTGCGTGAAAACGTACGCCTCCCCCTTGACCTCTTCACCGAGTTCTCGGATGCTGAGAAGCGTGAGAGAGTGGACTTCTGCCTTGAACGTGTACGATTGGTCGGCGCCGACCACCTATACCCCTCGGAGCTGAGTGGTGGTATGATCAAGCGTGTGGCCATAGCACGTGCAATAGTGCTCAACCCCCGCTACCTCTTTTGCGACGAGCCCAACTCGGGTCTCGACCCTCAGACATCTGTTGTCATCGACAACCTTATCCAAGATATCACCAAGGAGTTTAACATCACCACAATCATCAATACTCACGATATGAACTCGGTGATGGAGATTGGCGAGAAAATTGTCTACATCCACGAAGGCCACAAATGGTGGGAGGGTACTAAGGATGATATTCTCCAGGCTGAAAACCCTGAACTCAACGACTTTGTGTTCGCCTCTGCAATGGCTAAACGAGCTAAGAGTGTGACCAAGTAGGAGAGATATTAGATTTTATTAAAAAATTTTAATATTTTATTTGTAAGTTCGATCAAAAGCAGTAATTTTGCACATCGAAACTCGTCAAAGAGATTTATTAACTATTAATATAAACAATTCAACTATGTCACAGATTAAGATTGGTATTAACGGCTTCGGTCGTATTGGCCGTATGGTGTTCCGTGCAGCTTGCTCACAGACTGATAAGTATCAGGTTGTAGGTATCAACGACCTTTGCCCAGTAGACTACTTGGCTTATATGCTTAAGTACGATACTATGCACGGCAAGTTCGAGGGTACTGTAGACTACTGCTTGGAGTCTAACACCCTTATCGTAAATGGTAACGCTATCCGTGTAACTGCTGAGAAAGATCCTGCACAGCTCAAGTGGAACGAGGTTGATGCTGAGTATGTAGTAGAGTCTACAGGTTTGTTCCTCACAGCTGAGAAGGCTGAGGCTCACATCGCTGCGGGTGCTAAGTATGTTGTTATGTCTGCTCCATCGAAGGACTCAACTCCTATGTTCGTGTGCGGCGTAAACACATCTGAGTACGCTGGTCAGAAGATCGTATCTAACGCTTCATGTACTACAAACTGCTTGGCTCCTATTGCTAAGGTTCTTAACGATAACTTCGGCCTTGTAAACGGTCTTATGACAACTGTTCACTCGGTGACTGCTACTCAGAAGACTGTTGATGGTCCATCATTGAAGGATTGGCGTGGTGGCCGTGCTGCTTGCGGCAATATCATCCCATCATCAACAGGTGCTGCTAAGGCTGTAGGTAAGGTTATCCCTGAGCTCAATGGTAAGCTTACTGGTATGTCAATGCGTGTTCCTACTTTGGACGTATCTGTTGTAGACCTCACTGTAAACCTTGCTAAGCCTGCTACTTATGAGGAGGTTTGTGCAGCTATGAAGAAGGCTTCAGAGGGCGAGCTCAAGGGCATCCTTGGCTACACTGACGAGGCTGTAGTATCTTCAGACTTCCTTGGCGACCCACGTACATCTATCTTCGACGCAACCGCAGGTATCGCTATTACCGATACATTTATGAAGGTTGTTTCATGGTACGACAACGAGTGGGGTTACTCGAACAAGGTGCTTGATTTGATCTCTGTGATGAAGGCTTACAACAAGTAATTTTCGATTTTATTGGGCATCTTTAGCCCATCCCAAAAAGTAGACTACCGCAGGCTGTACGTCAAAGTACTATCCTGCGGTAGTCTCTTTTGCGATAGACTAAATCTGCCGCACTAAAATCAAAAATATTTTCGATTATAAGGCCGCATCTGCGGCACATCCCAGAAAGTAAGAGACCTCGGGCTGTACGCTAAAGTACTATCCCGAGGCCTCTTCTTTTGCGATGCACCACATCTACGACCTTCTAATCAAAAATTGGGTCGGGTGGATTTTTTTAAGACCATTGGGACCATTAAGACCATTAGGACCATTAAGACCATTACGAGGTCGGGCATCAGGCTGCGCCTCCATAATATTGGGCTACGGCTTTGCGTTGCCCCTGTCTCGTTGGTAGTTAGTTCTGATATAATCCATTGCCGAGAAGCGAGTGGGGCGGCGCTCACCATCGAGCGTTATGACCGAGGTTGTCGTCTGCTCACGTCTCCCCGCAATGACAAACTCTTGGATAAACTGCACGATAAGGTCGCACTGCTCAAACAGCGGTGTACCCGCAAGGCGGTGGTCGGCATACTCTACGGAGTAGAACCAGTAGGGTGAGTTGAGCTTGTCGAGTTGGCGGGTGATATACTCCGAGCCGTAGAAGCCAACGCCAAACAACGAGGCGTGGTCGTAGGGAACGTTGCTATCTGACGTGCCGTGGAATAGCAGCATAGGGGCAGGTGAGGTGGCGAACTTAGGCCTTCCGTGGCGTGAGAATATAGCTCCTGCGCACGATACCACGCCCGCATAGCGGAAGCCCTCAGGGAGTACCTCGGCAAGGCTATCGTCATTAGAGCGTAGCCACTCAGCCTGGAGTGCTGTGATAGCACCGGCACTCGAGCCACTGAGCATAATCTTCGTTGGGTCTACGCACCACTCTTTGGCATTGGCATACACGAAGTTAGTGGCGCAGTACATATCCTGCACGGCGATTGTAATTGCATTATCGAATATGTCAATCATCGCTCTTGCGCTATCAATCTTAGGGAGGTTTTTAAGTCCTAAGCGGTAGTCGATAGATACCACTACGATGCCCTCACGTGCGAGGTGCTCGAAGAAGATACGGTAGTAGTCTACATCACGTGAGCCCTGCACAAAGCCGCCACCAAAGGCAAAGATCATGCACGGACGAGGTGTATCGCACTGCTCCTCGGCAACATATCTGTCGAGATATAGCTCCTCCCCGCAGTGTGTAGCGTAGTGGTAGGTATGGCGCACAATCTCTTGTCCATAGAGCGTGGTGCAGCATAGCACACACCATAATGTCAATACTATTCGTTGCATAGTCCTATTGTTTAGTCGTTATCAGCCAGATGTTTAGGCCATTCGCCGATCTCCATATTCTTAATCTCGCCTTGTTCGATGTCGAGACGTATTGCTGTGCGCAGATGGTGGATGCCGTAGTTGCCAGCGGCGCCAGGGTTTACAAATAGCATATCGTAGACCTTGTCGTACTCAACGCGCAGTATGTGCGAGTGTCCTGCAATAAAGAGTTTTGGACGTGAGGCGTGGATATGTTGTAGGGCTTTAGGCGAATAGCTGCGTGGCTTGCCGCCAATATGTGTCATCAGTACTCGTACGCCCTCGCACTCAAAGAGCGTAAAGTCGTGATATACACGGCGCATAAGGCCTCCGTCGATATTGCCACATACGGCTCTTAGAGGGCGAAACTCAGCTATGCGGTCGGCGACCTCGAGCGATCCTATATCACCAGCGTGCCATATCTCTTGACAGGGCGATAGGAACTCCTTGAGGGTGTCGTCGAAGGTGGTGTGGGTGTCGGATATAATGCCTATTTTCATAATATCGGGTTTGAGTGTAGCAAATATACGAAAAAAATTGTATCTTTGTATTGTACATTAAAAGGTCGTGACTATGAAACGTTTATCTCTGTTTGCATACATCGTAGGCTTAGTACTTATCTTTGGCCTAACGCCTACCTCGGCACAGCAAAACCTATGGCAGCGCAAGAGTGTTACTTCGCCCGAGGTACACTCTGATGGTAGCGTTACACTACGTCTATACGCCCCTAACTCCGAGAGTGTGATGCTCTTTGGCGACTTTGCACACGGCTCGAAGTCGGAGCCTATGACGATGACACGTCTCGAGGATGGCGTGTGGGAGTACACCTCAGAGCCTTTGGCCTCGGAACTATACTACTACTGGTTTATCGTCGATGGCATAGATCACGTTGCCGATCCCTCGAATAGCTACGTTATGCGTGATGTAGGCTCGCAGATGAACTATTTTATCATCCCTGGCGAGCGTGGCGACCTCTACTCAGCACAAAACGTGCCACACGGCACTCTATCACGTGTGTGGGCCAAGATATCGGATGGCCGTGAGCGCCGTATGACTATCTATACCCCTGCGGGTTACGAGTCAGGCAAGGGTCGTTATCCGGTGTTGTATCTCCTACACGGCATGGGTGGCGATGAGGAGGCCTGGGTTGCCACGGGACGTGTTGCCGAGATTATGGATAACCTCATTGCTCAGCGTAGGGCCGAGCCAATGATTGTGGTGATGACAAATGGCTGTACCAAGCATGTGGCAGCGCCTGGATACTCGCACGAGGGTATGTGGTCGCCATATATGTCGGGCTCGATGGATGGCTCGTTCGAGCGATTGTTCCCCTCTGTGGTAGAGTGGGTTGATACACACTACCGCACACTCTCTAAGGCTGAAGCTCGTGCCATAGCGGGATTATCCATGGGTGGCTTTCACTCGATGCATATATCTAAGGAGTATCCCGCAATGTTCGACTATGTGGGCCTATTCTCGGCGGCGGTATTTCGTGGCGAGAAGGGTGTCGATGTCTACGAGAATATTGAGGAAAAACTTGCCAAGCAGTTTGCCGCAGATCCAAAGCTCTACTGGATAGCTATTGGCAAGGATGACTTCCTCTACGAGGAGAATGTTGAGTATCGCAAACTCCTCGACAAGTGTGGCTATGAGTATACCTTTCGTGAGACGGGCGATGGCCACATTTGGCGTAACTGGCGAATATACCTCACGGAGTTCGCACAGCTGATCTTCAAAAAGTAAAACATAAAATCTTGGAGCCATGAGAAGACTTCGAATAGTATCATACGTGCTACTTGCGCTTGTTGGCGTTGGGTGCTCCTTTACATCCTCTACAACACCCGAAGAGGCTGATAAACTTGTTATTAAGGTGTCATCGTCGGATGACGCAGAGTGGTGCGAGGGCGATGAGATAGCTGTCATTGAGTGTGGTGCAGCCTACCGCACGTCGCAGTGCATACATGTCGAGGAGGGGGGTGATGCTACATTCACCCTCGAAGAGCCTAATGCCGAATGTGAGGAGTTTGGCTATGGAGCAATATTCCCTGCCGATGCTGTTATCGAGGATGATAGTATTGATCTGAGTAGGGTACGCCTGGTATTGCCATTGGAGCAGTCGCCCGATGGTGCGATGTTCGATATTAGTGCAGACCTGCGTGTAGCTCCTTATGTTACATACGAGGCTATGCCCCAGCCTCTTAAGTTGGAGTTTCGTAGGGTGACGGCCATGGGTGCGCTCACCATCGAGAACCTTCCAGAGGGTAGCGTGATAAACAGCGTAAAGCTCTCTGCCGAGGGGGCTACTCCATTTGCCGGTGAGCTTGTTGTAGACCTCAGCTCGGGGGCTGTTACCTATGACAAGATGTCGTCAGAGCTAAGGCTCAGTTACAAGCAGGGTGTCTCTTCTGAGCAGATGCTCTACTTTATAACCTCACCCTCGGTTCTTAAGGCTGGTAGTCTGCTTAAGGTGGATATTGAGTGTGGTGAGCAGCACTATGAACATACACTGACACTCGATACTGATGTAGAGTTCTCCGTTACGGAACTCCCAGAGCTTGTCGTTACACTTGAGAAGGCTCCAGAGCCCGACGTCTGTACTTTCCGCCGTGTGGATAAGGTTACCTCAGGTAAGGCATATCTTATTGCTGCTGAGCATTGTGTGGCACAACCTATCGAGTATTCTAAGTATGGCTATCTTAAGAGCGTGGATGGCGATACCGACGACGATGGCGTTATCGTTTTTAGCGACTGCGCCAACGCCTTTTATATCGAGGCTAAGGATGGAGGCTATACGCTTCGTCAAGTTGTGGACAACCGCTATTTGTATCAATACAAGGATTATAACTCTGTGAATGTAGACGCAGCACCTACCGAGGGTGATGTGTGGAGTATAACTAAGAGTGGCGATGCGTTCAAAATCACCAATGTATCTAAGGGCAAGTACCTGCAGTACGACCTCTCGTATAGCTCGTTTGGTAGCTATTCAGATAGCCGTGGCACACTACCTCAGCTCTACGAGCTTGAGGGTGAGGTAATTCTCCCCGAGGAGGGTGATGACGGCGGCTACGACGGTGGTGACGATGGCAACGAAGATGATGGTGGCGGTAGTGTGGGTGATAGTACCCAGACAATCAAATATGGCCTTGAGCTACCAGCAAAGCCTGCCGATGGAGCATATCCTAATGCCAAATGGGTTGTTGTGCGATATGAAAATGAGGATAACTATACCCACTACTATGATGTCGATACATACACCTCGCTGTGGGTGGCATATCCGCTTGCTGCACGCCATATGGGCTCTATTGGTCGCCCCGATGCGTGGGACTGGAATCCATATATTAGCACCTCCGATCAGATAAACCTATGCTCACGTAGCTATGCTGGCGACTACTCACGAGGTCACCTTATCCCTAATGCCTCGCGTAATGGTATCCGAGGGATGCAGCTACAAACATTCTACGTTACCAACTCCGTTCCGCAGGTGCAGGAAGGCTTCAATGGCGGCATCTGGCAGAAACTTGAGGCAGCGTTGCAGAATATCGCTGAGAGTGAGACTATATATATCGTTACTGGCGTGGCATTTAATAAAATAGGCGAGAGCCGCACAATAGGCTATACCAAGGCCAAGGATGATACCAAGAGTGTGCCCGTGCCAAACTACTTCTATAAGGTTGTGCTTAAGATCAAGTGTGACGAGGAGGGTAACGTCTCAGATGCTATGACCGTTGGCTTCTGGTTTGAGAATAAGTATTATGACAACAATACATATTCAAACTATGCCGTATCGGTAGATCAAATCGAGGAGTGGACTGGCTTCGACTACTTCCCCGCCATTGGCAATCTTCAGACCGATGCGGAGAGTAACAAGTCGTGGAGTGAGTTCAAATCATTCTAATCACCTGTCAGAGTGGCGCTAAGCAGGTCGATTGTCAATAAGCTATAATTTGATGTCAGAAGGTGGTTAGTTGTGGCCTCGATAAAGCGAAATGGCGGATGGGAGTGTTGTTGCCCAATTTGTCGTCAAAAGTAGTGAGATGTGGTGCTAAATGAAAACTCCCCGGATGGGTTGAAATTTAGCGTCAGAGTGGTGCTAATTTGATGCCGATAAAGAGAAAAAACAAAAGAGGAATATTCGACAATTTCTTGTCAGATGTCGGTTGTAAGTTTTGCAAAATAAGTGGTTAGATGTGGCCTCGATAAAGAAATTGCCCTGGATGGGTAGTACTTGGCGTACGTCCCATTCAGGGCAATGATTAAGAGGTTGCAGATGACTGCTTATTTTGCAAAACTCTGCTGGATAGCTACTGCAATAGCTACTGTTGCACCCACCATTGGGTTGTTACCCATACCGAGGAAGCCCATCATCTCAACGTGTGCTGGTACTGATGAAGAGCCTGCAAACTGTGCGTCAGAGTGCATACGACCCATTGTGTCGGTCATACCGTATGATGCTGGACCTGCAGCCATGTTATCAGGGTGCAATGTACGGCCAGTACCACCACCTGAAGCTACTGAGAAGTACTTCTTGCCTGCCAACGTACGCTCCTTCTTATAAGTACCTGCTACAGGGTGCTGGAAGCGTGTTGGGTTTGTAGAGTTACCTGTAATAGATACGTCTACATCCTCCTTCCACATGATAGCCACACCCTCACGAACGTCGTCAGCGCCGTAGCAACGTACCTTCGAGCGTAGACCGTCAGAGTATGAGATAGTCTCTACCTCCTTAACCTCGCCAGAGTAGTAGTCGAACTCGGTGCGAACATATGTAAAGCCGTTGATACGTGAGATAATCTTAGCAGCATCCTTACCCAGACCGTTAAGGATTACGCGCAATGGGTTCTTACGTACACGGTTAGCCATCTCAGCGATCTTGATAGCACCCTCAGCAGCTGCGAATGACTCGTGACCAGCGAGGAATGCGAAACACTGAGTCTCCTCACGCAAAAGACGTGCTGCGAGGTTACCGTGGCCGATACCCACCTTACGATCCTCGGCTACTGAGCCGTTGATACAGAATGCCTGAAGACCCTCACCGATAGCCTCGGCAGCGTCAGCAGCGTTGGTGCAGCCCTTCTTGATTGCGATAGCGGCGCCTACGACGTAAGCCCACTTAGCGTTCTCGAAGCATATAGGCTGAGTCTCCTCACACATCTTGTAAGGATCGATGCCCTTCTCGTCGCAGATAGCCTTAGCCTCCTCTACCGACTTGATACCATATTGTGCAAGCACAGCGTTAATTTTCTCGATTCTGCGCTCGTAGCTCTCAAATAATGCCATAATTTTCCTAAAATTTAATGGTTAATAACTCTCGAACGCCCTCGTTACTCGTGACGTGGATCGATATACTTAACAGCATCCTTGAAGCGGCCATATGAGCCCTTAGCCTTCTCCAATGCCTCTGCTGGCTCAATGCCCTTCTTGATGAAGTCCATCATCTTGCCGAGGTGTACGAACTCGTAGCCGATAACCTCGTCGTTAGCGTCGAGCGCCATGCGTGTGCAGTAGCCCTCGGCCATCTCGAGGTAGCGAGTACCCTTAGCGTTAGTACCGAACATTGTACCTACCTGTGAGCGAAGACCCTTACCGAGGTCCTCGAGTGATGCGCCGATAACGAGGCCACCCTCAGAGAATGCTGACTGTGTACGGCCGTAAACGATCTGCTTGAAAAGCTCACGCATAGCTGTGTTGATAGCATCGCAAACAAGGTCGGTGTTCAACGCCTCAAGAATGGTCTTGCCTGGGAGGATCTCAGATGCCATAGCCGCTGAGTGTGTCATGCCTGAGCAGCCGATGGTCTCTACCAAGGCCTCCTCGATGATACCATTCTTCACGTTGAGAGTTAGCTTACAAGCACCCTGCTGAGGAGCGCACCAGCCAATACCGTGAGTAAGACCAGAGATATCCTTTATCTCCTTGGCACGTACCCATTTGCCCTCCTCTGGGATAGGTGCAGACTCGTGGTTAGCACCCTTCTTCACGCAGCACATCTGCTGCACTTCGTGTGAGTAAATCATAGTCTTAATTGCTTTTTAGTTATTGTATTTTATTATGTTATCTGTTCGTTAGCACAAATCGTGACAAAGGTACGAAATTAAAACGGATTTGTCAAACCTAATTACTAAATTTTTTAATAAACGAGCTATGGCGCATCTGCGTGTATTGAGATGTGGTTTTGTTGTGTGGTGCTAAAGGGTAGTTGAAAGGGTTGTAGAAAGGGTTGTTCGCAAGCTAACGCTTGCTAAAGGGTAGTTCGCAAACAAGTTTGCTAAAGGGTTTTTAGTGCATTTCCCCTTTAGCCCGCCACGGCGGGCGCACTACTCTTAAGCAAGCGTTAGCTTGCGCTCTACCCTTTAGCTCGCCAACGGCGAGCGCACTACTCTTTAGTGCCGACAGGCACAAACTACCCTTCGAACCACCCATAAACAAAAAAAGCAGCACCCCGCGAGGAGTGCTGCTTGGTATTTCGGCCTAATGACCGAGCGTTATTACTTTATAGTAACCTTTTCAGTGTTAGTTACAAGCTCGGCAATGTTCGCAGCTGTAAGAGCTACACCATCAAGAGTACAGTTCTCGAATGTAACATCAGCACGTGGATCCAATCTGAAACCAGCCTCAAACTCGCAACCTACGAACTCGGTAGGAGCGTATGGACGGCAGTATGAGTAGCCATTGCCATAGCCAAAGTAGCAGTCAGTGAACTTAGCATTACCCAATGTAGCGGCGTATGAAGTCCAACCCTTGAATGTAGAGTTAGTTGCCTCAAGGCCATTATTTGTTCCCTGGTCGCAGCTGATAGTATAAGTAGTGCCATCGATAATCACATTATCAAGGTAAACCTTGCTGCAGTTTTCGCTATTGTGGTTTATGAAGATGCCTCGGAATGAACCTGTAACAGTGATATTCTTAATCATACCACCCGTAGTGCTAATACCTGAATCCCAAGTGCCACCAGCACCCTTGATGTCAAGGATATGACCTCCACCATCAATAGTTTGACCATTCTTAACATTAATACCAGTAGTACCATATGCATTGCTCATGCCAGCGGGTTCTATCTTAACATCATCCTCCAAGAGAACGCTCTCGCCATTCTCAAGTGCCTCTACCAAAGCATCAGCTGTGGCCACCGATGTAGGCGTGAAACATACGCCATCCACAAATACCTGGTCGCCCTCAGTAGCATGACCAAAGATTGTTGATGACACCTCACCAAGAACTGTGGTGCTCTCAACTGAGCAACCATTGATATATACGGTTAAGCTACCGTTATATACAGCTCCAAGAACAGCACCGAACATCTTATCAAAGTCGCCACCAAATGAGCCATTCTTTACGATTGAGCAATTTTTAACTGAGCAATTCTCGATTGTGCGCTCACCGCTGTTAAGGGCGATACCTGCAATTGCACCAACGGCAGCATAACCCTTGATTGTAGTGCCCTCTACCGAGCAACCGCTAATCTTACCATTATTAAGTTGACCAACAAGACCACCAATAGTCCAGTTATTACACTCTACTGATGAGCTCTTAACGTGGCAGTTCTCAACAAGACCATCATTCAAACGACCAATCAAAGCACCGATAAACTTAGGTGCGCCTGAGATTGATACGTTCTCAACGGTAAGGTTCTTAACAGTACCCTTAACGTTACCGAACAAACCATACGATGACTTGTTTTCATCATCACGGTCAGTCTTCTTGGTAATTTTAACATTCTTTACAGTGTACCCCTTACCATCAAATACACCGTGCCACTCTGTGCGCTGTGATCGGTCATCTCCGATAGGAATCCACTCCTCGTTATTAAGGTCGATATCATTTGATAGCTCAACAACTGCCTCATCAAAGATTGTTGCAGTATATGGAGTAGTAGCATTAACTACATCAGCTACCCACTTCAAACCAGCTGCATTAGTGATGTAATATTTATTATTAGCCTCATCGAAGTATGCACCATCATTCATCTTCTCGTAGCCAGCATACAATGGGTGGGCGATAGTCTCACCAGCAACTGTAAATGTTACAGCAACACCATTGAACTCACGAGCAGGATCCACAACACCGTAACCAACTGGCATTGCGGCAGTGTACTTATCGCGTGAGCCACCATCAGTAGCATTGATAGTAGATGCAGCATCAATAGAACCAGTAAGGGCTGCTGAGTGATAACCAGTACCGATACCAGCACCATACTGACCACCCTTAACGGTGATGTTAGAGTTAGTAATAACGATGTTGTTTACAGCGTTAGAGTCGTTTGCCGAGCAGTGAGTGTCGTAACCAGCACCGATACCAGCAGCAAACTGACCACCTACGGCGTTGGTAATAGTAGAGCCCTCGATGTTGATATTGATGTTGTGCTTGGTAGCGTTGCTTGAGTAGCGTGAACCACCGATAGCAGCCGATGCGTTACCACCAAAGATATCACCAAGAATAGAGTTCTTGATGGTAATATCAGTAGACTGCCAGTAGCGGTTACCGATAGCGGCAGCCTTGCTACCACCCTCAGCCTTCTTAATCTCTACGTTTTCAAGAACAATCTTAGCACCACCAATAGCAGAGTAGCCCTCTGGCTCAGACTTGCCATAGTTAAGATCCTTTATGAACAAAGGCTGAATTGGCCAACCGCAGATATAGTCGATAGTAGTGTTCTTGATGGTCACCTCAGCACCGATGCCACCAATACCGAAACCACCATTAGCAACCACATTGAGGTTACCAAACTTATCTGCTGAACGAGTCTCGGCAACACCCTCGATAGTGAGCTTTGATGAATCAGGAACTGCTATACCAGCAGTCTTACCATTAAGTTTAACGTCACCTGCGACAAAGATTGTCACCTCAGCATCTTCAGCAATAGCGATAGCCGCACCACTATCAGTTGTAATATTTACACTCTTAAGATCGTATGTACCGGCCTTAAGTGTTAAGGTATTTGTCAAATTAGCATCAACGAAAGCTATCACGTTGTTCTGCTCAATGAAAGTGAACGAAGTAACATCTGTATCAGTCTCGTAGATGTAAAGACCCTGGTCACCAGCCTGGCAGTTAGTGAATGTAGAGTTCTTAATCTCAATCTTAGTAGCTGCATTTACAGTACCGATAGCCATACCTGGCTTCTTAGAAAGGTTGTTGAACAAACAGTTGTCTACCTCAACCTCAGTAACCTCTGAACCGTAAGCCTCATGAACCTTGATACCACGGTAACCCTCGAAAGTACACTCATTGAAGTATGCGTTATCGCCTGATACCCATACGTCGTACTGGTTAGCATCACCAGAGTTGAACTTACAGCCAGTGAACTTAGCGTTAGCACCAGTATCGTTGTTTGCTGTGCCACCACACATCATAACCGCATTCTTGAACTCACAGTTGATGAACTCAAGCTCGCCAGCGAACTCCAAGTAACCAAGCTCCCAAGCGCCCTCATTGTATGATACTGACTCATCAACGAATACTACATCCTGGAAGATAAGTTTACCATCGTTAGCCATACGGATAGGACCAACACCCTTACCTGTAGCTGTGAATGTGCGACCATTACCATAGATAGTAAGGCTCTTAGTCTTTGCATCAGCGCCGATAAGTGGAGTAGAACCATGTGAAGCACCAGTCTCCCACTCTACATCACCTGTAAGCTCAATAGCAGCATACTCCTTCTTAGCAGCCTCCTCAAGAGCCTTCAAGAATGAAGCCTGGTCAGCAACCTCGTCAGTCTCAATGATGTTCTCACCAGCGAAGTTATCGTCGATGCGAACCTCGATCTCGGTAGCAGTAGTAAGCACGTTACCGATAACAGTAGTTAGCTTGTTACGCTCAACAGGAATATCAGTAGTGAAAGCAGTAGTCTTAATCTCGCCACCCTTGCCATCGTTCACAGTCATAGTGAAGTGGATAGGAGTCTGAGGATAAGTGCCATCAGTCTGAGCATTCTGGCCAAGGATGTAGTCAGTGAAGAGCGTGATGTGAGTGTTGCGTACAGTGCCGTTTACAGCAGGAGCAGTCTCAGCATCGTAACCTACGTTGTAGTAGTGGCTACCCATGTTGTCACGAACGTTCTCTACGAAAGTTGTAGTGAACTGCTTAACAGTGTACTCACCCTTGATGTCACCAGTTACAGCGTCGAACTTGTTAGGGTTGAATGACTCATACTCAACAACAACGCTCTTAGGGTGAACATTTAGGTTAAGCTCAGCAAGGTCAGTAGCAACGACACGAAGCTTACCATAAGGACGCTTCAAGACGATGTCCTGCGCAGCAGAGTTTGTCACCTTGATGTCCTTAGTAGCGAAGTAAGAGTCCGCTACCTCATCG